>CANNIZ010000041.1 GCA_947505245.1 Pseudomonadota bacterium | reverse complement strand
CTTCGAGGCGATCGCCCGGCTTCCGCTCGGAGACGCGGTGCTGATCACGTACATGTCGCCGTTGCTCGTCGGCGTGGCGTCGCCGCTCGTTGGAGAGCGGCCTCCGCCGCGGATCTGGGCGGCGCTCGCGCTCGGACTCGTCGGGGTGGCGTTCGTCGCCGGGCCGGCCGCGAGCGACGATCTGATCGGCCTCGGCTGCGCGGTCGTCGCGGCGTTCTGCGCAGCCGGCGCGTACCTGTCGGTGCGAACGTTGACCCGGACCGATTCGTCGGAGGTCATCGTGTTCTGGTTCGGCGTCATCGGAACGTTCCTCGCGGCTCCGACGCTGCTTCAGGGAACAGCCGTGGATTCGCCGCGCACGGCGGGGTTGATGGTCGCCGTCGGGTTGCTCGGCGCCATCGCGCAGACGCTGATGACGAAGGCGTACGCGGTGGCCAACGCCGCGCAGGTGAGCGTGGTGCAATACGCGACGCCCGTGTTCGCCTACGCGCTCGGCCTGGTGCTGTTGCACGAGTACCCGAGCGGGGCGGGAATCGTCGGAACGATGTGTGTGGCTTTGGCCGGCTTCATCGCGGCCCGACCCCCTCAATAGGGCTGGCAGAGGGCGTCGAAGTCGTTGACGGTGGCGACGTGGATGGGGCCGAACGCGTGGTAGTCGCAGGACGCGCAGCCGTCTTCCGGGCAGCCGACGACGATCTCGCGTGAACCGTCGCCGTCTTCGTCCCAGAACCCTGGCACGAACCGGCCGAACCCGTTCGCGGACGCCACACTCCCGGCGAGCGCTAACGCCTGGAGCGCGAACAGCGGCACCACCAGCGCGACCAGGGCGCAGCCGGCGATGACGGTCACGGGAGACTTCGGCTCGGTCTCGGGCTGTTCCACCTGACGAATCTACCCGCTCGCGTCGGGATCGTCGCCCGGGTCGGTCCGGGCGCCGAGCCCTTCGCGCTCGCGCAGGGTGGGGAGCGATCCGAGGCCGGGCAGGCCGAACAGCTCGAGAAACGCGGGCGCGGTGGCGTATTCGAGCGGCCGCCCAGGCTCGTCGCGTCGGCCGGAGACGCGCACGAGGGACCGGTCGATCAGCCCGCGCAGCGGCCCGCCGGAGTCGACGCCGCGGATCTGGTCGATCTCGTGGCGGGTGACGGGCTGCCGGTATGCGATGATCGCGAGCACCTCGAGCGCGGGACCCGACAGCCGTTGTGGCTTGCCTCCGCGAATTCGGGCGACGACGCTGGCAAACGCGGCCTTGGTGCGAAACTGGAACGCGCCGGCGACCTCGACAAGTTCGACGCCGTGATCGGGCGCCTGGCACCGACGCATCAGCTGGTCGATCACGACGCGAACCTCGATCGGGTCGGCGTTGCCGAGGGCCTCGCAGAGGGCGTTCAACCCGAGCGGCTCGGCCGACACGAACAACATGGCTTCGACGGCCGCGGTGAGGGTGGGCGGCGCCTCGCGTTCGATGCCGGGGAACGCGACGATCTCGCCCGCTGGCCTGGGGGCTGGCGGTTCGCCGGTCATCCTGCGAGGAGCTCCATGCGACCGACGAGCGGCAGCAGGTCGACGTCGGGGCCGACGCGCGCTTCGAGCAGGACCGGACCGAACGGCACGGCCTGATCGATGTCCAACCACCCGAGGCGGGCCATCTCGAGCACGCCGAGGAACGCGACGATGCGCTCCAAGCGGGACGGGAACACGAGCAGCACGTCCGCGAGGTCCAGCCGCGTGCCCAGGGCTCCGAACTGCGCGAGGACGCTGCGGCAGAGCTTTCCCATGTCGAACGTGCTGGCGTGGACCTCGTGGATCGGGTCGGGCGCTGCGGCCCGCTGAAGGATGGCGAAGTAGACGTCGAGCAGCCCGAACGCGTCGACGCCGGCCGCGAGCGGACGCGGAGCCGGACCGTCATCGGCGGGCCGCGTGAACACGTCCCGGTTGAGCCAGTCGCGCTCGGAGAGGACCTGCGCGGCGTCTTTGTAGCGCTGGTGCTCCGCGAGCTTGCGTATCAAAGCCTGGCGAGGGTCCACCTCGTCTTCCACGACCACGGCGGTTGGCGCGCGCGGGAGCAGCTCCAGGGCCTTCAGGCGGCAGAGCGTGGCGGCCATTACGAGGTAATCGCCCGCGATACCGAGATGAATGCCCCGCATGGCGTCGAGCCACTGCAGGTAGCTGTCGCACAGCCGCGCGACGCGGATGTCCCGCAGCTCGATGCCGTCTTTGCGCACGAGGTGCAGCAACAGATCGAGCGGACCGTCGAACACCTCGGTCCGGACGGTCCACACCGCGAGCGTCGGCGCGCCGGCCTTCACCCCCGCGCCGCGTTGGGCGCGATGTAGGTGCGGTGGATCGCGGCGAGGGTCTCCATGCGCTCCCTCGCGAGGCGGTTCGCCGCATCGACGGGCGTGATCGACTCCATCGCGGACTTGTTCAACACGCGCTTCACGGTGTCGAAGATGTTCATCGCGTCGTTCATCACCTTCTCGCGCGGGGTGCCGCGAAGCTCGCCGGCGACGCTGATCAGGCCGCCCGCGTTGATGACGTAGTCGGGCGCGTAGGTGATGCCCTTCTTGATCAGCGCCTCCCCGTCGCGGTCTTCGTCTTCGAGGATGTTGTTCGCCCCGCCGGCGACGATCGGCGCGCGCAGCAGGGGGATGCTGGTGGGGTTGATGACCCCGCCGACCGCGCAGGGAGCGAGCACATCGGCCTGGGTGGTGTACCAGTCTTCGGCTTCCACGGCCTCGCCGCCGAACGCCTCGAGGGCCTTGCGCACGCGGTTGCGGTTGATGTCGGCGAACACGAGGTTGGCGCCGTGCTGGTGGAGATGCAGCGCCACGGCCCAGCCGACGTTGCCGAGGCCCTGGATCACCACGCGGCGCCCCTTGACCTCCGGCGTGCCATACACGACCTCGAGGCACGCGCGAATGCCCTGGTAGATGCCCCAGCCCGTGACCGGGGACGGGTCGCTCGAGCCGCCCGGCTTGACCGACGAACCCGTCACGAACCGCGTCTCGCGGCCGATCTGGTTCATGTCTTCGACGTTGGTGTTCATGTCTTCAGCGGTGATGTAGCGGCCGCCCAGCGAGTCGACGTGGCGACCGAACGCGCGGAACAACGTCTCGTTCTTTGCCGACGGGTCGCCGATGATCACAGCCTGGCCGCCGCCGTAGTCGACCCCCGCGACGGCCGCCTTGTAGCTCATCGCGCGCGACAGGCGGAGCGCGTCTTTCAGCGCGTCTTCGACGGTCGGGTAGTCATACAGGCGACAGCCGCCGAGCGCGGGCCCGAGCGTGGTGTCGTGGATGGCGATGATGGCGTTGAGGCCGGACGCCTCGTTGCGACAGAACACGACCTGCTCGTGCCCCAGCTCGTACATGTCCGAGAACACCGACATCCGCTGCCTCCGGGAAGGGCTGAATCATAACCCCGCGACCCACCGCGCGACGTCGGTCGGCGCGGTTTCCTGGCGGAACACCCGCGCGCCCGGCGGGGCCCACGTCGCAGGCGAGGTCGCGGCGGTGAACACGACGCCGACCTGCGCTCCAACGGCGCGCGCGAGGTGCCCGGGGCCCGAGTCGGGGCACAACCACGCGCGGCAGGACGCGGCGAGCGCGACAAGACCGCCCAGGTCGAGGTCGTCCCAGCGAGGTTCGGGCCAGGGCCCGTCGCCGGCTTCGAGGGGACCGCCCACCCACACGACGTCGTCGAGGTGCGCCGCGACCTCGGCCCACCACGCGAGCGGCAGCCGCTTGGCCGCTCCGCCGCTGCCCGGGCTGATCACGACCGGACGACGACCGGCGAGGCGCGTTCGCATCGCGTCGAGCGCTTCGGCGTCGGGAGACACGCGGGGGTCCCGATCGCGCGGGCCGAACGCGGGCACCAGGGGCGCCCACAGGTGGTCGCTGATCGCGACGTCCGGGGCGGGCTTGGGCGCGCCTTCGAGCACGTCGCGCAGGCCGCACGAACGCAGCGCTTCCGCGCCGGAAGCGGTGTACGCGAGCCCGCGATCGTACGCCGACAGGTCGAGCGCGCCGGTGAACAGGGCCCGCGCTCGGGACCCCTCGACGTCGAGGAACGCGATCCGAGGCGACGTAAGGGCTTCGTAGCGAGGTTGTCCGATCACCAGCACGGCACCGTCTTCGGCGAGCCGGTGCAGGACGGGCAGCGTGGCGACGAAGTCCCCGAGCGCCCCGGTGCGGAGGACGACGGTAGCTACGCCCAGGGAGACGGTCCGAACAAGCTGCCTTGTTCCGGCGGGACGTGGGAGCTGCGCGCGGGACGCACCGGCGCGGTGGGGCGGACCGGCGCGGTGGGGCGGGTCGCTACCACCTGGACCGGCTCCGTTGGCGAGCCGACCAACACCGTCACGTCGCGCCGACCGATCGAATGAAGCGCGGCGGAGGCTGCACGCTCGGCACGAGCGGGGGTGTTGTTCTCTTCGGAGAGGTGCGCGAGGACGAGGTGCGACAGCCGACTGCCGGCGCGCGTCGTGATCTCGGCGGCCTGATCGTTCGAGAGGTGGCCCCAGGGCCCTTCGATGCGTCGCTTCAATTCGGGCGGATACGGGCCGTCCCGCAGCATCGTCAGGTCGTGGTTGTACTCGAGGACGGCGACGTCGAGCGAGGCAAACGCGCGCTCCACGCCGGGGGTGCTCTTGCCGAGGTCGGTGATCACGCCGACGCGGGTGCCGCGCACGTCGATCAGGTAGGCGACGGGCTCGGGCGTGTCGTGCGACACCGAGATCGGCTCGATCAGCAGTCCACCGACGCGGAACGCGTGATCGGCGCGCGACCGCTGCACGTTGCGGGGCATGACCTTGGAGTTCACGCGCCGGCGGGTGCCTTCGGTCATGTAGAACGGCACGGCGAGCGCGTCTTCAGCCGCGAGGCGGCGGTCGAGCACGCCGGCTGCGGACACGTGGTCGCTGTGTTCGTGGGTGATGAGCACGGCGTCGATCGGAGCGCCGAGCGGCCCGTCTCCGGTGAGTCCCGCGAGGGTCATCCGATCGGCGATCTGCCGCGTGGACAGGCCGCAGTCGATGAGCACGCCGGACTTGCCGTCCCCGACGTACGTGCAGTTGCCCTTTGATCCAGAACCGAGGACGACGACGATGGCGCCGCGATGGAGCAGGTGCATGGAGGGATCCGTGGGGAGGACGAGGTGGGCGTGCTGTGCAGGCGGGTAACTTACTCGGTGGACGTTCGGGCGATCATCGCGTCGAGCTGGGCCACGTAGGCTTCGGTTCGCGCGGTCGGGTGGGCGTCGTAGGACGCCGAGGCGAGCCGCCGCGCTTCGTGCAGATCGCCGTGCGCTTCGGCGAGGACGGCGAGGTTGAACGTCTCCTGGGCGGTGCCGGGCACGGGGTTCCCATACACGCGGCGCTCGACGAGCTTCGGGACCGGGCGCAGCTGCTCGGCGAGGTCGGCGGCGACGCCGCTCGCAAGGTCGTGTTCGACGGCGCGAGACAGGGCCAGCGCGTCGTGGTCTCCCCAGGCGCCGCGGGCGTGGCGTCGGGTGGCGCCGATGAGGTGCGCCTCGGCGCGACCGTCCCGACGGACGACGAGGAGCGCGTGGGCGCTGCCTTCGACGGACATTCGACGCTGGTCGTTGCCGTTCCCGAGCTCGACATCGACCTGAACAGGCATGAGCGGATGCTCACACTCGATCACCTCGAGCTGCACTTCCGCGCGCGGATCCACGGTGACGCCGGGCGTGTCGTTGAGCGCGGTGACGAGCGCGTCTGCGATGTCTCTGCAGGCGCGCGTCCCCGAGACGACGGCGACCCGAGACACATCCAGGCTGACCGCGGGCATCGGCTGCATCACCACCTCTACGCGATGCGAGCAGCCTAAGGAGGCCGTCGCGATCAGCAGGAGTGGGAGCCAACGGGGCATTCGAAGCCTCCGCCCTGAGTGTACCGCTCGCAGGCCGACGCTCGCAATGGAATTCTGCGGACACCTGCCCAGCGTCCCACAAGGCGTCGTCGTCGTTCGATCCGCGCGGAACCCGTGGGGCGCACACATGTCGGTGGGTCTGGGAGGTGAACATGCGGCACAAACCGCTCGGCCACGCGGCCGCGAACGATGAGTTGAACCTCATCCCGTACCTGGACATCGTCGTGAACCTGGTGATGTTCCTGCTGCTCGCTGCAGACTTCAGCGCTCCGCTGACGGAGATTCGCTTCGGAGCGCGCCCGGCGGGGGACGGCCCGGCCATCTCGGAACCCGAGATCACCGTCGCGATCACCGCGGATGGGTACCGCGTGTTCGGGGACGCGCCCTGGGCGGGGTCCATCCCGCGACGCGGCGCGGATCTGGACGTTGACGGGCTTACCGCGCATCTGGTCGCAGCTTCGCGCAGCGCGGGTCCCGTGGCGTTGCCGTCCCTCACGATCACGGCGGAAGACCAGACCGACCTCGGCCGCGTCGTTTCGACGATCGACGCGGTCCGTTCGGCGCCCGACGGCACCGACCTGTTCCCCGCGTTCCGCTTCGGCAAGCTCACGCTGCCGGCGGGCGGCTAACCGAGCAGCTTGATCACGATGACGGTGGCGATGACGACGCCGATCGTGATCGCCACCCCGCCGATGAGCCAGATCGGCATCGAGAAGTGGCCCTCCTGGGCTTTCTCGGTCTTGCGCCGCGCCAGGGAGATCGCCGCCTGACGGGCCTTGATCTGGGCACGAAGCTCGCGGATGAACGGTGGGCCGTCGGGGCGGTCGTCTCCGGCGAGCTTGGCGTCGAGGACGTCCCACTCCGGGTGAGGGACCTTCTCTTGAAGGGCCACGATCTCGGTCCAAAGCGCGACCCGCTCGGCCTCCGTGGCGCCGTCGAGCGAGGCCTCGAGCAGCTTCGCGAGGTCAGCCCACAGCTCGTTGACGCGAAAGAACCGTTCGGTCTCGTCCCAGGCCGCGGGGTCGAGGGAGTGCTCCTCCAACGCCGTCCAATAGCCTTGGACCATGGTGGGGACGTCCTTCCACTGCTCCGCCGCTTCGCGCGCGTCGCGCGCGGTGACCGGGTCGCTTAGCTTCTGGGCGAGCACGTTGATGAGCTGATCGTTGAGGGAGATCTGCTCTTTTATCAGCCAGGTGCGTTCGGACATGAGCTGCAGCTGCTTGACGAGCTGCGGCCACCACGTCGCGGCCTGGAGCAACCGTCGAACGGTCTGCATCGCGGCCCACGCGTCGGTTCCGGAGTCCGCGACCATGTCCTTGGCCGTCTGGCACTCGGCTGGGAGGTCTGCGAGGGCGATGGCGAGCGGCTCACACGCCTGTCCAAACGGCCAGGTCGCGTCCGGCAGCGCGATGGCGATGTCCTGGCACAATTCGACGGCCTGGGGCCCCTGACCGGAGCCGATCATGATCTGCACCGCGAGCCTGGCGACGCCCGGCGCGTTGGGCGAAGCAGCCAGATACTGGCGGCACAGCTCCACGGCCTGGTGCTGATCTCCTGAGTCTGCGATGGCGCGGGCGCGGACCAGGAACTCGGCTTCGGAGAACTCGGCGTCGTTGGTCATGGCTGCATGTTCCTGCAGTATTCCGTGCGGAATTCCCCCGCGACCGCGTCATCGGTGAACGAGAGGTCGAACTCGCCGACGACCCACTGCCCGTTCGGGTCGACCTCGGTGACCGCGACGTACCCCTCCCGGCCGCGGTCGGCGACGAACGTGTCGCCGGTGGCAGTGAGGCCGTAGCTGCGGACCTCGCTGTTCGGCTCGAACACGAAGGTGCCTGGGTTGAACGTTTCGACTTCCATCGCCGAGAACTGAAGCGCGGTGAACGCCTCGGTCGTGGGCACGTCGCCGTCGGAATAGGCGCGCTCCACGAAGTCCGCCGTCATGCAGTCGACCTTCTCGGCGAACAACACGATGTGAGGTCCCGCGTTGAACGCCGAGCCGACCTCGTCGAACGTGGCTCCGTTGATGGTCCCTGAGACGTCTGCGTAGGGACCTTTGCACGCCGTGAGCGTCGCGAGCAGCCACAAACGTCGCATGAGGAACCTCCGAAGTCCGACGTGTATCGCGTCTGACGTACAATGCGCACCATGACGACCCCCATCGACGAGCTGCTCGACCGTGCGAGAGCGGGCGAACGAAGGGCCCTTGCCCGCGCGATCACGTGGGTGGAGGGTCGGGTGCCGGGCGTTGGTGAAGCGTTGGCAAAGTTGCCGGTCCGCCGTCGCGAACGGCCGGGGTCGCCGCACGTCATCGGGCTGACGGGGCCGCCGGGCGCTGGGAAGTCGACGTTCGCCGATCGCCTGGTGATGGACGCGCGCGCGAGGGGCGAGCGGGTGGCGGTGGTGGCGATCGACCCGTCGTCGCCGTTCACGGGGGGCTCCATTCTGGGCGATCGGGTGCGGCTCGAGCAGCACGCGAGCGACGACGGCGTGTACGTGCGGTCGCTGTCGAGCCGCGGGCACCTCGGCGGGCTTTGTGGTGCTGCCTCGGACGTGGTGGACCTGCTCGACGCGTGCGGGTACGACCGTGTCATCGTCGAGACCGTCGGCGTGGGCCAGAGCGAGATCGGGGTGATCGAGGTCGCGGACACGACGATCGTGGTGTTGACGCCCGAGTCGGGCGATGCGGTGCAGACGATGAAGGCCGGGCTGTTGGAGATCGCCGATATCTTCGTGGTGAACAAGGCCGATCGGCCCGGTGCCGACGCGCTCGTGCGCGAGCTCGAGGTCGCGGTCTCGCTCGACCACACGCACTGGATGGCGCCGGTCCATTCGACGTCCGCGACGAACGGGACGGGTGTTGCCGAGGTCGTCGCGTCGACGCGCCTGCACCTCGCGTGGTGTGTGGGCGAGGGCCGGGCGGCCTGGGAGCGCCGTCGCGGCGACGCGCGGGTCCGTCGGTACCTGGACCTGCTGGCCGAGAACGCCCGCGCGGAGGGGCTCGCCCACCTCGGTACCGAGCTCGAGGCGCGGATTCGAAGCGGTGCGACGTCGCCCCACACGGCGGCCCGGAGGGGATGATGGTGCTTGAAGAAGCGAGAGAGACGCTGCGATCGCTCGGTCGAGGGCTGCCGGATCGCGGCGGCCGGATCGTGCTGCACACGGATGGCCCTGTCGCGCGGCTGGTGATCGCGAACCCCTCGGCTCGCAACGCCATGACGGTCGCGATGATGGCGTCGCTCGCGGACGCGGTGCTCGAGCTTTCGCGCTGGGACGGGGCCGTCGTCCACGTAGTCGGGGAGGGGAGCGTGTTCTGCGCGGGCGGTCACCTGGACGATGTCCGGGACGCGTTGATCGACGGCGACAACGGTCTCGGCATGGCGCACGCGATGACGGCCGTGCTCGACGAGTTCCGTGGCCTGCCGTTCGTGTCGGTCGCTTTGGTGAACGGTCCGGCGTTGGGTGGCGGCGCCGAGCTCGCGACCGCGTGCGACCTGCGCGTTTGCGGGGCGGGCGGGTACCTCCACTTCGTCCACGGCGCGCTCGGTGTGGCCCCTGGCTGGGGTGGTGCGCAGCGCCTGCGCGACATCGTCGGGCGCACCGCGGCGGTGCGCGTGCTCACGTCCGCCGCGAAGATCGGCCCCGACGAGGGGCGCGCGATCGGCCTGTTCGACGCCGTCGCGGAAGAGGCCTCCGCGGCCGCTCTGGTGCTGTCGGCTCCGATTCTTGCGCTGCCGATCGCCGCGGTGCGCGCGATGAAGCAGCAGGTCGCGGCCAAGGAACGATCGATGGAGGCCTTAGTGTTCGCGTCCGTGTGGGGCGGGCCGGATCACCGGACCGCGCTCGCGAAGGGGCGGAGAGCCCGGTGACGCACGTGAGGCAGCTCGGGATCGTGGTGTTTGTCGGGTTGGCGGGTTGTCCGAAGCGTACGGTCGACGAGGCCGGCAGCGGGCTCGCGCTCGATCGTCCGGTGGTTCGCGAGGTGGAGCCGATGCGCTCGACCGTGCCGAGCCCCGGCACGTGGAGCGGCGCCGGGCTGGTGGTGGACGTCCCGGCGGGTTGGATCGGGCGCGAGGGCCGCGGGAGCGGGCTCGTGCTGTCGTTGGGACGAAGCGACGGCGTGGCGCTGGAGGTGTGGTCGTTCGACCCGGCCGAGAACGTGCCGTTCCCGCGGCCTAGGGAGGGCTGCGAGCCCCTGTTCACCGACAAGAGCACGTACCGGTCGCTTCCCGGGCTGCCGGTCAGCGCGACGTCGTCGTGTGTCCCCGACGCCGCGGCGGGGGTGGTCGTGGACGGCTGGTACGCCGAGGTGAACGGTCGCCAGCTGCAGATCGACCTGCTGCTGCCTTCCGACCGGGTGATCGAGGGCCGGGACGCGGTCGCGCCGATCCTGGCGTCGATTCGCGTCGCGTCAGAAGCGCCCTGAGATCCGCGGCAGCACGGTGCCCTGGTCCGACACGACGACGCCCCACGTGAGCGCGCTCAGGCCGACGATCGCGGTGGCGCCGGACAGGACGACCATCTGGTTGGTGAGCGACTTGTAGCGCTCGACGTCGGAGAGCAGGCTGGCGGCTTCGAACTGGCCGTGCGCGAGGGTGGCTTCGGCGTACAGGCCACCTGCGCCCGCGAGCAGCGCGAGCCCGGCGATCTTCAGCGGGAGCTTCTCGCCGGGGCGTAGCGGCACGGGGTCGGCCTTGCAGTCGCCGTTGAGGTCGAATTTCTGGCCTGGCGAGGCGTACCGCTTGTGGGGGCGCAGAGGCGGGCAGTCGTCGGCCTTCGCGACGGCGTCGGCCTTCGCGAGGGCGTCTGCGGGGAATGCAGCGCCGTCGACGAGCCAGGATTGCACGCCGTCAGCGGCCTTCAGCTGGAGCAGGTGGGGCATGCCTTCACGCGCGGTCAGGGAGGTGAGCGACCTCCCGTCGAGCGTCCACGCGCCCTCGGCGAGCTTGTGGGAGGCGTCGGTGAACGCGGCCGGCTGCCCCTCGGAGCGGATCGCCTCGTACAGCGCCACGGCGGGGTGGTCCTGCGGGACGTCCAGGTAGCCGGTGGGATCGGCCGAGTACGACGCGTTGAACCACCTTCGCGCGGTGGACTCGTCGCCGCCGGTGAGCGCGGCCGCGGCGATGCTGCGGTACGTCTGACCGAGGAGCTGCGCGGGGACGGACTCCCCGAGGCAGGTGAGGTCGGCGACGAGCCGCGAAGCGGCGTCCCCTGCGGCCTTGTCGTTGGTGTCGGTCAGGGCCTTGGCGGCGTCGAGATCGACGAGCAGCGTGTCCGTGGTGGTGGGCGCCGGACAGGGCGCGGCCTCGGCGGCGAGCGCGAACGAAAGGAGCGTGAGCATGCAGCACCTCGGGATGAATCGACCGTACCCGGCCGGGCTCGGTTCCTACAACATCTGTTCGAGCTGGTACTCGAGCTGCGGGTAGGTGGCGGGGTCGCGCGGGGCCGTGACGCTGAACTTCAGCGTGATCGCCTGCGATTTTCCGGGGGCGACGGTGACCTTCCACTTCGTGACGCCGGCCGGATCGTCCGCCGCGGGCTCGAGCGACGGCGTGGTGCCTTCGAGCTTCTCGACGACGACCTTCTCGATGTCCGGCACCGGGACCTGATCGGTGACGGTGACGGTGCGCTCGGTCTTTCCGAAGTTCTGCACGTCGATCTTGAACTCGAAGGTGTACCGCATCGTCTTCTTGCCGGCGCCGAGCGTCTCGGTGTTCCGCGACACGAGCGTGCGCGTGACCTTGAGCGACGGGTCGCTGCCGAAGCCGACGAGCAGGTCTTCACCGGGGATGGTGGTGTCGAACGCGGCCGAGCCGACGTAGTCGGCGCCTACGAACGCCGCGACCTGGCCGGGCAGGATGGGTGCTGTGCCTTCGTACTTGAAGCGCGCGGACCGGTACACCTCGGGGACGACCTTCGGGACCGTAGCGAGCTCGATCGTCGACTCGAACGTCTGGGTGCCGATCGGGAGGCGCTGCTCGCTGCCGTCGCCCTTGATCGTGCGCTTGCCGGGGATCGCGAACACGACGGCGCCGCTGCCCTGGACCTTCGCGCTCATGTTCGACGACACCACGCTCGACGTCGTCGCTGCGGCGTACGTGCCGTCGTTGTCGTACTCTTCGTAGTAGCCGCGGCCCGCTTGCAGGTTGCCAGCCACGTTCGCGTCATAACCTGCGCCGCCGAGGTGCCACGCCTGCAAGCTCGGTACGGAGCCCGAGATCGAGGGGTCTGCGGTGGAGAGCAGGAGCGTGGCGTCGGTCCACACATCGCCCGTGCTCTGGCTCACCATGCCGTAGTACTCGAGCTCCACGCGGCTCGTCGCCTCGTCGAGGCGCGCGTTGTACGACGGCCACCACGCGGCACCGAACACCTGGTAGCGCAGGCCCAATTCGACGGAGCCGGCCTTGGTCGCTTCGATGTCGACCCGGACGGTCATGCCCGTGGCGAGGGGGTTCGCGAGCTTCACCAACATGGGCGAAAGCTTCTCGTCGATGTCCTTGGCCTTCTCCTGCTCGACGCGCAGCTTGGACGCGATGTCGCGCTCCGAGTCGCCGACGTAGGCCATCGTGGACCTCATCTGGTCGACGGTGGGGGAGACCTTGTCGCCGCCGCCGTTCAGGGCGCCGCGCAGGTAGGCGCGCTGGGCGAGGAGCGACTCGACGCGATCGCGGACGCCGCCGAGTTCGTCGGTGTATTTCTCCGCGTCGCTGCGGATCTCGGTGATGCGGGTGGTCTCCTCGACCTTGCCCTGGCCCGACAACAATTCGACGCCGACGACGCGGAAATTCCCCTCGCGGGCCTGGGCATGCAGGCTGTCGGACGCGAGGCCGAGCGGCAGGCCCTCGAACGTGATCGACGACGTGCCGACCGGCACGGTGAGCTCGCGGTAGCGCGAGACGAGCGCGCGGTCGCGGTAGACGACGACGGTGTCGACCTTCGAGTTCGGCTCGAGCGGCAGCATCGGAGCGGGTTGGTACGCAGGCTGGTTGTAGCTGTCGTACGGGGCGGCCGGGGAGGGCATCGCGGCGCGCGGGGCGGCGCGCTTCTGGTCGCGCAACATGCCCTGCACTGCGTCGATGTCGAACGACAGATCCATGAGCTCTTCGGCGTCCTTCGTGTAGTCACCGGCGGAGGCGGTGTTCAGCCAGAGGGCGAGCAGGGTCATGGAGGCTCCTTTGCGGCGACAACGCGCGGGGTGGGGCCGACCTTACGCCGCGGTTGGGGTGGGCCGGCAAGAACCGTGAGGATGGATCTTCGTGGTCGGGGTTCTTGCCGGATTTCGTTGCGTTTTCGAGGCTTGCAGGCAAGGGCGAGGTGGATGATGGGGTCATCCCGGGCGCTCTTGCCGGAAGGGGGGTGAAAAGCGGCAAGAGCGGGGAGGATGGATCATCGTGGTCCGGGGTCTTGCCGCGGTCAGCGGTGTCGCGGCCGGGCCAGGTGCTGAGAGGGCGGCCGCAGGCCGGCCCCCGCGACAGCCGCTTTGGCCTGGACTGCGGCCCAGCCGCGCAGCGGGGCCGAGCGCGAAGCGCGAGCCCGGGAAGCACCGACGGGCCCGCAGGGCCCGGGGCCCCCAACAGCGACGCTAAGGTGTGCGGACCTTTGTGGTGAACAGCCACGCGACCGCGATGCTCAGCACGTACAACCCGATGAGCGGCACCGAGAGCAGGCTCTGGGTGAGGATGTCCGGCGTGGGCGTAACGATCGCCGCGACGAACACGATGACCACGACGGCGTAGCGGAAGTACTTGATCAGGTCGCGGTGATCGATGAGGCCGATGCGCGCGAAGAACCACACCACGATCGGGAGCTGAAAGCACAGGCCCAGCCCGATCATCATCTGGACCACCGCTTCGAGGTAGCCCTGGACGGAGATCACGGCGGTGGCGTCGAGCGTGGTGAGGAAGAACGGGAACGTGACGGGGAACAGCACGGCGTAGCAGAACATGGCGCCGCTGATGAACAGGAACGACGAGCTCAACGCGAGCGGGAACACCCAGCGCTTTTCCGTGGCGTACAGGCCTGGCGCGACGAACTGCCAGACGTGGTACGCGATGACCGGGGAGGCGAGCACGGCTCCGCTGATCAGGCCGATCTGCATCCACGAGTACATGCCTTCGAGCGGCGAGTTGCCGATGTTCAGGCTGCCGTCGACGTGGATGTCGGGCAACAGGCCGCGGAGCGGGCCGGTCAGCCACAGGTACAGGCGATCCATATCGTTCTTTGGCTGATCGTTGAAGATCGCCATGATCGGGGCGCGGAGGAAGTCGTACACGTCGGTCGCGAACGCGAGCCCGACGCCCATGCCGACGACGAGGGCCGCGACGGACCACAACAGCCGGACGCGCAGCTCCTTCAGGTGCTCGATGAGCGGCATGCGGTGGCGCTCGACCTCGTCCTCCTTTGACTCCGGTTTGGCGCGCGTGATCGGCAGGATGTCCCGAATCATTCGACGACTTTCGGTGACGGCGCCTGGGTGTTGCGCAGCATCTGCTGGACCCGCGGCGGCAGCTTGGACCACTCGTCGGCCGAGATCCCGTCGGGGATTTCGGCGGGCGCTTCGATGGACGTCGCGGGCGGCCGGCGCGGCGGGGCTGGCGTCTCCGGGTCGGCGTCGATTGTGGCGTCGCGTGCGGCGTCAGGACCGGGCGCTTTCAGGGTCGGTGGGGCGAGCACGGGAGCCTGCGCGGCCCCGCCGGTGGCCTCCTGGGCGGTCTTGCGCGCCTCTTCGGCCGCCTTCTGCCGCTCGCGGAGCTTCTGGTAGCGCTCGTCGGCGTCCATCCGGTCGGCCTCGAGCACGAACGCGCGGCGAAGCTCGTCCGACGCGCGCTTTACCTGCCCGTATATCTTGCCAGCTTCCCGCATGAACGACGGGATGCGCTCCGGCCCCACCGCGACGAGGAGCACGACCGCCACGAGCAGAATCTCGCCCAAGCCGAGGCCGAACATGCCGATCCTCCGCCTTTTGCCGTAGCGCGCGGGCTTCGGTTGGGCAAATCCCTGACGAATCCAAGTAGAATCGGCGTGGAGGCATTCCCGTGTGCAGGCTGTTCGCGCTCAAGAGCCGGGTGCTCTCCCGGCCCCATCGATCGCTGCTGGACGCGGAGAACGCGGTGCTGGCGCAGTCGCGGGAGCATCCGGACGGATGGGGAATCGGCTGGTTCGCCGACGACGACGCCTACGTCGTCAAGTCCGGGCTGCCGGCGCACGCTTGCCCGCGGTTTCGCCAGGTCTCGTCGCGGCTGCAGTCCCACACGTTCCTGGTGCACGTTCGCCGCGCGACGGTGGGGACGGTCGATTCGCTCAACGCGCACCCGTTCCGGCATGGTCGGTGGCTGTTCGCGCATAACGGCACGATCTTCGGCTTTGACGTGCTGCGGGCGTGGATGATGGAGCGCATCGAGCCGGTGCTCGCGGCGCAGATCATCGGCGACACGGACTCCGAGGTCCTGTTCTTCTACGTGCTCACCGTGATGCAGGGGCTCGGGGCCGATCGCAGCGGCCACGTCGGGGCCGACGCGCGCGGGGTGGCGGGCGCGGTGCGGCTCGCGCTCGGGCAGATCGACGCGGAGGCGCGGCGCCTCGGGCTACAACGTCCAGTCACGAACGTGATCCTCACCGACGGGCGGCTGCTCGTGGCGCAGCGCGCGGGGCGGGCGCTGTTCCTGTCGACGCAGAAGCGGCACTGCCCCGACCGCGTGGCGTGTGCGGTGCCGTCGCGCGTGTGTCTGGAGATGCTGCGACCCCCGGGTCGTGTGAATCACGTGCTCGTCGCGAGCGAGCCGGTGGGGCATGAGAACCACTGGGAGGAGCTGGCGGACGGCGCGTCGCTGGTGTGCGACGCGGAGTTCGAGCTGTCGATCATCGCGCCGGCGCCGGGGTGGACGGACCCGACCGCCTAAACGACCGGTGTCTCTTTGTACACGCCGAACACGCGCCTCAACGCGTGGCTGATCTCGCCGAGCGTGCCGGACGCCTCGACCGCGGTGACGATCAGCGGCATCAGCGGCGCGTCTCCGGCGGCGGCCTGCTGCAGAGCGTCGAGCGCGTCCTTCGCTGCGGTGGCGTCGCGCTTGGAGCGGACCTCGCGCAGGCGCGCGACCTGCTCGTCTTCGAGCGCCGGATCGACCTTGAGCAGGTTCTGGTGCGGCGCCTCGTCGATCTGGAACGCGTTGACGCCGACGACCTTGGCGTCGCCTCGATCGACGGCGATCTGGGCCTGGTACGCGGCGCGCTGAATCTCGCGCTGCGGGAACCCGGCTTCGATCGCGGGCACCATGCCGCCGAGCGCGTCGATCTCGGCGATGAGCTTGAGCGCGTCGGCTTCGAGTTCGTCCGTCATGCGCTCGATCGCCCAGCTGCCGCCGAGCGGATCGACGAAGTCGGCGACGCCGGACTCCCACGCGATGACCTGCTGCGTGCGCAACGCGAGGCGCGCGGCGGCTTCCGACGGCAAGGCGAGGGCCTCGTCGCGCGAGTTGGTGTGCAATGACTGCGTGCCGCCGAGCACGGCGGACAGGGCCTGCAAGGTGACGCGCACGACGTTGGTGTCGATCTGCCGCGCCGTGAGCGTGCTGCCGGCGGTCTGCGTGTGGAAGCGCAGCATCTGCGACGCGGGCTTCTTCGCGTTGAAGCGCTCCTTCATGATCTTCGCCCACAGGCGGCGGGCCGCGCGGAACTTGGCGACCTCTTCGAGCAGGTTGTTGTGCGCGTTGAAGAAGAACGACAGGCGCGGCGCGAACTCGTCGACGGGCAGGCCCGCGGCGACGGCGGCGTCGACGTACGCGATGCCGTCCGCCAACGTGAACGCGAGCTCCTGGGCGGCGGTGCTGCCGGCCTCTCGGATGTGGTACCCGGAGATGCTGATCGTGTTCCACTGCGGCGCGTGCTTGTGGCACCACGCGAACAGGTCGGTGACGAGGCGCATGCTCTGGCGCGGCGGGTAGATGTACGTCCCGCGGGCGATGTACTCCTTGAGGATGTCGTTCTGCACGGTGCCGCGGAGCTTGTCCGCGCTGACGCCCTGCTCGCGCCCGACGGCCGCGTACAGCGCGAGCAGCGTGGTCGCGGTCGCGTTGATCGTCATCGACGTGCTGACCTTGTCGAGCGGGATGCGGTCGAACAGCACGCGCATGTCCGCGAGCGAGTCGATCGCGACGCCGACGCGGCCGACCTCGCCGAGGCTCATCGCGTCGTCGCTGTCGTACCCCATCTGCGTTGGAAGATCGAAGGCGACGGAGAGGCCGGTGGTTCCCTGCTCGAGCAGGTAGCGGTAGCGAGCGTTGCTCTCGGCGGCGGTGCCGAAGCCCGCGTACTGGCGCATCGTCCAGTGGGCGGCGCGGTACATCGTGGGCTGCACGCCGCGCGTGTACGGGTACTCGCCGGGGAAGCCGATGCGAGCGGGATCGCGGTCGTCGGGCGTGTAGAGGTCGGCGATCGGCTCGCCGCCGCTGCGCTGGAGCAGCGGCCGCTCGGGGACGCGGGCCAGCGCCTTGGCGCGCACGTTCTCGCGCCAGCGGCGCACGTCTTCGTCGGTCATGAGGGCTCCACCACGACGAGGATGGTGTTGGCTTCAACGGCGGTGCCGACCTTGGACGGCATGGATTTCACGGTGCCGTCGATCGGCGACTTGAACTCGTTCTCCATCTTCATCGCCTCGACGACGACGAGCACCTGGCCCTTGTGGACCTTCTGCCCGACGACGACGGGCACGCGAACGATGGCGCCCGGCATCTGCGTGCGGACCTCGCCCTGGGCGGCGGCGCCGTGAAGCTCGAGGGCGGCGCGGCGGCTGTCGATCACGGTGCCGCGGATCGCGTGGCCGCGCAGCTGGGCGTCGAAGTGGTCGCCGTTGACGAACAGGCCGAGGACGTGCCGGGTGCCGTCGATCGCGACGAACCACTCGGCGGGGCCCACCGGCCGCGCGTCGACGTTGCGGACGGGGCCTCCGCCGACGCTCACGCGGTACCCACCACCCTGGACGGGGATGACCTCGACGGCGACGTGGCCGTCACCGATGCCGACGTCGTACTTCATCGGACACCCCGGGCGCGCTCGGACCAGCGCAGCGAGCGTTTCCACGTGGAGCCGTCGGTGACGGCGTCATCGGCGGGGAGGGACTTCTTGTCGGACTCGAACTTCGCGATGGCGGCGGCGATTAGCGCGATCTCCTCGGCGTCGTGGTCGGGGCGCACGTGGGCCTCGAGCCACTCGGGCCGGATGAACGCGGTGGAGTAGTGCCCGGCGCGGAAGTCCGGGTCGTCCAGGATCGCGAGGAAGAACGGGATTGACGTGGGGATGCCGACGACGAGGTAGTCCTTGAGCGCTCGGCGGGTGCGCTCCAAGGCAGCGTCGCGATCAGCCCCCCAGCAGATCAGCTTGGCGACCATCGGGTCGTAGTAGCGGGGCACGTCCATGCCCTCGACGACGCCGCTGTCGACGCGGACCCAGGGGCCGGCGGGCTCGCGGTAGCCGCGCAGCGGACCCGGTGACGGGCGGAAGTTCGCGGCCATGTCCTCCGCGTAGATGCGGCACTCGACGGCGTGGCCGCGCTGCACGACGTCTTCCTGGCAGAACCACAGGCGCTCACCGGCGGCGACGCGCAGCTGCGCGTGGACGAGGTCGATCCCCGTCACCATCTCGGTGATCGGGTGCTCGACCTGCAGGCGCGTGTTCATCTCGAGGAAGTAGAAGGAGCGGTTGTCTTCGGCGAGCAGGAACTCGCAGGTGCCGGCTCCGACGTAGTTCACGGCGGCGGCGGCCCGGACGGCGACAGCACCCATCGCTGCGCGCGTGTCGGGCGAGAGCACGGGGCAGGGGCTCTCTTCGATGACCTTCTGGTTGCGGCGCTGCACGCTGCAGTCGCGCTCGCAGAGGTGCACGACGTTGCCGTGGCCGTCGGCCAGCACCTGAATCTCGACGTGCCGCGGCCGCTCGACGAGCTTCTCGACGTAGACGGCGTCATCGGCGAACGACTTCTTCGCTTCGGAGCGCGTCGCGAGCCAGGCGTCCGCCATGTCTTCGGCGCGGTCGACGCGGCGCATGCCCTTTCCGCCGCCTCCGGCCGCGGCCTTGAGCATGATCGGGTACCCAATGTCTGCAGCGATCTGCGCCGCGACGTGCTCGTCCGCGAGCGCCTCGATCGTGCCGGGCACACACGGGACGCCGGCCGCGGTCATGCGCTGGCGCGCGCCGGTCTTGCTGCCCATCGCGTCGATGGCGCTGGGCGGCGGGCCGATCCACACGAGGCCGGCTTCGATCACCTGCGCGGCGAATTTCGCGTTCTCGGAGAGGAAGCCGTAGCCGGGGTGGACGGCGTCGCAGCCGGACTTCGCGGCGACCTCGAGGAGCTTGTCCGCGCGCAGATAGCTCTCGCTACTCGCGGCGGGGCCGAGCAGGAAGGCCTGATCCGCCATGCGCACGTGCAAGGCGTCCTTGTCGGCCTCGGAGTAAACGGCCACGGCCTGAATGCCGCGTTCGTGGCACCCACGGATCACGCGGGCGGCGATCTCGCCGCGGTTGGCTACCAGCACACGTCGGAACGGTCGAAGGTTCATGGTGCCGCGGTTATCACGGCGAGCCACCCACCTGCAGGGGGACGACCTGCCCTACGCGTGCCCGCGCTGCGAACGCCTCGTTCCGGACGACCACGTCGACGTTTCGGCGCGTCGCCTGTCGTGTGAGTCGTGTGGCGTGGTGTTCGAGGGCATCGCACCGGACGCGCATTGGCGGGGAGTTTTGGCGCCGCCGCCGCCCTTCGAGCTGACAGGCGTGCCGGCCTCGGTCGACGTGTTGCAGCCTGGCGACGGGACGATCGAGTTCCGCATCGCGCACCTCCAACGGCTGAAACACGGTCCACAGGCGGCCGTTTGGCTGCTGTGGGTCGCCGGTTTCGGGGTTGGGGCGGCGGGGGCGTTTCTGGCGGAGCGATGGGCGATCGCGGCGTTGTGTGCGCTGTTGGCGCTGCCCGGGGTGGACGGCCTCCGCACCATCTTGCGGCACGCGCGAACGTCAACGCGGGTGAGCTGGGATCGCGTCACGGGGGTGCTCCGGGTGTCGACGACTGGCGGGATCGAGCATGTTGGCCGGTTCGGCGGCGGGGCGGGGCTCCTGGTGCGGTCCTGCGACGACGGGATCGAGCTTGTCGCGACGGGTGAGGGCGAGACGCGGCTCGCGATCGACGTTCCGCTCAACGCGACCGCATGGGTCCTCGCGTCGATGCGCGGGTTGGCTACGGGTGGCTAGCCGCCCTACCGGCGGCGTCGCGCGAGGCCGAGCAACAGCAGGACGGCGACCCCGGCGCTGATCGGGTCGGCCGTGCTCGCGCACCCGTTGCACCCGCCGCTGTAGTACCCGTCGAGCGGATCGACGCCGGTCTCGCCCGCGGTGTCGGTGTCGACCGCCGTGTCGGTGTCGACCGCGGTGTCGGTGTCGGTGTCGACCGCGGTGTCGGTGTCGGGTGAGTCGTCGGTCGGGTCCAGCGGATCGGTGCCGTTGTCGACCTCGTCTCCGTCGTTCACCCCGCCGCCGTCGGTGTCCGCGACCAACGGGTCGGTCCCGATCACCGCCTCTTCGGCGTCGGTGAGCCCGTCGCCGTCGGTGTCGACCGGGGCTGGGACGTCGTCGGAGGGATCGAGCGGGTCTGTGCCGTTGTCGACCTCCAGGCCGTCGGAGACCCCGCCGTCGTCGCTGTCGGTGTCGTTGGGATCGGTACCGAACTGATCGACCTCGGCGCCATCGAACAGGCCGTCGCCGTCGCTGTCAGGGCTCGTCGGGTCGGTGCCGTAGACGTCGACCTCGGCGCCGTCGATCAGGCCGTCATCGTCCGTGTCAGGCAGGAGCGGGTCGGTGCTGATATCGACCTCGTTGCCGTCGATCAGGCCGTCGTTGTCGGTGTCAGCGTCCTTCGGATCGGTACCGCGCGTCACCTCGTCGCCGTCGACGAGCCCGTCGTCATCGGTGTCGCTGTCCATCGGGTTCGTACCGAGCGTGTGGACCTCTGCGCCGTCGATCAGGCCGTCGTCGTCGGAGTCCGTGTCGGCCGGGTCGGTGCCCCACAACGTCTCTTCGTCGTCGGTCAGGCCGTCGCCGTCGGTGTCGATGTTCGGGACGTCGTCGGTCGGGTCGAGTGGATCGGTGTTCGCGACGAGCACCTCGACGCCGTCGGGAACGCCACCGTCGTCCGTGTCCGAGTCGGTGGGGTTCGTCTTGTACTGGTCAACCTCAGCGCCGTCGCCAAGCTTGTCGTTGTCGGTGTCCGCGTTGTTCGGGTCCGTGCCGAGGCCGCCGGTGACCTCGCGGCCGTCGTCGAGGCCGTCGGCGTCGGAGTCCTTCGCGAGCGGGTTCGTGCCGTACAGCCGCACCTCGTCGCCGTCCGTGAGGTTGTCGCCGTCGGTGTCGGGGAGCAAGGGGTCGGTGAGGGTCGAGATCACCTCGACGCCGTCGGTCAATCCGTCGCTGTCTGTGTCTTCGACGAGGGGGTCGGTCGACGTGGTGTTCACCTCGCGCCCGTCGGACAGGCCGTCTCCGTCGGTGTCGGCGCGGAGCGGGTCGGTGCCGATGACAAGGACCTCGTCACCGTCGGTGAGGCCGTCGCCGTCGGTGTCGGGGTTCGTCGGGTCGGTGCCGTACACGCCCTCCTGGACGTCGGTGAGGCCGTCGGAGTCGGTGTCGACGATGACGATCACACCGTCGTCGGTCCCGTCGAGCGGATCGGTGAGATCGACGAGCACCTCGACGCCGTCATCGACGCCTCCGTCGTCGGTGTCGGCGTCGTTCGGGTCGGTGAACGAGCCGGCGATCTCGAAGCCGTCTGAGAGGCCGTCGTCGTCCGTGTCGTCGTCGTTCGGGTCGGTGAGCGTCACGACGACCTCGGTGCCGTCGTCCAGCCCGTCGAAGTCCGTGTCGGGAAGCAACGGATTTGAGCCGATCGTCAACGCCTCCTCGCCGTCCGTGAGCGTGTCGCCGTCGGTGTCGGTCAGGAGCGGGTCGGTGAGCCAGGTGAGCACCTCGGCGCCGTCGGAGAGGAAGTCGCCGTCGGTGTCGGCCTTGTTCGGGTCCGTGAGGGTGCCCGCGACCTCGACGCCGTCGGACAGGCCGTCGTCGTCGGAATCCGGGTCGAGGGGGCTCGTGAGCGTGGTGTTGACCTCGTTGCCGTCGGACAGGCCGTCTGCGTCGGTGTCGGGGTTCGTGCGGTCGGTGCCGAGCTTGTACTCCTGCCAGTCGAGCAGCCCGTCTGCGTCGGTGTCGACGGTAGTCTTGTCGTCGGCGCCGATGCGCGGATCGGTGAGATCGACGAGCACCTCGGTGCCGTCGGGCACGCCGCCGTTGTCGGTGTCGGTCTTGGTCGGGTCGGTCTCGGTGGCGTCGACGATGCCGTCGTGATTGGCGTCCTCAGCGCCGTCGTTCAGCGTGTCTCCGTCGGTGTCCGTCGACAGGGGATTCGTCTCAGGACCGACGTCGTACGCGCCGTTTCGATTGGCGTCTTCGATGCCGTCGGAGATTCCGTCGCCGTCGGTGTCCGCCTTGTTCGGGTCGGTCTTGGTGGTACCGTCGACGTCGAACTTCGCGATCGCGAGGTTCGTGTCGGGCGAGGTGGCGGCGGTGAGGCCGAGCTCGAGGCCGTCGAGCAGGCCGTCGCTGTCCGTGTCGGCCAGGGTCGGCGAGGTCTTGCTCGTGTTGACTTCGAAGCCGTCGAGGATGCCGTCATCGTCGGAGTCGGCGTCGCGCGGGTTGGTCAGCGAGGTGAGGCGCTCGTGGCTGTCGGACAGGCCGTCGCCATCGGAGTCGCCGCTGTTCGGATCGGTCTCGCCGGGGTCGATCCGGCCGTTGTGGTTGGCGTCTTCCGAGCCGTCGATGAGCGTGTCGCCGTCGGTGTCCGCCTTGTTCGGGTCGGTCTTGGTGGTGCCGTCGACGTCGAATTTCGCGACGGCGAGGTTGGTGTCGGGCGAGGTGGCCGCGGTGAGTCCGAGCTCGAGACCGTCCATCAGCCCGTCGGAGTCGGTGTCCGTGAGCAGCGGCGAGGTCTTGCTCGTGTTGACCTCGGTGCCGTCGAGCAGGCCGTCGTCGTCGGAGTCGGCGTCCTTCGCGTTCGTCTCGGTGGCTTCGCGTTTGCCGTTCTTGTTCGCGTCTTCGACGCCGTCTGCGAGGCCGTCGCCGTCCGTGTCCGCGCTGACGTAGCTCGTGGTGGTGGTGGGATCGGCGTCAGCGAGGAACTTGGCGAGGTTGGTGTTCGCCCCCTCGGGTGCTATCAACCCCGCCTCGATGCCGTCGGAGATACCGTCGCCGTCGGTGTCGAACTTGTTTGGATCGGACTCGGTCGCGTCGACCTTTCCGTTCTTGTTGAGGTCCTCGCTCGCGTCCTTGCGCCCGTCGTCGTCGCTGTCGTCGTCCTTCGGGCTCGTCTTCGTCGTCGTGTCGGTGTCGCCGACGTACGAAGCGGCGGTGCCGAGGAAGGTGAGGCCGGTGCCGTCGCTCTTTCCGGCGGCGACGCCGGTGGCGACGCCCGCCTCGAGGCCGTCGGACAGGCCGTCGCCGTCGGTGTCGGCCTTGTTCGGATCGGTGGCGCCGTAGGCCGCGAGCGGGCCGGTGCCTGCGACCTCGTTGCCGTCGCTGATGCCGTCGTCGTCGCTGTCGGCGTCCATGCCCTTGGTGCCGGCCGTGACCTCGGCGCCGTCTTTCAGCCCGTCGTTGTCGGAGTCCGCGTCGAGGGGATCGGTGCCGTTGATCGCCTCCTGGGCGTTGGTGACGCCGTCGCCGTCGAGGTCGGTGGGCGCGTCGCAGTTGCCGTCGCCGTTCACGTCGGCGCCGCCGCGGACCTGCAGGCGGATGTCGTCGAACAACATGCCGTAGGTCGTGGTGGCGTTGGCGGTGACGAAGGACAGGCGCCCGGTCGCGGCGGTTGCCTGGAAGCTGAACGCGTACGGGTTCCACGACCATGCGCCGCCGGCGGAGACGGTAGCGCCGGCCCAGTTCGTCCCGGTGAACGAGCCGATCGAGCGGATCGGGTCTGGGACGCGGATCGCGTCCTGGCGGCGGGCGACGCGGAACGTGAGATCATACGTCGCACCGACGATCAGCGGCAGATCACGGATGAGCGAGGCGCCGGTGTCGACCTCGGCGACGAAATTTGTCGCGACGGTGCCTCCGTACGTGACTTCGTTGTACGTGCATTCGTTGACGTTCGGGCCGGCCGTCCACTCCGGGCACGTGAGGTCGGTGAAGTTCTCGACCGGCGCGATGTTGCACGACTGCGCGAACGCGGCTTCCGTGGGCGCGAACAGCCCGGAGACGACCGCGATCAGCGCGGGTGGCACGACGGTGCGAGACGGGCGGCGGTTGCGGGCGAGGAGCAAAGAACCCTCCGGGGAACGAACGAGTGGCGCCCCAGAGCTTGCCCTATCGCCCCATGAGTTGATCAAGATCCGGCACGACGAGGCCGAGCGCGGCCAACGTCTGCGCGGCGGTCGCGAGGTTGATCAACGTCTTTCCGGCCTTGTTCGTTCGCGGATCGAAGGCAAAGTGGCGGGCTTCCGAGAAGTCGGCGCCCTTCAGGTTCGCGTGGCTCAGGTTCGCGCTGGCGAGATCCGAGTTTGAAAATTGCGCCGAGGTGAGGTCGCACCTTGAAAAGTCGACGCTTTGAAGGCTGCAGTCGACCATGGACACGCCCTTCAACCGCATGCCCGAGAACACGCCGTCGTCGAGCTTGCATTGGTCGAACGACGCCGCGAACGTGGGCTCGTGGGCGGTCGTCCAGTTGACGGCCATCGCGCGGCAAGTCACGAACTTCACGTTCGTGAAGCTCGTTCCTGTGACGCCGAGCATCGACAGCTCGCAGCCGACGAACGTGCAGTCGGTGAACCGCGCGCTCGCGAAGGTGGCGCGGGTGAGCACGCAGCTCTCGAAGCGGCACTGTTCGTACGAGCCGCGCGCGAACCGGGCGCCGGGGTGCTCGGCTCCGGTGAAGGTGACGTTGGCGTGGTCGCCGTCGGTGACCGCGTTCACGCCCGCGACCCGCTACTTCTCCATCGCGCCGGCGTAGAACCCGTCGAGGATGTCCTTGAACTTCTTCTCGACGACCTTGCGCTTGAGCTTGAGCGACGCAGTGAGATCGCCATCGTCCAGCGTGAGATCGCGCGGCAGGACGGCGTACATCTTGATCGACTCGTAGCTCGCGAGCTGCTTGTTGAGCTGGTCGAAGTAGGGCTGCAGCATCGTCTTGACCTTCGGGTCCGCGACGACCTGCTCGTACGACTTGTCGCCCATGCCGTTGTCTGTGGCCCACTTCTTCATCGCCTCTGGATCGAGCGCTACGAGCGCGGAGCAGAAGTTGCGGTTGTCGCCGTGGACGACGATCTGGCTCACGAGCGGGCAGATCGCCTTCATCTTGCCTTCGATCGACTGTGGGGCGACGTACTTGCCGCCGCTCGTCTTGATCAGGTCCTTCTTTCGGTCCGTGATGCGGAGGAAGCCGTCGGGATCGAGCTCACCGATGTCTCCCGTCGCAAACCATCCCTCGCCCTTGACGAACACCTCGGCGGTGGCCTCGGGCTTGTTGTGGTAGGCGCGCATGACGCCGGGGCCGCGGATGAAGATCTCGCCGTCTTCTGGCGCGATGAACAGCTCCGTCTCGGGCAGCGCGGGCCCGACCGTGCCGAACTTGTACCGCTTTGGCGTGTTGACGAAGCTGGCGGCGCTCGTCTCGGTCAGGCCGTAGCCTTCGCAGATGAGCAGGCCGGCGGCGTGGAAGAACTCGGCCATCTCGCGCGACAGGGGCGCTGAGCCCGAGACGAAGAACTTGAGGCGCCCGCCGAACCGCTCCTGGAGCTTGCTGAACACGAGCTTCGTCGCGATGGCGTACTTGATCGCGAGCAGGCCGCCGGGCGTCTCGCCCTTCTGCTTGACTCGGCTGGCTTCCTTGCCGACCTCGGTGGCCCACTGGAAGATGCTCCACTTGATGCCGCCACCCTCTTTGGCGCCGGTGATGACCTTGTTGTAGACCTTCTCGAAGATGCGCGGCACGGCGCACATGAACGTGGGCTTCACGATCGCGAGGTTGGGGATGATCATGTCGATCCGGCCGTCTACAGCGGTGGCGAAGCCCACCCGCAGCTGGGCCATGAGCATGACCTTGCCGAAGCTGTGGGACAGCGGCAGCCAGAAGTACTGCACGTCATCGGGGCTGATCAGGCCGAGGGCGTCGATGCCGCGGCCTTCATAGACCCAATTGCTGTGGGTGAGTTCGACGCCCTTCGGTGTTCCGGTGGTGCCGGACGTGTAGATCAACGTGCAGAGCGTCTCGGCCTTGAGCTCCTTGGCGATGCGCTCGTAGGCGGCCGGATCCTTGGCGTCGTGCTCGCGGCCGAGCTTCTTCAAGTCGTCCAAGGTGATCACGAAGCCGTCGTGGTCGGCCTTGCCGTCGATCACGATGATCTTGGTGAGGGACGGGATCTGCTCGCGCACGGCCATGATCTTCGCGACCTGCTTGTCGTCTTCTGCGATGAGCAGGCGGCTGTGCGAATCGGTGAGGATGTAGGCGCACTCATCGCCTTTGCTGGACGGGTAGACCGTGGTGCAGGCCGCGCCGGCCATGATGATGCCGAGGTCCGCGATGATCCATTCGAGCCGTGTCCCCGACAGCAGGCCGACGCGCTGTTCGGTTTCGATACCGAGGGCACGCAGCCCGCACGCGACGGCGCGGACGTCTTCGGCGGTCTCCTTCCAGGTGGACCACTTGAACCCCGCTCCCTCGGGACGGGCGAACGCGTTGCCATCAGGCGTTGCGCTGCAGCGGAACATGAAGACTTCGGCGACGCTTTTGAATTCAGTGGACATGGTTCCCCTCTGGTTCTTGAAGGAGGCGTTCTAAGGCCTCATGCACGGCGAGGCAACTACGCGTTACGATGCACGTCCACCATGTGTATGAGGGCTGGGTTGGCCGCGGCGATCGACGAACGCAAGGTCCTGTGGCTTCTCGGTTCCATTCAGTTCGTGAACATCCTCGAGTTCATGATGGTGATGCCGCTTGGGCCCGACTTTACCGTCGGCCTCGGCGCTTCGACCAGCGACGTCGGGTACGTCGCCGCGGCCTATACGGGCGCGGCCGCGGTCTCAGGCTTCGCTGGCGCGTTCGTGCTCGACCGCTTCGATCGCCGGCGCGCGTTGTTCGTGGCGATGGTGGGCCTCGTGCTGGGCACGTTCGCGGGTGGCCTCGCACCGACGTTTGGTGCGTTGATGGCGGCTCGCATGGTCGCAGGCGCGTTCGGCGGCCCGGCGACGTCGCTCGCGCTCTCGATCTTGAGCGACGTGATCCCGCCAGAGCGGCGCGGACGGGCGATGGGCATCTTGATGGGCGCGTTCTCGGTGGCGTCCGTGGTCGGTGTTCCCTGCGCGCTCGAGCTGGCGCGCCTCGGCACCTGGCGCGCGCCGTTCGTGGTCGTTGGCTCGCTCGGGCTGTTGGTCACGTTCGGGTCGCTGTCGGCGCTGCCGAGCATGACGGGGCACCTGCGCGCGCGCGCGAAGGATGTGACCGCGTGGCAGGAGTTTCGAGGCCTCGTCGGCGAATTGTTCGCGATGGCGAGCCGTCCGCTGGTGCTCGCCTCGTGGGCGTCTTCGTTCTCGCTGTTCGTCGGTTCGTTCGTCATGATCCCCAACCTCGCGGCCTACGTACAGGCGAACCTCGGCTTCCCCCGCGAGTGGTTGGGCGGGCTGTACATGATGGGCGGCGTGGTGAGCTTCGGTGTCTCGCGCCTCGTCGGCCTGATCGTCGATCGCTATGGCACCACGTACGCCAACGCCTTCGGTGTTGGCCTGTTCCTTCCAGTGGTCTGGTGGGGGTTTCACTTCGCGACGACGTGGACGTCGGTCCCGGTCGTGTTCGTGTTCTTCTTCGTCGCCATGGGGTTCCGGAACATGTCCGTGAACACCCAGGCGACGCGTGTGCCGATGGCGTCGGAGCGCGCGCGGTTTCAGTCGGTCCAGTCCATGGTGCAGAGCGCGGCCGCGTCGATCGCAGCGGTGTTGTCGGCCACGCTGCTGTCGACCCGCGCGGACGGCCTGGTCGAAGGCATGCCCCAGGTGCTTGTGGTCTCGACCGTGTTCAATCTCGCGCTCACCCCGCTGGTGTTCCTGGTGGCCCTCGGGCTCCGTCGGCGGGACGTCAGCGATACCGGCGCGACGTCAGCTGGGGTGGTGCCTGCCATGGTCCCGGATCCACCGTGAACGCGTAGCGACCGAGCTCGCGGCCGGTCTGCTCGACGACGCGGACGCGCCACGCACCGGGCTCGAAGTGCCGCTTGCTCGTGAACCCTCGGTAGCCACCGTCGCGGCCGCCGCTGACGTCGAACGGGATCGCGTCGGTTCGCGCCCAGCCGGCTTCCGCGTCCCAATGCTCCCAGACGTGGGTGATGCCGAGGTCCATGCCGCTCGGCGCGAAGATCGCGGTGAAGCAGGTGACTTTGTCGCCCGGACGGTAACGGAACCAGCGGTCGTCGTTTCGGAGCGGGAGGTACCAGGGCGGCTGTTCGTAGACGAGCTGGTAGCCGTTCGGTGTGCCGGTGACGCTGTGGTAGATGCCGCCGTCCATGAGCGCGAGCGGCACCGGCGGGATGAGACCCACCGCGTCGAGCAGCGCGAGCGCGACCAGCACGCCCGCGGCGGGGACGAGGTGGCGCGTCAATACGGCGCGGGGAGGCTCGGCGGGGGTGACGTGGGCGAGCCAGGTGACGACGCTCGAGACGGCGAGCGCGAGCACGGCGGCGACGCTGAACAGCCCGGGACCGGGCCAGCCGGAGATCACGGGGATGAAGAACAGCAGGAACGAGAACACGCACGCGCAGTACAGCGCGATTCGGACGCGGTCGTAGCGGAAGTGGTGCGCGGCGAATTCGTTGAGCACGAGCAACGCGCCGAGGATGAAGACGAACAGGAGCGTGGAGCCCCACTGCGTGCTCTTGAAGTAGAAGATGACGTATGCGGAATACAGGCCGCCGAACAGGAATTGTGTGCCCCAGCCGAGCCACGGGGCGCGGGGCGCGAGTCGGGGCCATTGCTCGGGGTCGCGGGCGACGCGGGCGGCGACGACGATCAGGGCGCCGAGGAGCGCGAGGTACGTGGCGAGGAGGAGGTTGTCGGACAGGCGATCGATGCGGCGGAGCGTGAGCGAATCCCACAGGAATCCGCCTGCGAACGATGCGATCGGCAGCAAGCGTCGGGCCTGATCCCTCACCGGGTCGCGTACCCGAGCAGCGGCGGGAACATCGTGTCCGGGCACTCGTGCATCGGCCGGTGACCGCAGTTGTCGAGGTACACGACCTCGTGCGGCGCGCGCAGGCTGGGCACCCACTCGGCGGGCGTGTCGCCGTAGGGGTCCATTCGTCCATCCAGGATGAGCACGGGCGCGGTGATGCGGGTGAGCGTGGCGCGCAGATCGTAGTCGCCGAGCGCGGCCCACGTGCGCACCCGCGCGCCTGTCGAGCAGGTGGTCGAGCCGAGATCGGTCGTCAGCGGCCTTAGCGGGTCGGCGTTGAACGCTGGCAGCAGCGAGGCGATCATCGCGGTGCAGTCGTCTCCAACGGCTTCGACGGGGTGAATGACGCCGAGGTGCTGGAGCTGATCGATGCGGTGCCCGAGCGATTCCCAGCCCGCGTCGAGCCCGCGTTTGGTGGGGCTCGCGGGATCGATCAAGACGAGCGCCGAGACGCGGTCCGGGTGCCGGGCGGCGTAGGCGGCCGCGACGATGGCGCCCCAGGAGTGGCCGATCAGCACCACGGAGGCGTCGCCGGTGTAGGTCCGGACCGTCTCGAGATCGGCCACGTAGCGCTCGAGCGCGTACGCCTTCGGATCGAGGTCGACGGGAGGGGAGGAGCGCCCGACGCCGCGCTGATCGTACAGCACGAGGTCGACCCCGGCCTTGGTGAGCGGCACCAGCGCCTCGAGGTGGTCCGACGACACGCCGGGGCCGCCGTGGACCGCGATCACCGCCTCCGGGCCGCCCTCGAAGGTGCGGACGAACAGGGCGACGTCGCGGGACGACACGACCGCGGTGGTCTCAATTGCTGCGCCATCGGCCATCGTCCTATGGTATCGCCCCCGAGCGTACCCTGCGTTATCCAAGGGTCATGGCGTGGTTGTTAACGGTGCTGTGCGGATGTGGGTTGCTCGCGCTGATCCCGGAAGATCCGCAGCCTTCGTGTGAACATCGCGCGTGGTACCCCGACGCGAACGGCGATGGCGTCGGCGAGCCCACCGCGATGTACGTCGGGTGTTCCCCACCGTCCGACTACGTGGACGTGGTCGACACGGACGCCGCCGACACCGACACCGACACCGACACCGCAGCGGACACCGACACGGACACGCCTTGAGCGTGGAAGGGCTCGAGCTCCCCGGCGAACCCGCGCGTCCAGTCGTCGAGGCCATGCGGTACGGCTCTGCGATGTTGCGCAGGTTCGGCTGGTTCTTCTGGCTGCTCGGCCTCGGTCGCGCGCTCGGTCGGCTTCGCCTGGAGGACCACTCGACGGAGCAGATCCGCGCGGCCTCGCTCAAAGGCCCGGTCGTCTACGTGCTCCCGCGCCGCTCCACGATCGACTACCTCGCGCTGAACGTGGTGTTGAACGACCGCCGGTTGCCGCTCTCCGCGTGGGCGGCGGGCGTTTCGAGCTTCTGGTGGCAGCCCATCGGTGAGGCGTGGCGCGACCTGGTTCGGCGTTCCCAGGAGCGGCTTCGCCGCGGGTCCCCTCCCGATCCGGTCGAGTCGGGTTGGCTCGCGCGCACGGTCGCCGAGGGGGTGCCCGTCACGGTGTTCGTCGAGAATCCCAGCGCGCTCGTCGATCTTGTCGCAGGTGACCCCGGCGACCCGCTGCGCGCGATCCTCGACGCGCAGGAGCGCTGCCCGACGCCGATTCAGCTGGTGCCGGTGCTGATCGTGTGGAGCCGGGCGCCGGAGCTCGACTATGGCGCGGTGCAATGGTTCCTCGACGGAATCCGCGAGGCGCCGGGGTTTGCAGGTCAGCTCTTGCGCGCGTGGCGCAACAGCCCCGAAGCGTTCGTGCAGATCGGCCAGCCGATCGACCTCCAATCCTTCGCCCAGCGGTTCGACGCGCCCCGCCGACCCAAGGCGCTCCGCCTGGCGCTGCGCCGGTACCTTCACCGCGAAGAGACGCTCGTGCGCGGTCCGCGGTTGCTCCCGCACGCCACCATGCGGAGGATCGTGCTCGACAACCCGCCGATGCGCGAGCTCGCGCGCCGCGAGGCCGAAGCTCAGGGCGTGCCGATCGAGAAGGTGTCCGCGCAGCTCGTCCGCGAGTACAACCGGATCGCGGCGGACTTTCGGTGGTGGGTGATCCGCCTGCTGCACCTCGTGCTGCAGCCGCTGTGGACGCGGATCTACGCGGGCGTGGACGTCCGACCCGAGGACATGGAGCGCATCCGGTCCGCGATGCGGGGCGGCACGGTCGTGCTGATCCCGTCGCACAAGTCGCACTTCGACTACCTGCTGATCTCGTGGGTGTTCTACGTAAACGACCTGATCGTGCCGCACGTGGTCGCGGGCATGAACCTCGCGATCTGGCCGGTGAGCATCCTGCTGCGGGGCGCCGGCGGGTTCTTCGTCAAACGCAGCTTCTCGGGCGATCGGCTGTTTCCAGCGGTGTTCTCGCGCTACCTGCGCGAGTTGGTGCGCCAGGGCTACCCGGTCGAGTTCTTCATCGAGGGCGGACGCACCCGTTCGGGCAAGCTGATGCCGCCAAAGCTCGGTGTGCTCGGCATGATCCTCGAGGCGTCCGAGGTGCGCCGCACGGGCCGCGAGGTCACGTTGCTGCCGGTCGCGCTCGCGTACGAGCAGGTCGCTGAGGAGGCCTCGTACGCGCGGGAATTGGGCGGCGAGCGCAAGAAGGCCGAGTCGGTCAGCGAGCTCGTGAAGGCGCGGAGCGTGTTGTGGCGCCGCTATGGGCGCGTGTACATGCGCACGGGCGAGCCCCTCGCGTGCGGGCCGATCGTGGACGCGCCGGTCGGTGGTGCGCCGTGGACGGAGCGGTCTTCGCTCGACCGCAAAGAGCTGCTCCAGGTCGTTGGTGAGCGCGTGATGCATCGGATCGGGCGCGTCACCGTGACGCTGCCGACGTCGATCGTGGCGCTGGCGCTGCTCGCGCATCACCGTCGGGGGCTCGCGCACTCAGAGCTCGTCGCGCGCCTGGAGCGGTTTCGCGCGCTGCTCGTGCACCTGGGCGCGCCTGAAGCGGCGTCGCTGCAGCAGCCGTCGCACGCGTGGCACGAGGCGTTGGCGCGGTTCCTGCGCGCGCGGCTCGTGGAGTCGCTCGAGCACCCGAAGGACCCCGTGTGGGCCGTGGTGGTCGACAAGCGCATCACGCTCGACTTCCACAAGAACCAGGTGCTGCACTTCCTGGCGCCAGCGATGTTTGCGACGGCGGCGATCCGGGTGTTGCCGGACGGTCCGTTCGACGCTTCGCAGCTGCTCGGAAGCTTCGTTTACCTCGCGTTCGTGCTGCGCCGCGAGTTCGTGCTCGACCCCGACCGCTCCGGCGCGGATCAGCTCGATGACGGGCTCCGTGCGCTCGAAGTTCATGGGGCGATCGCCCGTGACGGCGCGGGCTGGCGCGTGGCCGAGGTCGGGCGCATCGCGGAGGTCCACGGGCTGCTTCGCTCGGTGCTCGAAGGCTACCTGTTCGTGGTTCAGGCCGCTGGGGAGCTGGCGCGCGGGATCGAGCTCGACGCGTTGCCGCGCGCGATGCAGCTCGCCGGCGAGAAAGACGGGCGAGGGGTGATCACGCGGCCCGAGTCGTTGTCGCTGGTGACGCTCCAGAACGCGGTGGGGTCGCTGCGCGACGACGGGACGTTTGGGGTCGAGGACGAGCGCACCGTCGTGCGGGAGGCCCTCGTGGCGCACCACCTGGGTCGCTTGCGTCCGATGGTGGCCTGATGTCCGACGTCGACGCGCTGTTCGGACGCGGTGAAGCGGCGCCAAAGCCCCGCACGGGGCTGGTCGTCGCGATGGTGCTCGGCGGGCTCGTGCTCGCGGGGGTGGGGCTCGCGTGCAGCGTCATCCCCGGCGTCGGCCTCGTGGCGTGGGGCTGGAACGTCGCAGAAGTGGATTGGGCGCGGGTGAACAGCGGCTACTACGCGGCAGACCAGCGCTCGCGCGCGATGGGTGGCCGCGTCGTCGCGGTCCTCGCGCTGCTCGCGAGCTTCGGTCTGGTGTTCGTGCAGCTTTGGCTGCTGTCGCAGGGTGTCTACCATGCCCTTTGGGGGCTGTTGGTCGCCCAGCTCATCGCGGCGTTGCCGGCCTCGTGAACCCGCTGTGACCCAGTCCTACGCGATGCTGCTGTCAATCGCGATCGAGACGCCGATCGTGCTCGCGCTCGGCCGGGCGGCGTCGCGCGACGAGCCGAGCGTGCGGCTGCTGATGGTGGCGTTCGGCGCCACGCTCGTGACCCACCCGTTCGCGTGGTACGGCATGCAGATGCTGAGCGCCCCGCTCGGAGCCTGGCCGGCGTTTGGGGTCGTCGAGCTCGGCGTCGGCCTCGCGGAGAGCCTGTTCTACGCGCGGATCGCGGGCCTCGGCTGGCGCTGGGGGCTGGTGGCGGGGTTTGCGAGCAACGGCGCGTCGGCCGGCTACGGCGTGTTGTTGGCGCTCGGCGTGCTGCCGGGCTGACCCACACAGGGCGCGTCGTCGGCGGGCTACAGCAGCGGGAGCTGGAGGCCGTGCTTGACGACCCGGGCCTCGAAGGTGCCGCCCTTGACGTGGACCTCGAGGCGCGCTCCGTCGAGGAGACCCTTCGGGTCGGTGACGACGCCCTTGTCCGTGCGCACGATCGCGTAGCCGCGTTCGAGCACGGCGAGCGGGGAGAGCGCGTGAAGTTCGGCGGTGAGCGCCTGCAACGCGTGGCGCCGCTCGCGCAGGAGGCGAAGGGCTGCGGTCTCGAGGCGAGGTGCGCGCTCGGTGCGGCGCTGGCGCAGGTTCGCGAGCCGCGCGACGACGCTGGGGTGAAGCCGGGCCTCGAGGGCCGCGAGCCGGGTGACGCGGCCGTCCATCGGGCGCTGCACCGCGACTTGCAGCCGCGCGCGCAGCGTCTCAAGGCTCGTGCGCGCCTCGGTGAGCCGCACGGACGGGTGGCGGAGGCGACCCGTGAGCGCGACGGTGGCCTGGCGGGAGCGCGCGACGTGCCGCGACATGCCGCTGGCGAGGGCGATCGCCCCCTCGTCGACGCGGCGCCGCAGCGTCTCGCCGTCCGGGAACACGAGCATCGCGGCGGCGGAGGGCGTGGGAGCGACGGCGTCCGCGACGAGATCGCAGATGGTGGTGTCGATCTGGTGGCCGACGGCTGACACGACCGGCACCGGGCAGTGCGCGAGGAAGCGGGCGAGGGCCTCGTCGTTCCACGGCATCAGGTCTTCTTTGGAGCCGCCGCCGCGGGTGACGACGATCACCTCGGAGCGACCGTCTTCGATCAGCAACTCGACGGCGCGCACGACGGACGACGGGGTCTCGGCCCCCTGGACGAAGCAGCCCGCCACGAGGATTCGGGCGCTCGGCCACCGCCGCTTCGAGACCTCGAGGAAGTCCTGCAGAGCGGCCCCGGAGAGCGACGTTGCGACCCCGACGATGCGCGGATGGACCGGGAGCGGACGCTTCCGCCGCGGGTCGAGCAGGCCCTCGGTGGCGAGCCGCGCTTTGCGCTCCTCGATCAGGCGCTGTTGCTCCCCCTGACCGGCGAGGGCCACTTCGGTGACGTACAGCTGAACCGCGACGCGCGCGGGGAATACGGCGACGCGGCCGCGGCACACCACGCGATCCCCGACCTTCGGGCGGAACCGCAGCCGGTTCCAGTCGTCCCGCCACACCACCACCTGCAGCGTGCAGTCCTGCCCCTTCGGACCGCCGCTGTCGCGCAATTGCAGGTAGCAATGCCCCGAGGCGGGCAGCTGCAGCTGGCTGATCTCGCCCTCGACGAGCACGTTCGGGAAGCGCGAAGACACGAGCGTGTCGAGCTCGGCGGCGAGCGCTGGGACGGTAAATTTCCGCATCAGTGGCTGTTCATGGCATCAGGAGGTCGAGCAGCAGCCCGACGCCGAAGCCGGTGCCGCGGCCGTTGCCGCCAACGGCGGGCGCCGCGATGTCGACGTGCGCGAACGGGCCGGTGTAGGCGCCGAGGTTCTCGAGGAGGAACTGCCCCGCGCACGCGCTCTGACCGTTGGTGCGGTCCTTCACGGAGTTGCGCAGGTCGGCGACGGATGACGCGAATTCCGGGCGCCAGAACTCGGGCAGGTAGGGCAGGGGGTGGACGGTGTCGCCCGAGGTGCGGCCTGCGAGGACGGCGCGGTGTTCGAGGCCCTCGTCCGTGCAGTAGATCGCGGCGGTGCGTTTGCCCGTGGCGGCCGACTGGGCGCCGGTGAGCGTGGCGAGATCGACCACCTCGGTTGGGCTCCGGTGCTTGACCAGCCACGCGAGGCCGTCGGCGAGCACGAGGCGACCTTCCGCGTCGGTGTTGTTCACCTCGACGGTGCGGCCCGAGTAAAGCGTGATCACGTCGTCTGGACGCATCGCCTCGGGCCCGACAGCGTTCTCGGCGACGCACAACACGGCGGTGAGCGACCGCGGCGCGTTGAGCTTCACGGCGGCGCGGAACGACGCGAGCACGGCGGCGGCGCCGGCCATGTCGGTCTTCATTCCCGGCATTTCCTGCTTGCCCTTGAGCGAGAGGCCGCCGGTGTCGTACGTGACGCCTTTGCCGACCCAGCCGACGCGACGGGTTCCTGGTACCTCGTGGTCGAGCACCACGAGGGCGGGTGCCCAGCGGCTGGCTTTTCCGACGTTCCACAGTCCACCAAAGCCCTGGTCGCGAAGGTCGTTGCCGCGGATCACGGTGACGCGGGCGCCGATCTCGGTGGCGATGCGCTCGGCCTCGGCGACGACCGCGTCGGGGTTTGCGCGATCCGGAGGGGTGTCCACGAGGGCGGACGCGTCGCGGACGGCGTCCGCTCCGGCCCGGAGCCGGGGGAGGTCCAGCGGACCTTCGTTGGTGAGGAACGCGAGGCGGGCGTGGCGAACGGAGGTTCGCGCCGTCGCCGAGAACGAAGGAAACGCGCGCGCGACCGCGAGGGCGGAAGCGAACCCGTGGGCGACGTCGTCGAGGGCGACGACGACGAGTGTGTTGGCTGAGCCGCCCGCCGTCTTTACGAGCCCTGCGATCGCGTGCGAGCGGCTCGGCGTGTTGTGCCGGGAGCAGATCTCGGGCAGCACGGCGGCGACGACCCGTCTGGGGCTGGACTGGCCGGTGTACGTCGTGGCGACGCGCCCGGCGTCCCCGGGGTCGCCGCGCCGGACCATGTCGTCCCACGCGGTCGCGGGGATGCTTCCGACGAGCGCGCGCACGTCGGCCTGTCCGAGGCGCGCTCCTCGACCGACGACGATCAGCGTTTCGACGTCGGAAAGGTCAGGCGTTTCAACGATCTCGAACGTCACTGCGCTCGCCTCCGCGTTCGATGTACCACCACGCGTGCGGCTCCGCACGGTGTTATCCGCCTGTTTCGGAGGTCGGTTGCGGGTCGTCATCACGGGTGGAACGGGCATGATCGGTTCGACGCTCGCGGCGCGGTTGCGGTCGCGCGGCGACGACGTGTTCGTGGTCACGCGACGTCAGCCGGCCTCGCCGAACGAGCTGCGGTGGGACCCGGCGAGCGGCAAGATCGACGAGAAGGCGTTCGACGGCATGGACGCGGTCGTGAACCTTGCCGGCGCCCCGATCGCGGATCGGCCGTGGACCAAGGCGCGCCGGCAGTTGCTGCGCGAGAGCCGCGTCGACGTCACGCAGCTGCTCCACACCGCGCTCGCGAAGCTCGCGAAGCCTCCCGCCGTGTTCGTAGGCGCTGGCGGGCTCGGTCGGTTCGGGAACCGCGGCGAAGAGGTGCTCGACGATGACGCCGGACCCGGAACCGGCTTCCTCGCCGAGCTCGCGCTCGCCTGGGAAGACGCCCACCTCGGCGCCCGAAAGTACGGAGCGCGCGCGGTCGCGCTGCGCATGCCGAGCGTGTTGTCCGCGACGGGCGGCGCGTTTCCGCTCATGGTCAAGCCGTTTCGCCTCGGGCTCGGCGGCTGGCTCGGACCCGGTCACCAGTACACGCCGTGGATCACGGTGCGCGACGCGGTCGAGGGCTTCGTGTTCGCGCTCGACGACGCGCGCGTGGACGGTTGCCTCAACCTGACCGTGCCCGAGCCGCCGTCGAACTACGACTGGTGCAAGGCCCTGGGGCGCGCGTTGCACCGTCCCGTGCTGATGCAGGCGCCCCGGTGGGCGCTGCGGGGCGCGTTCGGTGAGCTTGCGGACGACCTGCTGCTCGCCAGCGTTCGCGCGGTTCCCAAGAAGCTGCTGTCCTACGGGTTTACGTTCCAGGACACGGAATCGTTCGCTGCGTTTGCGCACCTGGTCGCCGAGTACGACGCGATCCGCGCGCGGTGACGCGCCGTGGCGCTCAGCGGTACAACATGATCCACAGCGCGCCGCCGGCGGCGATCAGCGCACCTACGGCCTGAGCGGGCCGCAGCGTCTCGCCGAGCACGGTGCGCGCGAGCACGAGCATGTACACCGTCGCCATCTGGTTGAGGATCGCCGCCGTGGACGCGGGCGCCCACTTGTAGCCGCCGAGCCACAACATCATCGAGACGTACGTGCCGATGAAAGCGGCGGGTACGAGCGTCTTCCAGGTGGCGCTCGGGCGGAACAGGCTCGTCGCGAGGCGCCACTCGCGCGTCCACAGCAGGCCCGCGAGCTGCCCGAGCACGCCGACCACGAGGCGGATGAACGTCACCTCCACGAGCGAGCTGTGCTCGAGCACGGGCTTTGCGAGGACGACCGCGGCCGCGGTGCTCGCGATCGCGAGCGTCCCGTACGCCATCCCGATCCACTGCTCGCGCTGGTCGAGCGCGAGCGCGCCGCGCTGAACGGTGGCGATTCCGATGCCGAGCACCACGGCGGAAGCGCCCACCGCGAACGCGAGGCCGAAGTGCTCGCCGAGGAGCAGCCAGGACAGCAGCACGACGAGGGGCGCGTAGACGGTGTCGACCACGGCCATGCGCGCGGCGCCGACCTTCGCGAGCGCGTGGAACAGCAGCACGTCGGCGAACGCGAGGCCGGCCAGTCCGCTCGCGATCAGCCTGGCCCAGTCCGCGGGCGAGCGATCCATCGGGATCGGCTCGCCGATGGCGAGCATGGTGAGCCCGAGCAGCACGGACGCGAGGACGTTCTTGAACAGGTTCATCGCGACGGGCGGCGCGTCGGTCTTGCGGTACAAGATGAGCGCGGTCGACCACGCGAGGGGTGCGAGCAGCGCGCAGATCTCGCCTTTGTACTGTTCGATCACCATCACACCTTGTCGGCCGCGTGGCGTAACGCCCGTGCGCGCGGGGCGCCGTTGCGCTATCGGTCCCGGCGGGGGGCCTGTGGACGACGCACCCGAGGGCAAAGAGCGCATAGCCAAGCGAATCGCGCGCGCGGGGCTCGGCTCCCGCCGCGAGGTCGAGCGGTGGATCGCGGACGGTCGCGTGGCCGTGAACGGCGCCGTGCTCGCGACGCCGGCGGTGGTGGTGGGCCCGGAAGACCGCATCACGGTGGACGGGAAGCCGCTGCCCGTCGCGCAGGCCACGCGCCTGTGGCGCTACCACAAGCCGGCCGGGCTCGTGACGACGAACCGCGACGAGCAAGGCCGGGACACGATCTTCGATCACCTGCCCGCGACGCTTCCCCGCGTGGTCACGATCGGGCGGCTCGATCTGACGTCCGAGGGGCTGCTGCTGCTGACCAACGACGGCGAGCTGTCGCGGCGCCTGGAGCTGCCGGCGAACGCGTGGGTGCGGCAATACCGCGTGCGCGCCCGCGGCACGCTGGGCCCCGGCGACCTCGATCGCCTGCGCTCGGGCATGGTCGTCGACGGCGTCCAGTACGGCCCGATCGAGGCGTCCATCGATCGCCAGCAGGGCGGAAACATCTGGGTCACCGTGTCGCTGCAGGAGGGAAAGAACCGCGAGGTGCGGCGCGTGTTCGACGCGCTCGGCCTGCCGGTGAACCGCCTCATCCGCGTCGGCTACGGACCGTTCGCGCTCGGAGACCTGCCGGTGGGCGCGGTGGCCGAGGTCCCCACGCGCGACCTTCCAAAGTGACCTGGGATCACAGCGAGCCGCGAACACCGATCAGGACGGTGTCGGCGTTGCCTTCCGGGAGCTGGGGGATGTCGCGTCGAACGCGGAGGCGCGCCTCGATCGCGACGTGCCTTACGACGTACCAGGTGCCGCCGAGCGTGATGCGGTCGCGGGCGTTCTCGGCGACGGCGAGCAGCGGATCGTACCTGTCGTAGGCGCCCTGGACGTACACGCCCGGGTGGACTTCGAGGTTGAGTTCGACGTAGGACGCGGCGCGCGTGAATACCTCGGCGGTGTTCTTTCCGCGCACGACGTCGACCTCGGCGAGCGCCCTCACGGGCCCGACGGTGGCCCCTGCGTGGACCGCTCCAGTGTTGTTCGACACGGGGAAGCGCACGTCGGCGGCGTTGTCCGTGGCGGCCGACACGCCGCAGAACCACGCGGCACCGCGCACCTCGGCGATCGCAGAGAGGCGCTCCCCTGCGACGAGGCGCCCGTCGATCGGTGCGGCGCTGGTGAGCGCGAGGGCGAGGGAGAGCGGCCCCTTCGTGGCGCCCACCTCGAGGCCAGGGCGTTCGCTTACGAGCGTGGCTTCCTGGGCGAGCGCGGTCCCCGGCCTTAGCCCGAGGCCCCAGCGCTGGGCGATCCATCCGGCCTTCAGCCACGCGTCCGACGGCCCGCGCGCGAGCACGTAGGCGGTGTTCAGCTTCGCGGCGTTCAAGTCCTCGTCGACGACCACGGAAAGGTGGTCGGCGATCGGCTCGACCTGCAGCCGCAGCGAGACCTCGGAGAGCGCGAAGGTGTTCGCGCCGGGGGCCTCGAACGGGACGTCGTCCAGCGTCGTCTTCGCGGGGAGCGTGACCTCGTCCTCGACGCGGAGCGCTGCGCCGATGCGTACGATCGCGCCGATGTGCGGGTCCCAGGCCCCGGGCGGGACGTAGGTGGCGAGGTCGTCCTTGGCCCACGCGAGCCCGCGGTCGGTGGCGAGGCCGCCGCCGGCGGGGTCGACGTGGCAGGCCGCGCACGCAAGGCCGGTCTCCAGGGCGAACCGGGGCTCGGCGCGCGCTTCGTCGGCGAGCAGCACCCCGACGGCGCTTGCGACGACTCGCGACGTTCGCGCGAAGGTCGTCACGGCGTCGCACTCGGACGTTGGGGGACGACGACGCTCTGCAGCACCCGGTTGATCGTGGCGACGTCGAGGGGGCCGGGCTCGCCGCTCTCAGCGACGTGGGTGGTGCTCGCGATCGGCCAGACCGCGAACAGGGGTGTGGTCACGGGGAACGCGAGCGGGTCGTCGGGCGAGCCGTCCCCGTCGAAATCAGCGAGGACCTGGCGATCGAGCAGGTGCGTGATGCCCTCGCCGTCGACGAAGGTGTAGCGTCCCGAGCCGAGGCCGACCGCGGTGCGCAGCGCGTCGTCGTGCCCGCCCGCGGCGGTGGGATGGCAGCCGTCGCAGTCGCGCGGCAGGCGCTGGACGGTGTGGTGGTGGACCGGGTTCTGCACGTTTCCCTGACCGGAGTTGCCGTCGCCGTCGGTGAGGGGCGCCCGGTCGATCAACACCGTCCCGTCGG
>CANNIZ010000040.1 GCA_947505245.1 Pseudomonadota bacterium | reverse complement strand
CATCGACGATGACCCGCGCCCGGGACGCTTCATCCTCACGGGCTCCAACCAGCACGCTCTGTCGGCCGCGATCGCGCAGAGCCTGGCGGGCCGAACTGACGTGTTGACCCTGCTGCCGCCCGACCGCGAGGAGATCGTGGCGTTCCCGACGGCGCCCAGGGATATTTGGACCGCGCTCTGGACTGGCGCGTTTCCGCGCATCCTCGATGCCGGGATCCCCGCCGATCATTGGCTGGGCAGCTACGTCGCTACCTACGTCGAGCGCGACGTACGAGCGGTGTTGAACGTGGTCGATCTGCTCGCTTTCTCCACGTTCCTCCGCCTGACGGCGGCGCGGACCGGGCAGGAAGTGAACCTGACGTCCCTTGGGGCCGACGCTGGTGTAACGCACCCCACCGCGCGATCGTGGCTGTCCGTTCTCGAGGCCAGCTTCCTCGTCATCCGCCTGCCGGCCTGGCACCGCAATACACGAAAGCAGCTGGTTAAGGCACCAAAGCTCCACCTCGTGGACACCGGTCTAGCGGCCTGGTTGCTCGCGATTCGCAGCCCTGACGAGCTCCGGGGTCACCCGCTCCGGGGCGCGGTGTTCGAGTCGTGGGTCGCGACCGAGCTTTGGAAACAGCGCCTGCACGTCGGTCTCGTCCCGCGCATGTTCCACTGGCGCGAGACGCGCGGCGCCGAAGTCGATGTGGTTGTCGACGACGGAGCCGTGTTGTGGCTGGTCGAAGTCAAGTCGGGCGCGACGATCGCCTCCGACTGGTTCCGGCCGCTCAACGCCGCGGTCGCGGAGGCCCGCGACGACCACCCCGGCCGCGACGTCCGCGGCGTGATCGTGTACGGCGGCGACGAGTACGCCGAGCGACACGGGATCCGCGTGCTCCCCTGGTCGGCGATCGCGGAACTGGCACCGAAAGCGCCGGGATGACCGCCTACGGCGACGTCGTCAACAGCTCCGCTCCTGCGCGCGTCACGGTCACCTTCGTGCCAGCGCCCGCGGAGGACGAGGTGATCACCGTGTCCCGTCGGCCATTTCGCCGCAGCTCCCAGGTCACGTCGGGCGCGACAGCAGGCTCCAGCACGACGCGATCGGTATACCCCGACGCCACATACAGGACGTCCCCGTCGCGCCAGGCCGACGGCACGGGGTGGTCGCCCAGCACCGATCGCACGGACCGCAAGGCCGCCGCAGGCAACATCGCGCCGACCTCCTTCCCGGGCGGTGCGCCCGCCGTCACGGTGAGCGGCTTGCCCTTGCGGCCCGAGCGCGCACCGACGGCCACGTCGACCGGACCGATGGCGATGTCGCCAGCACCCGTCACGAGCAGCCGGAACGCGAGCGTCCGCGCCGGACCGTCCGTGCTCTGCGTGTCGTCCTCCACCACCCCGACCAGGCGCAGCGGGCCCGTCGCCGGCGCGGTGACCTCGACGACGCGCTCCGCGGGCGCACCGATCACGGTGAGCCGCACGTCGAAGTCGCTGCCCCAGAACACCGTCCCCTCGGGACCATCGAGCACCACCGCGAGCGGCTGACGCGGAATGATCCCGCTGAACGCAGGGTGATCGAGGTACGGCGCGAAGTCGGGGTCATCGAGCACGTCGGCCGCGTGAAGGTCCAGCTGACCGTCGAGTGCGATCTGCAGCTCCGCAGCGGAGTCCTCCGGCCGACCGGCGCGGGCGAGCCACGCTGCCCGATTGTACCGGGCCTCGGCGAACCCGGGATCGTCCTTGAGGACCGCGTCGAGCGTAGCGACCGCGTCGCTCAGGCGCCCCGCGTCCGCCTGAGCCTTTGCCTTCCACGCGCGCAGACGCACGTCGCCCGGGCGCGCCGCCAGAGCCTCGTCGAACGCGGCCTCGGCAGCGATCGGGTTCTTCGCGGCCAGCGCCGTCTCCCCACGTTTGTAGGCGTCGAGCGCCGTCCGACGCGAGGCCAGCTCCGGATCGACCGGATGACACGCGAGGAGCAGCGCGAGGACGATCACGAGCGCCGCACGATCACACCCGCGAAGCGCCCGGTCTTGGGGCCGCCGCGCCGGTGCGAGAAGAACCGCTCATCGTCGATCGTACAGCCGTACACGTGCTCCACGACCACGCCGAGCGCCTCGAGCTGACGCGTCACCGCTCGCCGCAGGTCGACGTACGGCTTCGGCGCGCGCTTCACGACGAAGGTGCCCGCGTCCAGGCCGGCGGCGATCAGTGCGTCCACGACTTCCTCACCGACCTCGAACCGCTCGCCCGAGATGTGCGGACCGATGATCGCTGTCACCTCGCTGCGTCGGCAGGCGGTCACATCGGCCAGGACCCGCGCGGTCTTCGGCGCGACACCGGCCGCCACGCCCCGCCAGCCCGCGTGGGCCACGGCCACGCCGCCCGGGGCCGCAAACAGCACGGGAACGCAGTCGGCCACGCGCACCGCGAGGATCACGTCCGTCGCGGTGGTCACCGCCCCGTCGGCCTCGCCCACCACGTTCAGCGGCCCCTGCGGATGCCCCACCACCAGGACCTCGTCACCGTGAACCTGGGACAACACAGCCACCCGCGACGCGCCGAGCGAGGGATCCAGCGCGTAGGCGACGCGCGTCCAGTTTTCGACCAGGTGACCGGGCGTCTCGTCATCCCGCCGACCCAGGTTCAGCGACGCGAGCGCGCCCGTCGACACGCCGCCCGCGCGCGTGGTGAACCCATGGCGCACCGAGGGGAAGCGGGAGAGCGCGCCGGTGGTGAGCAGCGGGACGGGGTTCATGGGGCCTCGGTTGACACGGCGACGGGCCAATCCTAACGTCCAGCATGATGTTCCGTCCCCTTTTCCTCTCCCTCCTCGGGCTCGCAGCGTGCGGCGGCGACGGTGCGTCCTTCGCGCTCACGCTGCACCCGTACGCGCCCATCGGGCAGGATCCCTTCGGCGCATCCGCCACCGTGGTGCTTTCGATCGAAGACGCGGCAGGGGTCGCGTTCACTTCGATCGGCGCCCTCGGAGGGGACGTGCGCAGCGGCGCCGACGATCACTTCGGGCCGCTCGAGTCCGCCTTCGTAGGAATCGCGGCGCAGGACGGGGGAGACGACTTCGACGCCACGCGCCTGCTCGCGTTCGGCGACGTCGGGCCGTACACGCTGATCGACGAGCAGCAGGACGCGGACGTCCTCGTCGCTTCGGTCGCCGGCATCGGCGGGCTCGACACGCTCGACGCCGATCACGCCGCGCTGCGCGGGGCGGTCGCGATGATGCCCGACGGCAGCACATGGATCTTTGGCGGAGCGCGCGCCGTCACCGGGAATTCCGGAGGCGGCCAGGCGGTCGTACAGTCGATCCCCACGCTCGACGCGCCCTCGTGGGTCGTCGACCCGGTAGGCGACCTGCCCGACTTCGATGAGAACGGCGCCGCCGACACGCGCGTGGGCCTCACCGCCACCGTCGTCACCACCCCCGACGGGCCGCGCATCTTCATCGCAGGCGGGCGCCCACACACCACCGCGCTCGACGGCAGCAACAAGGACGCCGCGCTGTACGACCCGGCCTCGCACACCTGGGAATGGACGACGCGTTCGATGGTGGGGACGCGCTCCGAACACCGCGCGGTCGCGCTCGCCGACGGGCAGGTGCTGCTCGTGGGCGGCTGGGCCGGTGATGGCGTTTACACCGCGGCCACCTGGGAGCTGTTCGACCCGTCCACGCGCTCCTTCCGCGCCGCCCCCGCGCCCCTCCCAAACGGCGCGCTCGGGTTCGATATCGTCCCGCTCGCCACCGGCGGCGCGCTCCTGTGTGGCGGCGGCGCGTACGAGGGCGTCGGCACCGCTTCCACAGCGCCCCAGGCCGACTGCATGCTGCTAAGCGCGAGCGGGTCGGCAGCCGCCACCTCACCGCTGCCGGTCGCCCTCCAGGGCCTCGCTTTGGCGCCCCTTGCAGACGGCCGGGTCCTCGCCTGTGGCGGCGTCACCGAGGTGGTCGAGGACGGCTCGTTCGCTGTCGCGACCGATCGCGCGTTCGTGTGGGATCCAGGCTCCGAAGCGTGGGAGGAAGTGGGTGCTTTGGACACCCCGCGCACCGGCCACCGCGCCCTCCCGCTGCCCGATGGCGACGTCGTGATCGTCGGGGGCGTACAGCAAGGCGGCCTCCTGTCGCCTGTCCGCAGCGGCCCCGTCCGGTGCGACGAGCGGTTCGACGCCGAGACGGCCACGTTCTCCGCCGTCGAGCCGTGCGGCGCGGCCGGCTCGGGCGACCTCCCCGCGGTGGCCTGGGACGCCCGGCATGGCGCGGTCGTGATCTCCGGCGCTGGCGCCGACGGCACGGGCGGCGCCGACGTCGGCGTCGTCGGTTTTCCGCCGACGTTCTAGAGCCCGATCTGGACCCCAGTCGATGACTGGTTGACGCCGTTGTCGGACGCGCCGGCCTCCAGGCCTTCGCGCATCCCGGCGCCAACCCACGTGAAGAAGGGGTCCCATTCGGGCCGAGCCTCGAGCGCCGCGTTTACCTCTTCCCAGGTCACCGTGCTTCGAGCCACCGCCGTGCGCAGATCGATCCACGAGGTGGCTCGCAGGTATTCGCGAAGGTCTCCGAACGGCTCGGGCCCGCCGACGATCCGCACATCGGCGGTGCGGCTCCACAGCCACTCGGCGAACTCCATCTCGGCGTGTTTGCCCTCCCCGGAGGGTCGGACCTCGTTGAATTCGGGCGTCGGCCACCGCGGGACATTGGACGGATCGTCGATGTACGCCTGCGCAGTCCCGTCCTTCGGGGCGTCCTCGAACGAGAACCACCCCCTCCGACCCAGCGTGCTCATCGGGCTGTCGTGGGTCATCGTGCAGGCGCGCAGCAGCCGCTCCTCTTGCTGTACGGAGCCTGGCAGCTTCACGAACAACATGCGGCCGAGCCGGGACAGAAGATCCGGCGGATAGATGCCTACCTTTTCGTCGAACCGCCCCGCGCGGATCGCCGCGTTGTCGAGCGAGCCAACGAGGTTCGTCGCGAGCACGAACGCCACCCGCCGATCGCGCGCGGCGACGTGGAGCCGTTCGAGCTTGGGCAGCATCCCAGGCGTCAGCAGCTCGAAGATCGAGCGCGGCACGCGGCCGTCGGTGGGCCGGCGGCGCAGCAGCGAGTCGAACTCGTCGAACAGGATCACGGTGTCCGTGAGCATCGTGAGGGCCTCAAACACCACGCGGGCGCGGTGCTCGGCATGCTCCGCGCCCCCGAGCACGATGTCACTCGGGGTGACGTGCACGAAGCGGGCACCCGAGCTCCGGGCGAGCGCCTCGGCGAGCGTCGTCTTTCCCGTGCCGGGCGGGCCGTACAGGACGATGGAGCCGAGCGGGTCGCGGTAGTCGGGGGATGGGATCCCGAGCACATGAGCCCGCATGCGCTGCATCAGCACCGCGACCGACGGTCGATCGGGGCGGACGAGCCCGTAGTCGGGGTAGAACGTGTCATCGAGCGTGACCTTCAGCCGCTCGCCATGGGTCGCGTAGAAATGCATCGCGACGCGGGCGTTGAGGCAGCTGTTGAGCATCATGACGACGCGTTCGAGCGCGATGATCGACAGTGCGGTGGTCCACCACGAGGCCTTCTTCGGATCGATCGGCGCCTCTGGGGCCCAGCCGATGCCGCCGGGGACGGGCCGCTGGGAGTCGCGAAACAGCCGCACCATGCTCGCGACGACCTCCGGCGTAATCACCTTGTGCTTCCGGCCCAACAGGGTGGCCATCGCGCGCACCACCTCGGAGCCGACGGGGTGGAGCTGAGATCCGCTCTGCTCGACGAGGAACGGTCGGCCAGCGGGCAACCGCCCGCCGCTCGTGATGCTCGCGACGACGACGTCCGCGGCGCGGCAAAGGCGCGGATCGTCCCACGTGCCGTCCAGCATTCCGTAGGCGGCCGCGGCGAACACCAACTCCGGCAGATCGCGGTCGGACCTCTGCTCAGCAGCGGCCGCGAGCTCGTGATCGAGCACCGCGCCGACATAGTTCCGCGAGGGGCCCAGGTGATCGGTGATGCTCCCTGCGATCTCCGTGAGGCGCTCGCCCGCCTTTCCCCAGTCGCCCGCGCGGAGCGAGGTCGCGACCCGTCGCAGGCGCTCACCGAGGTCGTCCAACGCGGTGAACGCGACGCGATGTGGCCCTCCATCGCCGTCGACCGCGGTCACTACCATCGCGCGCATCGCCTGGATGTCGCGTCGGGCCTCCACCACCTGGCAGTCCATCGTGTCGATCTGGCTGGCGAGGCGCACGGCCAGCTCGTTGAGGTTCTCGGTGTTGAGGTGGTCCAGCGTGAACACGGTGCGATGGCGCATCCAGATGATGTCGATCTCGAGCGCCTTCTGAATCCGGTTCAGCTCCACCTCCTTCCACCTGAGCGGCGTCCGCGGCGTCGCAGCCAGACCCGCTCGCCGCGAGTGAAGCCCGCGGAGCTTGAAGCACAGCTGAGCCGCCCGCGAGAACGACCGCGACAGCCACAACACGCCGCGGCAGCACTCTCCGGTCACGAAGGCGGTCGGCTGGGATCCTTCCCCGGCCCGGGCCGAACCCATCGCCCACAGCGGCGGTTCACTGGAGAACAACTCGCGGAGAACCAGGTAGTAGCAGGTGACGGACGCCTTCGTCATCGCGCAGCCTGGCGTCGTCGCCAGCGCCTCGAGCGCCCGCCCGGCGATCAAGATCGGCATGTGGCCCGACTCGGCCGCGAGCAGCGAACACGCCGTGATCGAGCCGACGAACTTATGGGCGGTGCGTTCGAGCGCCTCGCTGTGTTCCCCGTCCGGTGACCACCCCCGCTTGCGCGCGGTGCGCATGGTCCGCAACAGCAGGGCGTGCTCCACCCTCGTGCGGTCCAGGCGTGCCTCCTCCCACCGTTCGTGTTTGGTGTAGCTGGAGCCGCCGAGCCCGCGCAGGCCCGCCAGCAACATCTCCTTGGCTTCGATCCGCAAGGCGTCGAGCTCCGACAGCGTCGCGATCTCGTCTTCGAGCGCCAACATGGGCCTGCTCCGTGGACTTTGAGGATCTGTCGAGGACACCCCACCCCGCGCAGTCCGTCGGTGCAAGCGGCGCGCCATGTGCGGCAGCAGCGTCGCTGGCGATATTCACCACGAACGAACACACTTCCAGCGATTTACGAGAGCACAACTGAACGTTCCGGTGTGGCGCTTTACACACACCGCGTCCACGGGTTCGACCCGGACCCGGCGGTCCGCTACAATGCCTCGTGTCGCTCCCGTCGCTCACCTCGTTCCTGACGGCCCATCCGTCGCTGCGCCTCGCCGTCCTCGGGGCGCGCGGCAACGACGCCGGACTCGATCTCGCCCCCTACGGCGTCCCCGCGACCTTCCTCCCCGCCGAAGACCACGACGACCTCGCGCTCGCCTACCTCGCGCTCAACCGCGCAGCGTTCCCGAAAGTCCCGCTCGCCGCGTGGGTGCTGTCCGACGTGTACGTGCTCCCCGCCGGCATCGCGTTGCTGCTCGACGGTGACGCGATCGCCGCCGCCTGGGTCGGCCTCCCATCGGTGCGCGGCGATGCGGTCGGCGTCTCGCTGTTCTCGAACGTCCCCGGCGCCGGCGCCGGCGTGAAGCTGCTCGGCGCGCGGATGCTCGGCGTTTCCCGCGTGCGGGGCGTCACCCAGTGGTCGAGCGCCGCGCTGCGCACCCACACCCGCCTCGGCCCCCTGCGCGTCCTCGGCCCGGTGCCGGCCCACGAGCTCGCCGACTCCTTCGTGTACGAGACCGATCTCGCCGACGACGCCCTCGTTGACGACGCCCTCGCCCGGCGTCACCCGCTCGTCGCGTCGACGTTCATCGCCCAAGACGACGCGCGGGCCCTCGCCGACCTGGTTCACCGCGCGGCCGACGCCGATGACGTCGTGATCGCGCCCCCAGGTTGCGATTCGCGGCGGATCTGCGTCACGTTCCTCCGACGGGAGTAAGATGCGCCACGGGAGGTCGCGTGGCTGCGTTCGACGTCAGTATGAAGGAGCTGATCGCACCGCTGGATACGTCGCGTCACGCGATCGAGATCATGCGGCTCAAGAGCGCGCGCTCGTTCGAGGACATGCTCCGCATGGTCACCGAGCAGGGCGGCTGGTTGACGCCCGGCAGCATCGAACCTCGATTGCGCCTCGTGCAGCACAACGTGCGGATGTTCGTCGTCGTCGAGTACAAAGACGGCTGGACCACCCGCGTCTCCATGGCGGGCTTCTAATGGACTGGTACGTCGGACCGCGCGTCAAATGCGACATGGTGAGCTACGGCGGCGTGAGCATGACCGGCCCGCGCTACGTCGTGTACATCTTCCCCACCGGGTCCCGGAAGGGCACGTTCCGGACGCACGAATTAAAGAGCATGGCGATCGTCGCGCCCGTGGGCACGCGCATCATCCTCGCCACCGACCCCTCGCGCGACGGCTGGCAGCAGCACCCCTGGCGTTGCATTCGCATGGTCGAAGGCAGCATGTTCACGAACGACAAAGGACAGAAGGGTGTGCGGATCCCCGACCTCGACTGGCTCGACCCGTTCGACGCAAAGAAGACGAACCTCGAGCTGCAGACGGGCTTCCCGCAGGTCGCGCGCCTGGAAGATGGGACCGGCTACACGTTCGGTCGCACCGGCGGCGTGGAGCTGAAAGACCACATCCGCGCGATCTGGGTGGAGCGCGAGAGCGACCCGATCTCCGGCGTGCCAGCCCTTCCGTGATGTTGGGGGTGCCCGCGCTGTGCGCGGTCGGCGCGCCGGGGCGGGTAAAACGCCAATGAATGGCGCTCTGCGAAAGTAGAACCGCGCCGAAGTTGCCCTCCGGCCTCGCACCGACCTCCGCCGCCACGAATGAACGCCGACTTCCGATCGGCCACCGCTCCCCTCGCAGGCAACAGGCGCCGTTTGAGGGGGTTCTACTTCGCGGAGGCGCCCTTCGAAGGGGTTCTACCTCGCGGAGCCGCCCGCGCATGAGCCCCGTCAACGATCGACGGCCCGCGGAACACCTTGTGGCTCGCGAGGGTCTTCTCCCACGCGGGCGGCTCAGGCCGTCGATACAAGAAACATCCACGCGAGCCCGGTCAGGAAGCCGAGCAGCACCAACGTGCCTCCGGTCACCCAGCGAAGTGCTCGGAGGCCGGCGGGATGTTGCTCTTCGAACCATCCCTCCTGTTGGCCGTCGTGCCAGAACGCGAGCAGGAATTCAGGACGCACGAGCAGTTGCCAATAGATCGCCGCGAGCGCGAGCGTCAGCGCCATCAACACGCCCCCGAGCAACGCATCCATGCGCGGCCTCCGCAGAGAAGGTTATACCCGCGGGCCGCTTTTCCCGGAAGGACATCATGAAGATCCGCACCGCCTACGTGTTCGTCCCCACCGCGCTCGCCGTGGCCCTCGCCGCCAGCGCAGCGGACGGCACCCCCGCAACGGGGACGCCACCGCCGCCCGACAAGACGGAGACGATCGTGGTGCAGGGCACGCGTGCGCACTTCGACGTGCCCAAGACCCCCGCGGCACGCCCGTCCATGCCCGAGCTCAAGCTCAAGCTGCCCGCGTATTCGCTCGAGTCCCGCGACTACATCTGGCCGAGCGGCCTGCGCATGGTGTTCCAGGCCGATCACTCGCAGCCCGTCGTCGCCATCACGAGCGTGGTGGACCGCGGGAGCACGAGCGACCCGATCGGCAAGGAGGGCATCGCCCACTTCGTCGAGCACATGTGGTTCCGCGGGCAGCACACCGACGCCTCCGATCCCACCGGCGTCAAGCGCCTGCCAAAGGTGTGGGACATCCTCTCGGATCTCGGCTGCGATCTGAACGCGTCCACCGCCGACGACTGGACGAACTACATGTCGGTCTGCCCGGCCACCTCGCTACCGGCGCTGTTGCGGCTCGAGTCCCTGCGCCTGGACAACGCGATCGAAGGCGTCGCGGCGTCCGTCGTCGACACCGAGCGCGACGTCATTCGCAACGAATTGCGAATGCGCTACGAGAACGACGACTTCGGCAACGTCATGCCGTACCTGTTCCAGAAGCTGTACCCCGAAGGCCACCCGTACAGCCGCCTCGGAATCGGCACCCACGAGTCGCTGTTCAACTGCAAGCTCGAAGACATCCAGAAGTTCGTCGACGACAATTACATCCCGTCGAACACCACGATCACCGTCGTGGGCGACTTCGACCTGAACGACGTCCCCAAGCTCATCGCCGAGAACATCGACCCCCAGTTCCTCGTGGACCCGAAGAACCCCACGGCGCCCATGAAGCTGCAGGACAGCCTGCCTCCGCGCGTCGTCAAGGACGCCCCGCCCGCGGAGCCGCCCGCGCCGCGCGATCAAACGATGGGCGTGTTCGAAGCCAACGTCGAACAGCCGCTCGTCGTGTTGGGTTGGAGCGTGCCCGGCGCCTACCACGGGCAGGACGAGAACTACAAGATCGCGGCCGGCATCCTAAGCAACTACATGGTGTACTACTTCGACATGAACGACGCCCGGGTCGACGTCGACAACTCGGGCTGCTTCCTGTGGGACAGCAAGGTTGACAGCAAGGTCATCTGCGTCTTGCCGATCAAGAAGGGCGTCGACCTCGAAAAGTTCGACCCGAACCAGGTTGCGCAGCGCGCCGCCGACCAACTCGCGATGATGTGGAACCCCGACGAAGTCGCCAACGGCGGCATCGACACCTACCTCGATCGCCGCAAGATGGGTGGCCTCGCGGACATCCTCGAGTCGCTCGACCTGTTCGCGACGGTCGGCGGCGGCCGCGCGACAGACATCTCCCACCACGTCCACTTCACGGGCAGCATCCAGGCGCACTCGGACGCGATGAACGACACCATGGCCATCAACCGCCAGGCGATCGTGGACTTCGCCTACAAGTACCTGCGCCGCGAGCGCATGGTCAACGTGTTCCTCAAGCCCATCCCGGAAGACGAGCTCGCGCTCGATGCGGCGCAGGGCTCGGACTACGTCGCTGCCGAAGACGGCGTCCTCCGCTCGACGATCAACCCCAAGGAGATCACGACCGAGGTCATCAAGGACTTCACGATCATGCCGCAAACGGACCTGATCCAGGAGCGCGTGCTCCCGAACGGTCTGCGCATCGTGGTGCTCGAGCACGGCGAGGCGCCGGTGGTCCAGGCCGGGCTGATGGTGAACGGCGGCGACCTCACGTCCACCCCGCTCGCGCTCGACGATCTCTCCGAGTACGTCGTCGACACGTTGTGGGACAACTGGACGCCCGCCAACCGCAAGCTCGATCCCTTGCGCATCGCAGGCTTCTGGGACGCCGATCGCGGCCATGACTACACCTACCGCTACGTCCAGTCCGCGTCGGGCAACCTCGACGGCGCGCTGTGGTTCCTCCGCGAGGCCGTCGAAGAGATGCAGGCCGATCCGGACGGCCGTGTGCAGTTCATCAAGGACTGGAAGGACGCCCTCGAGGCCAACTGGAAGGAGCGCGACTACTGGGAAGGGGAAGCCCAGGAAGAGCACTGGCTCGGCGACAGCCCGCGCGGGCAGCTCCAGGCCGAGATGTTGCCCTGGGAGTCGGCCGAGGCCGCCAAGGTCATCCCGACCGCGGACGCCATGGCCTACATGCGCACCAAGTACCAGCCGAAGAACGCGACCCTGCTCATCGTCGGAAACGTCGACGGAGACGACGCGCTCGCGTTGGCAGACTACTACTTCCAGGGGTGGGCGCCTGCGAAGAGCGCGGTCGTCGGGGTGCAGCCGCCGATCGCCGCCCCCGCGAAGGTCACCGCCGCACCCGAGGTGTTGATCTTCGATCACGCAGGTCGTACGCAGACGAACGTCACCTGGGCGTGCCCGATCGACGCCGCGGGTCCGCAGAACGACGCGCTCCGCGGCCTGTTGACGGACTACCTCGACGAGCAGGCCTGGATCATCCTGCGCGAGAACGGAGGCATCACCTACGGCGCCGGCGCGTACGCGCTCGGCTACAACGACGGCACGTCCGGCCTGATCATGAACTCCCTCGTCCAGAACGACGGCGTCACGCTCGCGGTCAACACGTTCAAGGAGCTCGCGCGCCGCGCTGAAGCGGGCGAGTTCGACGTGGACCGCATGCAGATCCACAAGCTGAACCGCGGGAAGAAGCAGGTCAACCGCCAGCAGTCCATCCCGCAAATGGTGGAACGCCTGAAGGGCCCGCTCGTCGCGCACCAGCCCTGGTCGTACCTCGAGAGCTACGCGGACCGGCTCGCGGTCGTCACCCCGGCTGACCTCAAGAAGGCGATGGGCGACTGCAGCCAGCACTACGTGATCACGCTCAACGGCCCCAAGGAAGCCCTCGAGCCCGGCTTGAAGGCCGCGGGCATCGCGTACACGGTCTCGGACTACAAGCAGTCCCGCAAGGACATGCTCGCCAAGTACGATCCGGCCACGCTCAAGAAGGTGGTCAAGGCGGAAGCCAAGGCCGAGGCCGCCAAGGCCAAGGAAGAAGCAAAGAAGGCCGCGGCCCCAGCGACGCCCGCTCCCGAGACGCCCGCGCCGGCGCCGAAGTAGGCCGCTAGATCAAGCCCTCGTCGGACCGCGTCGGCACTCCCGTGTCGAGCGCCGGATCGGACGAGGTGCGCGGCGCCCGCGGGTCTTCTTCCGTGGGGATATCGAGCGGAACCGGCGTGAACCGACGCGCCGGAGACGGCTCATCCGAGACGTCTTCCGAGCGGTCTGTCGTGGCGTCCCCCCCTTCTACCGGTCGGCTCCAGATCGCTGCGAACGTGAGCGCCGTGGCTCCCAAACCCGCGATTGTCAGCCCGACCAAGAGGCGCCACATGCTTCACCTCACCCGATGTGATCAGCGTACCCGCGGATCCCTGGAGATCCAAACTCCGCGTCGGTGATCGTTCATCCCTCGACGAGACGCGCGTACAAAGCGTCGTCTTCGAGCACACGACAGGCGCCTCGCGCCACGCACCGGGCGGGATCGTCGGCCGACAGCATCGGGAGGCCCGTCGCGTCGCGCAGGAGCGCGTCGAGACCGCGCAAGCGAGAACCCGCGCCGCAAAGGATCACGCCCGCCTCGAGGATGTCCGACGCGATCTCGGGCGGGGTCTCGCGGAGCACGGCCAGCACGCCGTCACACAGCGCCTGCACCACCGGCGCCAGCGCGCGCGCCACCTGATCGGAGTCGAGCTCCACCTCGCGCGGACCTCCCGCCTGGGCGTCGCGCCCACGAACGCGCATGTGGACGGGGGGCGTGATCGGCACCGCGCAGCCGATGCGGAGCTTGATCGCCTCGGCCGTGTGCTCGCCGACGAGCAGCCCGTGTTCGTCGCGCAGCCAGCTCGCGATCGCTGCATCGATCGCGTCGCCCGCCACCCTCAGCGAGCGCCCCACCACGAGCCCGCCGAGGCTCGTGACCGCGACGTGGGTGCGGCCTGCGCCAACATCCACGAGCATGCTGCCGACCGGGCGCTCGATGGGAAGGCCCGCGCCCACGACCGCCGCGAGCGGGGACTCGAGCAACATCACCTCGCGCGCGCCGGCCGCTCGAAGCGACGACTGCACCGCCTTGCGCTCCACCTCGCTGTGACCCAGCGGCACGCACACGAGCACCTGCGGGCGCAGGAACGTACGACCAGCCGACGCCAACACCGCGCGCAGCAGGATCTCCGTGGCGTCGAAGTCCACCACCACGCCCTCGCGCACCGGCCGCACCACCTCAGTGGCAGCAGGCGTCCGTCCGAGCATCTTCCGAGCGGCGATACCGGTCGCCACCACCGTCTTGCCGCCGGCGCCGTGCTGCACGGCCACGACCGTGGGAACCTCTGTCACCACGCCGCGACCGCGAACCGCGAGACGCGTAGCACAGGTGCCAAGATCCAACGCGAGGTCCGGCTTGCGCCGAAACCCTGGGATCAACGCCAGACTCCTCGGATCAATGTTCTGCGGGGGGTGCCGCGCCGGGCTCCTCGGCGGGGGCCGCGACCTCGCCGATGCGCTCGTAAGGCTTGCCGATCAGCGCGGAGTAACGCTCGGCCTCCATGTACAGCGGCTCGCGGCCGCTGTGAATGACGCGCCGATCACCCGAAGTTGTGACGGCGACCACCTCGTAGCCCTCGTTCACCGGCCGGTGCTCGAGCTTGGCGACGTTGCCGAACGGGATGCGCTGCGTCTCGGGGCCGCCGGAGAACTTGGTCGCGATGACGATCGACTTCGTCTCGGCGCTGACCAGCACACGCTCATCGACCGGGCCCATACCGGCCACGAAGAACGCGATCGCACCCACGAACGTCATCAACGCGACCACGCCGAGCACGACGACCGGGCCGAACGAAAGGTTGCGACCGCTGTATTCATGAAAGCACTGTTTGCAGCGCTGGGCTGACGCCGGCGCCTCCGTGCCACACTGGGGACAGTGCCTCGACGCCACGCACACCTCCGCAGAGCCCTTTCACCCGTTCGGAGCCGCCCTGTCAAGCGCGCAAGCCCGTGACACGCGGGGATTCCGTGCGTACCTTCCCCAAACCCGAGGAGGATTCATGTGGGGCGACGTGACGCGAACGGCCGGATCGCTGCTCTCCATTCCAGCGAGCCTGGCGGTGGGCGTGGCGCGCGCCGCGATCGACGCGCCCTGTGTGCTCGAGGTGCCGATCACGCCGCAAGAAGACGCGCGCGCGAGGCTCGTGTTGCTGCGACGCCTCGAACGCGCCGCCTCAGACCCGCTCGTCAGCGCCGTTCTGCTCGACATCGCCGGAGTTCCGGGTCGGTTCGCAGCCTGCGATGACCTCCGCCAGGTGATCACGAAGCTGCGCGCCTCCGGAAAGCCCGTATACGCGTCGTTCGAGAGCGCCGGGAACGCGACGATGTGGATCGCGTCTGCCTGTGACGTCGTGTTCCTGGTGCCCACCGGCGAGCTGATGTGGATCGGGCTGTGCTCCGAGATGGCGTTCTTCGGCGACCTGCTCGATCGCGTCGGGATCGAGCCCGACTTCGTCGCGGCGGGCACCTACAAGTCGTTCGGCGAGCCGTTCCTGCGCAAATTCGCGTCGCCCGCCAACCAGGAGTCGTCGCGCGCGCTCCTGTCGGACCTGCAGGATCAGATGGTGCGCGGCGTCGCCGCAGGGCGTGGGCTCACTGTCGAGGTCGTGCGGGATCTGCTCGATCGAGGACCGCTGTCGGCCGATCAGGCGCTCGACAGCAAGCTCGTGGACCGCCTCGCCTACCATGACGAGGTCAAGGCCTTCGTCGCCGAGAAACACCCGAAGGCGAAGGTCGTCGAATTCGCGCACTGGTCGCGCAAGGACGCCGCCTCCGAATGGGCGGGCGGGCTCAGCCACTACGCGCGCTCGGTCACGGTCCTGCAGCTCGACGGCGCGATCGTCTCAGGCGAAGACGGCCCCGGGACGCGAATTCGCTCAAAGCAGACCTGCAAAGCGCTGGACGAGCTGTACGAAGACAAGGACGTCTCGGCCGTCGTGCTGCACGTCGACAGCCCCGGCGGCAGCGCGCTCGCGTCCGACGTGATCTGGCGCGAGGTCGACCGCCTCGCCCGCACCCGCCCCGTCGTCGCGTGCTTCGAAGATGTCGCCGCGTCCGGGGGCTTCTACCTTTCGGCCCCCGCGGCGAAGATCTTCGCGAGGCCCTCCACCATCACCGGCTCAATCGGCGTGTTCGGCGGGAAGCTCGTCGTGGGCGAGGCGCTCCGCCGTGTCGGCGTCAACACGCAGCTCCTCCCCGTGGCCGCCAACGCCGACATGTACGCCGCGTCGCGCCGCTGGACCGACGCCCAACGCGACCTGTACAAGGGCACGCTGCAGCGGTTCTATGACGGGTTCGTCGAGCGCGTCGCCGCCGGCCGCAAACGGCCCGTGAGCGAGCTCGAGCCGCACTGCCGCGGCCGGGTGTGGACAGGCAAGCAAGCGCAGGCGCTCGGGCTCATCGACGAGCTTGGCGGCCTGGCCGAAGCCGTCGCGGCGGCGGGCGGCCTCGCACACCTGAAGCCGGGAACGTTCGATGTGCGCTACACGAGCGTGCAACCGAACCGCTCTGTCTTTGCGCGAATGCTGCAGAATGCGCTGCGTCGGATGTCACCGGTAGACGTCCGAATGAGCCGCTTGCTCACAGCGCTTGACGGCTTCGGCGGAGACGCCGCGGACGTCGTGCTCGCCCACCCGAACGAGCCGCTCGCGCTGCTGCCGTACACCGTTTCCGCTTTGCGGTAGAGTCTTCCCGCAGGAGTGTGGATGCCCGATCGGGTCATGGTAGTCGACGACGACCCCGCGCTGTTGGCGCTCGAGACCGCCATCCTCGAAGCCCAAGGCTACGAAGTCACCGCGGCCGAAGGTGGCGTCGCAGCCATCGAACTGCTGCGCGCCGGTCAGGACTACGACGTAGTCGTGTCCGACCTCGACATGCCCGTCCGGAGCGGCATGGACGTGCTCGAGGCCGTCCGGGAGCTCGCACCCGACACCGTCGCCATCATCTGCACCTCGCACGGGCGCGTTGAAGTCGCCGTGCAGGCGCTAAAGGCCGGCGCGTTCGACTTCATCCAGAAGCCGTTCGCATTTGATCATTTCCTCTCGGTCGTGGAACGCGGACTCGAACACCGGCGGTTGCGCGACCAGACGAACATCTACCGCGCCGCCCAGGTCGTGTTCTCGACCACCGATCCCGACAAGCTCCCCCAGATCGTCGTCGACACCGCCTGCCGCGTCCTGCAGGCGGACTACGCCGCGATCTTCGCGAAGACGAAGGACGGGTATTCGCCCGCCCAGTCGTCGGGCACCGTGAAGCCCGGCCAGGCGATGATGAACGCGCTGTGTGGCCTGTGTTCCGACGTCGAGCGCATGGAGGACGCGCTGCGACTCCCCGGCGACGCGAAGGTGGGGAGCCCGCACGGCATGGCGCGCGTGCTCCGGGCCGGCGCCGACGTCCACGGCGTGCTGTGGGTGTTGCGCTCGGCCGAAAAGCGAGGCTTCGCCCCACGAGACGTCGATAACAGCCTCGTCATGGCCGCCCAAGGGTCGCTCGCGATCGCGAACGCAAAGCTCGTGAACGACTTGAAGGGCCGCATCGTCGCGATGGAGAAGGCCCGGCGCCGCATCTACACGAGCTCGCGCATCGAAGGCATCGGTCGCATGGCGATCGACGTCGCCCAGCAGCTCCAGAACCCCGTGCAGTACATGCGCAGCAACCTGCGCGAGGTCGAGGGATACTTCCGGCAACACGCCAGCGGCGGCAGCATGATGGAGGACGAGGTCACGATCGAGAGCGCCGAGAAGCGCCTCGCCGATGCGTTTACGGGGCTGTCGCGCGTCGATCAGGCGGTGAGCGACCTGAGCTCCATCGCGCAGAACCGCGAGAACCAGAAGTTCGAGCTCGGCCAGGCCGTAACCCTCGCGGTTCGCCTCGCCCGCCTCCGGTTCGAGCCCCAGATCGACATCCCCGTCGACGCCGTCGTCCACGGCGCCCCAGGTCAGATGGCGCAGGCGATCGTGGCGCTGCTCACCAACGCCGATCAGGCAATGACCAGGCAGACCGCTCCCGTGATTCGCGTCACGGTCGCGCTCGAGGGCAAGGACGCCGTGCTCACCGTCGAAGACAACGGCGAGGGAATCCCCGCCGCGCTGATGGGCGTCGTGTCGACGCCGTTCTTCTCGACCCGCGGGCGCGACGGCATGGGTCTTGACACCGCGCGCGAGGTCATCGAATACCACGGTGGCAAGATCGAGCTTCAGTCAAAGCTCGGCGAGGGAACCCGTGTCATCGCTCGAATCCCGGCCGAAGCGGTCGAGGACGAGTTCGCCTTCGACGAATGATCCCGCTCGCGCCCGTCGCCTTCGACCACCACCCGACGTTCGCCGACCAGCAGGCGTGTACGCTGATCACGTCCGAGCTCGGCTTCAGCGGCGACGCGATGGTTCACGAAGCCCAACGCGACTGGTCCCACCGCCCGGACGGGACGTGGTCCATGCCGGGCCTGTTCGACGCGATCGCGCCGTGGACGAGCACGCCGGACCTGATGTTCGCGAACCTCGAGACGCCGGTCGCCGGGCAGGACCTGGGCTACACCGGCTTTCCGCACTTCAACGCGTCGCCCGCGATCATCGACGCGCTGAAGGTCGCAGGCGTGGACGTGGTGCAGACCGCGAACAACCACGCCCTCGATCGCGAGCTGGTGGGGCTCGTGCGCACGCTGGACGCAGTGGACTCGCGCGGCCTGTCGCACTCCGGCACGTGGGCCACCGTCGAAGACCGCGAAAAACCGCTCCTGATCACGCTCCCCACTGGCTTGCGCGTGGGCTTCATCGCGTACACCTTCGCCGCCGAGGTGAACATCCTGCCGCGGGGGGACTGGTCGCACCTCGCGTTCATCGCGAACGATCACTTCGCCCACGACGTGTACGCGCTCCGCCACGCCGGCGCCGATCTGGTGGTGGTGGGCGTCCACTGGGGCTGGGAGTACGAGCAGTGGCCCCACGAGGACCAGGTCACGCTCGGCCGCTACCTCACCGAAGACCTCGGCGTCGACGTGGTGTTCGGCACCCACCCGCACGTGCTCGAGCCGGCCGAGGTTCGTGTAGCCGACGCCGAAGATCGGCCACGCGACGCCCTCATCATGTACTCGCTCGGGAACATGGTGAGCTTCCAGCGCAACAAGGCCACCGACTACGGCGTCGTCGCCACTGTCACCGTGCAGCAGTGCCTCGCCGACCGGCGCACGTGGCTCACCGGGTTCCGGGTGATGCCGTTCTGGATCGACGTCACCAACGACGCCGGCGCGATCGTGTTCCGCGCCCGGCCCGCGCCCGCCACGCCCGCGCTGTGCGGCCCGGACGGCTACCGCCGTGGCGACTGCGACGACCTGATGCGCGTGCGACGCCGCACCGAGGCAACCTTCCCCGGCCTCGTCGATGAGCGGGTCGGCAAGCCGCCCGATCCGCTGCGCGTCTCCGCGCTGCCGGACGCTTCGGACCCGCGTCCGCGCCCCTACTTCACGTGGTACGCGCCGCTCCTACAGTGACCAGCCGCCGCCGATCTTGAACATCGTCTCCCCGTCCGTGAGCGTGCCGTATTCGGTGCCCGTCGTGTCACCCAACACCTTGATCTTGCGCAGATCGACCTGGAAGCCCGCGTCCACGAACCACGGCCCCTTCACGTGGTACCCGACGTCGCTCGCGACGGTGGTGCGGAACGGGACGGCGTAGAAGAAGCCCTCGTCGAGGGACCCCGAGAAGAACAGATCACCGATGTCCGCGCCGACCTGCGCGCCAACCGCGAAGCCAGGAAGCGGCACGGTGTTGTACTGGACCACGCACGCAGGCTCGTCTTCGCACGTCACGTACACGTTGAAGTCGCTGTAGTGCAGGCCCGCGCGGGCGCCGACCACAAACGTTCCCGAACCGACCTCGAACGGGTACCGACCGACGACGTCCGCGCCGACGTCGACGAGGAAGTCCGGCGCCACCTGGCCGTTGAATTCCGGCGCGGTGATGCCGTAGTACGACACCCGCACGCCGCCATCGAAGCCGACATACGGCACGCTCTTGACGAAGCCGCGCGCGCGAAGCTCGAACCCCTGGGGGAACGCGGGAGAGCCGGCGTCGCCGCCGACGAGCAACGCGTCCGGCAACAGCGGGCCGGGGTTGGCGTTCGGGCGCTGAGCGTAGCGGTAGATGGCGGGCGTGTACGACGCCTGGACACGGATCCAGGGCAGCTCCGAAGGCTCGCGCGGCGCCTTGGGAACGACGATCTCGCCCTTGGGCGTGATGAGGTCCGGGGTCGGCGTCGGCGTCGGCGTCGGCGTCGGCGTCGGAGTCGGCGTCGGCGTCGGTGTCGGTGTCGGCGTCGGCGTCGGCGTCGGCGTCACCGGCGCGCCGCTCACGGGCACCTTCACGAACGATGACGTGCTGCCGTCCTGCGACGCGATGGTGATCTTGACGTCGCCCGTGGCGTCGGTCGGGACCATCAGCGTGATGCGGTAGTTGCCCGCGCCATCATCGGTCCACGCGCCGAACCGCCCGGTGGAGGCGAGCGTCTCGAACGTCAACCGCGGCAGCCCGTGGCCCGACGCGTCGATGGCCTTCACGTACAACACGAGGCTGCCACCGGGCGCCACTTGCGCGGTCTCGGGCTTCACCTGGAGGCTCGCGACCACCGGCGCGGCGGGCCCCTCGACGAACAGCGTTGGACCGGACGCTCCCTCCCGCTCGATTCGCAGGCGCGTCACGCCGGTGGCGTACGAGTCGGCGAGCGCGATGTAGGACTCACTCCCGGAAACAGGAACATCGATCACGACGGACGCGGGCGCCTGCACGACGCCGCATGCGCCGGTCAGATCACCCGAGGACCCCGTGATAGCGACCAGTCCGCTCGCAGTTCCCGCAGCGTAGAGCACCTGCGCGACGCCGTTGTCGTCGGTGGTCACCGACGCGGGCATCGAACCATCGCCGTCTTCTGCCAACACTACGGACACGTTCGGAACCGGCTGCCCGAAACGATCCACCGTGACGACGACGATCGGAAGCACGCTCTTTCCATCGTTCACCACGACGTGTCGGCCGGGCAGCAACAACACGCTCCGCAGCGGCGCGTCGGTGCCGATCGTGTCCACCGACGCGAGCAATTCGACCGGCCCACCGGTGGAGATGAAGTCCGCCCGGTAGTCGCCGTTGCGCAGATCGGTCGGCGGACCCTTCAGCCTGGCGCCCGCCACGATGAACGCCACATCGCGACCCGAAAGACCCGACTGGCTGGGACCTACGACCTTCGCAAACACCTTGAAGGTCGCGGTGTCGGGTCCAAGCCTGAGCGGTTCGGAGGAGAGGTCGATCCGCGCTGCGCGCGCTGGAACAACGCGCACGTCGCGCCTGTCCTTCTGAATGCCGCCAGCGCCCAGGGCCACGGCGATCTCGCCGGCCACCGACGACTGCCCCGCCGGCGGCGTCCAGTCCGACACATAGACGCCGTCGCCCTCATGCCGCACGGACCCAAACGCCCCGATCGACGCGGTGAACAGCGGACGTGCGTCCGGATCGGGGGTGCCGTCGGCGCGACGCACCACCGCGCGGATCGGCACCGACAACGTGGCATCCGCCGGGACCGTCGCCGGGACACCGACAAGCCGCAGCCGGCGCGTCTCGGGGATGCGAAGGTCGATCGACTCCTCGTCCGTGACGCCATTCGCGACCGTGACCAGCGTGGCCGACGTCTGCCCGGGCGGGACCATCACCGGCACCAACGCCTGCCCATCGGCGCGCGCGTTGACCGGCCCGAATTCTCGCCCCCCAATGCGGAGGATAACGGATGACCCAGGCGGCGCCTTCACCGGGTAGTCGGTCTTTCCGTACAACGGAACGACGAGCGTGCCGAACGTTCGCGTGGGATCACGCCGATCGGACACGGCCACCATCGCGAGGTGCGGGTAGTTGACCTTCGGCGCGACGAAACGGGCCGTAAAGCGCCCACCACCCATGTCCGTGAGGTTCGCGATCTCGCCGGCGGACGTGGTGACGTCGAGGTCGCTCACGCGCGCGGTGCCGCCAAGGACCTGGAACGACAGCGTCGACTCGAGATCGGTCCCGAGGACGAGGTGGTCCGGGTTGGACGTCATCGTCACCGCCTTCGGGATTGGCGGGACGACGCGAACGGGCGAGTCCACCTCGATCGGGATGCGGCCGTCGCCCTTGGCGCGCAGGTGCACGTCGATCGTCTTCGCAACCTCGACCAGCGGCGGCACGAACGTCGCGCTGTACAGGCCCGCCCCCTGCTCGGTCCACGCCGTGAGATCCCCGGCGTTCGCCGTGATTCGTGGCTTCAGGCCTGTCATCGGCGTTCCATCGGTCTTGAGCGCCAACACGCGCAGCGTCGCCGGTGTGACCCCGTCCCCGACCACGTCTCCCGCCGGGACGAACTCGACGAGGCCGTTGCCGCTAAACACCGCCTCCTGGGCCAGTGCATCGGCGCTGAAATGCAGTGCAGCCAACGCGACCATGATGCGGACGGGACCCATGAACCTCTCCCTCGGACACTGGAAGTCCAGCACGCTACCTTAAAGTTCCCCCGTCCACTGTCAACCGCAGGCAAACCTCTTGCAGGCCCCAGGCTCGGCACCACCCGGTCTCCCGTCGGGCTTCGACGCGGAATCTTCCGCTTACGAAGCGCATTGGGACGACGACCCGGTCGGGCGCCTGCAGCGGCGACGCGTTCACGCTTTGCTCGACGCGGTGGTCCCTTGCGGCGCGCGGGTGCTCGACATTGGGTGCGGCACCGGCACCGACGCGCAGCACCTGACCCGGCGCGGGTGCGACGTGGTTGGCTTTGACCCCTCCCCCGCGATGGTCGCGAAGGCGCGACGACGCTGTCCGACGGCGCGGTTCGAGATCGCGGCCGCCACGTCCCCGCCCGGCGGCGCGTTCGACGCTGCGTTGTCGAACTTCGGCGCGCTGAACGGGTGCGAAGACCTTCGCCCCGTCGCGACGCCCCTCGCCGATCGGCTCGTCGCGAGCGCCCCGTTCGTGCTCGTCCTGCTCGCTCCGTTTGCGCCCGTCGAGCTTGCAACGCTCGTCTGGGGCGATTGGTCCACCGCGACGCGCCGGTCCCGGCCCACCGCGAACGTCGGGAACGCGGAGGTGCCGATCTGGTACCACGGCAAACGCGCCGTGCTGGACGCGTTCGGCGGCGCCTTTCGCGTCGAGACCCGACACTCGATCGGCGTAGCTCTGCCCCGCGCCGGTTCGCGTTTTGCGGCGTTCGCGAACGCGTTCGACCCGCTCGATCGCGTCCTCGGATCGATGTCGGGCGTGCGCAGGTGCGGCGATCACGTCGTTTACGTGTTGCGTCGCCGCTAAGCCGACACGCGCGTCGCTTCGGGACGCGGCGCCGTCGCCTCGGTCGCGAGCGCCTCACGCGGCAACGCTCCGGAGACGGCCTCGCGAATGCGCCGCAGCCTCGCGAGCGCGTCGTTCGCGTCGGCGCTCGCCTCGGTCACGGCACCCCGATGCACGGCCGTCGTCGCAGAGCGCAGGCCCGCGGCCATGTCGAGCAGCTGGTGCCGGATCTCGACGACGGTGCACGCGCGTTCGGACTCCGCCGCAGCCTCGGAGGCCACCATGCGTCCATGGGGCGACGGACGCGCCTGGTTCAACGCGCCAAGTCGACGCGCGAGCTGCACCGCCGCCCGCGCCGTCGCGAGCGCGGCTTCCTCGACGTCGACCTTCACGTTCGGGGCGAGGTCTGCGCAGGCCTGCCGCAGGTTGGACGACGCCCGCAGCACCTCGGCGAGCCGATCACGCGCCTCGACGTCGGAAACCGCGAGCACGCCGTCCCGGATGTCGTCGGGGACAGGGATCTCGTCGGCGATCCCGCTCCGGCTGATGCCCGCGGGCACGAGCAGGGGCACGGGCCTGGTGAACCGCCGAATCAGGAACGCGACGAAGGCGCCGACCATCAACAGCAGCAGCGCGAACACCGCGGTGCCCGGGTTTGGCGACGACAGGGTGGCACCGAGGATCGCGACCGCCTGAAGTGCTATCACCACGAGCGGGAACATCGGCAGCAACATCGTGACCCACTCGCGCCACACCACGCCATGGGCGTCCGGGCCGATCGGGCTCGCGTTCAGGCCCTGGGCCCGCAGCTTGTCGACGATGAGGTCGGCGCCCGCGCGATCAAGCCCGTCCGCGGCCTTCACGATGCCGCGAGCGAGCGCCGCGTCAGCGTCGTCTGGCGGGCGCAACGCATCACCCGTCGTGGCGGTGACCACGTCCACGATCCGGCGCTTCTCATCGAACGTCCACCGATCGTAGCCCTTGTTGTTCATCCCCTTCGAACGAAACGGCGCGTACACATGGACCGCGTAGGGGCCGGCCACGCTGCGTGGCGCCTGAACGCGTGCGCGCCCGCAATGTGGACAGGCGAGGAGCCCCGGGACGACGGGCTCGCCACAGCCTTCGCACGCCTTCAGCGGCGGCGCGGCCTCCGGCGACGTCCCGCCGATCGCTGCGTCGAGCGCGTGCGCGAATGCGTCCATCGTCGGAAACCGCTCCTCCGCGCGCCGCGCCAGCGCCCGCGCGAGCACGTCGGCGACGGGCTTCGGGACCTTCCCGCCGGCGTCCGCACGCGGGGCGTCCTCGACGAGCTGCCGGCGCAGGGACTCGGCCGGGCTCTTGTCTCCGAACGGACGAACGCCCGTGAGCAGCTCGAACGCCGTGACCGCGAGCGCGTACTGATCGCTCCGCGGGTCATCGAGCACGCCGGAGAGCACCTCGGGCGCCGTGTAGCCGAGCGACCCCGCGATCTGGGACGTCGCGGTGGCGCGGGTGCCCTCTTCCACCCGCGCGAGGCCGAAGTCGCCGAGCCGCGCGCGACCGTCCGCGCCGAGCAGGATGTTCGCGGACTTCACGTCGCGATGCAGCACGCCCGCAGCGTGGGCGTGTGCCAATGCGCGCGCGACGTCCGACATCCACGGCATCACGCGCTCGAGCGGCAGCGGCCCCTCCGCCTCGAGCTTCTGCGCGAGGTCCCCGCCGGGGGCCAGGTCTTCGACCACGAACAGGCGTTCACCGTCGGTGACGAGGTCGTGCACCGCAAGCACACCAGCGCCGCTCACCTTCCGTGCGGCGAGCACCTCCACCTTCAGCCGCTCCCGCGCGAGCGGATCCCGCGCGAGGTGCGCATGCATCAGCTTGATGGCGACTTCCGTGCCGAGCTGTTGGTCGCGCGCGCGCCACACCGTCGCGACGGCGCCGTCACCCAGGTGCGAGAGGATCGTGTAGCGCCCACCGAGCGTTTGTCCTTCCATCGGCCGACAATACCACCGCGCAGCAGCGGACGGCAACGGAGAGCGGCGTCAGGAGCAGCTTACGCGGCCCCCGCGCACCATGCAGCGGGTCTCACCGCCCACCTCGGGCACGTTCACAGCCACCGTCATCGGCATCGCGCCGTTGAGCGTCAGGGTACATTCGCCAGGCGCCGCGGTGAACCGCGCGACGGTGGTTCCCGGAGACAGGTCCGTGCGCTGTTCAGCGCCAGAGCACCACAAAACGACCTCGGCGATCGGCGTGTCGCTGTCGACCTTGACCTTGTAGGCAACGGACGCCGCCACGGTCGGCGGTGGCGGCGCGGCCAGGTCCGGTGTCGTGGCGCAGGTGCCCTTTACGAGCGTCTGTACGAAAGCGATCTCGGCATCGTCGGAGACCCGGCTGCCGCGCTCGGTCCAGGTCGGCACCGCCGAGCAGGAATTGCCACCCATCGCACCCGCGGCCACGACATCGGCGAACGCCATCAGCGCGCGCGCCTTGTCGACATTGTGACGGTCCCCCTTCATCATCGCGCCGACCGTGCTCTCGAACACCTGGGTGACGGGCTCGTCGGTCTTCGCGTCGCGGTAGTGCACCGTCAGCACGACCTTGTCCTGCGGCGACAGCTTCGCTGGATCGATTGTCAGGTCCTGCAGGAACAGCTGCGTGGTGCCCGCGTAGTAGTTGATCGCCTGCACCTCCTCGGGGTTCGTGCTCGATTCCTCCCCGTAGAAGCGCTCCATCGCCATGGACGGCGGCAGGTCGAGCTCGAACTTCACGTCGTGCGCGATGGTCTCGACGAGGCTGTCGAACCCGACACCGAACACCCGTTTGGTGACGGCCTCGCTGCCCAGGTACACGTAGGCGCCCTTGCCCTTCTCGGTGAGCTTGTCCAACACGCGATCGTCGAACTCCGCGCCCACCCCGACGCCGGTGAGCCGGATGTCATGTTCGTCGAATCCGCGACCGATCTCGGACAGCGTGTCGGCGCCAACGATTCCCTGGTTCACGAGCGCGTCGGTGAGCAACATCACGCGCTGGTTGCGTTGAATCGTCGAAGGGCGCGCCGCAGCGATGCGGTACGCCTCCTTCAGCCCGACGCCGATGTTCGTACCGTTGCGCGGCTGCATCGCGTCGATCGCCTCCTTCAACAGCGCGGGGTCGTCGCGCCCTACGACGTAGTCTTCGAGCGGCGTACACACGACATTGTCGAACAGCACCACATCGACGCGATCGCCGCTGTGCAGTTGCTCGGTGAGGATGCCGAGCCCTTGCTTGACATACGACATGCGGCCTTCGCTGCTCATGCTGCCCGACCTGTCGACGACGAGCGTGAGGTCCAGCGGCCGCCGCTCTGGCGTCGCCCCTTTGACCGCGAACGCGAGGGACATCGAGTCCGCGTCGATCTTCTCGGCCACGGCGGTGATTCCGAACGCCTGTTGAGCGGAAGGAGCGACAGTGTCGAAGCTGAAGTAGTTGAGCAGCTCGTGCGGGCGAACCTCCGAGATGGCCGGGCTCTTGCCGTGCTGCAGCGCCCAGATCGTGCGCTGGGCCGATGCCAGGCTCATGCTGTCGTCGTTGGACAGCCAGGTCGTGCCGCCCCAATCGAGCCCCGACGCCGCGGGCGCATCGTCGAGCGCCGCGCGATCCCGTGGCGCCTCCGCCTCGCTTGTAGCGATCTCAGCGACTGCCGACTTGGCCTCCTCGCGCGCGACGATCGGCGCCGCAGAATCGGCCATCGCCGGTGCCGCTGGACGCGGAGCCGTCGACGTCGTGGGGGGTGCGCTCGGCGCATTCGCACCTACGACGCCGGCCCCCGAGCTGCCTGAAGCCGTCCGCGAAGCGGTGGGCTTCTCCACCGCCGTCGCGCCATAGCAGGAGCGGTTGACCTTCGCTTGACCCGCCGGGAGCACCGGCGCCGCGAACGCGAAGGAGGGGCCGTCGAAAACCCGGTCGACGGGGATCGCTGCTGGTTCCTGCACACACGAAGCGAGCAGGGCGAGCGAGACGAGCGCATTTCGAGACATTCACGGCCTCCGTTGACGAGACAACGTGTGCCTCCCGGCGACCTTACACCCGGCGGCGCCGGCGCAAAACAGCCGCTACGCCAACCAGCCCCGCCCAAACCGACGCGAGCGCACCCGTAGACCCCGCCGCACATCCGCACGCCGGAACCTTGTCGTCCAACACGACATCGGTATCGACCACGCCCACACGCGGCTCCTGCAAACACGGACCGTCCGTCTCGTCCGCGTCGAGCAGCGACGGCGCGCCGTCACAATCCGGGTCATCCGTCATCGACTCGTCGCCATCCAGGATCCCATCGCCGTCGCTGTCGTCGTCGAGGGAGTTCGGCTTGCCGTCGCCGTCGAGGTCGTACGCCCCTTCGTCCTTCGTGGCGACGCCATCGTTGTCGTCGTCCGTGTCGAGGATGTCAGGGATCGCGTCGTCATCGTGGTTCGCCGCATCCGTCAGCACGTCGCAATTGTCGTCCAGCGCGTCGGCCGCCCGCGGGTCGCAATCCACCTTGCCGAGGCAAAGCTCGACGCCGTCAGGGATGCCGTCCCCGTCGGTGTCGTTCGAGTCCGGATTCAACCCGCAGTCGGTCTCCTCCTGGTTCGCAATGTCGTCGCCGTCACAATCGCCCGCCGGGCCTTCACACGAGCTCGGGTCCAGGTAGTTCGGAAGTCCGTCGCCGTCGGTGTCGTCGTCCCTAGGGTCGTTGTTGCCGCTGACGTCTTCGTCGATCGTCGGGATCGCGTCGTCATCGTCGTCCGTGTCGAGGTAGTCCGGAATGCCGTCCAGATCGGTGTCTCCGGGCTCGCTCGCGGTGCCAGTCTTGTCCGCACCCTTGAGCTCCAACGCAGTGTCGACGTGATCCCCGTCATCATCGGGGTCGATCAGATCGTACAGCGGCCGCACCTCACCTTCATCCGGATCAACCCGGCCGTTCCCGTTGAGGTCGCTCCACAGAGCACCCGTGTACTCCGAGGCCTGCATCACGCCGTCGCCATTGGCGTCGACCCACACGCCGCCAGGGGAGCTGCCGTCGCCGATCTTGCCGTCCTTGTCAAAGTCCGTCCAAAAAAGATCGCCGTCGGTGTTGATGGGGAACGCGAGGGAGCCGACCTCATCACCGTCCGACAGGCCGTCGCCGTCGCTGTCGGCGGAGGTACCCAGCGAGCCGAGCACGCGCTCTTCGCAGTTCGTCAGGCCGTCCTTGTCCGTGTCGCCATCGCAGCCATCGTTATCGAGGCAGTCGATAATGTCCGGAATGCCGTCCTGGTCGGCGTCGGATTCATACACCTCGACACCGTCTGGCCCGCTCTTCGTCGCGTCCTGGGTCACCAGTCCGTCGTCATTCGCGTCCCCGTCGCTGTCGTCGTCGAGGTAGTTCGGCAGACCGTCCGGCGCTGGAGCGCAGGACTTCGTCGGGTCGCCGTCTACATCGAACTGGGCTCCCTCGCCGCCCTCGAACTGAGTTCCAATCCCGTCGTCGTCATCGTCGTCGTCGAGGGCATTGATGCACTGGTCGCCGTCGGTATTGCGCGGCGCATCTGGCGTCCCAACGGGGTCGCCCGCCTCCTGCCCCTGCCACTCTTCGCCGTCGTTGACACCGTCATCGTCGGAGTCCGGATCGAGGTGGTTCGCGGCAAAGCCGCAGGGATCAATTCCCGGATGAGCCGACAGCCACAGCCGTTCATACCTGGTGTCGACGCCATCCGCGTCATCGTCTACGTCGAGGTAGTTCGGTAGGCCGTCCCCGTCCGTGTTGTTGCCGTATTCCTCACCGTGAGCCTCGTCACCCGTCAGGTAGCCGTCGCCATCGTCGTCGTCGTCCACCCGGTCGACCTTGCCGTCCCTATCGGAATCACCCTTGAACTCGAGCGAGTCAAACACCGAATCGCCGTCCGAATCGCCATCCGCAAAGTCGAACGCTCCGTCTTTGTCCGTGTCAACACGACCTTCGACCGTGTCCGTGAAGCCGTCGCCGTCGGAGTCCAAGTCCAGATGGTTCGGGAGCCCGTCGCCATCCATGTCGTCGTTTACCGCGCTCCCACTCCCATCGCTGTCTTCGTCCTTCGTCGCGATCCCATCGTTGTCATCGTCGGTGTCAAGGTAGTTCGGCTTGCCGTCACCATCGGTGTCGTCGTCGGTCAGCTTGCCATTCTTGTTTATGTCTTCCGCGAGCGACGGGATGCCGTCCTGATCGTCGTCACCGTCAAGGTAGTCAACAACGTTGTCCCCGTCCGTGTCGTCGTCGAACCAATTCCCGTTCCCGTTTGTGTCCTCGGTAATGGTCGGGATCCCGTCGCCGTCATCGTCATTGTCGAGGAAGTCCGGAATCGCGTCGTTGTCGGTGTCGTCGTTCGCAGGATTGCCGTCTTCAATCTCGGCGTCCTCGAGGATGGTCACAAGTCCGTCGCCGTCATCGTCGGTGTCGAGGTAGTTCGGAGTCTTGTCGCCGTCCGCGTCGCCGGCCCCATCGGCCGCGGTGGGCACCGTATCATCGTCGTCGTCGGAGTCACGGTAGTTCGGAATGCCGTCCTTGTCGGTGTCCTCGTCATATTTGACGTCGCCGTTCAGATCCTCCGCTTTGGTCGGTACGAGATCATTGTCATCGTCGTTGTCGAGGTAGTCGAGCTTGCCATCGACATCCGTGTCGCCAACGAATTCGAGCTTCGTGGCCAAAGCGTCGCCATCGTCGTCGTCGTCGAGGAAATTCTTCAAACCGTCGCCGTCCGTGTCGCCGATCACCTCCGATTTGGTCAGTACCCCGTCCCCGTCATCGTCGGAGTCCAGGTAGTTTGGGATTCCGTCCTTGTCCTGATCGTCGTTCGCCAGGTTCTTGTCGCCGTTGGTGTCCTCGGAGCCGGTCGGCACGCCGTCGTTGTCATCGTCGCTGTCGAGGAAATCGGGCGTGCCGTCCTTGTCGACGTCATCGTCGTACCAGAGCAGGTTCCCATTCGTATCTTCCTTCGACGTCGGGATCGTGTCGTTGTCGTCATCGTCGTCGAGGAAGTTGGGCTTGCCGTCCTTGTCGTTGTCGTCGTTTGCGGCGGTTCCCGAATTATCCGCATCTTCAAGAAACGTGGTGAGACCGTCGTTGTCGTCATCGCTGTCGAGGTAGTTCTTGGCGAGATCCCCGTCCGCGTCGTCATCCGCCGGATTCCCATTCTTGTTCCCATCCTCCGCCGCCGTAGGAACCCCGTCGTCGTCGTCGTCGCTGTCGAGGTAGTTCTTCGCGCCGTCTACGTCGAAGTCGGCAGACGCGCCCTCCGTTGACGTCGGGACGAGGTCACCGTCATCATCCGCGTCAAGAAAGTTGAGCGTGCCGTCCTTGTCGGTGTCCAGGACACCACCCTCGGTCAGGGTGGTCACCCCATCACCGTCGTCGTCGATGTCAAGGTAGTTCGGCTGGGTGTCACCATCGACGTCGACCGTCCCCTCCACCTTGGAGGCAACTCCGTCGCCGTCGTCATCCGCGTCGAGGTAGTTCAACTTCGCGTCATTGTCAGTGTCCGCGACCGCGCCCTCGGTCTTGGTCAGGATGCCGTCTCCGTCGTCGTCACCGTCCAGGTAGTCCGGAAGTGCGTCGCCATCGGTGTTCTTCGTGGCCGGACCCTCGAACTTCGACAAGACTCCATCGCCGTCGTCGTCGGTGTCGAGGTAGTTTTTGATGCCGTCGCCATCGGCGTCCCCGCTCCCCTCCGTCAGCGTGTCGATCGTGTCGTTGTCATCGTCCTTATCGAGGTAGTCAAGCGTCAGGTCCTTGTCGCTGTCCTGCTTCGCAGATGCACCTTCGCTGGCCGACAGCAGACCGTCACCATCGTCGTCCGAGTCGACGTAGTTCTTGACCAAGTCGCCATCGGAGTCGAGCAGCGAGCCCTCATCCTTGGTCAACACACCGTCGTTGTCGTCGTCGACGTCCAGGATGTCCGTGAAATCGGTCTTGTCGGTGTTCTGCGGCAGCGCGCCCGCGCCATATTCGGCGAGGTCCAGCACGAGGTCGCCGTCGCTGTCATTGGAGCAGTCGTTCGAGCCTGCAGCGCTCTCCTTTCCGTAATCGAGGCCGTCACTGTCGTCGTCCGCCGTGGAGCCTTGCCCGACGTTGTTGCAGTCTTCGTCTATGCCATTGCCGCAAACCTCGGCAAGGCCAGGATGCCGCGCGCTCGTCGCGTCGTCACAGTCGTCGAACGGCCCCCCAACGCCAGCCTCGCCGTCGCCCGCCTCGCAAATAAAGTCGCCGTCGTTGCTCTCGGCGACCGTCGCCTTGCCGATCGGCGCGTGCGCGTCCTTGTCGGCGTCTGCGTAGCAGACCTCCGAGCCGTTGCAGTCATTGTCGAGACCGTCGGCGACGACCTCGATGGCGCCGGTGTACACGGTAGCCGCAGTGTCATCGCAGTCATTGAGCGGAATCGATGCGATTCCTTCGCCCTGCGCCGTCTTGCATCCGTCCTTGGCGGCATCGGGGACGAGCGTGCCCGCTGTCGGCGCGTGTCCGTCTCCGTCTTTGTCGGCGTAACACTGGTCGAAGCCGTCACAATCCTCATCCACGCCGTTGGCGATGAGCTCTGCGCTACCCACATTGCCGACAGCCGCGCTGTTGTCATTACAATCGTCGGCCGTCTTGGCTTCGCTGTTCGCCTTGTCGCAGGTCAATCCGACGTCGCCGGATTCAGTCACCGTGACGAACGACCCAAAGCCGTCCTGATCAAAGTCGACGTAACAGAGCTCAGACGCGTCGCAATTCTCGTCGATCCCGTCACCGACGATCTCGGTTGCACCCGTGTACGTAAGCGGATTGGAGTCGGCGCAGTCCAGGTTGTCGTTTGCGACCTTGTCCGCGAATTCATCGCAGTTCTTGTCCGCGTCGGTCTCCTCGACCAGCTTGCTCGACCCGAACTTGTCCTGATCGAGGTCTTCGTAACAGGTGATGTTGTTGTTGCAGTTCCGGTCGACGCCATAGGTAGTTTCAGCCGCCAAAGGATTATACGTGGCGTCGGTGTCGAGGCAATCCGTCGCGACGAGCGACAGCTTGTTCGCCTTATCGTCGCAGTTCTTGTCGGTGTTTGTATCTTCTCGAATGGATGCGACACCATACCCATCCATGTCGTCGTCAAGGTAGCACCCGACCTTGAGATCGCAGTCGCGGTCCACGCCGTACGTGTCCTCGGCGAGGCCGGGATTGAACTTGTTGCTGTTGTCGTCACAGTCACTCGCATCGTTCGCGGTCTTCTGGCCGGGTTCGTTGCAATTCAAATTTTTGTCCACCTCCTCGACAAGGACGGCGGAACCGTATCCGTCCTGGTCGAGGTCCTGGTAACAATACAGGTTGTTGTTACAGTTCTTGTCCAAGCCGTACGTCGTCTCGGCGGCGCCCGGGTTGACCAGAATGTCGGTGTCGAGGCAGTCCAATTTGTCATCGGCGAGCTTGTTGGCCTTGTCGTCACAGAGTCCGTCGACGTTGGTGTCCTCGACGAGCGTGGCCACCCCGAACGAGTCCTGGTCAGAATCGGTGTAGCAGCCGACCTTGAGGTTGCAGTTCCTGTCGCCGCCGAACACATCCTCAGTGGCGAAGGACGGGTTGATCAGGGCGGTGCCGTCGTTGCAATCGGTGTTGACGTTCGCTGTCTTCTCGGCGGGCTCGTCGCACTTCTGGTCCGCATCCGTCTCCTCGACGAGCGCGGCGCTCGCAGACCCATAGGAGTCCTGATCGAGGTCGACGTAGCACATCACGTTCTTGTCACAATCCCGGTCGACCCCGTAGGTGTCCTCCACCGCGTTGGGATGGATCGTCGCGTCAGTGGGGGCACAATCGCCCTGTGCGACGGAGTAGCCGTCGCCGTCAGCGTCAAGGCTCACGTCAAATACGAGAATCTCGCCGACGTCCACTACGCCAGAGCCAGAGTCGTCAGCGCGATGCGCCCCGACGACGAGCTCGTCATCCCCGCTGCCGTCTACGTCGAAGAACAGCAGACCGTAACCGAGCTCAGCGCCGGCTTCGCGAGGGAAGTTATAGGTCCAGTCTACGACAATGTCCGGCGTCAGACTTCCATCATATTCATACACTCTCCCGCGGTTGCCGTTTGCCGTCGGGGAGCCAATGGCTACATCGTCCTGGCCGTCCGCGTTCAAATCACCGACCGCGATCGAGACGCCATACTCGGTGTCATCAACTGCGGCCGGAACAAAGGTCAGGTCGACGGACTTGTCCCAGTTATTGGAACCGCTGCCGTAGTAGACCGCTACTGCGGGCGTAGCGCGATCGGGCACCCCGATCAGAAGGTCTGCTTTGGTGTCGTTGTTGATCGATCCGGGTGCAAACGCCAGCGAGCGGCCAAACCCCTCGGAAAGTGAACCCGTGAACGTCAGGTTTCCACTACCGGAGAACCCGTTGGCGGCGTTGCTATCGCCCTGGAATATGTAAACCGTACCGGGGGGAGTTCCGGCAAGAGTTCCCTGCGAGGGCGCGCCGACCACGATGTCCTCATACCCGTCGCCGGTGAGGTCCGTTCCCCCAATCACCGCCATTCCGAGCACGGCGTTCGCCGCCGAGCCTTTGGCTTCGAGAGTGAAGGCTCCGGCCGCCCAATTACCGTCGGCGTCGCACAGCACGTACACCGAACCCGAGTCGGCGCCGTTCGAGTCAGCGTAAGGCGCGCCGACGATGATCTCATCCACGCCGCTCTTGTCGAGGTCCGCCACGGCCACCGAGGTCCCGTAGCGATCCCCCGCCAACCCGCCCTGCCACGTCAAGTCGCTGTTCGTGTCGGGTGGATTTCCGCCAAAATAGACGCGAACACGACCGCGTTGGCTTACCGTAGGGCCGGTCGATGTGTAATTCGGTCGACCTACGACCACGTCATCGGAGCCGTCGTTGTTGATGTTCCCGCAGGCGACCGAATAACCGAGGAGGTCGCCTGCATTCGCCGAAGTAATGGTGGTGATCGGAGTCGTATTGAACGCCGTGCTCGCTGCGGTCCCCGTGCCCGCAAAAATGAAGACGACGCCCCCGTCTACGCCGGCTTGGTCAGAATAGGGACCACCCGCGATCAGGTCCTGTTTTCCGTCCTTATTGACATCGCAATGGGCCAGCGAAAAGCCCACGTTGTAGTTGATCGTGGAGCCAAAGAAGTCCTGCGACGCGGTGGTCACCAAGGGATCGACGAAGACCGGATACACGGCGGACTCATCGTCCACCGTGACGCGCACGCCATCAGCCGTTGGCTCGAGCGCGGCGTGAAGGTCGCGACCGGTTGCATCCCAGGCTTGAAGGCCCGTGTACTGCCAGTCCCGCCCGCCTCGAGAGAACGTCGCCGACAGGCCATCGTCCCCCACAAACACGTCAGAACCCCTTGCTTCAACGTCAAAGACCAGCGCGCCGCTCCCCTCAGGCCGGTCCCACAACTCCCAACCCTGCTGCAGGCCGACGGGGCCGTTCGTCCACCACTCCACCACTTCGCCGCGACGGTATTCGGCCCGGGCGAGGCAGCGGCCGGTCGCGTCGACCGGGTCGGTCGAAAGACAGGCGCCCAGCTCCGGCACCACCGGCGCCGCTGCACGAAGCTCGCCCTCACGGCCCCAGGCGACGAACGAAAGGTCCAGGTCGTCTTCGGTACCGACCGCCAGGACATGCGCACCGCCGGCGTCCCAACTCGTTCGCAAGCCCCAGGCGGGTGACATCGCAGACAAGCCGTGGCCTTCCACGCCGATGGTGTAGGCCGCGCGTCCAGCCAGGCGAACCACACCGCTTGGGTCGGCCGAATCAGGCACGTCCCCAGCCGGGGATGCCGTGTCGCGCGATACCTGGCCGGAAGAACCCGCGCAATCCGTCAGCGCCGCGACGCCCATAAGCCCGAGCAGCCGAACGTAACGAGGCGCCATGGCACCCTCCCAAAGCTAGAGCCTAGCACCAAAAAGCGGCAGGCGATGCACATCGCCTACCGCGCAACGAACTACCCGCCGACCCTTAGCTGCGGCGGCGGCGAACCAACCCGACCAGCCCAAGCAAGGCACCCCAGGCGGCGAACGAGGCGTTGGAGCTGGACTGACACGCGCAGGCCGGCACCTTGTCGTCGAGTTTCGGCACGCCGTCCTGTGTACGGGCGTCCTGAACACACGGCCCGTCCGTGTTGTCTGCGTCCCACGCGTCCGGCGAGCCGTCGCAGTCGCCGTCCACGGTGAGGCTCTCGTCCTTGTCGAGCGTGCCGTCATTGTCGCTGTCGTCGTCCTGCGCGTTGGGCTTTCCGTCCCCGTCAACGTCAGCGTCACCCTCGTCGACCGACGCCAGGCCGTCGCCGTCGTCGTCCGTGTCCAGCACGTCCGGGGTGCCATCACCGTCGCTGTCCGTGGCATCCGTCGGCGTTTCACCTTCCGCGCGGGTGTGCAGGTTGCAGTCGACGTTTTCGCGGCACCACTCGAGGTCATCCGGCGTGCCGTCGCCGTCGCTGTCGACGCTGTCGGGATTGAGTCCGAAGGTGGCCTCCTCACCGTTCGTGAGGCCATCACCATCGCAGTCGCCTTCGGGGCCGTTGCACGGGTTGTTGTCGAGGTAGTCTGGCACCCCGTCAAGATCGCTGTCTTCGTCCGTCGGGTCGTTATTGGGCGTGAGGGAGTCTTCGTCGACGGACAGGATACCGTCGTTGTCGTCGTCGCTGTCGAGGTAGTCCGGCGTACCGTCAAGGTCGGTGTCGGCCGGGCTCGCAACCGTGCCCGAGCCCTTCCCAGCCTCACCAAGGATTTCGATATCGGTAGGTACGTGATCGCCGTCGTCGTCGGCGTCGATCAGGTCGTATTGCTTACGAATCTCACCTTCGCCCGCGTCGACGCGACCGTTTGCGTTCTTGTCGTTCCACAACGAGCCCGTCCACTCCGACGCGTCGATGTTCTTGTCTCCGTTCGCGTCGTTCCACGTGCCGCCGTCCGTCACGCCGTCCTTGTCGGCGTCTTCCCATTTCAGGTCCCCGTCCGTGTTCACGGGGAACGCGAGTGTTCCGACCTCTACGCCGTCGTTAATGCCGTCGCCATCGCTGTCCGGCGAGGCGCCGTTCGAGCCGAGAGCCCGCTCTTCGCAGTTGGAAAGCCCATCGCCGTCCGGGTCGCCGTCGCAGCCGTCCGCGTCATTGCAGTCGAGCGCGTCGGAAATGCCATCTTCGTCGATGTCGTTCTCGTAACTCTCGTAGCCCTTCGCGTTGCCGTCGGGCCCGTTGCTCTTGGTGTCCTTGGTCACCGCGCCGGTGTCCTTCGCGTCGCCGTCGCTGTCCAGGTCCAGGTAGTTCGGCATGCCATCCGGCGCAGAAATGCAGTTCTTCGTCGGGTCGCCGTCAGCGTCATTCTGTGGGCCTTCGCCACCTTCCACAACCGTCAGAATCCCATCGTCGTCGTCGTCGTCGTCGAGCGCGTTGATGAAGGTGTCACCGTCGGTGTCGCGCGGATTGTTGTCGTCGCCCTGCTGGACGCCCCGCTCCATGCCGGACCACTCGTCGCCGTCGAGTACGGCGTCGTCGTCGCTGTCGGGATCCAGGTGGTCCTGGGCGTAACCCAACAGGTTGGGTCCGCCGTCTCTGAGGAGTTGCTCGCGCTCGTACAGCGTGCCGATACCGTCGTTGTCGTCGTCCGCGTCGAGGTAGTTCGGCTTCGTGTCCCCGTCGGTGTTGACGCTCGTGAACGCCTCACCCAGGCTCGCGTCGCCCGTCAGGATGCTGTCGCCGTCGTCGTCGTTGTCGACCCGGTTCGGCTTGGAGTCCGCGTCCGTGTCGGTCTGAGTGCCGTCGGCCTCCTTGGCCTCGAGCGCGTCGAGCACGCCGTCCGCGTCGGAGTCGGTGTCGATGTAGTCGCTGTTCGGCTTGCCACCGACCGTGAGATCGGCGTCCGTATTGACGAGAACGCCCGCCGGCGCTTCGATCGCGTCGCTCCACCCGTCCGCGTCGGAATCGGTGTCGAGGTAGTTGGCCTTCCCGTCCGCGTCGACGTCGTCGTTGCGAGGGTCGTTGTCCTTGTTCGAGTCCTCGTCCTTGGTGAGGATGGTGTCGCCGTCGTCATCGTTGTCGAGGTAGTTGAACTTCGTGTCGCCGTCCGTGTCTTCGGTCCACAGGCCGTTCTTGTCGAGATCTTCGTTGATGGTCAACACGGTGTCGTTGTCGTCGTCCGTGTCGCGGTAGTTGGGCACCGCGTCACCGTCGGTGTCGTCGTCCCAAACACCGCTCGTATCAACGTCCTCGAGCTTGGTGACAACACCGTCGTTGTCATCGTCGCTGTCCAGATAGTCGGGACCGGTGCCGGCCGTGGTCGACTTGAACACGTCACCGTCGGTGTTGTCGTCCATCGGGTTGTTGTTCTTGTTGGGATCCTCGAGCTTGGTGACGATGCCGTCGTTGTCGTCGTCCGAGTCGAGGTGGTTCGGCTTGCCGTCGGCGTCCGTGTCGTCCGTCCACAGCTTGTTCGCGTCGACGTCTTCGTTCGCCGTCGGCACGGTGTCGCCGTCGTCGTCCGTGTCGCGGTAGTTCGGCAACGTGTCGCTGTCCGTGTTGTCGTCCGTCCAGACCCCGTTGCCGCTGACGTCTTCCAGCTTGGTGGCCAGGCCGTCGTTGTCGTCATCGTTGTCGAGGTAGTCGTTGATCCCGTCCGCGTCGGACGAGTCATTCATCGGGTTGCCGTCCGCGTTCGGGTCCTCGAGCTTGGTCAGGATCCCGTCGCCATCGTCATCCGCGTCGAGGTAGTTCTTGATGCCGTCCACGTCGGTGTCGTCATCGAGCCAGTTCAGGTTCTTGTTGACGTCTTCGTTCGCGGTGACGACGGTGTCGCCGTCATCGTCGGTGTCACGGTAGTTCGGAACCGCGTCGTTGTCGGTGTCGTCGGTCCACAGCTTGTCGCCGTTGGCGTCCTCGATCGACGTGAGCACGCCGTCGCCGTCATCGTCGGAATCGCGGTAGTCGGGCACGTCAAGTGGAATGTCCTTGTCCGTCTTGTCATCGAACCAGTTGCCGTTCTTGTTCACGTCTTCCAGCAACGTGATCAGGCCGTCACCGTCGTCGTCCGAGTCGCGGTAGTCGGGGATGCCGTCCGCATCGGACGCGTCGTCCATCGGGTTGCCGTTCCCGTTCGGATCTTCGAGCTTTGTAGTGATGCCGTCGCCATCATCGTCTGTGTCGAGGTGGTCGGGCGTTCCGTCGGCGTCCGTGTCGTCGGTCCACAGGCCGTTCTTGTTTACGTCCTCGTTGGCGGTAGACACCGTGTCACCATCGTCGTCGGTGTCACGGTAGTTCGGAAGCGCGTCGCCGTCGGTGTTGTCATCCGTCCACACGCCATTGGTGCTGACGTCTTCGAGCTTGGTCGCCAGACCGTCGCCGTCATCGTCCGCGTCAAGGTAGTCGGCCTTGCCGTCCGCGTCGGACGCGTCATTCATCGGGTTCCCGTTGCCGTCCGGGTCTTCCAGCTTGGTAAGGATTCCGTCGCCGTCATCGTCGCCGTCGAGGTAGTCCTTCTTCCCGTCGGCGTCCGTGTCGTCGTCAAGCCAATTCGCGTTCTTGTTCACGTCTTCGTCCGACGTGAGCACCTTGTCACCGTCATCGTCCGTGTCGCGGTAGTTCGGCGTACCGTCCGCGTCCGTGTCGTCGGTCCACAGCTTGTTGCCGTCGGCGTCTTCGATCGACGTCAGCACGCCGTCGCCGTCGTCGTCCGCGTCGCGGTAGTCCGGCAGCAGGTCCGCGTCAGATTTGTCATCCAACCAATTGCCGTTCTTGTTCAAGTCTTCCAGCGCGGTGACGAGACCGTCGCCGTCGTCGTCCGAGTCGCGGTAGTCGGGGATGCCGTCCGCGTCGGACGCGTCGTCCATCGGGTTGGCATTGCCGTTCGGGTCTTCGAGCTTGGTCAGGAGTCCGTCGCCGTCATCGTCGTTGTCGAGGTAGTCGGGCGTCCCGTTTGCGTCAGTGTCATCGGTCCACAGACCGTTCTTGTTGACGTCCTCGTTGGCCGTGGAGACCGTGTCACCGTCGTCGTCCGTGTCCCGGTAGTTCGGCAGCGCGTCACCGTCGGTGTTGTCGTCCGTCCACACGCTGTTCGTGTTGATGTCCTCGAGCTTCGTTGACAGACCGTCGCCGTCGTCGTCGCTGTCGAGGTAGTCGGCCTTGCCGTCCGCGTCGGACGCGTCGTCCATCGGGTTGCCGTTGCTGTTTGGGTCCTCCACCTTGGTGAGGATTCCGTCGCCATCGTCGTCGTTGTCGAGGTAATCCTTCTTACCATCGGCATCGGTGTCGTCGTCGAGCCAGTTCAGGTTCTTGTTCACGTCTTCGTTGGCCGTGACCACCGTGTCACCGTCATCGTCGGTGTCGCGGTAGTTCGGCGTGCCATCGGAGTCCGTATCGTCGGTCCAAAGCTTGTTGCCGTCGGCGTCCTCAATCGAGGTCAACACGCCGTCGCCGTCGTCGTCCGCGTCGCGGTAGTCAGGCAACGCGTCCGCATCGGACTTGTCGTCAAACCAGTTAGCGTTCTTGTTGACGTCTTCAAGCAGCGTGACCAGACCGTCGCCGTCGTCATCCGAGTCGCGGTAGTCGGGGATGCCGTCCGCGTCGGACGCGTCGTTCATCGGGTTCCCGTTGCTGTCCGGGTCTTCCAACTTCGTGAGGATGCCGTCGCCGTCGTCGTCGCTGTCCAGGTAGTCGGGCGTCGCGTCGCCGTCGGTGTTGTCGGTCCACAGACCGTTCTTGTTGACGTCTTCGTTCGCCGTGGAGACGGTGTCGCCGTCGTCGTCGGCATCGCGGTAGTTCGGGAGCGCATCCCCGTCCGTGTTGTCGTCCGTCCACACGCCGCTTGTGTCAATGTCTTCGAGGCTGGTGAGCAGTCCGTCGCCGTCGTCGTCGTTGTCGAGGTAGTCGGGAGCGCCGTCGGCGTCCGAGGCGTCATCCAGCGGGTTCCCGTTGGCGTTCGGGTCTTCCAGTTTTGTGAGGATGCCGTCGTTATCGTCGTCATTGTCGAGGTAGTTCTTCTTCCCGTCCGCGTCGGTGTCCAGCGCCGCGCCTTCCGTCAGCGTGAGGATGCTGTCGCCGTCGTCGTCGTTGTCCAGGTAGTTCTTGATCGTGTCGGCGTCCGTGTCGAGCACGGCGCCTTCCGTCAACGTGAGGACGCCGTCGCCGTCGTCGTCGTTGTCCAGGTAATTCTTCTTGGCGTCACCGTCGGTGTCGAGGACCGCGCCTTCGGTCAAGGTCACAATACCGTCGCCGTCGTCGTCGTTGTCCAGGTAGTTCTTGATTGTGTCGGCGTCCGTGTCGAGCACGACGCCTTCGGTCGCGGTGAGGATGCCGTCGCCGTCGTCGTCGTCGTCGAGGTAGTTCTTCTTCCCGTCTGAGTCGGTGTCGAGCACGGCTCCTTCGGTCAGCGTCAGAACGCCGTCACCGTCGTCATCGTCGTCGAGGAAATTCTTCTTGCCATCCGAGTCGGTGTCGAGCACCGCACCTTCGGTCAGCGTCAGGACGCCGTCGCCGTCGTCGTCGTTGTCGAGGTAGTTCTTCTTGCCGTCCACATCCGTGTCGAGCACAGCACCTTCGGTCAAGGTCAGGACGCCGTCGCCGTCGTCGTCGTTGTCGAGGTAGTTCTTCTTGCCGTCCGCGTCCGTGTCCAACACGGCGCCCTCGGTAAGGGTGAGGATACCGTCGCCGTCGTCGTCGTCGTCGAGGTAGTCCTTGGTTCCGTTGGCGTCGGTGTCGATCACCGCGCCTTCCGTCAGGGTCAGGACGCCGTCGCCGTCGTCGTCGTTGTCGAGGTAGTTCTTCTTGCCGTCGGTGTCCGTGTCGACGACAGTTCCCTCGGTTGCGGTCAGGATGCCGTCGCCGTCATCGTCGTTGTCGAGGTAGTTCTTCTTTCCATCCGCGTCCGTGTCCAGCACGGCGCCTTCCGTCGCCGTCAGGATGCCATCGCCGTCGTCATCGTCGTCGAGATAGTCCTTCTTGCCGTCCGCGTCCGTGTCCAGTACACCGCCCTCGGTCAACGTGACGACGCCGTCCCCGTCGTCGTCGTTGTCCAGGTAGTTCTTGACCGTGTCGCCGTCCGTGTCGAGCACGGCGCCTTCGGTCACCGTGAGGACGCCGTCGCCGTCGTCATCGTTGTCCAGGTAGTTCTTGATCGTATCGCCGTCCGTGTCCGTGACAGCGCCCTCGGTGACCGTGAGGATGCCGTCGCCGTCGTCATCGTCATCGAGGTAGTTCTTCTTGGTGTCGCCGTCGGTGTCAAGGACCGAGCCTTCCGCCGACGTGAGGATGCCGTCGCCGTCGTCGTCGTTGTCCAGGTAGTTCTTGATCGTGTCGCCGTCCGTGTCGAGGACCGAGCCTTCCGTCGACGTGAGGACGCCGTCGCCGTCGTCGTCGTTGTCGAGGTAGTTCTTCTTGGTATCGCCGTCGGTGTCGAGGACCGCCCCCTCAGTGAGGGAGAGGATTCCGTCGCCGTCGTCGTCGTTATCCAGGTAGTTCTTGATCGTGTCGCCGTCCGTGTCGAGCACGGAGCCTTCGGTCAACGTCGGAACGCCGTCGCCGTCGTCGTCGTCGTCAAGGTAGTTCTTCTTGGTATCCCCGTCGGTGTCGAGCACGGCCCCCTCGGTGGCCGTCAGGATGCCGTCCCCGTCATCGTCGTTGTCAAGGTAGTTCTTGATCGTGTCGCCGTCCGTGTCGAGGACGGAGCCTTCGGTCAACGTCAACACGGTGTCGCCATCGTCATCGTTGTCGAGGTAGTTCTTGACCGTGTCGCCGTCGGTGTCCGTGACCGAACCCTCCGTCGCGGTCAGGATGGCGTCCCCGTCGTCGTCGTCGTCAAGGTAATTTTTCTTCGTGTCGCCGTCGGTGTCGAGCACGGCCCCCTCGGTGGCCGTCAGGATGCCGTCACCGTCATCGTCGTTGTCCAGGTAGTTCTTCTTGCCGTCGGTATCGGTGTCGAGCACCGCGCCTTCGGTGAGCGTAAGAACAGTGTCGCCGTCGTCATCGTTGTCGAGGTAGTTCTTGATCGTGTCGCTGTCTGTATCGAGCACGGTCCCTTCGGTCAGCGTCAGGATGCCGTCGCCGTCGTCGTCGTCGTCGAGGTAGTTCTTCTTGCCGTCGAGGTCCGTGTCGGTGAGGGCGCCTTCGGTGAGCGTCAGGATGCCGTCGCCGTCGTCATCGTCATCGAGGTAATTCTTGACCGTGTCGCCGTTGGTGTCCAACACGGAACCTTCGGTGAGCGTCAGGACCCCGTCGCCGTCGTCGTCGTCGTCAAGGTAGTTCTTCTTGCCGTCTGCGTCGGTATCGAGGACCGAACCTTCGGTCGCCGTGGTGATCCCGTCACCGTCGTCGTCGTTGTCAAGGTAGTTCTTGACCGTGTCGCCGTCGGTGTCCAACACCGACCCTTCCGTTGCGGTCAGGATGCCGTCGCCGTCGTCGTCGTTGTCAAGGTAGTTCTTCTTCGTGTCGCCGTCCGTGTCCAACACCGACCCTTCCGTCGCGGTCAGGATGCCGTCGCCGTCGTCGTCGTTGTCAAGGTAGTTCTTGACCGTGTCGCCGTCAGTGTCGAGGACCGTGCCTTCCGTCGCGGTGAGCACGGTGTCGCCGTCGTCGTCGTTGTCAAGGTAGTTCTTGATCGTATCGCCGTCGGAGTCGAGGACCGTGCCTTCCGTCGCGGTCAGGATGCCGTCGCCGTCGTCGTCGTTGTCAAGGTAGTTCTTGACGGTG
>CANNIZ010000039.1 GCA_947505245.1 Pseudomonadota bacterium | reverse complement strand
GTCGAACACGCGCACCACCGTCTGCGCGCGCTCGGGGTCCGCCGCGCGCAACGCGACGACCACCTCGGTGAGGCCCGCCTCGGGAGGTACGGTGACGCGCTGCTGCGCGGGCGCGAACGACGGAGCGGACGCGAGCAGCCACCAGTCGCCGGGCGCGAGCGCGAGGCGGCGATGCCCGGCGGCGTCCGTCTGCGCCGGAGGCAGGATGGAAGCCCCGCTCGCCGCGACGAGCGCGCCTTTGACGGCGGCGCCGGCGGGGTCGACGACGGTGGTCTGCACGGCCCCCGGGGCCCACGCGAGCGCGACCGGCACCGCGACCGTCGCGGCGCTGCGCGCGGTCGCCTTCATCGTGGCGGGGGCGAGGGCGTGCGCCGCCACCGTGATGGTGTGCCGCCCGGAGCCGAGGCCTCCGACCGTGAGATCGCCGCTCGTCGAGGTCTTGCCGAGCGGGTCGCCGTCGAGCGCGACTTCCGCGTCGGGCACGGGCAGCCCGAGGCTGTCGACGACCGCGAACGCGAGGGTGGCGTCGTCCGTGTCAGGCGGGGTGAGCCGCGCCTCGACCACGAGCCGCGCGCCGTTGTTGTCAGCCGGGACGAGGAGCGTCCGGGTCTGGGCGCCGTAGTCGGGCGACGAGACCAACATCCGCCACGTCCCGGGCTCGAGGTGGACGCGCAGCGCTCCGTCGTCGCCGGTCGGGCTCGCCGGTACGGTTCCGGGGCCGGTCCACGCGATCGTGGCGTTGACGGCCTCGCCGCGGTCGTCGCGGACCACGACCTCGACGGTGCCGGGGAGCCAGCGCATGCGCGCCTCTGCGCGGTTCGGACCCGCCACGAGCGTGACATCGCGCTCCTGCGGCTCGAGCCCGTCGGCGGTGAGCGCGAGGTGGCGCGGGCCGGCGTCGAGGTCGAGCGCTTCGAGCGCGCCGAGGTTCGTCGTGGTGCCGAGATCGTCGTCGTCGAGCGCGAGGTGGGCCCCGGCGATCGGCAGCCCGTCGAGGTCGCGGACGTCGAGGAGCAGGGAGGAAGGCCCTCGCTCGTCGGGAGCGAGCACGATGTCAACGCGCTGCGCGCCGCCTTCGGTGCTGACCTGGAACCGGCGCTGCTGGCTGCCCAGCGCAGCCGACGAGACGAGCGTCGTCCACGCCCCGTCGCGCAACTGAAACGCGCGCTCGCCGCCGGGCCCGAGCGGCACCGGGATCAGGCGCGTCGGGCCGTCAAACGCCGCCAGCGCGTCGCCGATCGGCCCGTCGGGGCCGCGCACGGCGACCACGACGGTGCCGGGGACCCACGCGAGCACGAGGCGCTCCTCCGGCGACGTCACCGTGGCGGAGGTGAGCACGTGGGACTCGTGCGACACCACGAGCCGGCGCGGACCCGCGGCGAGGCCCTGCACGACGAGCGAACCACCCGACGACGTGTTGCCGTAGGCCGCGCCGTCCATCGCGACGAACGCGCCCTCGACGGGGTGACCATCCGGGGTCGTAAGCGCGAGCGTGATGCGCTCGGTGCCCGTCGCAGGCGCCAGGATCGCGTCGATCGCGAGGTGTTCGGTGCGACCGGGGGCCACGCTCACGGTGCGCGTCTGGGCGCCGAGGCCGGGGGCGTCGATCGTGACGGCGTAATCGCCCACGCCGAGCAGGTACGTGAGCGTCCCGACGTCGTCGGTCTTTGCGAGCGGTTGCGCTGCGAGGCCGTCGAACGTGACGTGGGCGTCGGGGATCAGACGCCCGTCGGGGCCGGTCACCCGCAGCTCGAGCGGCACCTCGCGCCACGCGACGATCGCGTTCGCCACGCCGTCGGTGACGCTCACCATGCTGGTGCCGAGGTCGTCGCGTGACACGGTGATCACGGCGCCGAGATCCGCGGGCTTGTCGAGCGTGACGCTGCCAAGGGCGTCGGTCGTCCCAACCGTGTCGCCGTCGACGGCGACGACGGCGCCCCGTACCAGATGCCCGGCGGGATCGCGCGCGACCACGGTAGCGATCCGCGCGACCACTGGCGCGACCTCCTCGTGTGGGAGCGGTCCGAGGCGCAACACGACGCCTCCGTCGACGCGGAGGGCGGACGCGCCGACGCCCGACGACACCGCGCGAGCCGCGCCGACCTGCAAGTTCAGGCGCGGGGACGCGACGCCTCGCACGCCGAGCCGGACCTCTCCTGGCACCTGGCGGATCGCCGCCGTGCCCGGCAACGTCGCAGCGAGGCGGGCCTCGGCGAGGAAGCCGAGCCAGCTGACGGGGGCCACGCCGACGCCCGCGGTGGCCGCGGCGCGAGGGACGGGACCGTCGTTCGCCCCGTCCGGTTCGTAGCGAAGCCCGGCGGCGCCCCAGGCGCGAACCACGCCGGCGGTGAGGGAGCCGCTGAGCAGCAGCTCAGCGGTGGGTGTGCCGGCGCCGAGGTGGCTGGCAGCGCGCCCGGTAGGCAGGCCCAGCGACGGCAACAGCGAAACGTTCGCCGTGTCCGACGCCACGAGCGCGACGGGCACCCACAGGTGGACGTCGCCGAGGGCAGGGCCCGCGGGGCCATCCACGCCGCCCGCGAACACGAAGAGCGGCGCGTGAACCGCGACAGCGACGCGTCGTGATGGAGCGAAGGCGGCGCCGACCTCGAGCGCCAGCAGGTCTCCGAGGATGGCCTCCTCGGAGCGGTTGTCGTCGTCGGTGACGCGGCGTACCATCGGGGTGGCTGCATACGACACGCCGACGCCGGCGGTGGCCTCGGCGGGAGGCGCGACCCAGCCCCACCGAGGGTCCAGCAGCTGGTCGCCATCGGGTGGGGCGGCCACCGACGCCGCGTCAGGCTCGGCGCGCGCCTCGGTCGAGACAAAAAAAACGCCGGCTACGCCGACCATCGAACCCCTCATCGGTCTGATAGTCTACCCGTCGCGGAGACGCACGTGCCCTCGGTTCGTCGATATCGTATCCATGAGGCGATCGGTCGCGGTGCATTCGGCACCGTGTACCGCGCTACGTTGGAGGGAGAAGGCGGATTTACGAAGGTCGTTGCCGTCAAGATCCTGAACGAGAAGGCCAGCGCCACGCCGGACACGGTCTCCCGCCTTCGGGACGAGGCGCGGCTCCTCGGTCGGGTGCGGCACCGCTCGATCCTGCAGGTGGACGGGCTCGTTCAGATCGGGAGCCGGTGGGCGCTCGTCGCCGAGTTCGTCGAAGGGATCTCGCTCCTCGACGCGCTTCGATCGGGGCCGATACCCGCCTCTGTCGTGATCGAGATGATCGGGGAGGTCGCGGGCGCGCTCAACGTCGCGTACCACTCGACCAACATCGACGGGCAGCCCCTCAAGCTCGTGCATCGCGACATCAAGCCCGCGAACATCCAGATCACGCGGCACGGCGAGGTGAAGCTGCTCGACTTCGGCATCGCCCACGCGAACTTCGACGAGCGCGAGTCCGAGACGCAGTCGATGGTGCTCGGCACGCCCGGGTACATGGCGCCGGAGCGGTTCGAGGGCCACACGGGGCCCGAGGCGGACATCTACGCCCTCGCCATCGTCGCGCTCGAACTGATGATGGGAAAGCGCGTCGGGCGCACGTTCGTGGACCGCCAGAAGCACGTCGAGCACGTGGCACGTGCGCTCGGGAGCGCGCTGCAGATGGCGCCTGAGTTGTCCCCGGCGAGCGACGTGGTCGCTCAGATGCTCCAGTACGATCCAGAGGCGCGTCCGAACGCGAAGGAGGTCGAGCGCGCGTTGCGCACGGTGCGCCTCACCATGACGGGGCCCTGGCTCGCCGAATGGAGCGACCCCGTCGTCACGCAATTGTTGAAGGTTCGCCCGCGCATCGTCGACGACACGCTGTCGGGGGCGGTGCTCGCCGAGGGCTCGCAGATCAACAACGTCGTGGGCCTCGCGTCGTCGACCGGTACCACCACCAAACGGATCGCCGTGGGCGTGGCCGCCACCGCTGGCGCGTCCGTCGTCGTGGTCGGCGCGCTCGCGTTGGGGCTCGCGCTGTGGAAGGTCGGCGCGTTCGAGCCGCGCACCGCCGCCGTCGCGGCTGCGGTCGTTCCCCAGGATCCCCCGGCCATCGCTGCGGTCACGTTGCCACCCGCCGTGCCGCTCGGCGAGGTGCCGGTCGAGCCCCCGATCGCGGTGGACCCCCCGCCTGCTCCGGCCGCCGTCGTCGACGTCCCCAAGGAAAAGCCGCCCGACGCGGTCAAGCCGCTCGGTGACCCGCGTCCGCCGGACGCTGCAAAGCCGCCGGTGGTGAAGTCCAAAGCCGGAAAGCTCGTCACCGCCGGTGAGTTCGCCCGTTGGCTCGCCGACCACCCCGATTGGGCGCCTGACGCCGCGCGGGCCGACTCGCGCGCCGACGAGAACTACCTGTGGGGCTGGCAGGGCACGACGCCGCCGGACGCCGCGGCCACGGCCGCCGGGGTGACGTGGGCGGCCGCAGACGCGATGTGCCGTCCTCGAGGGGGGCTCGCGCCGCTCGACGCCGAGCCCGCGACGTGGTCCGACGCGTCAGGCGTCATTCAGGAGTGGCGCGTCGCCGAGGGAAAGCCCGCCTGGCAGCGGTATGATGGAGTCGCTTCGAAGGCCGTACGTCGGAGCGAGGCGAACATGTTCACCGCGTTCCGGTGTGCGCGATGAGCGACCTCGCGGTCGGCCCGACGCAGACCTATTCGACGATCTCGGACGCGATCGCCGCGTCGGCGCCAAACGATCGAATCGTGATCCACGCCCAGACGTACGTCGAGCACGTCGCGGTGCCACACGCGCTCGTGGTCGTCGGCGCGGGCGGGACGGTGGTGATCCGCGCGGGGGCGTCCGCGTCCGAGGTGTTCGACGTCGCGCCGGGCGTCGTTGTCACCGTCTCGGGCGTGGAGATCGACGGCGACGGCAACGCGCGCGGCGTGACGCTCGGCGCGGGCGCTGACCTCACGTTGACGGCGTGTACCGTGACGGGCGGTCTCGCGTCGCAGGGGGGTGGGCTGTTTGTCGACGCGAACGCGGTGGTTCACGTCGCCGGGAGCACGTTCGTCGCGAATTCGGCGTCCGAGGGTTCGGCCGTCTGGGCTGGCCTCGGCTCGGATGTATCGATCGACGGGACGACGTTCTGTGAGGGGGACGCGACGTCGCCCGTTGGGCGTGGGGCCGCGGTCTACGTCGCGAATGGCGGCCTCGCGGATGTACGAAACAACACGTTCATCGACGGGTTCGCGAACGACCGGGGCGGCGGGATCTGGCTCGGTGCTGTCGCTCTCGGGACGCGCGTTTCGAACAACACGTTCTACGGAAACGCCGCACGTGTGCAGGGCTCGGCGCTCGTTTCAAACGGCGCGCCTTCGGTGTTCAACAACCTTTTCGTCGCGAGCGCGGGCCCCGGGGCGGCCGTGCGCGCCGACTCGGGCACGCCGTCGTTTCGCTACAACTGGTTGTTCGAGAGCGTCGGCGCGCCGACTTCGGGATTCGTCGCGGACGCCACGAACGTCACCGGCACGGATCCAGAGTTGCGAGGGTACATCCTGGGTACCTGTGACGCTACAGCCATGTTTCCACGCGCGGTGAGCCCGGTGTTCAACGCGGGTGACCCCGCCGTGCTGGACCTCGACGGCACGCGGAGCGACGTTGGCGCGACGGGGGGACCGGCGGCGGACGCCCTGTTGTGGGCGGATGGTGATGTTGACGGCCTCGTCGGGTTCCTCGACTGCGACGACGGGGATGCGCAGGTGCGTGGCCCGACGGACTGGCACGTGGACGCCGACAAAGACGGCTACGGCGCCGACGGTGCGCTGGCGGCCTGTGCCCCGCCTGCGGGGTTTGTGTCCAAAGGCGGGGACTGCAATGACGCAGACACGCAGATCTCGCCGGCAGCGACGGAGTCTCCGTGGGACGGCATCGACCAGGACTGCGACGGCTCGGACCTGTGCGACGTGGACAAGGACGGGTACAACTCGGCGGACTGCCCGAACGGCGATGACTGCGACGACCTCGAACCGGCGATGAACCCTGGAAAGGTCGAGATCCCGTACGACGACCTCGACGACGACTGTGATCCGGCGACGCCCGACGACGATCTGGACGGTGACGGCGCGTACCTCGCGACCGACTGCGACGACAAGGACGCGCGCGAGTACCCCGGCAACGTCGAGATCCCGTACGACGGGCTCGATGAGGACTGCGATCCTGGCACGCCCGACGATGACCTCGACTTTGACGGGTACGTGCGGTCCAAAGACTGCGACGACAGCGATCGGAACCGCAACCCCGGCGCGACCGAGATCCCCGATGATGGCATCGACCAGGACTGCGACGGGGAGGACCGCTGCGATGTTGACGGGGACGGCGATCCCGCGCCCACGTGCGGCGGAACGGACTGCGACGACAACGACGCCAAGCGCGCGCCTGGCATCGCGGAGATCCCCTACGACGGCATCGATCAGGACTGCAGCGGGGCTGACCTGTGTGACGTGGACGGCGACGGGCACCTCGCGAAGGGCGGCTCGTGCAAGGGCGACGACTGCGCCGACAAGGACGCCGGACGCTGGCCGGGCAACGACGAGGTCCCGTACGACGCGATCGACCAGGATTGCGACGGGCGAGACGTGTGCGACGTGGACGGCGACGGCGCGTTCGCGGTGGAGTGCGACGGGGGCGACGACTGTGATGACCGCGATCCGATGCTGTTTCCCGACGCCGAAGACGTACCGGACAACGGCGTGGACGAGAACTGCGGCGGCGAGGACGCCGTGACCACCTGGCTCGGCGGCGCGGGCGTGGAGTGCGGCTGCGCGTCGGGCGGGTCGGGCGGGCTGCTTCCGGCGCTCCTCACCGCGCTCGCGCTTCGAGGTCGAGCAGCACGCGCTTCCGATCGAGGCCGCCGGCATAGCCGGTGAGCGTCCCGTCGCGGCCGATGATCCGGTGGCACGGGATGACGATGGCGATCGGGTTGGCCCCGTTGGCGGCCCCGACCGCGCGGATGGCGGTGGGGCGCCCGACGCGCTCCGCGATGTCGGCGTAGGTCGTGGTTGCGCCGTACGGGACGGTCTGCAGCGCGCGCCAAACGTCCTGTTGAAACGGCGTCCCCTTGGGGGCGAGCTTGAGCACGAACACGCGCAGGTCGCCTGAAAAATAGGCGTGAAGCTGGTCGGCCGCCTCGCGCGAGATCGCGTCGGGCGGCGTGGTGGGCACACGCTCGTCGGGCCCTAGGAAACGGACCCGCACGAGGGCGGACCCGTCCGAGTGTGCGGCGACACGGCCGACGGGTGATTCGATGATCGACACCCCGCTCATTTGGATGCCGCCGCGGGCGCGGTCAAATCATCGCGAACCCGCCCTTCGGGCGTCTGGACTTCGTCCAGTTCGCGACGGCTTGACCGCTGCGGCGTCTTCACAGGTGTACGGACACGCCCAGGGCCTGCGCCACGGCCTCCATCATGGCCTCGCCGTTGGTGGGGTGGGCGTGGATCGTGTGAATGAAGTGTTCGGCGGTGACCTCGGCCGACCGCGCCATCACGAAGTCGGCGATCATCTCGGCGGCTTCGGCGCCGATCACGTGGGCCCCGAGGATTGCGCCGTACTTCGGGTCGATCAGCACCTTGACGAAGCCCTCGGGGTGGCCGGCGCCGACGGCCTTGCCGTTCGCGATGAACGGGAACTTGCCGACCTTGTAGGGGGTGCCGGCCTTCTTGAGCGCTTCTTCCGTGGCGCCGACGGAAGCGACCGAGGGCTGACAGTACGTGCAGCCGGGGACGGCGCTGTAGTCGAGGTCGGGCACGTGCTGCCCGGCGATGCGCTCGACGCAGATGTGCGCCTGGCGCGTGGCGACGTGGGCGAGGGCGGGCCCGCTGCCGCAGACGTCGCCGATCGCGTAGATGCCGGGCACGTTGGTGCGGTGGGACGTGTCGATCTTGATCCGGCCACGTTCGAGCACGACGCCGAGCGCCTCGAGCCCCAGGCCTTCGACGTTGGCGGCGATGCCGACCGCGATGAGCGCCAGATCCGACGTGAACACGGTGCCGTCTTCGAGCGTGGTCACGGCCTTGTCACCGTCCCGTTTGCACGACGCCACCTTCTTGCCGATCGTGATCTTGATGCCCTGCTTGCCGAGCTCGCGGCGAAGCGCGGCGCCGATCTCGCGGTCCTCAACGGGCACGATCTCGTCGGCGCCTTCGAGCACCGTGACGTCGACGCCCATCGCGTTCCAGAAGTACGCGAACTCGAGCCCGATCGCTCCTGCCCCGAGGACCGTGACGGACGCGGGCTTCTCGGTGCGGACGATCGCCTCGCGGTACGTAAGCACGCGCTCGCCGTCGGGTACCATGCCCGGGAACGTGCGCGCGCGCGCGCCTGTCGCGATGATGACGTGTTTTGCGAGGTACTCGACCTTGCCCGTGCTCGACTGCACCGCGACCTTGCCGGGCGCGGTGATCGTGGCGGTGCCCTCGAGCAGCGTCACGCCGTACTTCTTGAACAGGCCGCGGACGCCCTTCTCGAACTTCTCCGCGACCTTTCGCGAGCGGCCGATCACCTTCGGGTAGTCGATCTCGATGGGGCCAACGGTCAGACCGAGGTCGTCGGCGTGCCTGAGCGACATCGCCAATTCGGCGGTCTTGAGCAGCGCCTTGCTCGGGATGCAGCCCCAGTTCAGGCACACCCCGCCGGGCTTCTCGCGCTCGATACACGCGGTCTTGAGCCCGAGCTGGGCGGCGCGGATCGCGGCGGGGTAGCCGCCGGGGCCGGCGCCGATCACCAGGACGTCGAAATGTTCGGGCATCAGGTCTCCTTGTTGCGTTCAATCGCGCGCGCGACCAGCGGCGCCCAGTCTCGGACGACTTCGATCGGCGCGCCGTTTCGGTAGCTGTCCAGCCAGCTCTGGCGGTACCGGATGACCTCTTCTTCGTGGTCCAAGCCGAGCAAACGTAGGGTACGGGCCGCGACTTCGCGACGATCGATCGGCACCGCGGAGGTCATGCGCAGTTCGAGGCTGGGCCAGACCAACTCGAACCAGTCATCACCGACCTCGTAGGGGTCGAGAACCTCGAACTGGCGCTTCTTGCTGTTGATCCACGGGTCTGCGTATCGAAGGTTTGCCCATTCGTATGCGCGGTTTCGACTCGTTGCGATTGGCACGAGGTGGTCGACCTGGCCGTGAAACGCGTGCATCGCGAGCCAGCCGCAGCGGTACCCGAAGCCCCGGGCAAGGGCTTCCACGTGTTCGCGCCAGATCGGCTTGTCGTGCGGATCGCGGTCGGGGTGTGCGGCAAGCCAGGCGTTGCCACGCTCTTCGACGCGGGGCCAGCCGCCGGGCTCAGGGACGCGCGCGACCGGGATCATCTGACGGACCGCGCCGTCACGATCCACCGCGGCCAGAACGGGTCGAGCGAGCCGAGAACACGCACGAGTTCGGCGTGGATCGTGTCGCGGCTGGCGAGGTCTGGCGGGAGATCGACGGTTCGGCCGGCCATGAACGCTTCAGCCGCTTCGATCGCCCGCTGCGCTTCGATGGATCGCGCCTGTGCAAGTCCAAAGACGTCCGAGGTGAGCCAGTTTGAGGCGTCTCCGTGGTTGACCCACGGTACCTCTTTGAGGTTGGCAGCGCCGTTCTCGACGTCGACATGAAACAATCGATCGCGCGTGCCGTCGAAAATTGGCTCCAGCGAGGCCAACACCAGCGGCGAGTGTGTCGTGGCGAGGAGCTGTACATCTCCGCCTGAACCGAGCTCGCGAACCGCGGCCAGCAACGCCGGGACGAGGGCGCGTTGCCAGGCGGGATGGAGGTGCGCCTCCACCTCGTCGAACAGCACAACGAGGCTCGGCGACGCTGTCACGCCGCGCACGTCCGCCACCACGCGATGCTCGAACCAGGTCCACACGAGCGCGTAGGCGAGTCCGAGGACTCGTCGCGCACCCGCTGATGCGACCGTGATCGGCACGGTGCCGGTGCTGGTCACGATCGTCGGCACTTCGCGGACGTCTCGTGCCCAGAGGCGCTTTGGCGGGCCGAGCTTGATGGGGTCGTCGGGCGAGGACAACACCACAAGGACGCGACTCAAGGCCTCGAACGCGGGGTGTTTGCCGAGTTGCCATAGCAGCAGATCGTCGATCAGGCCCCGGCACACGATGTACCCAGACTCGTCTCGGATGCCGTCATAGAGCTGTCGGGCGTCGAGGTCTAACGTCTCCACCAGCGTCTGGGTACCCTCGGGGGTCCGCTGCGTGCGACCCTGGCCCTTCAGCGGGTCGAACATCGACACCCCGCCATCAACGCGAACGTAGACGACGGGTGAGGTCGACGACGGGACGTGCGTCCAATCGTCGAGTTCGAAGTTGGCGTCGACTTCACGGTCTTCGACGACGCCTCCGATTGTCGAGCTGACGCGCGCGTCTCGGGGGAGCCCTTTGACCCCTGGCCACCCTCCGGTCAGGAGGAACCAGGCGCAATCGACGAGGAAGGTCTTTCCGACACCGTTGTCGCCAGTCACGACGCTCATTCGGGAGCCGAAGTTCAGCGCGACGCTCTGCGCCGGACCGACATTGGTGATCGAGAGGCGGCTGATCACGCTGTCCTCACATGAGCAACAGCATCGGGGCTTCGACGTAGCGCCGGAGCACCTGAAGGAAGGCCGCGCCGGTCGCGCCGTCGATCACGCGGTGATCACACGTCATCGTGACCTTCATCCGCCAGCCGCTCGTCACGTTGCCGTCCTTGGCGACCGGGACCTCGGCGATGCTGCCCACCGCGAGGATCGCGGCCTCGGGCGGGTTGATGATCGCGGTGAACTGCTCGATGTCGTACATGCCGAGGTTGCTGATCGTGAACGTCGAGCCCGTGAATTCTTCGGGCTTGAGCTTCTGCGACCGCGCCCGTCCGGCCAGTTCGCGGATCTGCGCGCCGATCTCGTCGAACCGGAGCTGATCAGCGTTGCGCAGGACCGGGGTGATCAGACCGTCCTCGATCGCGACCGCGACGCCGATGTCGACGCGGCCGAACCGCGTGATCACGCCTTCGCCCCAGGCCGCGTTGGCCTTCGGGTACTCGCGCAGGGCGCGGGCGACACACGCGATGAACACGTCGTTGTGGCTGACCTTCACGTCTGGCAGGTGCTTCTTGAGCTGCTCGCGGAAGCCGACGAACGCCGTCATGTCGTACGTGACGGTGAGGAAGAACGTTGGGATGTCCTGGTGGCTGGCGAGCAGGCGCTTGGCGATCGTCTTGCGCATCTGCGTGAGCTTGAGCACCTCGTCCTGGCGCGCCACCTTGGGGGTGCGAACGGCGCTTCCGGAGGCCTTCTCGACGTCGGCCTGCACGATGCGGCCAGCGGGGCCCGTGCCGGTCACCGTGGCGAGGTTGACGCCGAGCGCGGCCGCTACGGACTTCGCGAGGGGTGACGCGACGATGCGCCCGCCTTTGGCGGGAACGGCGGCGGACGCGGAGCGGTACCGCAGGTCCTGGTGGGGCTCGAGCACGTCGGTCCGCAGCACCTTCCCGCGCCAGGTGCGGTCAAGGCTCGGGGCGGGTTCGGCGACCTTGGGGGCGGGCGCGGCTTGGGCTGCGGGCGCGGCTTGGGCTGCCGGTGCGGCTTGGGCTGCGGGCGCAAGAGCCTCGTCGGCCTTCGGTGCGGGCGCCGCCTTCTTCGGAGACATCGTCGCGAACTGCGCGACGAGCGCGCTCACGTCTTCACCGAGGGCGTCCCCGATGATCGCTATCGGGAACCCGGGCGGGACCTCATCACCCACGGCGACGAGGTGCTTGAGCATCACGCCCTTGTCGAAGATCTCGGCTTCCATGTTCGCTTTGTCGGTGCCGACCTCGGCGATCACGGACTGCGGCGCGAACGGAGCGCCCTCGGCGATGCGCCACGCGACGATGGTTCCTGTCTCCATCGTGGGCGAGACAGCGGGCATCTCGTAGAACTTAGCCATCTAGGCTCCCTTTCCACGTGAACAGACGAGCTTGACCGCGTCTTTCACGCGATCGACCGACGGCAGCACCATCTTCTCGAGGGTGGGGTTGTACGGCTGGTTCAGGTCTTTGTTGGTGATGCGCAGAATGGGCGCATCGAGCTGATCGAAGCACGCTTCGGTCACGCGCGCCGCGATCTCCGCTCCGACGCCCGCGAACGTGTACCCCTCCTGCACCACGACCATGCGGTGGGTCTTGCAGACCGCGTCGAACAGGGCCTGCTCGTCGAGCGGACGGATCGTGCGGAGGTCGAGCACCTGGCAGGAGATGCCTTCCTTCTCGAGCTGCTCGGCGGCGGCGAGGCACGTGTGGATCTGCTTGTTCCACGTCACCAGCGTGCAGTCCGTGCCGTCGCGCTTGAGGTCCGCCTTGCCGATCGGGATGAGGAATTCCTCGTCGGGAACCTCGCCCTTCATCCCATAGAGCATCTCGGACTCCATGAACATGACGGGGTCGTTGTCGCGGATGGCGCTCTTGAGCAGTCCGTAGGCGTCCTTCGGGGTGCCGACGGAGACGACCTTCAGGCCCGGAAAGTGCGCGTAGATCGACTCGAACGCCATGCTGTGCTGCGAACCGAGCGCCTCGGCGGCGCCGTTCGGCCCGCGGAACACGATCGGCACGTGGTAGGCGCCGGCGGTCATCTGGTAGATCTTCGCGGCGTTGTTGATGATCTGGTCGAACGCGACGAGCGAGAAGTTCCAGGTCATGAACTCGACGATCGGCCGCAGGCCGGCCATCGCGGCGCCGATCGCAAGGCCGGAGAACCCGTTTTCGGCGATTGGCGTGTCGATCACGCGCTCGGGGCCGAACTCGTGGAGCATGCCCTGGCTGACCTTGTAGGCGCCGTCGTAGTAGGCGACCTCTTCCCCCATCAGGAACACGGTGGGATCACGTCGCATCTCTTCGGACATCGCGCGGCGGAGCGCTTCACGCGTTTGGAGCAAGGACGTCCGCGGAGCGGCGGCCGCAATAGGAAGTGCCATTACGAAGTTCCTCCGTGCAGCACAAAGTCGTACAGGAGCGCTGGATCCGCCTCGGCGGCGGCGTCCGCGAACTCGTAGGCGTCTTGCACGACGGCGTCCACGGCTTCGCGGACCTTGGCGAGATCGGCCTCACCGACGCCGTGGGGCGTCAGGTGGTCCTCGCACAACAGCAGGCAGTCGTGCTTCTTCTTCTCGTCCAATTCGCCGGACTTGCGGTATTTGGCGGGGTCCGACATCGAGTGGCCGCGGTAGCGGTAGCAGAGGACCTCGAGCAGCACGGGGCCCTGGCCGCTGCGTGCGTGTTCGGCCGCCTTTGCGACGTTGTCGTACACCTCGGCGACGTCGAAGCCGCCGCACTGCCAGTGCTTCATCCCCACGCCGTCCGCGCGCCGGGCGAGGTCGGTGATCGCCGACTGCCGCTCGATGCTGGTTCCCATCGCGTAGTAGTTGTTCTCGAGCAGGAACACACACGGCAGCTTCCAGAGCTCCGCGAGCGCCATCGCCTCGAAGAACGCGCCCTGGTTCGAGGCGCCGTCGCCGAAGTACACGAGCGAAGCGCCGCCGTCTTTCAGGTACTTGTTCTTGAACGCCGCGCCGACGGCGAGCGGGATGTGCCCACCGACGATGCCGTAGCCGCCCCAGAACGCGTGCTCCTGGCTCGCCATGTGCATGGAGCCGCCGACGCCGCGGCAGACGCCCGGGTCCTTGCCGAACAATTCGGCCATGATCGCGCGCGGGGACACGCCGCGGGCCATGATCTGCCCGTGGATTCGGTACCCGCCGACGACGACGTCGGTGGCGCGAAGGGCGGCGGATACACCCACGGCGACCGCCTCCTGGCCGATGTACAGGTGGCAGAAGCCCATGATCTTCCGCTGCGTATAGGCCTTGGCTGCGACCTCTTCGAAGCGGCGGATCAGGTACATCTGCCGGTACCATTCGAGGAGCTGCTCGCGCGACGGCGACGGATCGCCCATTCACCCTCCAGGGGGTTTCCTGCTAGCGCGGCGAGGGGGCCATCCGCAAGCGCGCCCCTTCGGCGGCGGCCGTTCACCGGGCAAAAAAAAAGGCCGGCACGAGGCCGACCTTTTCTTTTGCAAACAGCGGGAAGGCCCCGCTGGTGTGCGTCTTACAGAGGAGCCGCGGCGTCCGCCGTGGCCGGAGCCGCCGGGGCGACCGTGATCAGGAGCGTGGCGGTGGCCGCGCCGGCCGTGGCCGTGATGTTCGCGGGGCCTTCGACAGCGGCCGTGGCCATGCCCTTGTCGTCGATCGTGACGGCAGGAGCGTCGCTCGTCCACTTGACGGGGATGTCCTTGAGCTCGGCGCCACCGGACTTGACCATGCCGGTCAGCTGCTTGACGCTGCCGACGGGGAACACGTCACCGGGGACGTAGCCACCGATCTCGACGGCGTCGGGGAGGGCGACGGCGAGCTTGTACTCGGCCTTGATGTCGCCCGAGGCGGCGGTGATGATGGCCTCGCCGTTGCCGACGGGGACGATGTTGGTGCCGTCGAGCTTGGCGACGGTCTCGGGCGTGACGGTCCACGTCACGGCGGGCTGCGCGGCGAGGGCCTTGCCCTCGGCGTCGTTGACGACGGCGGCCTGGACGGCGACCGGGTCCATCGTGTGGACAGCGGCCTGCTCGCCGGCGAACGTGATCGTGGTGGGGACGGGGCCGCCGCAAGCGACGAGAAGAGCGAGTACAACGGTCATCATAGGCGTATTTCCTCTTGGTACGATTTGGGGATTCGCACCCCGTTTGGCGCGGCTTTGGCCGCGTCTGGCAGACGGCGACGCAGTCCCTGTGGGTCCGTGCGCCGAGCGGGGCCCCTATGTCACGTTCTGTTGCAGCTGGCAAGTCGACGCGGGTGCGTCGCGGCGACGCACTACTCTTCGATCGGCTTCCAAGGCGACATTCCTTCCAGCGGACAACATGGAAGATGGACGAGCTGGGTCGGTCCGACGGACGGCTTCTGGTCGGGATCGAGCTGGAGGATTCGGCCGGCGTGCCAGTAAGGAAGGTCCATCCATGAGTTTGCCGTCGGCATGCCCTTGAGGACCCACACCCGCTCAGTCATGTAGGCGGAGTCCTCGTCGTACACGGCGACGCCCGCGAAGCTGGTCGTGAAGGTGTTGTTTTCGTAGATGCTGATCAAACCCTTTCCGCGGCTCTCGGCGATCAGGTTGCCGTCGACGCGCGATAGCCGATGGATGAGCATGCTGCTGCCCATGGACGTCTCGTTTGGGGACGGGATCGACATCAGCGCGCTCGAGTACTCGACCCAGAAGCCCTGCTCGAGGAAGTCGTGGTTCTGGAGCTTCATGTCGAACCCCACGATCACGCGCGTGAGTACGGCGCGCAGGGTGGCGAACATCGCCGCCTCGCGCTCGCTTTCTTTCGCGACGCCCTCGAGGTCGATGTTCGTCACGCGCCCCATCGACGACACCTGCAACTGCAGGGACGCGCCGGTGAGCTTGGTGTCGATCTCGTCGAGGATCGCCTGGATGTGCGCCCGGCGGACCTCCTTCGCTTCCGTGAGCGCGGGCTTGCCGGCTGCGACGCGCTTCGCGACGCGTTTCTCGATGGCCTGCTGCTCGAGCTTGGTCTTCATATCCGAGGCGTCCGTCGCCTGGATCGCGAAGTCTTCGATGGTGCAGTGCACCTGCAGCTTCTGCTTGGACAGCTTCATGTCCTTGTCGCACGCGAGGATCGTGCGGATCTGGAACGCGCTGGTCTCGAAGTCCCAGTTCTGATCGGCGTAGAACGCGAGGCTGTAGGGCAGCCCGATCTCGGTCTTGATGAACCAGCGCGTCCCATCCCAGCGCGCGAACGGGTCGGCGATCACGACGATGCGCTCGATCTCCTCCTCGATCTCTGCCTCGGAGACCCGCGGCGGCGTCGCGACGTCGAGGCCGTCGCCGAGCGGGGCGCTGTCCGTTGGGGAGACCTCCCCTGCGAGTGCGTGAGCGAGCAGCAACGACCACATCGGGCCTCCGGGCCTCTGGTGGTAACCGCCCGGTCGGTTGTTGCCGTCCCTGCTGTGGGTAGCTTTGACGTGTTCGGCAGGCTACCTGCCGCGGCCGGAGGCCCACCCCCCATGATTACCGTCAGCAACGTCACCAAAGGCTATGGTGGCCGCACCTTGTTCGACGGCGTCGAGGTCGCGTTCAAGCCAGGTCACAACTACGGCTTGACCGGCCCGAACGGCGCTGGAAAGTCGACGCTCATGAAGATCCTGATCGGCTTCGAAGAGCCGGATTCCGGGACGATCAGCCGGCCGAAGCGCACCGGGTACCTCCACCAGGACCAGGGAACGTTCGACGACTTCCGCGTGCTCGACGTCGTGATCATGGGCAACAAGCGCCTGTGGGACGCGATGGCGGCCAAGGAGGAGATCTACGCGCGAGCCGAGTTCACCGACGCCGACAATGAAGCCCTCGGCGAGCTCGAGTGCGTGGTCGGTGAGGAAGACGGCTACTCGGCCGAATCGGAAGCTGCGACCCTGCTCGCTGGCCTTGGCGTGCCGCAGGAGCTGCAGGGTTTGAAGATGTCGATGCTCCAGGGTGGGCTCAAGGTGAAGGCGCTCGTCGCACAGTCCCTGTTCGGCAAGCCGGACGCGCTGCTGCTCGACGAGCCCACCAACCACTTGGACATGGAGTCGATCGAGTGGCTCGAGGAGTTCCTGCTCGCGTACGACGGCGTCCTCGTGCTGATCTCGCATGATCGCCGGTTCCTGAACGCCGTGTGCACGGACATCGCGGACATCGACTACGAGACGGTGATCACGTACCCGGGCAACTACGACGAGATGGTGCGGATGAAGTCGCAGATCCGCGGCAAGATGGACAAGGACTCGGCGGCGAAAGAGAAGAAGATCGCGCAGCTGAGCGAGTTCATCTCGAGGTTCGCGGCGGGCACGCGCGCGTCCCAGACGCGGTCGCGCGCCAAGCAGATCGAGCGGCTCAAGCCCGAAGAGGTCAAGCGCTCGAACATCGCGCGGCCGTTCATCCGGTTCAACGTCACGAACAAGAGCGGCAAAGACGTCTTGACCGTGAAGGGCATCACCAAGGCCTACGAGCGCCCGATCTACACGAACTTCAGCACGCTCGTTCAGCGCGGGGACAAGATCGTCGTGATCGGCCGCAACGGCATCGGCAAGACCACGATGCTCAAGACCCTCGCGGGGGACGTCAAGCCCGATTCGGGCGTGATCCAGTGGGGCCACGAGACGAGCGTGGGCTTCTTCCGCCAGGAGCACCGTCACGAAGTGGAGCCCGGCCGCACCGCGTTCGACTGGCTGTTCCAGCACCGTCCGGTCGTGGGCCAGGAGCACGTGCGCGGCATCCTCGGACGCATGTTGTTCTCTGGCGCAGACGGCGCGAAGCCCACGGCGACCCTGTCGGGCGGGGAGTGCGCGCGCCTCGTCATGTGCCGGCTGATGCTGCTCGAGCACAACGTCCTGCTGCTCGACGAGCCAACCGCCCACCTCGATCTCGAGAGCATCTCCGCGCTCCGCGAGGCGCTCGAAGCGTACGAGGGAACGTTGATCTACGTCACCCACGATCGCGATCTCGCGTCGGCGGCGAACCGCGTTTGGGCCTACATCGGCGAGAACCAGTTCATCGACTACGCCGGCAACATCGACGAGTTCCTCGACTGGCAGCACAAGCAGGCGAAAAAAGCGTCATGACCCCCGACGAGGAGGCCAACCGCGCGCAGGACGCGATCGACGCCGGAGAGCTCGGCACGGCGTTGCACCACCTCGCCGGCGCGCTGTCGGCGGATCCGCTCCGGCCGCGGTTCCTCGAGCTTTGCGATGAGCTGTTCGAGCGGCTCCCGGATCCGATCGCCGCAACGTCGCCGGGCGAGCGGCCGTGGTTCGGCGAGGTCGCGTTGCACGCGCGGGCGCTGGCGCGCGATGGGCGGCACACCGAGGCCGTACACCTGCTGCTGCAGATCGCCGCGGCGCGGCCCGACGTGCCGTACCTGACCTGGGCGCTCGAGTGGCTGGACGCCCCCGCCACAGCGGTCGATCCAGAGGCGCTCGTGCCGGCGTTCGCGCGGTTGTTCGAGCGGTTGCCCGCCAACGAACCGGGCCTCCAGAGCGTGCTCGCCGTGCTCGATCCGCTGTGCGCCTCGTGGTCAGACCCCATGCTCGCCTGGTACCGCGCCGTGTGGCTCTGCCAGCGCGCGGACCCGCGGGGGCCCGCGGCGGCCGAGGAACTGTTGCTGCGTTTTCCGACGTTTGCCCTCGCCGGGGACGCCGCTCACCCCGATGCCGAGCGCGCCCGAGTGCTGTTGGAAGCCGCGAAGGAACATGCCGGGGGGCTGCATGGTTGACGTTTGGCTGGTATGCTCCCGCAACGCTTGGCCGGAGGTCGCCCGATGAGGGGTCCGTTGTTTGCGCTGCCGCTTTTGCTCGGACTCGTCGCTGCGCCCGCGCAGGCCGCGTGTGTTGACTACTCTTCGGAGCCCGCGCGCCTCGTCGAGCTTGAAGCCGCCGCCAGCCGCGGCGCGCTGGACGAAGCCACCAAGGGCTGCCTCGAAACGAGCTACCAGGCGGCCACCCTGCAGACGACGAAGGGAAAGATCTCTCGCGTCCTGCTCGTCAACGCGTATGCGTACGACACAAAGACCTGGGCAAAGCTTGTCCAGCGTCACCTCGACGAGGTCGAGCGTTCGGACCCGAACATCGCGTACCTGTACGCGTTCTACCTCTTCAATCGGCCCCAGCCCGACTACGAAGAGGTGATCAAGTGGGTGGACGTCGCGATGGAGCGGCGCACCGAGTGGAGCGGCGACGTGCTCGTCGCCCGCACGTACCAGCTCCAGCGCGCCCGCACGTACGCCGCGTATGAAGGCTGGAAGTCTGCCGAACAGAAGAACTCGCCCGAGAAGGACGATCTCCGCGCCAAGGCCAAGACGTACGCCCGTGAGTGGCTCGACTTTTCGCGGTCCGCCGGGAAGGACATGCGCGAGGCCGAAGAGCTTTGTGTGAGCGCAGCGAGCCGGTCTGCCTGCGGCCTGGATTAGTCCGGAACGTCCGCTGGCTTTGGCAGGTTTCGTACGCGAACGGCCCACGCGATCACGCTGACCAGCGCGACCGGCGCGGACCACGGCACGGTGGCTTCCGAGCCGAAGATGCCGATCTGGTACAGCTCCATCGAACACGGATAAAGCAGCGGGTAGCCGCCGTTGTGGTGGAACTGCAAGGTGTCGAGGCCGAGGTGGAGCGCCACGCCGGCGATGAGCCAGGTGGCCGCGGCGCGCCGCTCCGTCTCGTGGAACACATACGCGAGGACCACGGCGCCCAGCCCGGCCCCGAGCGGCACGTGGAGCACGCTCCACGGGGTGAACACGAACTCGGGGATCGGGACGCCGAGCGCGACGACGCGTTCGAGGGCGAGGCCCGGTAAGCGCGAGCCGAGGTCGGGGAGGAGCGTGCCGAGTACGAAGGCGCCGGTATGGCGAGGACCGAACAGCGCACCCGGGAGCAGCGCCGTGGAAAGGTGGAACAGGGGATCAGGCACGGCTCACCAGGAACCCCTGCTTTCGCCGGAACAGGGACGGCCACAGGGCGCCGAGCACGACGATGGAGCCGAGGCCGAGGATGCGCTTTCCCTGTCGACCCGGCGCGAGCTCGCGCCACGTCTCCACGAGTGCGCCGTCCGACGCGCGGAACAGGCCGCGGACGGACAGGTCGACGCCGACGCGCAGATCGGCCGAGGGGCCGTCGACCTGGACGGTCCACACGCCGTGGCGGAGCACGTACCGATCGGGGCCTTCGATCGCCTCGACCGTGTACAGCGAGACCAGGACCTCTTTGCCGTCCCACGCGGCCGGGTCGGCGATGACGGCGCCCCACTCCTGCGGGACGAGCTCGACGTAGACAGCGCTCCCGAGCATGAGCGCGAGCAGGGCGCCACCGGCGATTCCGAGCACGATTCTGCGGTTGGCGTCGCTCCACGCGCTCACGGCGTGGGCACCATCTTCCCGACGCCGTAGGCCCCGAGGAACGCGTTCATGTCGGTGGCGCGAAGATCCATGCCGCCGCCCGCGGGGATGAAGATGATCTTCTTGCCCTTGAGCGCGTCGGCGACCTTGAGCTTGACCATGCTCTTTCCGCCGGCACCTGACATCGCGGCCGCTCGCTCGCGCAGACCGTCCGATTTTGCCTTTGCCTCGAGCTTGATCGCGACGGCGTCCTGCTCGTTCTCGTACCGGATCGCGTCGGCGTCGCGCTTGCGCTTCTCGGAGTCGCCGGTGGTGAGCGCCTTGGACTGGTCGATCTCGCCGCTGAGCTGCTCGAGCTCGCGCCGCTTGGACTCGACCTCGGACTCGGTCTCGCTCACGAGCCGCTCGGCTTCCTGCTCAGCGACCTTCTTGTCGCGGATGAGCTGCTCGTATTCTTCGTTGAACTTGTGCTCGCCGAGGAGGACCTGGTTGATCAGGATGCCCTCGTTGCCGAGCACGGCGGCGAGCTGGGTGCGCGCCTCTTCGGCGGCGATGAACCGGCGATCCGACGAGTAGTACTCCTCGGACGTGAGCCGGTTGAGCACGTCGCGGACCATGGACCGCGCGACCGGGCGCACGATCTTGTCCTGGACCTCCTGCGTCGAGCCGCCCACGAACTGCATCATGTACGGCGCCTGCTTCGGGTCGAGGCTCCACGCGATGGTGGCGTCCACCCACACGTCGTTGCCATCGACGGTCTTGAACCGCAGAGCGTCGCCGTTCTCGCGCAGCATCGCGAGGTTCTGCACGCCCACGTCGAACGTCTTGAAGTCCGAGAGCGCGCGCAGGAAGAAGTACGTGCCGCCGGGCGGGTAGTATTCGGGCTCGACGCCGCGTGAGGGGCCGACGAGCTGCGTTCGCACGCCGACCTCGGTGGATTCGGTGGTCGCCGTGCAGCCGAGGAGCGCGCTGAGGAAGATGACGGAAAACATCACCACCCCCCTACGAGCTTGTCGAGCTCGAGCGGGTTCGTCGCGCCGGGGCCGGTCGTGGAGATCACGATCACCTGCGTCCCGCGCAGCGCCTCGGCCATCTCGAGGCCGACGATGTTGGAGGCGCCGGCGGACTCGAGGGCGTCGCGCTCCATCCGCGCGCTGTCGGCCTGGGCCAACGCGACCGCGCGGGAGCCCATGGCCACTTGCTCGCGGTGGTAGAGATCCGCGTCGGCCTTGAGGCGCCGCACCGCGAGATCGCCCTCGCCGCGCAGCTGTTCGACCTGTCGCTGCATGTTGGCCACCTTGGTGTTCTTCTCCTGCAGGCGCTGCTCGCGGAGCGTCTCGGCCTGGTTCTTGTACGTGCGCTGGTCGGCGATCTTTCGGGCCTCGATCTGGTGCTGGAAGCGCTCGTCGTAGGCGTAGTCGCGCACGACGACGCCCCACACCGTCAGGCCCCAGGTCGCGAGCTCCTTCGTAAGGTCGTCCCGCGCGACCTTCTCGGCCTCCATCCGCTTCCAGTCGACGTAGAAGTCCTCCGCCGCGAGCGGGCCGAACGACTTGCGCAGGAACTGGTCGGCGAATTTGCGCACCACGCTGTCTTCGTACAGCTTGCCAGGACCGACCCTGGTGAGGACGAGGTACGGGTCGGTCACGCGGTACATCACGGTGACGTCGACGGTGACCTGAAACCCGTCGGACGTCTGGATGCGGATCGCGTCGACGCGGGTGTAGTCCTCGTCGATGTCGCCGTGCGATACGGACTCGTCGTTCGTGTTCAGGTCGAGCACCTGCAGATCGCGCGGGAACACGTGCAGGCGCTCGTAGCCGGGGATGACGACCTGCAGCCCGGGGCCGATGATCGTGTTCTGGACGCCCTTGCCGGGGCCGAAGTTCACCTGGCGGATCGCGAACTCGTCGGGCGCGATGTACCGCGTCATCGAGAAATACGCGGAGGCGCCGATGAACAGTACGGCGCCGACGGCGGCGAGGGTGCCGAGTCCTACGACCGACCGCTGCAGACGGACGCGCGGGGCTTCGCTCATTGGCTCTCCTTGCTGGCATGGGGGCGGGCTTGCGACGAGGCCAGGGGCTCGCTCGCGAGGGCCGTGGGTGTGGCGTAGGCGTCGCGTTGGTTCTGGATTCGGGTCATGTCGTTGACGATGGCCTGCAGGTTGGACTCATGCCGACGGCGCGTGACGTACGCGACGATGTCGGGCACGAACGGGAGCACGCCGAACAGCGCGACGCCGGTGATGCCGAGCCGAGCGCCCCCGACGCGAAACTCCGCGAACGCGACGGCCGCCGCGACGAGCGCGAGGAACACGCGACCCGCTGGATCCGCGAGGAGGCCCAGGCCGTAGCCGCGCGCCTCGCGGGATGTCATGTCGATGGCGACGCTCGTGTAGCGTGGAAGGAAGGTGTCGATCAGCTCACGGCGAAGGAACTCGGCCTGCGCGACCGGATCTTCCAGCGCGACCGACTTGTACTCGGTGGTTGCTGCCAGGAGCATCTCGTCGGCGATCCGGCGGAACTCGGCGGGGGCGCGCTCGGCGCCAAAGCTCCGACGCGCACCTTCGAGTCGGTCGATCAACCGCAGACTGACGTGCTCGAGGCGATAGTCGTTCGGTACCATGACGCGCGCAGCCTAACACATCGCTTGACGGCTCCGGGCCGGTTCGATAAGGCCGCTTCGTCACTCCCGGGCGATTAACTCAGTGGGAGAGTGCCACCTTCACACGGTGGAAGTCACTGGTTCAAATCCAGTATCGCCCACCAGAATACCGAAGGCCCGCCGTCCACTGGATGGCGGGTTTTTTCGTTCAGTTGAGGATCCGCCCCTGCTTCGCGCGGTCGAAGTCCGCCCGAACCAGCTGCGTGACCAGCTCGGGGAAGTCAACGGTCGGGCGCCAGCCGAGGACGTCGGCCGCGCGGCGCGCGTCACCAAGCAGGTGATCGACCTCGGCGGGCCTGTAGAGCTGCGCGCCGATCGTGAGCACGGTGCGCCCCGTCTTCGCGTGGCGAGCCGTGGTCGATACACCCTCGCCGTCCCACACGAGCGGCAGGTCGAGGGCGGCGGCGGCGGTCTCGACGAAGTTCCGCACGGAGTGGGTCACACCGGTGGCGAGCACGTACGTGCCGCCTTGCGGCTGCTGCAGCATGCGCCACATGCCCTCGACGAAGTCACCTGCGAACCCCCAGTCTCGCTGAGCGTCGACGTTGCCGAGCTCGAGGAGGACGGGCTCGCCGAGCGCGATACGCGCGAGCGTGGACGTGATCTTCCGGGTGACGAACTGGAGCCCCCGCAGCGGCGACTCGTGGTTGAACAGGATGCCGCTCGTGGCATGGAGTCCCCACGATTCGCGCGCGTTCACCGTCGCCCAGTGTGCGTACAATTTTGAGACGCCGTACGGGCTACGAGGATGGAACGGCGTGTCCTCGTTCTGGGGCGTCTCCCTTACCTTTCCGAACATCTCGGACGTCGACGCCTGGTAGAACCGCGCCTCCGGGCAGACATGGCGCACCGCTTCGAGCAGTCGGCTCACACCCAGGCCGTTGACGTCCCCGGTGAACACGGGCTGCTCGAACGAGTGGCTGACAAAGCTCTGCGCGGCGAGGTTGTAGATCTCGTCGGGTTTCACCTTCTGGCACAGGCGGAGAATGTTGGTGAACTCGAGCAGGTCGAGCACCTCGAGCTTCACGTCGTCGAGCACGCCGAGCTCATGGAGCCGCCAGAAGGACCCGGACGCGCTGTGGCGGTAGGCCCCGTACACCTCGTAGCCCTTCGCGAGCAGCAAGCGCGTCAGGTAGGCGCCGTCCTGTCCTGTGACGCCGGTAACAAGTGCCCGCTTCATCGCTGCAGCCTAACATGGGGGCTCCCGGCTCTCAGGCGACGCCGTGGCGCTCGAGCTGGTCGCGGTCGTCCAGGATCGCGGCGGTGGGCCCGTCGGCGACGAGGCGCCCGCCGTCGAGGATGACGACGCGGTCGCATACGGCGCGGACGAGGTCGAGGTCGTGGGTGGCGACGACGAGCGTCTGCGCGAGGCCGCGGAGTACGTCGACGACCGAGCGGCGGCCGCGCGCGTCGAGGTTGGACGTGGGCTCGTCGAGCACGAGCACCTCGACGTCCATCGACAGCACGGTGGCGATGGCGACGCGGCGGCGCTCCCCGCCGGAGAGCGTCGCGTGGGTGCGGTGGGCGAGGTCCGACGCGCCGACCTGCCGAAGCGCCTCGCGCACGCGCCGTTCGACCTCCGCGTGGGGGTGCCCGGCGTTCGCGGGTCCGAACGCGACGTCTTCAGCGACGGTGGGCATGAACAGCTGATCGTCGGTCTCCTGCTGCACGACGCCGACGCGGCGGCGGATCGCGACGACGTTTGCGCGGTCGATCGGGGTGCCACCCACGCGGACGGGCGGCGTCGCAAACAGGGCGCCGTTGAGGTGCGCGATGAGCGTGGACTTTCCTGCACCGTTGGGCCCGACCAGCCCGAGCCGCTGCCCGGCGGGAATCGTCAACGACACGCCGGCGAGCGCGTCCTCGTCGCGGCCTCGCCAGCGGTGCACGAGGTGGTCGAGGACGATCTCGGCCGCTACCGAAGCCAAAACAGGCTCCCAGCGCAGCTGAGCGTGACGCACGCGCCGACGAGCCAGTCCGTGGCGGTCATCTTCAGCGGGCGCGTCATCGGGAAGCGGCCCGTGTAGCCGCGGGCGAGCATGGCGCTCTGCACGCGGTCAGCGCGGTCGAGCCCGTGCAGCAGGAGCGACCCGAGCATGCTGCCCGCGACAGCGAACCGGTGGGGCGTGTGGACGCCGTAGCCGCGCGCCTGGGCGCTCGCGGCGGTGGCGGAGGCGCGTTCGCGCAGGAGGAACAGGTAGCGGTACACGAGCGCCGTGGTTTGAACGAGCAGATCGGGCATCCCGAGGGACGACGCGGCGTTGAGGATCGCGGAGAATTGCGTGACGCTGACGAGCAGGGTCACGGTCATCGCGGCGACGAACGCGCGCCCGGCGAGCGTCGCGGTCGTGGCGACGTCGAACGAGCCGACCAGCAGGTGAACCACGGCGGGGACGAGCACGAACGGGAGCGCCGCCGACGCGCGAACGATCAGCGTGCGCGGGGGGATCTCCTGCAGGGCCGCGACGACGACCAACCCGGTGCCGACGAGGCCGAGCAGGCCGGCGTGCCGCTGCGGCAGGGCGCCGATCCAGGCCGCGAGCGACAGCGCGGAGACCAGCTTCGCGCGCGGGTCGAGCTTCTCCACCCAGGTGCCGTGCAGGTGGGCGTGTTCCGCCGTGTCGTCGAAGTGCAGACCGCTCATGTCCGCTTTGCGAGCAGTCGCCCGGCGACAAGCGCGAGCCCGCCGACGACGCCTGCGCCGACGAGCCCGGCGACTGCCCCCGACAGCGTGGGGGGGAGCCCGGCGACGGTGTAGTCGGGCATCGGGGAGGTGTGTGACGTCGCCGCGCGGCCCTCGAAGCCGAGGTCGGTTGCGACGCGTTCGAGACCGTCGGGCGACGACGACGCGACGAGCGAGCCGCCCGCTGCGATCGCCACGATGATTACGATGCCGACGGCGATCGCGCGCCGATCGAGAGGGATCATCGCGCGACCTGCAAGACGGTGCCGTCGAGCGTGGCGGGCCGCGCGCGGGCCACGAACCGCACCACTGCGAGGGTGACCGCGCCCTCGACGAGGCCGATCACGGAGTGAACACCGACCATCGCGATGAGCGAGGGGCCGAGCGGCACCGTGCCCGACAGCGCCAGCTCCACGCTGACGAGCGCCGACGTTGCGACGACGGTGAACCAGGCGGCGCCGAACACGGCGAGATCGCGGCTCCACGCAGGCCCCATTCGCAGCAACCTCAGCAGGAGCCAACCGCCGATGGTGCCCGATAGCCCCATGTTGACGACGTTGGCGCCGAGGGCCAACAGGCCGCCGTCCTGGAACAGGAGGCACTGGGTGATGAACACCGCGGCCATTGTGAGCGTGGCGGCTTCGGGCCCGACGAGGGACGCGACGAGCACGCCGCCGAGCAGGTGACCGGACGTGCCCGCCGCGACCGGCACGTTCACCATCTGGGCGGCGAACACGAACGCGCCGAGCATTCCCATACGCGGCACCGCGGCGTCGGCCAGCGTGTTCTTCAGGCGCAGCACGCAGCCAGCGATCGTGCCGACCGCGAGCAGATCGAGGGCGGCCCATACCGGGGGTGAAAGGAAGCCGTCGGGCAGGTGCATGGCTGCCCCTTATCGCGGTGGAGCCGTCAAAGGACGCCGCCCTCGACCAACGAGCGCAGCGCGATGGCCACGCCGAGGCCGATCACCAGGACGGCGCTCACGACGGGCACGAGCGCGGCGCGGCGGGCCGAGACGCCGAGGCGGTCGAGCAGCGCTCCCGCTCGCACGACGAGCACGCCGATCGCCATCAGCACGGCCGCGAGCCCCACGGAGAACGCGACGATCAGCGCGAGCCCGAACCCGACGCGGTGCTGCGCGACGGCCGCGAGCAACACCACGAGCGCGGACGGGCAGGGGACAGCACCGCCGGTGACGCCGAGCACCAGCAGTCGACCGAGTCCCACGGGCTCGCCGGTGGCGTCGCGCACGACGTGGGTGTGGGTGCCCGGCCCGTGGTCGTGTCCCAAGCGCGACCGCAACATCGTCGCGCCGACGCCGACGACGCCCAGGCCCGACGCGACCCCGATCGCCGGGTACAATTCGGCGGCGACGACGTACTGGGAGAGGAACAGCGTCACGAGGCCGAGCGCGAGCACGCTCGACACGTGGGTGGCGGTGACGACGAGGCCGAGCAGCAGCGCCTGGGCGACCGTCCCCCGGGACCCGACGAGGTAGGCGGCGACGATGGTCTTTCCGTGGCCGGGCGACAGCGCGTGGGCGGCCCCGAGCCCGGCGGCGGCGGCGAGCGCTGCCGCGAGGAACGTCGTGGACGAGTCGTGCTCGAGCAGGTCGGCGAACGCGTCGGGTGCCGTTGCGGGCCGATTCGCGCCGGCGTCCGACGGGCTGCCGACAGCACCGATCGTGGCGGACAGCTCGTTGACGTCAAGCCCGCTCGAAGCGAACGGAGGCGGAAGGTCCGCGACGAGGGACCCGGCAGGCGACACCAGGCCGACGGTGAGACCCTCGCCGACGACGACGATCTCGCGCCAGCCGACGGTGTTCGCGAAGTTCGCGTCGCGAAGCTGCAGCACGCCGCGGTCGCTCGGGGGCGAGGTGAGCAGGCAGTCGAGCGTCGCGACGCGCAGGTCACCTTCGCCCTTGCCTACCGCGCCGGAGCAGGATGCGACGGTGAGCGCGCGGGCGTCGCCGTCCAGCGTGAGGGAGAGCCCCGACTGGAGCGCGCCCATTCGTTCCGTCGCCCAGGCCTTGGCGCCGATCGCGTCGATGCGCTCGACCTCAGGGACGGACGGCACCTCGGCGAACTGGACGACGTAGTCCACGCTGATCCGCTCCGCGCCTACGTGGACGTGGGCCGAACGGTTCGTCGACAACGTGCCCATCGGGTGGGCGGACGCGGCGGTCGAGGCGAGCAGCGCGAGAGCTGTCACGCGGACCACAGGCGGCCCTGCAGGTGGTCGCCGAGGAAGTCGACGAAGCGCCGCACCTTCGGCGCGAGGTGGCGGCCGGGCGGGTACACCGCGGCCACCGTGAGCGTGCGTTCCCATGGGGTGAGGAGGCGCACGAGGGCGCCCGATGCGACGTCCTCGCCGACCATGAAGTCGGGCAGGCGGGCGACGCCGAGGCCGAGGAGCGCGGCCTCGCGGAGCGCGAAACCGCTGTTGGCGGCGAAGCGCGTCGGCGTGAGCGCGACGTCGACTTCATCGTCCGGGCCCTTGAAGCGCCAGGACGCGCCTGCGACCTCGGACGACAGCAACAGCACCTCGTGAGCCGCGAGGTCGCGAGGGTGAGCGATCGGTGCGGTGCCGCACAGGTAGTCGGGGCTGGCGACCGTCAGCACCTGGGTGCTCCCGAGGCGCCGGGCCGTGAGGGTGGGGTCGTCGTCGACGCCGACGCGGACGGCGAGATCAAATCCCTCGTCGACGAGGTCGACCTTTCGGTCGTCGAACGCGAGGTCCACGGTCACCCGCGGGTTCTCGGCGGCGAAGCGAGCCGCGAGCGGTGCCACGAAGCGGTGTCCGAACAGCACCGGCAACGACACCCGCAGCCTTCCGCGCGGCGTGCCCTGCACATGACCGACCGCAGCCTCGGCCTCGTCGAGCTCCGCGAGGGACGTGCGCGCCCGCTCGAACAGCGCCCGGCCCTCCTCGGTGAGCGTCAGGCGTCGCGTCGTCCGGTGCAGCAGCCGCACGCCGAGCCGATCTTCGAGGCGCGTGAGCGTCCGGCTCACCTGCGACGGCGAGCGCCCGAGCGCGGGCGCCGCGTGCGCGATGGAGCCAACTTCGGCGACCTTCACGAAGCACGCGAGGTCGTCGTACCGGTCGGTCCCCATCGCGCCCCGGGGGGAACCTACTTCTTCAACAGCTCGAGGTCGAGCGTGAGCGCGACCTCGTCGCCAACCACGTAGCCGCCGCCGTCGAGCGCCGTGTTCCAGGCCACGCCGAAGTCCTGGCGGTTGATCGTGGCCGTGGCGCTCGTTCCGGACTTGATGTTGCCCCAGGGGTCCTTGAACTCGGGCGCGAGGCGGTTGACCTTGAACGTGACGGGCTTCGTCTTGCCGCGGATCGTGAGGTCGCCGACGAGGTCGAAGGTCGTCTTGGTGACGTTCTTCACGGCCGTGGACGTGAACGTCATCTCGGGGAACGCGGCGGCGTCGAAGAAGTCCGCCGACACCAGGTGCTTGTCGCGGTCGACGCTGTTCGTGTCCACGCTCGCGATGCCGATCTTGCCCGTCACCTTCGTGTTCTCGGGGTGGGCGGCGTCGTACTCGACGGTGCCGGAAACCACGCTGAACGAGCCGTGCACGGTGGACACCATCATGTGCGTCACGGCGAAGCCGATCTGGCTGTGGACCGGGTCGACGTCGTAGGTGGTGGCAAAGGCGGGGGCCGAGGCGGCGAGCAGCAGGCTGACGAGCAACGAACGCATTGGGAACTCCTTGGCAGCCAGCGGGCTGCGGTGTCAAAGAGGTATTCCCATCACCCGTGCGGGCAAATAGCGATTCATGCGCACGACTCGTGCATGGGTGCACGAATAGCCCCGATCAGGGGTGGTCGGCGAGCGCCGCCCGCACGGCGTTCGTAATATCCGATTGCGAAAACGGCTTTTGGAGGAAGTGAATCGGTCTCCCGTGCAGGCTCTCGGCGCCGACGACCGCGCGGGTGTCACCTGACATGAACAGGCAACGGATCGAGGGAAAGTCCGATACGACCTTCCCTGCAAGTGCGACGCCGTTCATTTCTGGCAGGGTCACGTCGGTCATCAACAGGTCGATGGTGCGACCATGTTCGGCAGCAAGACGCAGCGCTACGGCCGGCGTGCTCGAGGCGTGGACGGTGTAGCCGTGCCGTTCGAGGAGCCTCTTGGTCACGCGCAAGAGTACGGGTTCATCTTCGACGAGAAGGATCGTCTCCGTTCCGCGTTGAACGCGGACGACCACATTGCTCGCGGCTGGCTTTTCGGTCAGTTCGACGTGTCGAGGCAGGAGGATGGTCACGGTCGTGCCCGCTCCGGGAGCGCTTTTCAGGCAGACGAAGCCGCGGTTCTGGTGAACGACGCCGTACACCATCGCGAGCCCGAGGCCCGTTCCCTTGCCGATCTCTTTGGTGGTGAAGAACGCTTCGAAAGCGTTCGCCTGCGTCTCGTCGTCCATTCCGCAGCCGTCATCGCGCACCCCGATCTCGACATACGCGCCAGGCGCGCACCCCGGGTGTTCGGCGCAGTAGGCCTCGTCGACGGTGCGGTTGTGCGTCTCGATGACCACGGTGCCGACGCCGCCGATCGCGTCGCGGGCGTTGAGGCACAGGTTGACGAGGACCTGATCGACCTGGGACGCGTCCACTTTTACCGGCCACAGGTCCGATGCGGGCGTCCAGGTCAGGTGGATGTCCTCGCCGATGAGTCGCTGCAGCATGGTGACGATGGAAGAGACGCTCGCGTTGAGGTCCACGACCTTCGGCGAGATTACCTGCTTACGGGCGAACGCCAACAACTGTTGAGTGAGGTCGGCGGACCGACGGGCGGCGACGCGAATCTCTTCGAGGTCGGCGTGGACCTGTCCGGACGGGTCGACCTGGTCCTTGGCCAGTTCGACGTTCCCGAGGATGGCCGCGAGCATGTTGTTGAAGTCGTGGGCGATGCCACCTGCGAGGCGGCCCACCGACTCGAGCTTCTGCGCCTGCCGCAATTGCTCTTGGAGCTTGAGGTTCTGGTCCTCAGCCAGCTTTCGTTCGGTGATGTCCTGGAACGACCCTGAAAGGCTGATCGTCCGCCCGTTTACGCGCTCCACCTTGGCGACGGCGTTCACCCACCGGCGATTTCCCAGCGCAGTGGTGACCTCGCACTCCAGGTCGTACGGCTCGCCATCTTCCATGGCGCGCTTGAGGGCCTCGGCCATCACGGGCCGCCACTCGGGCGTGAAGAGGTCGAGTCCTTCCGGTACCTTCGGGGCCCCATGGGTGGTGTCGATCTCGAGGATGCGGAACGTCTCGTCGGTCCAGGTCTGTGCCAACGTCGCGACGTCGAACGTCCATCCCCCGAGCTTGGCGATGTGTTGCGCCTGGTTGAGCAGCGCGCGGCTCTGGAGCAGCTCGTCGCGGACCTGACGCTGGTCGGTGATGTCCTGGAACGTACCGGTCACCTCGACGGCCTTGCCGCCTTCCATGCGTGCGCCGCCGATCGCCCGCACCCAGCGACGCGCCCCCGTGGCGGTGATGAGCTCGAGCTCGAGGTCGAAGTCCAGCCCGTCGTCGATCGCGCGCTGCACGGCGTTGGCGATCACGGGCCTCGACTCGGGGGCGTAGAAGTCGATCGCCACCGCCAACGTCGGTTCGTACGATTCGTCCATCTCGTGGATGCGGTAGACCTCGCGCGTCCACGTGAGGGTCTGCGTTCGCAGATCGATCCGCCAGCCGCCAACTTTCGCGATCTGGCCGGTGGCGTTCAGGAGGGTCTGGCTTCGTTGAAGGGCCTCTTCCGTCCGCATGTGGTCGGTGAGTTCCCACGCGGTGCCAATCACCGACACCACCTGGCCCCCGTCGTTTCGCACGGGCCGCAGCACGGTACGGAAATGTCGATCGCCGTCCGGCCGGGGGACGCGCTGCTCGAACGTGGCCTCCTGACCGGAGCGAAACACCTCGGCCAGCGCCGCGAGGCGTGCGTCGGCCTCGTCAGCCGGAGAGTAGTCCAAGATGTTGCTGCCGACGATGGCTTCGACCGAGACACCGAGCGCATCGGCGAGGGCGGGATTTGCGTAGAAATAGCGCCCGTCGGGCGTCATCTCGAAGATGGGGACGGCCGCCGCGTCCATGACCCGGTGGTCGGTCATGGCGCGGGCGGGCTCACGATCGCGGTGAGCGTATACGCCGCACAGGTGCCCCGATACATGTCGACCTCGAGCACGACGGGCAGCGGGTTCGGCGCGGCGTTCGTGTAGGTGAGGTGTTCGTCGAAGTCCGTTCCCGTGGAGGTGCGCAGTGACGTCCCGGCGTCGCTGAGCAGCGCAAGGTCGACGTCGCCGAGGTTGTGCGTGAGGTCGACGGTGATCGTCCCTCCGGGGGGGATGGTGTACGCGAGGTAGTCGGGGTCGAGGCCGAACACGGCGAACGTCCCGGTGACCGGCCCAGGCGACGCGGTCTGGCGCGTGTCGTTGTCCTCGCTCGCGTCTTCGACGGGGCACTGGCAGTAGGCCACGTCGGTACACGCGCTGTCGTCGCAGTCGATGTCGCCGTCGTCATCATTGTCGACGGAGTCGTCGCACACCTCGGGGGGGATTGGCGCTATCGCTACGTCCAGATCATACGACGCGCAGGTGCTGTACGACGTGACGATCGCGACCACGACGTCGGCCGCCGCGAGGCCGTCGTTGTCCCACCACACCACCTGGGGGTTCGCATAATACGAGCTGTCTTGGAATACGCCGTCGGCGTACAGATCGACCGATATGTCGGCACCGAGGGTGTCGTCGAACGGGACCGTCGCGGTGATCCGGTCGCCCACGGCCACGGTATACGCGAAGAAGTCGGGGTCCTGGTTGAACACCGCCAGCCCGGTGGCGTTGGTCACGCCGGTCTTCGCGTGGGTCTCGTCGTCGTTCGGCTCGTTGGCGTCCTCTGCGGGGCACGCGCACGCGACGTCGGCGGCGCAGTCGTAGTCCCAGCAGTCCTCTTCGCCGTCGTGATCGTTGTCGTCGCCGTCGGCGCAGACCTCGTCGGTCGCGGGTACCACGTCCACCACGAGGTCGTAGGTGTTCTCGGCATCGTTGTAGCCGTACACCTCGAGGTACATCGTCTGCGTGTCCGCCGACTCGTTCAGGTATGTGACGTCCTCCGAGTTGGTGGTGCCGGTGCTGTATTCGACCTCGGCCTCGGCCTCGTCGTACAGTCGGATGTCGAGGTCGCCGTCGGCGTCGGCGTCGACGAACGTCACCGTCGCGGTGACGAGCGCCAGGCTCGGGACGTCGAACGACCACACGTCCGAGTTGCCGCGACACACTGCGAGGTCGGTGCCCTCCGTGAGGGCGATCGCGTCGGTGAAGTCGTCGTTTGGCTCGTACGTGTCTTCCACACACGTCGACGCGGTGTCGGTGTCGGTGTCGACCACGGCGGTGTCGGTGTCGACCACGTCGGTGTCGGTGTCCGAATCGGAGTCCGCGTCCGTGTCGGCGTCCGCCGACCCGGTCTCGAGGGGCTCGTCTTTGGTGCAGCCTGAAGCCAGCGCCAGGGCAACGAAAAACACGAAAGACGAGCGCATGGCACCCTCCTACGACTTGATGCGCTTGGCGAGGTCGACGTTCAGCGCCTCGAGGAACGCCTCGGTCGTGAGGTACGGCTGCTTTGGGTCGATCAGGATCGCGAGGTCCTTCGTCATGCGGCCCGACTCGACCGTGGCGACGCATACCTCCTCGAGGGCGTCGGCGAAGCCGATCACGTCGGGCGTGTTGTCGAACTTGCCGCGGTACTTGAGGCCCTGCGTCCACGCGAAGATCGACGCGATCGGGTTCGTGGACGTGGGCTTGCCCTTCTGGTGGTCGCGGAAGTGGCGCGTGACCGTGCCGTGCGCGGCTTCGGCTTCCACGGTGTTGCCGTCGGGCGTGAGCAGCACCGACGTCATCAGGCCCAGGCTGCCGAAGCCCTGCGCGACGCTGTCGGACTGCACGTCGCCGTCGTAGTTCTTGGTCGCCCACACGAAGCCACCTTCCCACTTCATGGCCGACGCGACCATGTCGTCGATCAGGCGGTGCTCGTAGGTGATGCCCTTCGCGGCGAACTTGGCCTTGAACTCGGCCTCGTAGACCTTCTCGAACAGGTCCTTGAAGCGGCCGTCGTAGCGCTTGAGGATGGTGTTCTTGGTGGACAGGTACAGCGGCCAGCCGCGGTTGAGCGCGTAGTTCATGCTCGAGCGCGCGAAGCCCGTGATCGACTCGTCGAGGTTGTACATGCCCATGGCGACGCCGCTGTCGGCGAAGTCGTACACCTTGTGCGTGATGGGCGCGCTGCCGTCTTTAGGCGTGAACGTCATGGTGAGCGTGCCGGGGCCGGGCACGAGGAAGTCCGTCGCGCGGTACTGATCGCCGAACGCGTGGCGGCCGATCACGATGGGCTTCGTCCAGCCGGGGACGAGCCGGGGGACGTTCTTGCAGATGATCGGCTCGCGGAAGATCGTGCCGCCGATGATGTTGCGGATCGTCCCGTTCGGGGACTTCCACATCTCCTTCAGGCCGAACTCCTTCACGCGCGCTTCGTCGGGCGTGATCGTCGCGCACTTCACGGCGATGCCGTACTGCTGCGTGGCCTTGGCGCTGTCGATCGTGACCTGATCGTTCGTCTGATCGCGGTACTCGATGCCGAGGTCGTAGTACTTCAGGTCGATGTCGAGGTACGGAAGGATCAGCTTGCTCTTGATGAAGCTCCAGATGACCCGGGTCATCTCGTCGCCGTCCATCTCGACCACCGGATTCTTGACCTGAATCTTCGCCATCGGAAACCTCGTGCAGGGATGTGAACGCCGCACGTCTATCGCGATGGTGGTGGGTCGTCCCTCGGCTGCACGACCTACTTGTCGTCGAGCTCGAATTCGCCTTCGGTGCTGCCGGGCTGCGTCGGCGGGAGCGCGGGCTCATCATCGGTGCGCTCGTCTGCGAAGCCCTTGGCTTCCGGCAGCGTGGGGTCGCACAGCAGCACGTACCAGCCTTCGGTGATGTTGCTCGTCTCGTCGATGAGCTCGGAGAACTGGGGAAGATCGATCCCCTTCTCGACCGGGTGGACGCTCGGCATCTCCTGGCCCGACCGCAGACAGTGCTGGAATTTGGCCTTGAACGGCGTGACCTTCTCTTCCACCGTCTCGCGGCAACGGCCGAGCTTCTTGCGGTTGCCGTGGTCGCAGATCTCGATCTGCGAGCCGGACATGAACGCGCTCCAGCCCTTGGTGAGCGCGTCCTCTTGCGCGACCTTGGTCTCGACCTTCTGCTCGTCCAGCGCCTTCACGGTGGCCTTGAGCTCCTTGACGACCGCCTCCTTCTCTTCGATGGCGGTGACGAGCTGAACCTTGATGGTCTCGAGCTCGGCCTTGGCGGCGGCGAGCTCTTCCTTCATCCTCGCGAACTCGGCGCCCGCTGCGGCGCCGCGGGCCTTGCGCGCTTCGATGTCGGCCTCGAGGTCGCGCACGCGGGCTTCCTTCGTCTTCACGTCGGTGACGAGGGTGGTGACCTTGTCCTCGGCCTGCGTCAGGCGTGCGGTGACCTCAGCGACGGCGGGCGCGCAAGCGGCGGTGAGCTCGGCCGCGTTGAGCTCGCGGGGGACGGGCCGGTCGACGATCACGTCGGGCTTTGCGACCCACGCGATGCCGCCGCCGACCACGACGCCTACCAGCAGCGCGATGCCCGCGGTGACGAAGGGCGCTGCGACCGCGAGGATGGTCGTGCCGGTGCTGCTTCCGCTGCCTTCGTCGTCTGCCATGGGATCGCCTCGCGAATTGGGACCGCCAGCCCGGCGGCGGCTGATCCTACACCCATGAGTAGACGATGGGGGGGACTTGGGGCAGAATGCCCCGCCTTTTAGGGGGAACCATGAAGATTCAAACCGCGCTGTTGCTCTCGCTCGCCCTCACGTTCGCGTGCCGGAAGCCGCCCGAAGATGACGACGGAGACGGCGCGAGCGCGCTCGTCGACTGCGATGACACAAACGCGGACATCCTCCCTGGCGCTGAGGAGCTGTGTAACGGCATCGACGACGACTGCTCGGGCGACATCGACGAGGACGCGACGGACGCTCAGACGTTCAACGCGGACTTCGACGGGGACGGGTTCGGCTCGGCGAGCGTCACGCAGGCGTCGTGTACGGCGCCGGACGGCTTCGTGTCGGACGCGACGGACTGTGATGACGCGGCGGCGGACGTGAACCCCGACGCGAAGGACGACTGCCTGGTCGACCGCGACTTCAACTGCGACGGCTCGGTCGGGTTCGCGGACGCGGACGCGGACGGGTTCCCCGCCTGCGAAGACTGCAACGACAAAGCGGCGGCCGTGAACCCGACGGCCGTGGAGCTCTGCAACGGCGATGACGACAACTGCGATGGCATCGACGACAATGACGCGGTCGGAACGCACACGTACTACGCAGACACCGACAATGACGGCTTCGGCGACCCGGCCACGGCTTCGGACGCGTGTGAGGCCCCGGCGGGCTTCGTCGCGAACGATAACGACTGCAATGACGACGTGACGGGGACGCACCCGGGCGCCACGGAGACGTGTGACGACGTCGACCAGAACTGCAACGGCGTGATCGACGAAGAGGCGTCGAATTCGAAGACGTTCTACCTCGACGCGGACGGCGACGGTCACGGCGGCTCGGTCTCGCAGATCGCGTGCGCTGCGCCTGCGAGCTTCGTGTCGACGTCGACGGACTGCGACGACCTTGACGCAAAGACGCACGCGGGCGCCGCGGAGGCCTGCGACGGCGCCGACAACGACTGCAACAACGCGATCCCGGCGAACGAGTCGGACGCCGACGTGGACGGGTGGTTCGGCTGCGAGGGCGACTGCAACGACACGAAGGCGAACGTGAACCCGGCGGCGCCGGAGATCTGCGACGGCGCGGACAACAACTGCAACACGCAGGTGGACGAGAGCGCGGTGGGTACGGTCACCTGGTACGTCGACGGAGACGGAGACGGCTTCGGAACGGGCTCCGCGGTCACCGGCTGCGCGCGCCCGGCGACGGGTACGTCGTTCTCGGGTGGCGACTGCGACGACGCGAAGGCGAACGTGAACCCTGCGGCGACCGAGATCTGCGACGGCGCTGACAACAACTGCAACTCGCAGGTTGACGAGAGCGCGGTGGGCACGCTCACCTGGTACGTCGACGTCGACGGCGACGGCTACGGCACGGGCTCGGCGGTGACCGGTTGCGTGCGCCCGGCGACGGGCACGTCGCTGACGGCTGGCGACTGCAACGACAACGTGAAGAGCACGCACCCCAACGCGATCGAGTTCTGCGACGCCACGGACCGCGACTGCGACGGCAACGCGACGAACGACGCGGTCGACGGCAAGCTCTACTACACCGACGCGGACGGCGACACGTACGGCAACCCGAACGCGACGCAGTGGGCGTGTGTGCGGCCCGCCAACGGCGTGAGCGACAGCACGGACTGCGCGGACAACAACTCGAAGGCGTTCCCGGACTCCACCGCGACGGAGATCCCGGGCGACGGCGTCGACATGAATTGCGACGGTCTGGACGTTTGCACCGACCTGAACTGCGACGGCATGCCGGATCTGGTGCTGCCATCCCACCACGACGGCGACTACATCGTCAGCTCGAAGAACGCGCTGTCGGGCCCCGCGGGCCTGGCGCTCGGCGGGAACGCGCTGTCCCAGTTCGGAACGCTCGGCCACGAGGTCGAAGACCTCAACAAGGACGGCTACCTCGACCTCGTGTACGCCAGCTACAACAACGGAGTGACCGAGAACACCAACTCGTACGTGTTCTGGGGGAGCGCAACCGGGTACGCCGACGCCAATCGCACGGCGCTGCCGACGAGCGGCGCGCACTGGACCTGCGTGGGTGACCTCAACGCAGACGGCTGGAAGGACGTCGTGTTCGCGGATCATTACGACGGCGACTACGTGGTCGACTCGTACGTCTATTGGAGCACGAACGGCGTGTTCAGCGCGACCAACCGCACTGCGCTGGCGGGCCAGGGCGCGACCGGATGCGCGATCGACGATCTGAACGCCGATGGGCGTCCTGACGTGGTCCTGTCGAACTACTACAATGGTTCGTACGCCATCAATTCGTATGTCTATTACAACAGCGCGACGGGGTTCTCCACGACGAACCGTGCAGACCTGCCCACCGTCGGGTCCTACCGCGTCAGTACGGCGGACCTGAACGAAGATGGTCGAAAGGACCTGGTGTTCTGGAGCCACTATGACGGCGACCACTTCACCGATTCGTACATCTACTTCAACAGCCCCTCGGGGTTCTCGCTCGGCAACCGGACGACGATCGCGAACTATGGCTCCTACCGCGGCTCCATCGCTGACCTGAACGGCGACGGGCACCTCGATATCCTGGCGCCCGGCTACTACAACGCCGCGTGGACGAACATGGTCCCGACGTACATCTACTGGGGCTCGGGCACCACTTCCTTCCCGACCACGAACCGCACACAGCTCACGTCGCGCGGCATCCTGTCGAGCGAGGTCAACGACGTCGATATGGACGGGTATCCCGACATCATCCTGCTCTCGCACCACGACGGCGACTACCAGACCACCTCGATGGTGTTCTGGGGCGCCCCGTCGGGGGCCTTCAATGACGCCAATCACACGGACTACTTCACGTATGGTGGCGTCGAGGGAGCGGACGCGGTCGACCTCAACCACGACGGGTACAAGGACCTGTTCCTCCCCGGGTACCACAACAACGGGTGGGCCAACATGGCCTACTCGCGCATCTACTGGGGCAACCCGACGGGTCGGCCCAATCCCAGCGCGTACAGCGAGATCGAGTCTCGCGGCGCCTGGTCGGCGTCCGTCGTCGGTCAGTAGCCGCTAGAACGTGCCGAGGATCGCGTCCTCGGCGCTGACCCACTCGACTTTCAGGCCCGCGGCCTCAAGCTGCTGGCCGATCGCGTTCTTGTCCCCGACGATCACCCACACGCGCGGGTTCGCGGGTGCGAGCCACTTCCCGGCGACGCGCTTCGTGTCGTCCGGCGTGACGTGGTCGAGCGCTACGACGCGGTCGCGCTCGGCGCCGACGGTGCTCTCGTCGAAGTGGAGCTGATCGTAGAACTTGATCGAGCCGGCGCCGGTCTCGAGCGAGCTGTTCCACCACGACACCATCGTGTTGCGAGCACCTGTGATCTCGTCGATGCGGGCACCTTCAGCGGCGAGCTTGTCGACCTCTTTTGCGAGTTCCGTCACCGTCTCGGCGACGTGTTCGACTTTGACGTCGAGCCCGAACGTCCAGTGCGCGCGCGTGCGATCGTACGAGTACGACGACCACGCGCCGTAGGTCCAGCCCTTGTCCTCGCGCAGGTTGCTGTTCAATCGCGAAAGGAAGCTGCCGCCGATGGCGAAGTCCACGACCTCGGCGACGACGCGGTCCGGATCGTCGCGCAGCGGAGCGCCCGTGCGCATGCGGATGGTCGCTTGTGGGTTGCCGGGCATGTCCACCGCGAGCCAGCGACTCGCCGACGGCGGCGTGAACGCGGGGTCTTGGGTGCGCGCGCCGGGCTTGCCGACGTCCCCCAGCGCGGTCGCTAGCTTCGGCTCGAGCGTGGCCCACTCGATGTCTCCGACGACCACGACGAGCGAGGGCGCCTCGGCGATGACGCGGGCCTCGCGCTCGAGGAGCGCCGCGGACTTCACGCCCTTGATCGCCTTGAGGTCCGGCCGCACGCCGAACGGGTGGTCCGCGGGGAACCAGGCGAACGTGAGCGCGGATCCGGCGAGATCGCGCGGAGACGTAAGCGCGTCCGCCGTGTACCACTGCAGCTTCTCGCGCGACCAGCGCTTGACCTCGTCCTTCGGGAACGTGGGCTCGTGCAGCATGCCCGAAAGCAGCGCGAGACCGCGGTCAAGCTCCTCTGGCGGCACTTCCATGTCCAGGCCCGACGTGGTGTTGCCGAGCCAGGACGACACGTCAAGATCGTACAGTTCCTCGGTCTCGGTGACCTGGTCGGCCGTCTGCGTCGCGGTGGCCGCGTCCCACAACCAGCCGGTGGCTTCGCTGTTCGCGGTGCTGTGGCCGTCCAGATCGATGGCGCCACGGTTCAAGATGACGTGAATCTGCAGCTTGCGGATGCCCTTCTCGCGCACGAACCACACCGTGCTGCCACCGACGGTGTGCACCTCGGCGGCGGGGTGCTCGAACGCGGTGGGCGGCACGACCACGGGAGGGGCGGAGCGATCGACTTCGTCCGCGTGGGCGAGCGCGGCGGCGAGGAGGACGGTGATCATGGGAGCTCCACGACGTCGGCGCCGGGCATCATTCCGGTGTCGCCCTTGGGGACGATCGACAGGCTCGTGCGGCGCTCGGGGGTGAGGTAGGTCTGGGTGACGCGGACGAGATCGTCCGACGTGACGGCGTCGATCTTCTTCCAACGGTCGGCGAGGCAGTCCGGACGCCCGTCGTAGAACTGGCAGTCCGCCAGCCACTCAGCGCGGCTCTCGAGCGTCTCGAGTGGATCGAGCAGGTCGGCCTTGTATTGGCGCTTGGCGCGGTCGAGCTCGGCGGCGGTCGGCGGCGTGGTGATCACGTCGGCGATCACGGACTCGGCGACGGACGCGAGCTTGGTGAGCGGCTTCTTTGGGGCGGTCGCATAGACGATGAACATCCCCTCGGCGTCCATCGCGTAGGGGAACGCGCCTTCGTCGGTGGCGAGGTTCTTGTCGAAGTACATCGCGTCGTCGAGCCGGGTGCCGCGACCGCCGGACAACACGTACCCGAGCAGATCGAGCGCGGGCGCGTCTTTGTGGCCGAGCGGTACAGAGGGCCAGGCGAGGTAGACGGTGCGCTGCTCGACGCTGTCTTCGAGGAACCCGTCGTGCGCGGCGACGACGCCCTCCTTCCAGACCGCGCGCGGCTCGATGGGGCCGGCGTCCGGGATGGAGCCGAACCAGCTGTCGACCGATGCGAGCATGGCGGCGGTCTCGAAGTTTCCGACCAACACGAGGACCGCGTTTCCGGGACGGTAGTGCGCCTTGAAGAACCCGTGTACAGCGGGGATCTGGAAGCCCTGGACTTCAGCGACCGTGCCGATGACGGGCACGTGGTACGGGTTCGTCGGGTCGTACATCAGCGTCTGCAGGGCGTCCCAGTCGCGGCCGTTCGGCTGCTCGTAGCCTTCCGCGCGCTCCTGGAGCACCACCATCCGCTGGTTGTCGAGGTTCCCTTGGGTGACGCCGTCGAGCAGCCAGCCGAGGCGGTCCGAGTCGAGGAACAGCGCGAGGTCCTTCGCGCCCGATGGGAACGTCATGTGGTACGCGGTCTGGTCGTCCGACGTGAACGCGTTGTTCTCGCCGCCGGCCGCGGTGAGCCACTCGTCGAACTTGTTCATGCCGACGTGGGCGCTGCCTTCGAACATCAGGTGCTCGAACAGGTGCGCGCAGCCGTGTTCACCGAGCTTCTCGTCGTGCGCGCCAACCCCGTAGCGGATGTGCAGCGCCACCGTGTCGGTGCGGTGGTCTTCCTGGAGGATGACGGTGAGGCCGTTCGCGAGCTTGTGCACGGACGTGCCCTGGGGGCCGGCGTCCATCAGCAGCGGATCGGCCGCCAGCGCGGACGGGGTGGCCGAAAAAGCGATCGCGAGCAGGATTGACATGAGACTCCCCGCGCGTCGTTAACACGCGGAGAGCGTCATGCGCGGGTCAGAAGTTGCCCGTGATTCGGTACATCGCATTGCCCGTGCGGTCGGTCACGAGCAGCGACGTCGGGCTCTCGAACCACAGGCCCCACGGCTCCCACGTTCCGACGGCGATCGTCGTCAGGGGGCAGTTCGAGTTTCCACAGTCCGCCATCTGAAGCAGCTGACCGGAACCACTGTCGGCGATGTACAGGTTGCCCGATGGGCCCCGGACGATGTCGCGCGGGCTACGGACGTTCTGCGTGAGGCTGCGGTCGTTGTTGCCGTCGGTGCGCCAGGCGCGGTTGGTCGCGGTGTCGGTCGTGAACCAGGTGTTGGTGTTCGAAATCACCGCGCCTTCGATGCCGTACGGGCGGTCGAGGTTGCCGTTGCCGCCAAAGTCTTCACTGCCGGACGGGCTGCTTCCCGCGCTCGAGCTGGCTGTCCACATCATGGCCCGGCGTTGGCCCTCGCTCATCGCGATGAGGGTAGGGGTGCCGGCGGCGGACGTGTACAGCGAGATCGACCGCGGGTTGTCGAGGTCGCCGGGGCGCGACCACAGGAACTGGGCGCCCGTGGTCGGGTCGACGCGGACGATCTGGTCCCACGTTGAGGAAGTGGCGAACAGCATCCCGCTCACCGGCTCGTACACGACGTCTTCGAGGCCCGTGAGGTATCCGCCGATCGCGACCAGGCTGGTGACGCCGTCCTGCGTGCGGGTGATCGAGTTCCCGCTCGACTGCACGACGTACACGGAGTCTCCGTGGATGGCGATGCCCCTCGGGCGGTTCCACAGCGAGGTGCCGCCGGCGACGAACTCGAGGCCGAAGCCGCTGACGGTTCCGACCGGCGGGATCGGCGACACGTACACGTCGACCGTGCCGTAGGAGGCGTGACCGTCACCGTCGCGCACCTCCACGCCGAGCCTGTACATGCCCGGCATGTCCGGGGTGAGCGAGGGCGCCGCGATGTTCGTGTCGTTGAGCGTACGCACGCTGGCGGGCGGGCGGTCGAGGATCGACCACCGGTAGCTCAACATGCCCGGCAGGCTGCACGGCGCCGACAGGTCGGCGTCCGTCGACGCGCTCGCGTCGAATTCGATCGTGTCGCCCACGAGGGCGTTGGCGTTGAGCGACGCGCCCGGGCCGACGGGGTACGGCGCGAGGACGCTCAGGGCGGCCACCGGGGACGCGCTGCCGCACGTGCCGACCGTCACGCTCGTCTCCTTGGACGACCACTGCCCGCCAGCGTCCGACACGACGCTGCGGATCTCGTAAGCGCCAGGCACGTCCGCGATGAACGACACCGAGGTGCCGTCCGACGGAAGGAGGGTGGCGGCCGACCCGACGGGCCGGCTGGTGAACTCGCTCATCACGCGCAGATCTTCGTCGCGCGCGCAGGTTCCGGCTTCGTCGGCGTCGCTCGCGGTGATGTCCAGGGTGACGAGGTCGGCGGTGTAGGGCGCGCTCGGCGCGACCACGACCGTGTCGATGCTCGGAATGGCCGAGCCGCAATCGGCCGCGGTGATCGTGGTGGACGCCAGGACCGAGGACCGGCCCGTGATGTCCGTCACGACGAGCGAGACGCCGTAGTCACCCGACGCGTCCGCGAGGAACCAGGGCTCGGCCGCAGACGCGTCCGACAGGACGGCCGTGGAACCGGCGGGGACCGACGTGAGGGCCCAGGCGTAGGTGAGGCTCGCGTCCTGGGCGCATGCGG
>CANNIZ010000038.1 GCA_947505245.1 Pseudomonadota bacterium | reverse complement strand
TAGCGATCTCCCACGCGAGTATTCGACAGAGACAGCACGGTGTCCCAAACGGATTGGATCTCGATTGCGCCGAGCACGCGCTCCTCGGGGGAGTGCGTCTCGGACGAGAACTCGACGACCCGCTCGATCGCAAACTTGAGTACGTCAGAGACATCGCCTAATACTTGGTCCGCCACGTCGAGATAGGAGAGGGTACGCTCGGAATTTTGTTTGTACGCTGACTGGTCTTCGACGGCGCCCTGGATTCGATGAATTGCGGGTAGCAGCGCAGGTGCGTCCGACGGCTTCCGCACCTCCAGCCCGTCCATCGCGCTCGCCTCGGCTTTTGCGAGCGCGCTGCGAATGCCACCGAGCCGCTCGTTGGTGAGCGTGGTGCGGTACGCGGGCCCCCATCGAATTGGACCGGTCATACGAGTCTCATCAATTCGCCCATCAACTCGTCCGCGACCTTGATGACGCGAGACGACGCCTGCCAGGCGGAGCGCCACTCCATCAGTTTGGCCGCGGCCTCGTCGAGATCGACCGATTCAAGGTTTGCGAGCAGGGCGTCGAGGTCGCCGCGGCGGCTTCCGGCGGCGGTCGCGTCGAGGTCTGCCTCTGCGATGGAGGTGCCGATCGCGCCGACGAATGACGTGAGCGCGTCGCCGACCTTTTGCGTGCCGATGAGGGCGGTATCTTCGAGCGCCATCAACGAGCGCAAGGTCGTGCCGTCTCCGGAGGATGTGGGGATGGATGCAAACGCGAGGCGGTCGGGTTGGCCCACCATGCTCGCGTCGATCGACAGCGTAGAGGCTTCCTGCCCCGCCACATACGAAAACAGCGGACGGCCGTTCACGCCGTCCATTCCGAAGCCGGTGCTATGCACCGCGTTCACGGCGTCGGCGAACGACTTCGCGGTCGTGTTCAGGTCGGCGAGCCAGGTGGTTGCCTTTTCCCGGGCGGCGAGCCAGCCGCCGACCTGCCCTCCCATGGTGGTGCTTATGTCAATGCCGTTGGTCGGGCTGCCGATGTGGATGGTGTCGTCCGCCGGGTTCCAGTGCAACGGCCGAGCGTTGCCGCCGTCGACCAGCGCATGGCCGCCCAGGAATACGGTCACCGTGCCGTCGGCGTGGAGGTCTGCGGTCGTCCCGGTGAGGTCCGCGAGCTCGTCCAGCGCCGCGTCTCGGCGGTCCATCAGGTCCTCGCCGGAACGTCCGGCTACGCGCGCTTCGTTGATGGCGCCGATCTCCGCGAGGCGCTGATTGATTCGGCCGATCGCCACGGGAACGCGCGAGTTCGCGTCGTCGACCACGGTGTCGAGGGCGGCGTGGGAGGTTTGAAAGCCGTCGACCAGGGACTGCGTACGGGCGAGGACCTCGCCGCGCAGGCCGCCGTCCGTGGGGTCGACGGTGGCCTTGCCCAGCGCGTCGTACCACTGGTCGAGGCGCGCGCGGAGCCCGTCGGATCCGGTGGGATCCACGATCGTCTCCAGGGGAGCCAGCGCCCCGCTCAGGCCGAGCGAGAGCTGCTCGCTCCCGCGCTCGGCGATCGCGCGCTTGGCGAGGAGATCGTCGGTGCTGCGCGAGATGCGATCGACCTGCGTACCGGTGCCCAGGTACGACGAGCCGCGCCGCACGGATACGGCCGAACTCGTCTGCACGATTCGGCGTGCATATGCAGGATCGGCCGCGCCAGCGATGTCGTTGCTGACCGTGTTGACCCCCGTGCTGGCGGTCATCACGCCCGACCGTCCCGCGAGCAATGCGAGACGAAGTCCCATGTTAGCCTCCTACACGCCCGTTCCGCGCATAGGTGCGCACGGGGCGGTCTTCGAGGGTGTCATCGATGGCTGCAATTACCGACTCGCCGAGGACGGTCAACCGCTGCTCGAGCTGCATCAGCTGCTTCAGGCGCGGTGCAAGGAAGACATAGTGGCGCGGCGTCATGGACGCGCGGAACGCGTCGATCGCGACGGCTCGTTGGGTCGCCAGCGCGGTAAGGCGAGCGCCGTCGAGCGTGCGCGTCGACTCGAGCATGTTCTCGGTGAGAGCCATGACCTCGTCGAGCAGCGCTGACGCTTTGTGGACGCCCGCCTGGGGGTCGGGTGCTTGCGTTTGGGCTGTGGGTGACATCACAGATCCGTCGCGAGCGCGTCGAGCGTCTGCTCCCAGTCGATGTCGTTCTCGAAGGTTCCTGCTTCGAGTGCCGAGCGGACGGAGTCGACCACGTCCTTACGCACCATCGGCGTGTCCGCGACCTCCTTTTGTACGTCGGAGACGAAACCCGCGTCGCTGGAGAGGCGCACACGCGCTGCGTCGTTGGATTTTGGCGTCCCTCCTGCTGTTCGGGACGATGCAGTGGCCGGAGCCATCTGCGGGAGTCCGTTGGGGCCTGAGATTTTCATCGCCGTTCCACGCACCCGGGGGAAATCTTCCCGGCTCTTCTGCTTATCGGTTCGCCAGGGGTTTGACTTTAGCCTCGGCCGCCAACCATGGCTCAGGATCTTCGGCAATGCCGTTTTGACGGACCTCGAAGTGGAGGTGCGGCCCCGTGGCACGACCGGTCGCGCCGACGGCGCCAAGCACCGCTCCAGCGTCCAGGACCTGTCCCGGCTCGACCGCGATGGACGACAGGTGGGCGTACCGCGTCTCCACACCGTTCGCGTGGCGTACCACGACGAGGTTGCCGTAGCCGCCAGCCTCGCGGGCGGACGTCACCGTGCCCTCGAGGGCGGCGCGTACGGGTGTGCCGGTGGGCGCGCCCAGGTCCAGACCCGAATGGCGACGTTTTCCGCCGTCGATCGGGTCTTCGCGGAGGCCGAACTTGCTGGTGACGTGGTCGATCGTGGCGAGCGCGCGACGGGCAGCCGCCGGCCCCGGAGATCCGGCGGGTGTTGACCGCGCCTGACCGGTGTGCGCGAACAGATCCGAGCTCGCGAGCGTATCGGCCAGGGCCGTGGCTGCGAATTCGGAGAACGACTCGGTCGTGCCATGGAACGGGAGGTGGCTCGTTACCTCGCGCGCGAAGATCTCCGCGAACGCTCGCTTTATAGCTTCATCCTTCGCGGTTGGCTCGGCCGCGCGTGGCGGGCCGATCGGCGGCTTCAGCAGGAGTCCAGGGACGTTCACAGGACGACCAATTCGGCTCGCAGCGCTCCGGCCGCGGAGAGCGCTTCCAGGATCGCGACAAGGTCCCGAGGGCGTACGCCGATCTTGTCGAGCGCGCCGACCAGGTCCGCGATCGTCGAACCCTCAGGCAGCACGATGTACGTCTCGTCCTGGGTCGCGTTCACCGTGGTCTGCGTGACAACGGCTGTCTGACCGGCCGCGAGGGGCCCCGGTTGGCTGACCTGCTCCTCCTTGCGGATCTCGATCGTCAGGTTTCCGTGGGAGATCGCGACCGCGCCGACCGCGATGTCTGCGCCTGCTACCACCGTCCCGGTGCGTTCATTGACCACCACGCGCGCGGGCATCGGCAACTCGAGCACCACGTCGCTCACCTGCGCGGCGAACGCCGGAAAGCGGGTTCGAAATTCGGCGGGAACCGTCACGGTCACCGTCGCGCTCGACATCGCCTCGGCGGTCTCGACGCCGAACGCCTTGTCGATCGCGTCCGCCACGCGGGCCGCGGTGCGAAAGTCGGGGTCGAGCAGCACCAGGTCCACGGTGGCGCCGATCACCGGCTGCGGGATCTCACGCTCGACGAGCGCGCCTCCTACGATGCGACCGACCGTGGGGTGGTTGACGATCTTTCCTTCGCCGCCGGCCATCGCGGCGAATCCGCTCACCAGCACGGGACCTTGCGCAACGGCGTACACCTCGCCGTCGGCACCGAACATCGGCGTGAGCAGCAGGTAGCCGCCGTCCAGCGACATCGCGTCGCCGGCAGACGCGACGGTGACGTCGAGGGCGAGGCCCGTACGAGGCTCCGATGGGAGGATTCCGTTGACGATCACGAGGGCCGAGTTCCGCGAGACGATCGCGTCCGCGGGGATCTGGGCGCCGTAGCCCTCGAGGCGCGCCGCGAGCGAGCGAACGGCCGCCTCGGAGCGCGTCGAATCACCGGTCCGCCGCAGGCCCACCACGATCCCCATTCCGGAGATCGGGTTCTCGCGAACCCCGTGGAACCGGGCGACGTCTGCGACGGCGAGCGCGTTGGCTGCGAGTGGCGCGAGCAGCCACATCAGAATGGCCACAGCCACGCGGCGATGCGCGTGATCACCCCGGGACCCTGGTTGTCGCCAACCACGCCCGAGCCGGTGAACTCGAGGGTCGCTCGGGCGAGCCGCTGGCTCGAAACGGTGTTGTCGAGGGCGATGTCGCGCGGCCGCACGATGCCGTCGAGGACTGCGTATTGAATCTCGCGGTTGACGCGGACCTTCTTGTAGCCCCACACGCGCAGGTTCCCGTCGGGCAGCACCGCGATGACCTCGCAGGTGAGCTCGCCGCGCACTTCGCCGCCCCGCGCCGTTCGGCCGCCACCATCGAACGTGGCTGACGACGAGCCGGACACGGCGATTCGACCTCCCATGGACGGGCGTTGCGCGGGAATCGTCGTCTCTGCGCCGAGCAGGCCGTCGACGCCGGCTTCGGTCTTGCTCTTTCGTCCCGTCGCGGTCTGGGCGTCGAGCGTGGTCGTGAGGCGTTCGACGATTTGAACGGTGATGAGGTCGCCCACGGACCGCTGGCCGCCCATCAGGCCGACCATTTGGAACCCGCTTCGGTCGTCCCACAACGAGCCTGGAGCGTGGGTGATCGGGGCTACGACCTCGACCACGGGCGGCTCGGGCAGCGGCGGCTCGACCTCTGCGCGCTTCGCGAGCGCAGTGGCCATCAACACCGTGGCGAAGAGGGTTGTCATCGCTTGAGGTTCGCGGCGACGCCGAGCGCTTCATCCGCAGCCTGCACGACCTTCGAATTCAACTCGTAGGCTCGTTGGGCGACGATCATCGAGACGAGCTCCGTCGCGACGTCGACGTTGCTCCCCTCGCGGTAACCCTGCATCACGGACGCCCCGCCGTCTTGCACCGAGCGCTCGGTGGACGCGCCGGACGCGGTCGTCTCGGTGAACATGTTGTTCCCGATCGGTCGAAGTCCCGCGGGGTTGACGAACGTGGCGATCTGGAGCTTGCCGATCTCGGAGGGCTCGGTCTGACCCGCCGTCACCACGGAGAAGGTCCCGTCAGCGTCTACGCGGATCTCCGTGGCGTCCTCGGGGATGACGATGTCGCCTGCGAGCGGCCAGCCGTGCGACGTCACGACGCGGCCTTCCGAGTCCCGATGAAACGTGCCGTCGCGGGTGTAGCGCAGCGAGCCGTCTGGCGATTCGACCGCGAAGAACCCATCCCCATCGAGCGCGAAATCCAGCGGGTTTCCAGTGGGCGTAGCGGCGCCCTGGGCGAAGTCCCGTTCGAGGGCTGCGAGGCGAGTTCCCGAACCGAGCGACACGGGCGCGTCGCCGTGGCCGATCTCCTGGTAGAGCAGATCCTCGAAGGCCGAACGGGACCGCTTGAAGCCCGTGGTGGCGATGTTCGCGATGTTGTTCGCGATGTCGTCGAGGCGGGTCTGCTCCGCCGCCATGCCCGTGGCCGCTGTGTACAACGCCCTCATTGCGGACCTCCCGCGCGGATCAGCCGTTCGTCCATCTCGTCGCTCGTCTGCATGGCCTTTTGAAACGCCTCGAACGCGCGCCCGGCCTGGATGAGCTCCACCATCGACGAAGCTGCATCCACCGTGCTTGCCTCGATCACGCCACCCTCGACCGTGGCCGTGGAGGGTGTCATCGCGCCCGTCGCCACCCAGTGGGAGCCGCCGACGCCTCGGGTCGGTCCGTCGAGCAATCGCAGCTTAGCCACGGTCCCGTCGACGCCGGAGATGGTGCCGTCCCGGCCCACCGTGATGGGTCCGGGCGGCAAAACGATGGGGCCGTTGACGCCGAGCACGGCTTTGCCGTGGAGATCGGTGAGGCGGCCCGCTGAGTCGCGTTGGAACCGACCGTCGCGGGTGAGCAGCACGCCGCCCTTTCCGTCGTCGACCGAAAAGTACCCGGGCCCCTGAAGGGCCATGTGCGTGTCGACGCCATCGGCGATTCGCGCGCCGTCGGTCTTGTCGATCGCGACGCCGGTGAGCGTAGAGTAGACCTCGTGCCCCTTCGTGGGACCGACGGATTTGTACGTCAGGCGCTCGCTTTTGTACCCGGCCGTCTGGGCGTTGGCGATATCGTTTCCGATCCGCTCGAGCTCCGCCCACGCGCCACAGGCGCCCGACAGGGTGATGTAGATCTCGCGGCTCACGGCGAGGCTTCGCTGAGCAGCATCTCTTCGCCTTCGATGCTCGGGGCGAGCACCTCCCGCAGCGTTGCGCGGGCTTCCGAGAGGATCTGCGAGATGCGCGACGGCGTGACCTTCCACACGGCGGCGATTTCTGCGAGGGTGAGGCCCTTTCCGTAGTACATCAGGACCGCGAGTCGCTGCTTCTCTGGCAGCTTCTGTACGGCCTGCTTCAGCTCGGTGCGAAGCCCGGCTGCGACGAGCATGTCCTCAGCGGTTGGCTCGTTGGATGGGAGGCGATCCAGGTGTCGTGCGCCCTCGCCGTCATCGCCGTCCGCGGGGGCGTCGAGCGGCAGCATCGTGATCGGCGCGGTGTGTTCGAGGGCGGAATGGTAGTCTTCGAGGGAGATCTGCAGGTAGTTGGCGACCTCCTGCGGTTCGGGCTGACGCCCGAGGCTCGATCGCAGCTCCTGCACCGAACCTTCGATGCGCTTGGCGAGCGTGCGTCGGCGCCGGCTGAACACGTCGCTCTCGCGCAGGGCGTCGTACATGGCGCCGCGGATGCGGTATTCGACGAAGGTCGAGAAGCGAATGCCGCGCGAGGCATCGAACCGATCGAACGTCTCCAGTAGGCCGATTGCACCGATCGAAGCGAGGTCATCGATCGTGATTCCCGCGTGTGACGGGAGCCGCTCATGGATGCGGCGCGCGATCATGATGAGCTTCTTGCGGTATTTCCGGCACACCTCGTCGCGGGTCAGCCCTTCGACGCGTGCGACGTCTTCGTAGCGATGGTTGAAAGGCTTCACGACCTGCTCCGATCTGTGGTCCCTTCGGATGGACGGGTTTGAGCTTTAGGGGTCATGCGCGTGCCGCCTGCATGGGTGCTGCTCTGAGGTCGATGACACCGATGCGATCGAGCTTCACATTTCCTGTGAGTTCGGCGGGTGACAGGACCGGCACGCGCGGGAGGACGCGCTCGAGCAACCGGCGGACGGCGCCGCGCGCGAGGGGCGGAGCCAGCAGTACGGCCGCGCCATCACCTGACCAACCCTCGCAATTCTCGCGCACGCGCGCGACCAGGCGCCGGATCTGCTCAGGGTCGAGCATCAACGTCGGAGCGCCACCTTCTGCGCTTTGGAGGGCTCTAAGGACGGCGTCTTCGGCATCGGCGGCGAGGCCAAGGTAGTGCACGATGCCGTCGCGATCGGCGAACCGCCGCGTGATCTGGCGCGACAGCCGCTGGCGTACGAACTCGGTCAACACTTCGGGATCGCGCGTCCGAGCGGCGTGATCGGCGAGTGCTTCCAGGATGGACTGCGCGTCGCGGACGGACAGGCCCTCCCTCACGAGGTTGCGGAACACCTTCAGGACGGTGGTGCGGGCGAGGGGATCGGGGACGAGATCGTCCACGAGGCGGGGGTTGTTCGCATGGACGCGCTCGAGCGCCTTCGCGAGCTGGGCGCCGTCGAACAGGTCCGCAGCGAAGCCGTGCATCAGCTCGACGAAGTGGGTGGTGATCACCGTCGGAACGTCGACGACGGTGTAGCCCATCGATTGCGCTTTGAGGACCATGCTGTCGCTGATCCAGTAGGCGGGCAGGCCGAACGCGGGGTCGACCGTCGGCGTCCCGGCGAGTTTGCCGCTCGTGCCGCCGGGATCGAGGGCGAGGTGTTGGCGCGGGATGATTCGTCCCCGACCGATCTCTTCCCCTCGGAGGCGAATTCGATACTCCCCGCTCGGCAGCGCGAGGTCGTCGCGAACATGCACGCTCGGGAGCACCACTCCGAGGTCCTGGGCGAATTGGTTTCGGATGCGTCGGATGCGCTCGATCACCTCGGGGGAGCGGCCCGCGGGCAATCCGCGGCCCTCGACGAGGTACAGGAGGTTGCCGGCGATCTCGATCGACAAGGGCTCGACGGGCAGGAGTTCATCGGGGCCGGGAGGGGCGACCGGGAGGCTGTCGTCGACCTCCGGGGTGAGGTCGATCACGGGCATCCCATTGCGTGAGAGCTGCCACGCGAGCGCACCGACGAGGAGCGCGGCACTCCAGAACGGGAGGGTGAGGCCAGGAATAAGCCCCATCGCTCCGAGCAGCCCGGCGACCATGCCGAGCGTGCGCGGGGAGCTGAACAGCTGGCTCAGCACCTGGTGCTCGAGGCTGCGCGACTCGAGGTCGTTCACGCGGGTGACGAGCAGACCTGCTGCGATCGAGACGATCAGCGAGGGAACCTGGGCGACGAGGCCATCGCCGATCGTGAGGATCGTGAAATTGTGCAACACCTGCGTGAGCGGCATGCCGTATTGCAGCGTGCCGATCGCGATGCCGCCGAGCGCGTTGATCGCGGTGATCGCGATGCCGGCGATCGCATCGCCGCGTACGAATTTGGAGGCGCCGTCCATCGCGCCGTAGAACTCGGCCTCCTGCGACACCTCGGCGCGCCGCCGCCGGGCGATCTTCTCGTCGATCAAGCCGGCGTTGAGTTCGGCGTCCACCGCCATCTGCTTGCCGGGCATGGCGTCCAGGACGAACCGCGCGGACACCTCCGCGACGCGACCGGCGCCTTTGGTGATCACGGTGAAATTGATCACGACGAGGATCACGAACACGACGAGTCCGACGATCGGCTCGCCGCCGACGACGAACTGGCCGAACGCCTCGATGATGCGACCGGCCGCGTCCGACGAGTGTGCGCCGTGTAGGAGCACGAGGCGCGTGGAGGCCACGTTCAGGCCGAGCCGGAACACCGTGGACACGAGGAGGAGGATCGGAAAAGACGACAGCTCCACGGGCCGTTTGACCGTGAGCACGGCCAGGAACATCGTGATGGCCGAGCCGAAGGAGGCGGCGATGAGGATGTCGAGGACCCACGACGGGAGCGGCACCACCATCACGGCGATCAGCCCGAACACGCCCATGGCCAGCAACACGTCGCTGTTGCGCCCAAGCCGTTGCAGGACGAGCGTGGTGGTATTCACGCCAGCCCTTCGGATGATTCGCTTCCGGGTTTAGCCCCATCAGGGCGGCAGCACGCCGGTGTCGTCGGGAACCCGCGCGTCTTCGGGCGTCTCGTCGGATCGCAACACCGTGAATTCCACGCGCCGGTTGACGCGTTCGGCGTCGGGCGCATCCCAAGCCACCAGGGGCCGGTCAAAGCCGTAGCCCTTGGAGAGCAACCGATTCTCGTCGACCCCATGGGCGACCAGCCACTGGACCACCGCAGCGGCGCGCGTGTCCGAGAGCACCCGGTTGTAGCGGGCCGAGCCGTGGTTGTTGGTGTGCCCTTCGACCAACAGGTGCTCGATGTCTGGCTCAGCGTTTAGGACGTCGACCACCGCGTACAACACGGACTCGCTGGAGACGAGCAGCTCGGCGCGGTCTTCGGCGAAGAACAGGTTCTCTGCGATTACGATACGGTCTCCCACGAGCGCGGCCAACGGCATGTCTGACGAAAGCGGTGGTGGAACCTCTGGGGGAGGAACCTCCTCGGGGACGCTGGACAGCACGGGCTCCTCGATTTGATCCGGCGACCGTGGGCGGGGTCCGAACCCGACCTCCACCACACCTCGGATTCGCGCGACGCCGACGGCGTTGCCAACGCCCGCAAACACGCCGCACGACAGCGTGGTGGCGCCGAGTGGTCCCTCGAATTCGGCGCCGACCTCGAGCGGCAGCGGGCCGAACCCACCCGCGGACTCAGAGACGGCGCTCACGGAGAGCCAGTGTGCGCCGATCGGAGCCGAGATCGACGCGGCAGCGAGCGGTCCCACCCCCCAGCGCTCGTCCAACAGGTCTCCGAGCGGAGCGAAGCGCGCGCCGGCGTGGGCATCGATCTTCAAGGGCCCGACCCGCGCGCCCGTCGCGACGAGGCCGCCGAGGCCACCTCCGGTGCCGAGCCAGCGCTTGCTGGCGCCGCTCGGAACGAAGCCAATGACCGCCAACGCGAGGCTTGGTCCTCGCAGCGGCGTCATCGCGATGTAGCCGCCCGACACCCGAAGATCGCCTGGCGCGAAGCCACTCTGACGCCCGATCGCGAAGTGCAGTGGCAGCTCGGCGTCGATCCACCAGCGCGGAGTCGCCCGGTAGGCCACCGACAAACTCGCGGTATGGAGCGACCCTATCCACGCGGCGTCCCCGTCAGGAAGGCGCTCGACCAGCGGCTGAAGTGCGCTCTCGACCGAGACTCCGGCGCGAAATCCCGAGACGTCCACCTCGGTGGGGATCACGCGCGACGGCGCGTCTGGCTCCCCCGGAAGCCCCAGGCTGTAGTCGCCGTGAGCGTCGATCGTGCCGGCGTACGCGAATTCCGCGAGCAGCATCAGCATGTGCGTCTCCGCGGTCGGCGCCAGCCCAACAGCGCCAACGGAAGCGCGAACAGGCCGCTCGCGTGGTCGCCTCCTGCGCAGCCGCCGCCAACAAGATCGCCGGTATAGTCGGCGAAGTCCGGCACGCCGTCATGGTCGATGTCGAGTTCACCTTCCACTCCGTCCGGTCTTCCGTCGGCGTCGGCGTCGAGGTCGTGGGCGTTGTCGAGGCCATCGTAGTCAATGTCCAGATCGGGCGCGCCGTCGCCATCCACGTCCACGGAGTCTTCGTGGGCGGTGGGGATCGTGTCGTTGTCATCGTCATTGTCGAGCGCGTCGATCAGCCCGTCTCCGTCGCTGTCGCGTCGGAGATCACCCTCGAGTTCGTCGCCGTCCCTCCGGCCGTCCCCGTCGCTATCGACCACGTTCGGGTCGGTGTTCGCAGTCCACTCGTCCTTGTCGACGAGACCGTCGTTGTCGCGGTCATCGGTCTCGGCCCAGCCGTCACAATCGTCGTCGAGTCCGTTGTTCTGTTCGGCCGCGCCAGGGTGAGCGTCGCTGCGTGCGTCATCACAGTCCGTGTCGCGGCGGAACCCGTCGGCGTCCATGTCGAAGTCGTCATTTCCAGCGCAGTCGGCGTCGAGGCCGTCGTACCAGACGTCGAGCGTTCCTGGGTGGACGTCGGGGTCGGTGTCGTCGCAGTCCGTTCCGGCAGGACCGCCCGGATAGCCGTCCTCATCGAGGTCGTCGGGGTCCAGTCCGTCGCAGTCCCAGTCGATCGCGTCATAGGGCAGTTCGATGGCGCCGGGGTGAATGCCGGCATCGGTGTCGTCGCAGTCGGTTCCATCGACGAAGCCGAGCGACCGAAAGCCGTCCCTGTCGGCGTCAAAGTCATCACCTGCGTCGCAGTCCGCGTCGACACCGTCATACGGTAGATCAAACGCGTCAGGGTGGATGGTGCTGTCGCCGTCATTGCAGTCGGGGCCTCCGACTTCGGGCGCCAGGTAGCCGTCGCCGTCCTGATCGTCGTCGGCGACGCCGTCACAATTCGCGTCGAGGCTGTCGTACGGGGGGTCGATCGCCCCGGGATGTACGTAGGCGAGGTCGTCGTCGCAGTCGTCTCCCCCGGCGAGGACCGCTACGAAGCCGTCCTCGTCGACGTCGACAAGGTCCGTTCCGTCGCAGTCATCATCGATCCCGTCATACGGGATTTCGAGCGCGCCCGGGTGGATCAGCGGGTCGCCGTCGTCGCAGTCCAACGTGTCGAAATAGCTGTCCAGATCGCGGTCGCGCACGTCCGCGTGAGGGCCGCCGTAGGCTCCGATGTCCGAGCGGGTTCCGTCCAGGTCTCGCCGCGTGGGGTCGCCCGCGTCGCGACAGGGTGACAACGGGTCGAGGTGGAGGTCGTCGTCCATCGGGTCGCCGTCGAGCGTGTAGGCGACGAGTCGCGGATCTTCCGTCAGGTTTCCGCTCGTGGTCGGCCAGAGGGAAACGGCTCCCCCGACGTCGCCGCCTGCGTTGAGCCACGCGTCGCCGTAGAACAGGTCCGTAAGGGCGGCGGCGGGGTCGAGCCAGACGGCGCCACCGTCAGCGGCGAACGCGAACAACGAGGAGATCAGCCGCGCGGGCTTGCCTGCGATCCACAAGTGTCCGCCGTTCGCTGCTGCAGCATTGCCGACGAACGAGATGTTCAGGACCTCGCTTGCGGCGCGCTCGAGGGCGAAGCCGCCTCCCTCGAAGGCCGTGTTCTCGGAGACGGAGGAGGACTCGTGCCGAGACGTCCCGACCGTGTCCACCTCGTCGAGCGCGCCTCCGCGTTCGCCCGCCGAGTTGCCGTACCACGTCGTCCGGATCGTGTTGATCGATTGGGCGAGCGACAGGCGCGCGCCGCCGCCCGAGCGTGCCGCAGCCCCCAAGGCGAGCGTCACGTCGGCGATCGCGATGTTTCCACCTTCGATGGCGAGGTGTCCGCCGTGGCGTCCGGCGGTGTTCCGCGCAAACGCTGACTTGGTCAGCGAAAAAGGAGAAGCGCCGGAGGTGCGGAAGTTTATGGCGCCGCCGTCACCGAGCTCTGCGAGGCCATCTTCGAACGTCGAGTCCTCGACGGCGAGCGTCATGGCGCCGCGCGCGGCGACGCCTCCGCCATCGGTCTTGGCGCGGTTTGCGCGCACCGTGGCGCCCACGAACGACAAGGATCCGGCGGTGTCCGCAAACACCGCTCCGCCCGAACCGCCCGCGACGTTGCCGTCGAACGTGGTGCCATCGAGGACCGTCGCGCCGTGTAGCCAGGCAGCGCCGCCGTCTCCGGTGGCGTCACTTCCTGAGAGCACGCTGAGCGCATCGACCCAGTCGCCACCCGTGCCGACGGCGACGGCGCCGCCCTGGGCCGCCGCGTTTCCGCGCATCAGCGTCGCGACGGTGTCGAGCGAGGCCGCGCGGACATCGATGGCGCCTCCAGTTAGAAGGGCCGAGCTGTCTTCGATGGTGCAGTCTTCGAGGGAGGCGGTGGACCCTCCACGGACGGCGATGGCGCCTCCGAGCGCGGCGGTGTTGTTCGTGAACGTCGTCCCGACAGCGCGCAGCGTCGAACGGCCGTCGATGTAGAGGGCACCGCCGCCGTAGCCCTCGGCCGCGCGCCCGACGTTGTTGTGGAAGAACGTTCCGCCGTCGAGCGTGACGAGCGACGTTCCCATCGCAGCGAGCCCCGCTCCCCACGTTCGATCGCCGAGCGCCCCGGAAACGTTCAGATCGGTCGCCGTCAGCGCGGTGCTGTCAAGGTAGATGCCTGCGCCGGAGAACTCGGCGCGCGGCGACGTGACGGTCCAGCGCGTGGCGGTGACGGTGCTGCGCGTCGCAAACAGCGCGCCGCCCCAGGTCGCTGCGGCCGCCGACGTCGTGACGTCCGTGAGAGAGAGGCTCCCGTCTTCCACGTAGAACGCGCCGCCGCGCCGACCCGCGGAGCCCTGGAACGTCGACGCTTCGACGGTGACGAAGCCGCGACTGATGTAGACGGCGCCTCCGTCGGTGGCGCCGAGCACGCCGGTGGTGGTGACCGTGACGGCTCTCAGGGTGACGGTGCTGGATTGGACGACGAACGCGCGGGCGCCGGAGGTTCGGACGGAGAAGCCCTCGAGGGAGCCTGTCTCGCCCTGGTCCCAGGATGCGGCCGGCCGGGTCGCGGGCGGCGCGAGGGCGGCGTTCGTGCCGATGATGGCGAGGTCCTTTCCGAGCAGATCGAGCGACTCCACGTAGGTGCCCGGCGCCACCCGAAGGGTGTCGCCATCGCTCGCGGCGTTGATCGCTGGCTGGATGGCCGAAAAGTCGCCGCCACCACCAACGGTCCACGTTGCAGCCAGCGCTGCCCCCGACAGGGCGAACCACATCGATGGAACCTCGGTGCGCCTATCGGTTCATTCGGGTGCCTGGTTTAGCCGATCGTCCTTCACAAAATAGTCGCGAGTGAAAGCTTGGATTCGGGTCAATCGTGCGGCCTTCGCTAAAGTTGTCCCCCAACGGGCCGAATGCGGACCAAGGGAGGCCAGATGGACAGCGTGCTCAAGCGCGTGCTGCGGTTGCGTTCCCGGGCGCTCGACTCCCGGCAGCGGGAGCTGGGTGAGGCGCGTGAGCTTCGGGAGCGGTCGCATGCGGCGGTCACAGAGACGACGGACGCCATGGCGCGGGCGCGCGCCTCCGAGGCCGAGAGCTGTTCGGAGCTGCTTGAACAGCAGCTGTATTGCTTGCGGAGCGAGATGGTCCGGCGAGGTCAGGAGGTGACGCTCGCTCGCGCCGACGGCTTCGTGGAGAAGGCTACTACGTCCGTCCAAAGTGCGGCCCGCGCCAAAGGGTCCATCGAGCGAATCTGGGAGGCACGCGTGGAGCGTGACGCGGCTGACGAGGCCCGCCGCGACGAGCGGGATCTCTCGGACCTCGCGATGAGCAAGTGGAGGTCAAAGTGAAGCGCGCCCTCCTTCACGGCCTTGTCGCGTTCGGGCTAGGCGTGGCGGCGGTGAGCGCGGGCGCGTTTGCGAGCGATCCGGCCCCGGGTCCAGACGGTGCGGTGACGCTGGCGGAGGCACCGAGTCTTACGGACCGGTACGCCCGGCCCACGACCACCTGTACGGCGGCGGTCGAGAAGGTTGCGGACCTGCTGGACCGCCGTGAACGCGTCCTCGCGCGTCGGGAGCGCACGATCGACTCGCGCGAGGGGCAGCTTCGCGCCGCCGAGGTGCGGCTGTCTGAGCGGCTTGACCAGCTGAATACGGCTCGGCAGTCGATCGAATCGAACCTGGAAGCGCTTACTGCGGCGGTCGACGCCGCAACGCAAGAGGCGGCGACGACGCTGGAGTCGATGAAGCCCGACGCCGCTGCAAAGGTCGTCGCCGGCCTCGACCCCGCGACCGCGCAGCGGGTTTTGAGTCGGATGCAGCGCACCAAACGGGCGAAGGTGCTCGCGGCGTTGCCACCTGAGCTCGCCGTTTCGTTGACAAAACTTCAGATCGGCGCCACTCCGTGATGGCGCTCGCGTCGCTATTGCAGCTGTTGATGCCCGCTACGGGTTCGCAGCCGGGCAGGCTCGCGTCCGACGCGGGCGAAGCGGCGTTCGCGCAGCTGCTCGGCGACGTGGTCGACGCCGATTTGATCGATCCGCAGACGCTCGCGCTCTCGGCCGCCCAACAACAGGCGCCGCTCCTCGCAGGGAAGACGCTGCCTCTTCCGTCGCTCGCTCGCGCGGAGGTGACGGACGCCCCCCTGGCCACGGACGCCCCCCTGGCCACGGACGCAGCCCCGACGACGGACGCAGCCCCGGCGACGGACGCAACGCTGGCTGCCCCGCAGCGTGCGGCTCCCCGTCCGAGTCCCATGTCCACTTCGGTGCGGGATCCGAAGCCAAAGTCCGAGGCCCCGGTGCCTGTGGAGCACGCCGACGGCCCGCCTTCCTCCCCGCCGACGTTGGTCGCGGCTTTGTTCGTCGCATCGGCGCCTGTCCCCGTCGTGCCCGCGTCGCGCCCCGCCGGCCAACGGATGTCGACGTCGACGGCTGCGCCGAACGCTCCTGGATTCGCGCCCGTCACGCCTGCGCCTGTCGCGGTTTCGGTCGCGTCGATCGTCCCCGGTCCCGCCGTGTCGCGGCTGACGGAGTCCCAGCTCGATCGGACCCCGACCACGTCAACCCCCGCGCAGACGTCGCCCCGACGGGCGCCAGGTTTCGCCCCCATCGCGCCTGGATTCGCCGCCGTCGCGCCTGTGCTCACGGCTGCCGCCGCCGCGTCGTCGCCGACGGAATCGCAGCTCGATCGGACGCCGTTCACGGCGCCCCGTGAGCCAATGACCGACGTCTCGCCCCGAAACGCCGCTGCGGAGTCCGTCCCTGCGTTGCGCCCGGTCGGCCAACGTCCGTCGACCTCGACGGTCGCGCCGGTCCTCCCGCCTCCCGCCGCGTCGCCTCCGGTGGAGTCGCACCTCGATCGGACGCCGACCTCGGCGGCCTGCGAGCCCGTGATGGACATCTTGCCCCGAAGCGCCGCTGCGGAGTCCGTCCCCGCGGCGCGCCCGGCCGGCCAACGGATGTCGACGTCGACGGCTGCTCGGAATGCACCTACATTCGCCGCCGCCGCGCCTGCACCGGGTTCGGTCGCGTCGATCGTGCCCGGTCCCGCGGTGTCGCCTCCGACGGAGTCGCAGCGCGATCGGGCGCCGACCACGCCTCCGAAGCCGACGTCGCCTCCGCGTGCGCCTGGCCTCGCGCCCGTCGCGTCTGGCCTCGCCCCCGTCGCGGCTGCGTTCGTCGTGGTCGCGCCGGTCCTCCCGCCTCCCGCCGCGTCGCCTCCGGCGGAGTCGCAGCGCGATCGGACGCCGACCACGCAGCCGAAGCCGACGTCGCCTCCACGTGCACCCGGATTCGCGCCCATCGCGCCAGGTTTCGCCTCGATCGCGCCTTTGGTGGTCGCGGACGCGCCCGTTTTGCCCGGTCCTGCCGCGTCGCGCCCGACGGAGTCGCACCGCGATCGTACGTCGGCCACACCGCACCGTCCGCGGCGCATCGCGCCCGACGAGTCCGCACCCGCCGCGTCGCCGTCGGTTTCTTCCGCGTCGCCATCGGTTTCTTCCGCGTCGCCATCGGTTTTCGCCGCCTCGCAATCGGTTCCCGCTGCGGAGTCCGTCCCCACGTCGCGCCCCGTCAGCGAATGGACGCAAATGCCATCGCCGCCGTCGCCGGCATCGCCGAACGCGCCTGGGTTGCCCGCCGTCGCGCCAGCGGCCGCTCCCGTAGCGTCGCCCGGCGTGCGCGAGGAGGTCCCTGCGGAAGGGTCTTCAGGCTTCGTCGCGATCGAACCCGAGACCGCGTCTACCTTGCCGCCGGTGTCGCGGCTCCATCCCGACGCGCCCGTCGCCGCGGCGGCCGCTCCTGCGGCGGCAGCGGACGCGCCACGACCCTCGAGCCCGACGCGGGCGTCGGCTCCTCCCAGCGCGCCGGTATTCGTCGCCATCGCATCCCCGGTCGCCCAGACCACCCCCGCGTTCTTCGCCAGTCCGTCTGCGTTCGTACCTGGCGCCGCCGCAGGCCCTGTCGCGACCCCGGCCAAGGATGCGCTCCCCGCTCCGACCTCGTCGAAGCCGCCAGAATCGACGATCGCTCCGACTCCGCAGTCGTCGCCCCGTCCGCGCCGAATTGCGCGCGACGAGCCAACCATCGAAGCCTCTCCGCTCGTGGCCGGCGTGGAGGCGGGCCGAGTTCCCACGCCCGAGCGCGCGCTTCGGCTGACGCCGGAGGCCGTGGCGCCCGACTTGCGCTCCGACGTCAAGTCACCTGAACGCCGCGCCGAGCAGGCCCTGCCGCCGGCACCCGACGACGTCACTCGCGTTCGCCTGGACGATCGCACGGTGATCGATGTGCGCACCGACAATGAGCGTGTGTCTGTGCGGGTACACAGCGCCACACCGGCGTCCTACGCCGGGCTCTCGAGCGACCTCGAGTCCGCGCTCGGCGGCTCGGGCTATCGCCTCGCTCAATACGAAGCGATCGATCTCGCCCCCACCAATCGCCGGGCGCCTTCCGCGCCTGCTCCGCAACCCTCGCATGTTCGCACACACCCTCGTGGTCGTGTCGAGCGCATCGCCTAGGAGTCCATGTGATCGACCCACTCCTCGCTTCCGTCAATGGCCAATCGGTCGCGCCCGAGCGCAGCGACATGATCGGGAAGGACGCATTCCTTCGCTTGTTCACGGCCCAGCTCGCGAACCAGGACCCGAGCAGTCCGCAGGACGGGAGTCAATTCATCGCGCAGCTCGCCACGTTCGCGAGCGTCGAGAAGCTCTCCACGATCGATAGCCGCCTGGGCGAAGTGGTCGGCGGACTCGCGGCGGTCAACGCGAGCACGACCTCGAACCTGTTGGGACGAGGTGCGATCGCGCGTGGAAACACCCTCTGCGTCACGGTTCCGGGGCCCTACACGTTCGACTACCACAGCGAACAGCCCGCCACCGACGCGACGCTCACGATCACGGACGCGAGCGGACGTGTCGTGCGGACGGTCGCTGTGGACGCCCTCGTCGAGGGGGACGGCTCCATCGCCTGGGATGGTCGCGACGACCGCGGCCGCCTGGTGCCCGCCGGGACGTACAATTTCGCGATCAGCGGCGTCGACGCGACGGGCAATCCGTTCGACGTCGAGGAGCGCATTCGCGGCGTGATCACCTCCGTCGACTACACGAGCGGCGCCCCCGTACCCACCATCGGCGGCGTACCCGTCGCGATGCCCGACATCCTTCGTCTCGACCTCGTCTGATTTCGTTTTTTACCTCGTCTGAACCACTTTCCTTGGAGTCCGAATGTCTCTGTTCCAGACCCTCTCGATCGGCGCGACCGGACTCGGTGCGAACGGCACCGGCCTTCAGGTCGTGGGTGACAACATCGCAAACATGGGCACGACCGGCTTCAAGAGCGGTCGGGCGTCGTTCGCGGACATCGTGCCTGAGCTCGCAGGCGGGCTCGGCGGACTGACGGCGATGGGCCGCGGCGCGATGCTCGCGGGCATCGGCGTGGACCGCAACCAGGGCGCTGTCGAATCCACGGGCATGCCGCTCGACGTCGCCGTCCTCGGTGAAGGCATGTTCCAGGTCGCGCGCGGCGACGAGATGTTCTACACCCGCGACGGCCACTTTCAGCTCGACAAGGAAGGCTTCATCGTGACCAGCGGCGGGCTCCACGTCCGCGGTTACCAGGCCACCGACGGGGTCGTCACCGCGTCCATGGCCGATCTGCAGGTGTCCAAGGCGCCGCTCGCGCCAGTCGCCACGACGAACATCACGCTCGACGCCATGCTCGCGGCGGACGTGGACACGACAACGCTGCCGCTCACCCCGCTCGCGTCGCTCACGTTGGACGGCGTCGCCACCACCCTCGCGGACGCCGGCGCTGCGTCGGACTTCGCGACTTCGACGACGGTGTACGACAGCCTCGGCCGCCCGCACGACGTCACGCTGTTGTTCGAGGCTTCTGGCCCGAGCGACTGGAGCTGGCGCGCGGTCGTGGACGCTGGTGACACCGACGTCGCGGGCGGACTCGCGGGCGGCGCGTTCGAGATCGCTTCGGGAACGGCCACGTTCGACACGCTCGGAAACCTTACGGCTGCAACCCAGACCGCGACGCCCACGGCGTGGACCTGGTCGGGCTCGGATCCGTTCGCGTTCAACTTGGACATGGGCGGCCCCACGGGCACGGTGGGCTCCATTCGGATGGCAGGGTCGAATTCGTACACCGCCGCGATCGCCCAGGACGGGCGCTCCCCCGGGACGCTTACCGGACTGCAGGTCGAGAGCGACGGCACGATCACCGGTGAGTACACGAACGGACAGCGGCAGGCGGTCGGGCAGGTGGCTCTGGCCACGTTCGCCGCGCCGGAGGGCCTCGCGCGACTCGGAGGCAACCTGTGGGGAGTCAGCCAGGCCTCAGGCGAACCGGCTCTCGGTGCCGCAGAGAGCGGCGGTCGGGGCTCTGCGATCGGCGCGTCGCTCGAGGGCAGCAACGTCGACCTCGAAGAGCAGTTCGTCGCGCTGATCGAGATGCAGCGCGCTTATTCGGCAAACACCGGCGTGATCCGCACGGCCGACGAATCGCTCCAGGCCCTCATTCAGCTCGTTTAACGGGAGACCGCTGTGGCAAAAGGCAAAGAAGACGAGGCACCACCGGTCGCGGCAGGTCCCTCGCGGGTGGTGATGGCGGCCGTGGTGGTGGGGATGTTCGTGGTGGGCATCGCCGCCGGCGTCGGCGGCTCGATGTTTCTCGGCGGCGAACATGCCGCTGCCGCGGAAGGGGAGACCCCCGTCGAAGGGGAGGGAGGCGAGGCCGCGGCTCCGGCGCACGGCGAAGCTGCTGCGGAACCTGAACCGGGACATCGAGACACCCCGTCCGCCTCGGTGTCTGCGAACGGACGCCTGGTGGAGACCCTCGGCTCGTTCACGATCAACCTCCGCGGCGGCGGCGGCGGTCGCCTGTTGCGCACCGAGGTGCAGGTCGAGTTGGACGCAAAAGACCAGAAGCTCGTCGAGACCAACCTCCCCAAGCTGCGAGACGCCGTTATTACGCTCGTCTCGGACTACGCCTACCCCGATCTGGAGGGCGTCGATGGCAAGACCGCGCTGCGCGACGAGCTGCTCGCGCGCCTGGACAGCGCGGTCGGCGGCGGACACGTGAAACGGGTGTACTTCACCGAATTCGTGGTCCAGTGAACGGCGGCGTCGAAGTCCTCGCTACGGGGGTCGCCTCGGTCGGACCCGGCGTGGAGCCGGTGTTCCGCGCCGCCGCGCGGAGCCTGCGCGTGAGGCTCGTGACGCGAACCGGCGTGGACGTCCCGGTCACGCCGGGACCTGTCACGGCCGGGGCCGCGACCGCGGTGTTTGATCGGCTCCGCGGAGTGGACGGCGCGTTCGCCTCGATTCGCATCGATCCCGGCGGCGCGTCGGGGCTGCTCGTCGTCGACGGGCCGCTGCTCGATTGGCTGGTCGGGATGTTGCTGGGAGATCGTCGTCCCGCAGAGGGCCTCCGGCGACCACCCACGAGGCTCGACGTCGCGATCGTGCGCCGCGTCGTGGACGACGCCGTGTTCGCGTTGCGCGACGCGGTTGGCACGGGAGACGGGCCAAAGGTCTCGGTCGTCGGCGTATCGGCGACGCCCCAGTGGCGTCCTGTGCGTGGAGCGGCGATGGTGGAGGCCCCCATCATCATCGGCCCCCCTGAGGCGCCGATCGGGCGCATGACGTGGGTCCTTCCCGCGGGCGTGTCGCGCCTGCTCGCGCCGCTGATGGCCCCGGGTCGCGAGGGCCACGAGGGGCTCGAGCGGGTGATGCCCGTCACCGTGTCGGCCGTCGCGGTGCTCACCCAGCTCACCATGTCGCTCGCTGACCTTCGGCGCCTCAAGCCAGGCGCGCTGCTCGACGTCGGCACGCTCGGACCCGTCCAGGTGTTCGTCGGCGGGGTCCCCGTCCTGCATGGAAGCGGAGGTACCTCCGACGGACGCCGGTGCGTGAAGATCGCGGGACGTGGCCTTCCCGAGGTGAATTACCGACATCCTTCGACGCAAGACTAAAGCGGCGTCGGAGTCGACCGAAGGGGGCCCAGGAGGCTCCCAAATGAGCGCACAATCCGACATCCCGTTCCTCGAGCGGATCCCTGTGGAGCTCACGGTGGAGCTGGGTCGAACCACCATGACGGTGCGCGATCTCTCGCGCCTTAGCCGCGATGACGTGATCGATCTCGATCGGAGCGCGACGGAGCCGCTCAACGTCGTGGTTGGTGGACGCGTGTTCGCCCATGCTGAGGTTGTCATCGTCGAAGACCGCGTCGCTCTCCGCATCGTGGAGGTGCTCGGTCAGGACGACACCGAGAAGGCGGGCTAGGCCAATGCTCGCGCTTCTGGTCGCGTCGGCAATCGCAGCCTCATCGCTGGACGATCGCCTGCTCGGTGAGGTGGCGCCGGCCTCCCCGGCCGAGGTCCTGGCCACCCGTGAAGTGCCGCCCTGGGTGCTTCCGTTCGGTGCGCTCGCGCTCGCCGGCGGTGGCGCTCTGCTGTGGCGCGCCCGCAGCGGCGCACCGGCGGGGACGACGTTGCGGGTCGTCGCCCAAGCGTCGATCGGAAATGGCTCGGGGATCGTCCTCGTGGAGGTCGCGGGCCGAAAGTTGGTGATCGGTACCGGCGGTGGCGCGCCGTCGCTCCTGTCCGAAATCGTCGATGAGTCTTGGTCCGCCGAGCCTGCGCCCTCCCCCCCGTCGGCGCGGCTCGTGCGGGCTTCTCGCTTGATCGAAGAGGCGCTTGCACAGCGAACGACGACGGGAGAAGCGAAATGACGCCCGAGACGATGGATACGGTCGCGATGATGGTCAGCGACCCCAGCGCGCCCACCGCCGTGCGGATGGTCGTCGTGCTCACGGCCCTGGCCGTGTTGCCGGGGCTGGTCATGCTGATGACCCCGTTCGTGCGGTTCGTGATCGTGCTCTCCATGGCGCGTCAGGCGCTCGGGTTGCAGCAGTCGCCGCCCAATCAGGTGCTGGTCGCGTTGGCGCTCGTGCTCACGGCCGCCGTCATGCAGCCCACCATCGCCATCGTCGATCAGACGGCGATCCAACCCTACCTTGCGGGCGAGGTCGACACGACGACGGCGCTCACCAATGGCCTCGCGCCGATGCGCGGCTTCATGCTCGAACACGTCCGGCGCGACGACCTGTGGTCCGCGATTCGTATCGCGCGCATCGCGCGTCCGGCCACCGTCGAGGACTTGCCTTCGAGCGTAATCGTCACCGGGTACGTGTTGTCGGAGCTCCGCTCCGCGTTCGTGATCGGGGTCAAGGTGTACGTCCCGTTCGTGGTGCTCGACCTCGTCGTCGCCTCGGTCCTGCTCGGCACCGGCATGATGATGTTGCCTCCGGTGGTGGTGTCGCTGCCCGTGAAGCTCCTCGTGTTCGTGTTGATGGATGGCTGGACGTTGTTGCTCACAGGCCTCGCCCGTAGTGTCCAATGACCGTCGAAGAGGCCGTATGGCTGGGCCAGAGCGCGATGTTCACCACGCTCCTCGTCGCGGGTCCGTTGCTCGTCGCGTCTGCGGTCGTCGGTATCCTCGTCGGGCTCCTGCAGACCGTGACCCAGATTCAGGAAGCGACGCTGGTGTTCATCCCGAAGATGGTCGTGGTCATGGTGGTCCTCGCGGCGGCGGGCGGCTTCATGCTGGAGACGGCGGTATCGTTCGCAACGACCTCGTTCGTGTCGATCGCTGAAGACCGCTGATGGGAACGCTCCTCGCGGTCGTGTTGGCCTCGGTTCGGGTCGCCGCGTTCCTGTGGGTCGGCCTGCCGTTTCGTAAGTCCGTGCCGCCGTTCCTGTTGGCGCTCCTGTCGGTCGGGATCGCCGTGTCGTTGGTGGGGGGCCTCGGTCCGGTGCCGGAGCCGCCTGGGCTCGGCGCGCTCGCCGTCGCCACCGCCGCGGAGGTCCTGCTCGGAGTCGTCCTCGGCATGCTGGTGAGCGCCGTGTTCAACGCCGCCACGCTCGCGGGCGAGGCGATCGCGCAGGGCCTCGGGCAGGGGCTTCAGGTGGTGCTCGACCCGGTGACCGAGCACAGCGTGACGCCGTTCTCTGTGCTCATCTCGATGCTGGTGGCCGGCGTGTCGGTCAACAACGGCGTTCATACACGCACGCTGGTCGCGATCGCCGACGGCTTCGCGATGATCCCCCCGGGGGCGGCCGTCCGCGCGGATTGGACGCTGGCGCGGCAGGCGCTGGTCCACTCGGCTTGGAGCTCGTTTGACGTCGGTATTCAGGTCGCCGTTCCGGTCATGGCGGTGGGCCTGTCGATCAACGCGGCCACCGCGGTGTTGGGTCGCCTGGCGCCGCGGATGAATGCGTTCTTCGCGGCTGGCCCGGCGATCGGCGCGTTGTTTGGCACGGCCGCGGCCGCGGCTGCGCTTCCGTGGGTGGTGCTCGTGCTCGACGCGTTCGACGCCCAGGGGCTCGCGGTGGTGGCGCGGCTCGCGGGCGCGCCGTGAGCGAAGACTCCGACGCGGAAAAAAAGCACGACCCGAGCGAACGCCAGCTCGAACAGGCGGCGCTCGAGGGCCGGCTGCCGCGCACGCACGAGATCGGTGCGATCGCCGGGCTGTTCGCGCTCGCGGCCACGGTGCGGTTCGGCTGGCAGCAGATGTTGCAGCCGATCGACGAGCTGGCGCGCGCGATCTGGACCGATGGCTCGACGGAGCTTGACCTCGGGGGATCGTTGGCCCTCGGCGCCATGGCGGCGAAGGCGGGGCTGGTCGCGGTCGCGCTGCCGCTGGGCGCGGTGGCCGTCGCGGGGGTGTTCGCGGGCCTGGCTCAGACCCAGGGAGCGCTCGCGACGGACTCAGTGAAGGTCGACTTCGAGCGCTTGGACGTGTTCGCCGGGTTGCAGCGCCTGGTCGAGCCGAAGCACGTCGTCGTCGAGCTTGGGCGCGGCATCGTGCGAATCCTCGTGGTTGGCGGAGCGCTCGTGTGGGCGTCCAGCGACTGGTCGGACGACGTCGTTCGTCTGGCGGCCGATGACGCTCGTGGTGCGATCCCGGCGTTGGTGGAGATGGGGTGGGACGTGTTCGTGCGGGCCATCCCGCTCGCGATCCTGGTGGCGCTCGCCGACTACGCCGCCACCTGGTGGCAGGCCTGGCAGGACCTGAAGCGGACGGATCAGCAGGTGCGCGACGAGAACAAGGACGTCGAAGGGGACCCGCACACCAAAGCCGCGCGTAAGCGCCTGGCGCGGCAGATGGCGATGAATCCAGCGTTGCTTCGGGTCAAGGAAGCCACGGTCGTCGTCACCAACCCGACGCACTACGCCATCGCGCTGCGGTACCACCCCAAGCGCGACCGCGCGCCGGTCGTGGTCGCCAGGGGCGTCGACCACCTCGCAGCGCAGATCCGCGCCGAGGCCGATCGCCATCGGATCCCACGCGTCGAAGACCGCCCGCTCGCTCGCGCGCTGTACGCTCGGGTTCGCGTGGGTCGGGCGATCCCAGCCGATCTGTTCGGTCCGGTCGCGCGGGTGCTCGCGACCGTGATGCGCCGCCGCGCGGCCACCACGAAGTCCAATCAGGGGTTGCCGCTCGGAAGTACAGGCTCCAAGTCGTGAATCACCTCGCCGGCGGCCGCGGGCTCCTCCACCCGAACGCGGATCTCGACGCGTCGGGAATCGTCTGTTCGGGCGGCATGTCGTCGCGCGGTGGCCTCCAGGTTGTCTACGGGCACACCGTGGGATTCGAGGTAGCGGACCGTGACCAGGGCGCGAGCTGACGCGAGCTCCCAATTGTCGCCAAATTGACCCCCAGGAGTGACGGGGGTGCCGTCGGCGGTGCCGATCACCTGCAGGTGCGCCGGACCGTTCTTCACCCCGTCGGCGATCGAGTTCAGCAGCCCGTAGGAAGCCGGATGAAGCTCCGCCGAGCCCGCCGCGAACAAGACGTGGTCGGGTATGTTGATGATGAGCATCTGGTCGACGAAGCCAACCTGAACCGTGCGGTCGGACAACGAGCCGCGAAGGTGGCGCTGCAGCGTGGAGAGCTCGGGCGCTGGGACGGCCTCGTACGACATCCGCATCGGCGTCAACGAGGAGCTTGGATCGGGCGGCGAGAGCACGGACATGATCACGTGCGGCATACCGCCTTCGAATGCGGCGTTCATGCCGTCGACCACGGCGTTGAGCTTCGCCTGGTCGGATTGCGCCGTTGCATACAACACGGTGAAGAAGGCGAACAGCAGCGTGATGAAGTCGGCGTAGCTTACGAGCCAGCGCTCGTGGTTCTCGTGTTCTTCATGCTTCTTGGCCATGGTGGACTCCGAGCCTAGGCGGCTTCTTTCGCGGGCTCATGGTGTCCGGTGAACACCGCCAGGGTGTCGGCGACCTGCCGGGGACCCGCTCCGGAAGCGATGATCGAGAGGCCTGTGATGATCATGGCGCGCGTCTCGGCTTCGTCCTGCGCGATCTTCTTCAAGCGATTGCCGAGCGGGATGAACAGCAGGTTCGCAAAACCTACGCCATAGATCGTGGCGACGAACGCGACCGCGATGCCCTCGCCGAGCTTGGACGGGTCTGCAAGATTCTTCATGACGTGGATCAGTCCGAGCACGGCGCCGAGGATGCCGACAGTGGGCGCAAACCCGCCGGCGGTCTCGAGCACCTTGGCCGCAGACGTCTGGTGGTGCTCGTCGAGCTCCATCTCGAGCGTGAGCAGGCGCTCCACCTCCGGTGCGGCCCAGCCGTCCACCAACGCGCGAAGCCCTCGCTTCATGAACTCGTCGGGGATCTCGGGCAACATCGCCTCGAGCGCGAGCATGCCGTCGCGGCGGACCATGTTCGCGGCCTTGACCATCACCTCGAGCAGCGCCTTGCGGTCACCCGTGTTCGGCCGCAGCAGGCGCGGCATCATCTTGAACAGGGTCTTGATCTCCTGGTCGGTGGACGCGAGCCACGTCGCGCCCGCGCACCCGCCCATCACGATCATGAACGCGCTCGGCTGGTACATGGCTCCAAGGGTTCCGCCTTCGAGCGCGTTGCCGAGCAGGACCATGCCGAAGGCCATCAGCACTGCGAGGATGGGGCTTGGCGTCACGAGAGGCCTCCTATTCACGCTCCCTCGTCGGACCATTGGCGGACAGGTTGAGTGCGCTAATCTCTGGCCCACGTTGGCCGATGAGACAACGAACCGACAATGCAAACGCTCTATGCACATTTCGGCAACGAGACGCCCGACGCCATCGCGCGGTCGATCGTGCGCGAATTGCGTGTCCTCTGCGGAGTGAGCGGCGCGCATGTTCGCGTGGGGCCGAACCAGGCGCGCCTGCTCGGTGAGCTCGACGAAGGCGTGGTGGTGGTCGAGTCCGGCCCGGAGTGCGATGCCCTGGAACAGGTGGAATACGAATCGGCGCCCGTCCCCGCGCGTCATGGCTGGGCGTTGCCGGCGCCGGGCGGCGGGGTGCTGGTGCTTTCGTGTGAGAGCGTACGGAGTCCAGAGCGGGCCGTCGAACTCGCGCACCTCCTCGCGGCCGTCGTTCGGTTGGCCGCGATCGAACACGAGCGGGAGCGACGCGTGCTCGCTCTCGAAGCCATCCAGGCCGAGCTCACCGAACAGAACGTGGTGCTGCAGGAGCTCGCCGTCGTGGACGAGCTCACCGGCCTGTACAACCGGCGGTTCCTTGAGCGTCGCCTCGCCTACGAGGTGGACCGTGCGCAGCGGTACGGCCGGCCTCTGGCGCTCGCCATGATCGACCTCGACTTCTTCCGCCTCGTCAACGAACGCTATGGACACCCCGGCGGTGACGCCGTCCTCGTCGGGTTTGCGCGCATCGCTCCGTCCACGATCCGAGGGTCGGACATCCTCATGCGGTACGGCGGCGAGGAGTTCACGCTCCTCATGCCCGAGACTACGATTGAAATGGCGGCCCGCGCTGCTGAACGCCTGCGAGGGGCTGTGGAGGCCAATATCGTCACCTTTGGACCCGACGAGATCAAGGTCACCTGCTCGATCGGGGTCGCGTCCTACCGCGCAGGTGCGGCGATGACCGCAGCGCAGTTCATCGCTCGCGGCGACGCCGCGTTGTACCGCTCGAAACACGAAGGTCGAAATCGCGCCACCGTGTTGGACGCCTCCGTCACGCCCGACGTCGCTGGAGGTGACCGATGATCCCCCAATCGATCGCCGAGGCCGTGCTTGCTGCTGAGCGATTGGAGGCCTTCCCTCGGGCAGCGGCGCGAATCCTCAAAGTGGTTGAAAATCCCAACTCGTCCATCCTCGACCTCGAGCGCGCGGTGGCGGACGACCCGTCCGTGAGCGCGCGGCTCGTCAAGACCGCGAACTCGCCGTACTTCGGCATGTCGCGCACCATCGGAAACCTCCGAGACGCGTTGATGATGCTCGGCTTTCGCGCCACCCACCGGCTCGCCATTACCATGGCTACGGTCGGTCGCGCTCCCGGCCCGTTTGGTCCCACGTTGTGGATGGACGCGCTGGCCACCGGAGCGGCGTGCCGGGCCGTGTGCCGGGCCATCGGTGGCCGCGTCGACGAAGATGAAGCGCAGCTTGCAGGGCTGCTCCACGACATCGGCATCCTCGTCCTCCTCCGGGTCGACCCGGCCGGCGAGAACCGCCTCCTCAAGGAGCAATGGGCCTCGGGAGACCTGCTCGCCGCAGAGCGCGCGCGCTACGGGTTTGATCATGCGGAGCTCGGTGCCGCGTGCCTTGAACGTTGGCAGTTCCCGGTCACCCTGGCCCGCGCCGTCGCGACGCATCACGTCGCCCCAGACGCCATGGCGAAGGCCAAGGTCGAGCCATTCCAAGTCGTGGTGGCCCTCGGCGCGGTGCTTGCGAGGCCGACAAACAGGGCTGGCGCCCGCGAGTATTCGGGCCTGATCGACCTCGGGCCCGCGGGCCTCGAACAGGCGGTCGCCGACGCGGCCCTGCTTCGCGACGCTCCCCTGTGAAGGTTTCGCAGACCGGGTTAGCCCTGTGACCCTGGGGGTCACCTGACCACGCGCGCACCCAAGCCACCCTGGCTCAAGGTCAAGATGCCGGGCTCCCCCCGGTACCAGCAGATCAAGGCGCGCGCGCGCGACCTCAAGCTGGCCACGGTATGTGAAGAGGCGCGGTGCCCCAACATCGGCGAGTGCTGGGGCGGTGGCACCGCTACGTTCATGGTCATGGGCGACACGTGCACCCGCGGGTGTCGGTTCTGCGCGGTCGATACCTCGCGCCGCCCCGCGCCGTTGGATCCCGCCGAGCCCCAGAACATCGCCACGGCCATCGCCGAGATGGAGCTCGACTACGTCGTGGTCACCAGCGTGGACCGCGATGATCTCGCCGACCAGGGCGCGTCGCACTTCGCGTCGTGTATCACCGCGATTCGCGCGCGCTCGCCAAAGACGATGATCGAAGTGCTGATTCCGGACTTTCGAGGCGACTTGTCGCTGCTGATGGCGGTGGTCGAGGCCTCGCCGGACGTCATCGCGCACAACGTCGAGACGGTTCCGCGGCTCACGGCCCACGTCCGGGATCCCCGGGCCACGTACGCGCAGTCGCTCGAGGTGCTGGCGAACATGAAGCGGATCGACCCGTCGCGCCGCACGAAGTCGTCGATCATGGTCGGCCTCGGCGAGACGCTTGACGAAATGTTGGCTACCATGGCCGACCTTCGTGCGGTTGGTGTAGACTTTCTCACGGTCGGCCAGTACCTCCAGCCTTCGGAGCGACACCTCGCGCTCGAACGCTACGTGACGCCCGAGGAGTTCGCGGAGTACGAGCGCCTCGGCCTCGAACTCGGGTTCCTGTACGTCGCCTCCGGGCCGCTCGTGCGGTCATCGTACAAGGCGGGCGAGTACTTCATCGAGCGATTCGTGCGCCAAAACCAGGGCGTTCAGGGGGCGACGTGACGATCGAGCGAGTGACTGTCGGCTGTGCGTTGCGCGGTCGCGCACTTCCGGGGCAGCTGGTCGAGGTGCCGGTGGCCGATCGCGCAGCGGTTGGCCTCGCCCTCGGGCTGTCGCTCGGCGGCAAGCGGCCGGTGGTGGAACTGGACGGCACCCATGCGCTCCTCGCGGTCGTGGAGGTGCTCGCCGAAGCCGTCCGTCTCGGGGCGCCGCTCGTGCTCACCGTCCCGTGTGGCGGCGAGGCGGGCCCGCTCGTGGATCGCGCCACCGTCTCCGCCGTGCTCGCGGTGCCAGGCGTCACCGTCGTCGTGGCCTCCGATGCGGCCGCTTCGGCCAGGCTGGTCGCTCACCTGCAGGAGGCCGGGGCCATCGCCGTCGTCCTCACCCCGCGCGCGCTGTTCGACGGGGCTGCGTACGGTCCTTCGGACGGAGTCGCCGCGCGCGTCCTGCGGCGCGGCGACGTCGCGAGCGTCGTCACCTGGGGGGCGGGAGTCGAGCGTGTCCTCGCGGCCGCAGAGTCCCTCGCACACGAGTCCTCGGTCGATGTGATCGACCTCGTCGCGCTCGCTCCGATCGATGTCGCCACCCTCACCGAGCGCGTGCGCGCTACCGGCAGGCTGGTGATCGCGGACCCCGGGGATGGTGTCGGACACGCGGTGTTGTGGCCGGCCGTCGCCCAGGCGTTCGATTGGCTGGAGTCGCCGCCGGTGGTGGTGCCCGTCGACGACGTGGTCGAGGCCGTGCGCGCCGTGCGGGCCTACTGAGCGCCGTGCGGGCCTACTGAGGGTACGGCACGCGCGACATGGCGTTGAGGTTCGCGACCCTCGCGAAGTCCACCCAGTCGTTTTGCGGGTCGGAACCGGCGATCACCGCATCGACTCCGCCGAGCCCGAGCACGGACAGGCGTTCGCTCGGCACCCCGTTCCACGTCAGCCAGTCGACGACGCGCTGGGCGCGCCGCGCAGAGGCTTCGGTCGGCAGCTTGGGGTCCGAGTGGCCCGTCACCACGATCGCGAGCGTGGGATCGGCGACCATCGCCTGGGCGAGTTGGAACATGGTCGATCGGGCTTCGGTCGTGAAGTCACCGTCGGGCTCGAAGCGGACGCGCGCCTGCAGCGGATCGAGCTTCGGAACGGGCAGTCGGTCCACCGGGCGAGGCACGAACGCGATCGTCGCCTGCCAGTCAGGCGAACCTGCTGCGACGCCCTTTCCGCCCGAGATCACGACGAAGTTCTCGCCGAGCCGCAGGCGGGCGGTGCCGCCCACGAGCGCGGGAATATTGGACGACGCACCGTCACCCTGGGCCAGGGCCCACGCTGAGACGCGCAGCTTCCGCGCGACGTCCACCGCGACGGCACCGCCGACGTGCGGCGAGGTGACGCGCCCGATGCGCCCGCCGAGGTTTCCGACCACCTCCAGGCGGCCGGTCCTGACGCTGGCCGCTGCGACGCCGCCTGCTCCGAACACGCCCGCGCCGAAGTCCGCCTGCCGGCTTCCCGTGGGCAGCCACACCGACGGCGTGAGCTCAGCGGCGAAAGCTGCACCGTCGACGAGGGTTACAGCGGCGCCCAGCCGAAGGTCTCCGACGCCCACGGCGGTGCCGATGCCCGACGAGCCGTTGACCGGCACGACGAACTCCGCCCGTACGCCGTTGATCGGTCGCGCGTAGATGGCGGTGGTGATGGTGGCGAGGTGGTCGATGTCGGGTGCCGGATTCGCGGCGTACCCGACGATCAGGCTGCCATCGAAGACCTTGGTGCCCGCATCCCGCGCTGGCGCCACGAACGCGGGACCACCGTAGGCGTCGTACAACGCGTACGGGTTTGCGTCGAAGCCAGCCATGGGACCTCCCCCGGCGGGCTCATCGACACGCGGCGCGTGGACCTTAAGAAGAAACCCCGACGAGCCAGGTGGCCATCGGCTCGAACACGTCCTCTTCGGCGTTGTCGCCGACGAACAGGTCGGCGTGCGCGTACCAGCTCTCAGCGTCGCCCACCGCGTGCACCGTCGCGTGCGCCATCGCGTGCGTGATCGACCGCGCGGCGGTCGGCGGCACGATGCCGTCGCGGTTCGCGACGATCGCCAACACGTGGACACCTTCCACGCGGCCCAGGCCGGTGGTGACGTTCACGCCGCGCACGACGAGGTCGTGCTGCTGAATCCAGCGCGCCATCTGGCGGTTGATCCATGGCACGGGGTCGTCCACCGTCTCCACCAGCCGGTCGATCTGCGAAAGATCGACGTGCGCCGGGTTCATGTACATCGACAACACGCCCGGCACGCGCCGAAGCAGCGGCAGGAACATCCCCGCGAGGGCGCGGGTGCCCTTGATCGGTACGGCGCCCGCGAGCCGGCCGGACACGAACGCGGCCCGGAGCAGCGGATGGACGGAGTCCCAGCGCAGGGGCGCGCCGATCGTGATCACGTTGCCGATGCCGTGGTCGTGCGGGTGGTGGGCGAGCCACGCATATACGAGCGAGCCGCCCAGGCTGCAGCCGATGACGTCGACTTCGCCTGCGCCGGAAACCTGGCGGACGTGCTCCAACACGGCCGGGAGGTCGTCCAACACGAGCTCGCCGATCCCGAAGCGATCAGCGCTGGGGCCGATCGCCCCGCCCTGCCCGCGCAGGTTGGCCGTCCACACGTCGAACCCCTCGGCGACGAGGTACTCGACCATCGAGCGGCCGCGCGGGTGAAACGCCAACACGTGCGTGTTCATGGCGTAGCCGGGGATCATCACGAGGGGCCGGCGCCCGGCTACCCGCGTCGCAGGCACATCGTAGCGACGGACTTCCAGCTTCCACGGCCCCGAGGGGACGTGGTCGACGCGCGTAGGCGGAAAGAGGCCCATGGCCTAGTGCTTGTGGTCGTGTTCAGCGCCGTGGTCGTGCGAATGCCCATGATCGTGGTTGTGCGCGTGGGCGTCGTGGACGTGCCCGTGCTCGCGCTCGATGTCCGACGCGTCGCGCACTTCGACGATCGTGCCGGAGAAGTGCAGCTGCTGGCCCGCGAGGGGGTGGTTGAAGTCCACCGTGATCATGTCGGCGTCGATCTTTCGAACCCAGCACGCGACCTGCTCGCCGTCGGGCCCGTGGGCGCCGAACTGCATGCCGACCACCACCTCCAGCTCGGGAGGGAACTGCGTGCGGTTGACGAGGTGAACGGCCTCGTCCACGTACTCGCCGTAGCCCTCTTTTGCGGCCACGACGGCTTCGAAGGCCTCACCTGTGGCCTTGCCGACCAGCTTGGCTTCCAGGCCGGGGACGATGTTGCCGGCGCCGTGCAGGTAGGCGAGCGGCTCCTTGCCGGATGACGAGTCGATGACCTCGCCGGCGTCGTTCTTCAGGGTGTAGTGAAACGTGACGATCTTGCCGTCGGCGATGGTGGACATCGGACCTCCGGGCGCGCCATATCCAGGCGCGTGTCAGTTCGCCGGTACGACGGTGACGAGTCCGGTCACTTCGACGCGGGTGTCGACGTAGCGACCGTCGTTGTTCACGCCCTGGTGGGCGAGCGCGAGCGTGTCGGGCACGCCGCCGTCCACGGCGATCGTGTAGGTGCCGAGGCTCGCGTTCGCGGGGCAGGTGGCGTCAGGCTGCGCGTACTCCACCATGTCCACGCCGATCTGCCAGGTGCCGCCGTCCGACGCGCCGACGTCGAGGCTCCACGCCGGGCACGGCGCCGGGGCCCAGTACGAGTGGTAGATCACCGGGTCGGCCGTGCAGCGGAACCCGTCTTCGACGGTGGCCTCGATGCACGAGGACGGGCTCGTGAGCCACATCGACGCGTCGAACGCGGTCGCTGCGTCCAGCATGTCGATGCTCACGTCCAGGGTAGAGCCGCCTTCGACCTCGACCTCCCAGATGTCCTGCACGTCAGTGTCGCAAGGCAGGCTGGCGGTGCCCGACTGCGCGTCCGTGACGGCGGCGGTGCCCTCGGTGCCCCAGTCGCTGCCGTAGCTGCACGACGTGCCGTACGGCTGCACCCACTGGGAGTCGTCGTAGGTGTACGTCCACGCGAGATCGGTGCCGTCGAACGTGGCCCGGCCGTACGGGGCGCCGTCGAAGGCTACCGCCCACACCTGCGGCTCGGTGTAGGTGTACGTGTAGTCGTAGTAGTACGACGTGTAGGAGTACGTGACGTCGGCCCCGCCGAGCATCACGTCATTGTACGTGTACGAATAGCTGTAGTAGTTGACGTCGTAGCTCGCTCCGAAGCCGAGCCAGAAGTTCCGGACCGCGTCGTTCTCCAAGAACGCGAGCTTGTGTTCGTCGTCGGTCATCCTGCAATCCACGGAGTCATCGCGGGTGATGACGCCGTCCACGCGGAACGCGAAGTCGCACTCCGGGCAGCTGCCGATGTAGTTCGACACGCTGGTCAGGCCCACATCCAGGTCGCAACCCGGCTGGCCGTCCAGCGTCTTCGTAAACGTCACGCTGCCCGAAAGGCTCGCGTAATCGATGGCCGGGTCCGCGTCCGCGTCCGCGTCGGTGTCCGCATCCGAGTCAGCGTCGGTGTCCGAATCGGTGTCGGCGTCGGTGTCGGCGTCCGCCGTGTCCGTGTCCTGGGTGCCGGTCTCGCCGGAGTCGTAATACATCGGGGTGCAGGCCGTGAGCGACAAGAGCAGGAGCGGACGCATGGAGATCTCCCCGATGGCCGCACGGTGTAGCACGGGTTCTGGGGGCGTCGCCCCTGAAATCGGCGCGGCGGCGCTCGCGCTGTCCGTCGCCCAGCGCCCCGTGGTGCAGGCGTTCCTCGACGAGCGCGAGGTCGAGCGGCGTCACCTCGTGGTCGCGCTCTCCGGCGCGCACGCGTACGGCTTCCCGTCGCCCGACAGCGACGTGGATCTCAAGTGCGTCCACGTCGCCCCGATCGGCGCGGTGCTCGCGCTGGAAGCGCCGCCATCGGTAGCCGATCGCATCGAGGTGCGGGACGGGGTCGAGCTCGACTACGGCTCGAACGAGATCGGCGCGGTGCTGACGGGCGTGCTGCGCGGCAACGGGAACTACGTCGAACGGCTGCTCGGCGGGTTCGCGTTGCGCGCCTCGCCGGACCTCGCGTCGCTGGCGCCGCTCGTGCGCGCGAACCTGTCCCAGCGCTTTTACCGTCACTACCACGGCTTCGCGTCGGGCCAGCGCAAGGCGGCCGAGGAGTCGTGTACGGCGAAGCGCGTGTTGTACGTGCTGCGCACCGCGCTCACGGGGGCCCACCTGCTGCGCACGGGCGAGGTCGTGACCGATCTCACCGCGCTCGCAGGCCCCTATGGCCTCGACGTCACCGCGCTGGTCGAGGCGAAGTCGCGGGGTGAGCGGCAGGTGCTCGACGCCAGCGCGGCCGCCTCAGCACGTGGGCTGATGGACGCCGCGTTCAGGGTGCTCGACGTCGCGCTCGCTGAGTCCTCGTTGCCCGAACATCCCGTCGATCCCGGCGCGTTCGACGCCTGGCTCCTCGCCACGCGCGCGCGCTCCCTGCCGATCGTCCGTCCGGTTCGTCGCGCTTTGGACGTCCGGCGGGACACGATCCTGCTCGTGGTGGGGGGCTCGCGCGCCTACGGCCTCGCGCGTGCGGGGTCCGACGTGGACGTGCGCGGCGTCGCGATCCCGCCCGCGCCCTACCTCCACGGCCTCGCGCACAAGTTCGAGCAGGCCGAAGGGGACGCGATGGCCGTGTTCGCCGACACCTTGTCCGACGAGGAGCGCCTCGTATCGGGCGCCACGCGGCTCGAGGGGACGGTCTACGACGTCCGGAAATTCCTCACCCTCGCGACCGAGAGCAACCCGAACATCCTCGATGTGTTGTTCTGCCGCGATGACGAAGTGCGGGTCTGCACGCCCCTTGGTGCGCGGCTGCGCACGGCGCGGGACCTGTTCGTCACGGCCAGCGCGCGCCACACCTTCGCCGGGTACGCCGCCGCGCAGCTCAAGCGCATCCAGGGGCATCGGCGCTGGCTGCTCACCCCACCCACCCATGCGCCGACCCGCGCGGAGTATGGCCTGCCCGAGAGCACGCTGCTGCCGAGGGAGCAGGTCGGCGCGGCCGAGGCGGCGATCCGAAAGCAGCTCGAGCGCTGGGATCTGGACACCAACGGGCTCGAGCCCGCCGGCGTGGTCGCGCTTCAGACCGCGATAGCAAGGTCCCTCGCCGAGATCCGCACCGCGCTCGGGTTCGAATCGGACGACGGGATGAAGTGGCTCGCTGCTGCCCGCGTCGTCGGCCTCGACGCGAACCTGATCCACGTCCTGCAGAAGGAGCGCGAATTCGACGGCGCCTCGCGCCAGTGGCGGCACTACCTGCAGTGGAAGACCGAGCGGAACCCCGCCCGCGCCGCGCTCGAGGCGTCCCACGGGTACGACACCAAACACGCGGCCCACCTCGTCCGCCTGCTGCGCATGGGCCGCGAGATCCTCGAGACCGGGCGCGTGTGGGTTTGGCGCGGGCCCGGCGGCGCCGCAGACGCCGACGAATTGCGCGCGATCCGCGATGGCGCGTGGACCTACGACCGCCTGCTCGAGGAGGTCTCCCGCGAGGAGGCCGCGCTGGCCGCGATCATGGCCGGGCGTCGGTTCGTCGTCCCTGCAGCGCCGGACCGGGTCGCCATTGACACGTTGTGCCAGGACCTCGTCGAAGACGCGCTGTCCGCGTCGTGAGCGTCAGTTCCCGCAGGCCTCGGCCACGCCGAGGTCGCACGACCGCTTCTGCATGGCTGCGCCCTTCGTGGTGTCGGTCGGGCCACCTTTGCCCTCGTTGTACAGGATGGCTGCGTTGAAGCACGAGTCGCCGTCGCCTTTGTCGCAGTTTGCCGTATAGATCTCGCGGGCGCGCGCGACGTCCGTGCCGCCGCCTTCGCCGTCTTCCAGCATCAACGCCAGGTTGTGGCAGCCGTCCGTTACGCCGGCCTTGCACACGCGCTCGTACAGCGCGCGCGCGCCGGCGTCGTCCACCGCGCCCTCCTCGCCTTCGTCGAGCATGATCGCAAGGTTGTAGCAACCTTCTTCGTTCCCGCTCGCGCACGCCACCGCGTATTCGTTGCGCTCACCGGTGGGGTACGCGGCCGGGTCGAACACCGCCGCGGGCGCCGATGAGGTCGTCGTGGAGATCGGCACCGGGTTCATCGGCGGGTTGCCGGGGAGCGGAGCCTGAACGCTAGACACATCGCCGCCCCCACACGCAAGGGAGAGGCCGACGACCAGGACCGCGCTACGCTTCACGGGAGCTCCAACTTCAAAAAAATGACCGTACAAACGCAAAGAGCCACCGCGCTAAGGCGGTGGCTCTGTAAGTGCGCGTCCATGCTCCCGCCCACCATGCTCCTCATGTGGACCGAGGCCCACACACGGGGGCGGGAGTGGAGACTTTTTTGGTCTTCCCAAAGGACGCGGGCGGCTGCCCGATGTAGAAACAGTACCATCCACGTTCCGGCCCGTCTACGAGTCGTTGATCTTTTTTTTGCCGGCGATGGGGACGGGCGGGGGGACGGGACTTTCGTGAAACTGGATCTTGTTCGCGACTTTTTGCTGTTGCAGCCACCCCCAACGTGTGTAGAATCAAGTCGTTGGGCATCGCCCCTGTTTACACGAGATAGCCTCCTTCGCCGGTACCACACACGGCATCTCTCTTGCGTCTCCTCCATCTCTTGCGGTGGGGTCGGGCGGGGGAGGCTCTCTTGGTGAATGCGCTCCGGTGGGATGGCGAGGTGCTCTGGGTCTTGGACCAGCGCCTGCTCCCGCACACCGTCGAGCATCTGCGGTGTAGTGATTCCATGGCGGTCGTCGAGGCGATCCGCGGCATGGCGGTGCGCGGCGCACCGGCCATCGGCATCGCGGCCGCCTGGGGGCTCGTCCTGGCCGCGAAGCGCGGGGAAGACGTCGAGCAGGCGTCGCGGGCGCTGCTCGCGAGCCGTCCTACGGCGGTCAACCTGCGCTGGGCGCTGGACCGCCTCGCGCGCCTGCCGACGTCGGAGTGGGCGGACGAGGCGCGTCGACTGCACGACGAAGACCTCGCGATCAACAAGGCGATGGGTGACTGCGGGGCTGACTACGTCGAGGGCCTGGTGCCGACGGGACGCATCCAGGTGCTCACGCACTGCAACACCGGCGCGCTCGCGACCGGCGGTTGGGGCACGGCGCTCGGCATCGTCCGTACGCTGCACGCGCGCGGTCGGGACGTTCACGTGTGGGTCGACGAGACGCGTCCTTGGCTGCAGGGGGCCCGCCTCACCACCTGGGAGCTCGTGCAGGAACAGATCCCGTGCACCTTGCTCGCGGATGCTGCCGCGCCGATCCTGATGGCCCAGGGCCAGGTCGCCGCGGCGCTCGTGGGGTGCGATCGCGTCGCCCGCAACGGAGACGTCGCGAACAAGACCGGCACCTACGCGGTGGCGCTCGCGTGCGCGGCCCATCACGTCCCGTTCGTGGTCGCCATGCCGTGGTCGTCGGTGGATCCAACCTGCCCCGACGGCGGGGCGATTCCGATCGAACAGCGAGCGCCTTCCGAGGTCCTCGGCTGGGGCACGGCTCGTTGGGCGCCCGAAGTTCCTGTGTTCAACCCTGCGTTTGACGTGACGCCAGCCCACCTCGTCACCGTGTACGCGTCCGAGCGCGGACGGGTGTTGCCGCCGTTTGGTTGACCGCGGGTCGGAATCGCGGCTACGAAGGGCGGATGTGGTTCGTCGAGCCCGTGTTGATGGTGTTGGTGCTCGTCCTGGTGGCGGCGGGGGCGGGCCTCGTCTGGATCGGGATCGTGGACGCGACCGACAAGGAGTGAGGGCGTGATGGCCTCCTCGGGTTCCAGCGGCTAGATCCACTTCACCCGGAGGCCACGTGCAGCCCTTGTACGCGATCAACATGCCCAGCGCGCCCGAACTCATCCTGATCCTCGTGATCGTGATGATGTTGTTCGGGGTCGGAAAGCTCCCGGACGTGTTTCAGCAGTTCGGGAAGGGCATGAAGGCCTTCAAAGACGCCCAGCGTGACACGGACGTGACCCCGCCCAAGGAATTGGATGGGAAGATCCCCGACGCGCAGGAGATCAAGGAAAAGACTCGTTAGGCGCGTCGTCTTCATTTTGTGACATCGTCCGACGAACCGACGCAGCGCTGGCGCGTACTCCTTGTACGAGGCCACGTGCGGTCTGCCCATTTCGGGCACCGAGCATTTGGCACACCGGTTGCAAGGCAACTCGCCAGACACAAACGCTCGGAGGTTCCAATGACCCACACCACCACGCTCGGCGACCTGATCACCACGCTCTACGACGAGTTCCTCGCGGCTTACGGCGACGAAGAGCTCGCGAGCGTCGCGGTCGCCGCGACGATCAACGACCTCCTGCTGGACGCCTCGGTCGCTCGTCGAAGCGACCACGCCGCTGAGGCTGCTTGAATCGGGCGCCGGCAGAGACCGGCGCGTAGTGGATTTCTGGACGGTGAAACGGGAGCTTATTCCGGCGAGATGACGAAACCCACGGCCCGGTCCGTGGGTTCTCGCTTTTCTGGGGCGGCCACGCGCGCTACGATCAAGGCCCGCCCGCTCCGCCCGCCCCCGCTCCTCCCCGACAGGCCCCCATGTCCCTTCGCTCGCCTTCGGCTCGCTGCGCGCCCTTTGGGCTTGCATCATGACGCTCACCGCGACCGCGCTCACCGCGATTTCGTCGGCCCCCGCGCTGACCCCCGACGTCGCCCACCTCGCGTGGCCGGCCCTGACCGTTCGCGTCGCCTGGACGCTCCTGACCAGCGGCATCCGCGTGCGTCCGGGGCTGTTGCGCGACGCGCGTGACCACGTGCTCATGCACCTGCCCGCTGAGGTCGGGCTGTGTGAGGCGGAGGACCGCGCGGCTGATCTCGTCGTGCGCTTCGTCGCGCGCGCGCGGCGTCGCGAGCCGCAGGACCACTGGCCGCAGGACGCCGCGATGCCGCTGTCGCCGCGCTGGCGCAGGGCGATCGACCACGCCTGCACGCCGCTGATCGGCGCGGTGTTCCGCCAGCACTACGGCGACGGGCGGCGGCTCGAGAGCCTGGAGCGCCTGCTCGAGGTGGACCGCACCGCGTTGGAAGCGGCTCGCGGCTCGCTTCGCGAGATCGTGCGGCGCCTCGGCTCGACGGACGGTTTGCCGTTCGACCAGTGGCCGGGCGCCCGCGTCGATCGGGTGATCAGCCGCCTCGCGGCGTGGTCGCCGGGTCCGTGCCCGCCGATCCTGGAGATCGCCGACGGCCACCACCGCGACCACCTGCACGTTTGTGTCCGCTGCGACCGTGCCTATCGACTCGTTCAAAATGAGATCATCAGCCGCGGTGATCTGGTCCCGCCCGCCATGGGGGCGCGCCCGAACGGGTCCGTGCGCGTGCTCGCTCTGCACTTCCACCCCGACGCGCGCGTGCACCGCGACCTCGTCGCGCGCGAGTCGGCGGTGCCGTGTTTTCCCGTCGCGGACGACCTGCTTCTGATCGATTTCTCCGATCCGGACGCGGTCCGGCGGCTGATCGTCGTCGCGTGTGAGGTCGGACGGCCGGCGCGCGAGCACCTGAGGGGGACGACGCTGTCCGGCGCGGGCCGCTGGACGCCGCACGGGCTGATCGGTCCGCTCGCCGAGCGCGCGATCGCCGACGTCAAGCTCGCGTCGTGGGGCGAGGTCCAGGGCGTTCCAGACCTCCCGGCTCCGCTTCCCGAGCCGCCTTCGTCGCGCGGCTGGTGGACGGCGGTGGCCGTGATCGCTGCGATCGGCGTCGGGTTGTTCGTGCACGCGGTCCAGGTTCCGCGCGCGCCTGCGCGGTGGCCGCTCGAGACGGACTTCGTCGTCGGGCGCGACGGCACGTGGGCGAAGTTCCGGGTGGACGAGCACGCCGTCGTGAGCGCGGTGCGCATGTCGGACGGCCAGTTGGACCCGCTGCGCATCGGGCTGTCGGCCGCGGACAAGTCCGAGTGGGCGACCGGGGACGGGACGTATCGCTTGCATGCCGTTGGAGAGGGCCTCGCCGTCGTCTCGTCGACGGTACCGATCGCCACGCTCGCGTCGCTGGTCGATGCAGCGCGCAAGGACGCCGACCCGCTCGGGGGGCTGGTTTCCCGCGTGCGTGCGGCCGATCCGTACGCCGACGTCGCCGTGTGGACGCGGTGACCACCCTCTCGCTGCGCGTGAAGCCGAACGCCGGTCGCTGCGGGCTCGCCGAAGACGCGCGCGGGCTGCTGGTCAAGCTCGATGCCCCGCCCGTGGATGGCGCCGCGAACGAGCGGCTGGTGCGGTTCCTCGCCCGCGAGGTGTTCGGCATCCCGCAGTCTGACGTGACGATCGTGAAGGGTCTGCGTGGGCGGAACAAGGTCGTGCAGGTCGATCTTCCCGAGGCTCGCGTCCACGAACTCGTGCGCGAGGCCGTGCTCGCGGGCTGAGGCGCAGCCGAGCGAAGCCTTTCCCGTTAGGGAATCTACATGATTCGATACGACCTCCACCTGCACAGCGACCGCTCCGACGGCGAACACCCGCCCGACGAGGTGCTCCGCCGCTGCGCGCGCGGCGGCCTCGACGTGGTCGCGATCACCGACCACGACATCGTGCCCGCGTTCGAACCCGGTCTACGAAACGTGGAGGGCCGCGACATCCGCGTGATCGCGGCGCTCGAAGCGAGCGGCGTGCATGACGGCGCCGAGCTGCACTTCCTGATCTACTTTCCGGGGCCCGTCCCGTCGGACTTTGCGCTGTTCTCGCGGCGCCAGGTGGAGGCGCGCGTCGAGCGGTATGACGCGGCGGCCGGCAAGCTGGGTCTCCCGTTGGCCGATGAGTCCGCGCGCAGCGGTCAGCGCGCGCTCACCCGCCACCACCTCGCGCGGGCGCTCATCGCGGCGGGAAGGGCCAAACACATCCACGACGCGTTCGCGCGGTTCGTCGGCACCGGCTGCGGGAACGTGCCGCCGTTCACGGTCACCGCGGGCGAGGTGATCGACGCGGCGCGCCAGAGCGGGGGGCTCGTGTCGTGGGCGCACCCGGGCCGCGATCAGGTCGATCGTTGGCTCGCTCAGCTCGTGGCGCTCGGGCTGCAGGGCGTCGAGGGGATCCGTCCGTCGCTCACGTCGCGGGATCGTCGCGTGTACCGCGACGCGGCTCGTCGGCACGGATTGTTCCTCACCGGCGGGTCGGACTGGCACGGCTGGCACGATCTCGATCCCGGTTTGTTCGCGGTGGAGCGCGATAGCATCGCATCATTCGCCGACCTCTTGGCCGACTGACCCGACCTCTGCTACCTTCGAACGCCCGGAGGGCTACACCATGGGCGACACTGCTGATTTCTTTTCGAACTATCTCCCGAAGAAGGTCTTGGACAATCCGAGCCTTGCGAAGGAAATCAACGCGATCTACGTGTTCGACATCGAGGGCGCCGGCAAGTGGACCGTCGATCTCACCGGCGATTGCGGCAAGGTGATCGACGGCCCCGTCGATAACGCCGGCTGCGTCGTGACCTCCAAGAAGGAAGACTTCGAGCTGCTGCTCGACAACCCTTCGTCCGGCATGATGTTGTTCATGCAGGGCAAGCTGAAGGTCACGAACGTGGGCCTCGCGTTGTCCCTGCAGAAGATCCTGAGCTGACGACATCGTCGTGGGAACGGCGTGCGGTCTGCTAGACTGCGCGCCGTGGGGAAACACGACGACGCGAGCGCAATTCGAGATCCGCTGATCGGTCAAACGATCGCGCGGCGGTTTCAGCTCGAACGCCGCATCGGAAGCGGCGGAATGGGCTTCGTGTACCGCGCCCACCAGATCGACCTCGACCGCAAGGTCGCGGTGAAGATGCTCCACAACGAGCTCACCGAGAACGCCGAGGTCAAGGCGCGTTTCAACCGCGAGATGCGCGCCACCACGCGCATCGAGCACCCGAACAGCGTGCGGGTGTACGAGTACGGCGAGCACAACGGCCGCTTGTACCTCGTCATGGAGCTGTGTGAGGGTCGGTCGCTGGATGACTTGATCCAGAAGGAGGCGCCGCTTCCGCCCGTGCGTACGGCCGTGATCGCGATGCAGATCGCGCAGGCCCTCGCGGCCGCGCACCAGGAGAAGATCATCCATCGCGATCTCAAGCCTGAGAACGTGATGTTGGTCGATCGTTACGGCCAGCAGGACGTGGTGAAGGTGCTCGACTTCGGTCTCGCACGCATCGGCGAAGACGACGGCGACACGACCGACGCCGGACGCCTCACGCAGGCCGGCGTGCGCGTGGGCACCCCGACGTACATGGCGCCCGAGTACGTGCAGGTGTTCACGTTCGACGCGCGCAGCGATCTGTACGCGCTCGGCGTCATCATGTACGAGATGTGTACCGGTCACGCACCCTATACCGGGCGTCCGTTCGAGATCCTCGAGAAGGCCGTCACCGCGGTTCCGGAGGCGCCCTCCAAGCGCAACCCGGACACCGCCCCGCCCTGGCTCGAGCGTTGCGTGCTGCAGCTCATGGCGAAGAAGCCGGAAGATCGCGTTCAGACGGCGAACGAGGTGTTCGCGATGCTCGATCGCGGCCGCTCGCAGCTGAACAGCTACCCGTCCGAAGAGGTGACGAAGATCCAGGCCGGCATACCGGGGCTCGCCGCGTCCCCGGCGTCGGCGCGCAAGACGAAGCCGCTCCTGTCGGAAGCGGACACGGAGAACCGTCCTCGCGAGGGCGCGCGGCGCGCGGCAGCGCCGGTGGACCACGGGGTCAACGTGGGGCTGATCGTCGCTGGCTGCGGCCTCCTGTCGTTGATCGCGTCGGCGCTGCTGTTGGCCGTGACGCTCCTCGTCGTGATGTTGACGCGGTAGGCGCGCGTCTCAGTCGTCCGAGTGGGTGTCTTCGGCGTCGAGTCGGGCGGCGGGCGCGGGCCGTGCGAGGCGGAGATGGGTGGCGACCTGCGACGCGTCTTCGAGGGTCGGCTCCATCGAGGGGGTGAGGTCGACGAGCGGCGTCGCGACGAGCACCTGGCCGGACAGAGGCCCCGTGGCGCTCGGTTCGGGCCATGGGAACGTCCGGGCCCAGGCGCGCAGCGTGGCCCCGCTCGCGTTCATGCCTTCGGCGAGCTCGGCGACCCGGCCAGCCGACGGTCGATCTTGCGGCGAAAACGCGAGCGTCGACATCGTCAGCGCGCGGATCGGGATCGACAGGGGCGCGCAGGCCTTCTCGACGTGGCTGTCGACCCACGCCTGGCCCGACAGGCGCGCCGCGTGGAGCGCGTACGAGCGCACCTCGAACAGCGAACGCCCGGTCACCAGCTCGAACAGCAGGCATCCGAGCGCGAACACGTCGCACGACGGCCCGGGCGTGCCCTCGTCGAGCCGCTCGGGTGCGAGGTACGGAGCGGATCCGACGATCACGTCGCTCGCGGTGCGCGCCTCCCGATCGCGCGCCCATGCGATGCCAAAGTCGAGCAGCCGCACCTGCCCGAAGCGTCCCACGCGGATGTTGGTGGGCTTCACGTCGCGGTGGACAAGACCGCGTTGGTGGGCCCGTTGCAGCGCGTCTGCGACGGCGGCGACGACGTCCAGGGCTGCGCGTGGCGGCAGCGGGGCGATCGCGTGTGCATCGAGTCCGTCGACAAGATCGGTGACGAGGGCGGGCCGCCCCTCGAGCGAGACGAGGTCGACGAGCCGCACGATTCCGGGGTGATCGAGCTGCGCGAGGATCCGCGCCTCGTCCCTCAGCCGCGCCAACGCTTCGCCAGAGACCCCCGCGCGCAGCACCTTGACGGCGACGTCGATGCCGAGATCGCCCCGCCGCGCCCGATACACCTCCGCCGACGCGCCCCGGCCCAACAGGGGACCCAGGCGGTAACGGCGATCTCCCGGTACCATTGTGCTCCGTGTATTCAGGGTCTGTCCCTCAACTCATAATGACACTACCCTTGGGCACTGTCCCCGGGTTCTTGGAGTCTCGCATTGGCCAACCCGCCGCGCTGCCCAAAGTGCAGTTCGCAAAACCTGAAATGGATCACGATGCGCCGCACTGTCGCGGTGGACGTGTTCCAGTGCCGTGACTGCGGCACCTCGGTCGCCGAGGAAGACTGGCAATGCCCGGCGCTCCCGATGCGGGTGGGGCGGTGCATCAACTGCGGTGAGCAGCGCAAACGAGGCGTCTGTCAGGGCTGTGGGCTCGATCAGCACGAAGACGTGCAGGTCCACGACGAGCTGCGCCAGATGATCGATCCACGCCTGAATTTCATGGGGACGGCCGGCGAGGCGACCCGCCAGGGGCGGCGCTTGTTGGCGCTCAAGCTTGCAACGGCGGCGGCTGCATTCGACGAAGACAAGCAGGGGGATGCCGCCCGCGGGATGCGGATCTGGCTGTTGTCGAGCATCGGTGATCCCCAATCGGCGATGGAAGACGCGAAGGCCTGGGTCGAAGACACGGAAGATCCCTCTCCCGTCGCGTGGGCGAGCCTCGGCCAGCAGTACCTGGCTGCGGGGTTCCCGGGCAGCGCGGCGGACTCGTTCGGCAAGGCATTGTCGAAGAACAAGGACATGCCCGAGATTCGTGCAAAGCGTGCCCAGATCCTGCTCGGCATGCGGCGCGAAGGCCAGGCGGCCGAAGAGGCGTTCACGGTGTTGGCACCGGTCGCGGTGCCCCAGGCCGCGTTGGACATCGCGCTCGGCGTCATGACCAAGCTCGCTGATGCGTTCGAGACGCAGCTGCGCGACGACGAGATCAAGCACCTGCTCGAGAAATGCCACGTCCATGTCGAGCGGTCGGCCACGTTGCTCGCCCATCGCG
>CANNIZ010000037.1 GCA_947505245.1 Pseudomonadota bacterium | reverse complement strand
TGCAGGAGCGATTCCCGCTCCCGCCCGTGCGCATCGTCCACTCCTTCGTGCGACCGTAGCGAACCCATGTGACGAAGAGCCGGATGCGGGAATTCCGCACGTCCGGATCCGAGGGGGGCCGGCGGGGAAACCCGCCGGTCTACCCGACTCCCGGCCGGAGTTGCCACCTCACCCGCGGATTGCGGCAAGACTGCCCACGACGATCGATCGTCCTGGGACTTCTTGCCACGACTCCCCCCGGCAATTTCACTTCCCCATCGAGGGTCGGCGCCGTAGGTGTTCGGCATGCAACCGTTCCACATCACGCTCGCTTCGGCGGGCCGAATCACGCTGTTTCCGGAGCCGGCGGAGCTGCTCGACGCCGTGCGGGTTCTCGCCCGCGTCGCCGGCCCCCGGCTGCTGCTGTTCAGCGTCGTCGACGATCACCTCCACGTCGTGCTCCAGTCGGAGCCGGAGTCGACGCGGCACGCCGCGAGTGGGCTGTCACGGGCGCTCAGGGCTGCCGGCGCGCCGCCGTTGGCGCGGGCCCACGTGCGGCCAGTGGACGGACGTTCGCACCTGGAGACGCTCGTGGGCTACCTCGTCCGTCAGCCCGTCAAACACGGCCTCATCGCGCCGGTGGCCACCTGGGCGGGGACGTGCGCCCCCGATCTGCTCGGGGCGAGGCTACTGCCCGGCTTCGATCCCACCGCGATCGCGCGGGCGCTGCCCCGGGTGGACGTTCCAGCGCAGGTGAGGCGCGTCCTGGGGGTCGGCCCGCTCGAGGAGGTCTACGCAGATCACCGAGAGGCGTGGCTGGCAGCGCACGCGGCGGCGGCGGTGATGCCAGGGGATCGCAGCCCGCGCGGGGTGGCGGCCCGGGTCGTGTGGACGAAATTCTCCTACTTCGCGAACGGGCTCGTCGCGGAGCGCACCTACCGGTGGCTGCGGTCGCAAACGGTCGACCCGGCGCTGCTGGCGGCCACGCGACGAACGCTGGCGCTGGCACAGGTCGGCAACAACCCTGAACACGATGGATCGTGGTCGGAGGTTTTGCCGCGATCGGAGCCCTCGGCACGTCCTGTGCGGCAAGACCGGGCTGGATGACGCCATCATGGGAGGAGCTCTTGCCGTTCAGCGGTCATAAATCGGCAAGAGCGGCGGGGACGATCGGTCGTGGTCGGGGGTGTTGCCGGCCCCCCTTGCGTCTCGGACGTTAGAAGGCATCCGTGCCCGTCGAAGATCCACTCGAAGCGCAGGTCGCGTCGCTGCCGACGTCGGCGGGCGTGTACCTGTTCGAAGATAAGCGCCACCGCGTGTTGTACGTCGGCAAGGCCGGCAACCTGCGCTCGCGCGTGAAGCAGTACGTGGCCGGCCACGACGAGCGGTTCATGGTGCCGTTCCTGATGCGGCAGGTGGCGGCGGTGCGATTCGTCGCGACGCGCACCGAGAAAGAGGCGCTGCTCCTCGAGAACACGCTGATCAAACAGCACCGGCCACGGTACAACACCAAGCTCGTGGACGACAAGAACTTCCTCCACCTGCGGGTGGACGCGAAGGGCGCGTGGCCGCGGTTCACGCTGGTGCGGCGCATCAAGGACGACAAGGCGCGCTACTTCGGGCCGTACACGTCGGCGTCTCGCGCGCGGGAGACGGTGGGCGCGCTCGGCAGGCAATTCCCGCTGCGCACCTGCTCGGACGCCACGCTCGCGTCGCGCACGCGGCCGTGTATCCTGCACCAGATGGGGCGCTGCGCGGCTCCGTGTGTGGGGCTCGTCGATCGCCAGCGCTACGGCGAGATCCTCGACGACGCGATGCTGTTCCTCGACGGCCGCACCGCGCCGCTCGTGAACCGGCTGAAGGAGCGGATGGCCGAGGCGGCCGAGGCCGAGCGGTTCGAGGAGGCCGCGCGGCTGCGGGACCTGATGAAGTCGGTGTCGGCGACGGTCGAGAAGCAGCAGGTCGTCGACTCCAAGTTGCGCGATCGCGACGTGTGGGGGCTGTACCGCGTGGGCGCGCGCGGGGTCGTCGCGTGTGTGCCGGTGCGCGACGGCGCGATGCACGAGCCGGTGACGAGCCCGGTCCAGAGCCTGCCGGGCGAGGACGCTGACCTGTTCTCGTCGCTGCTGCTCGACGCGTACGCCGGTCGGGACGTGCCGGCCGAGGTGCTGCTACCGGTGCGCCCGTCCGACGCGGACGCGCTGGAGGAGCTGCTGTCCGACCTTCGCGGCTCGCACGTGACGGTGCGAATGCCCGAGCGCGGCGACGCGGTGCGGCTTGTGGAGCTCGCGACCGAGAACGCGAAGCTCGCCTACGATCGTTCGCTCGACGTCGACGTGCGGCTGCAGGACGCGTTGGGCGCGCTGGGCGCGCTGGTGGGCCTGTCGGGTCCGCCGCACCGCATCGAGTGCTTCGACAACTCGAACCTCATGGGCGACTCCCCCGTGGCCGCGATGAGCGTGCTGATCGACGGAAAGCCCGCGCGCGACGCGTACCGCCGGTACAAGATCAAGACCGTGATCGGCGCCGACGACTACGCGAGCATGAAGGAGATCCTCGGTCGCCGCGTGTCGCGCGGGCAGGACGAGGGCGATCTGCCCGATCTGCTCGTGATCGACGGCGGGCACGGGCAGGTGAACGCCGCGATGGCCGCGCTGAACGAGCTCGGCGTGGTGCTGCCGATGGTGGGCATCCGCAAGCCGCGCACCGAGCACGCGAAGGGCAACAAGACCGCCACGGACGTGATCATCATCCCTGGAGTCAAGGACCCGATCGTGCTGAAGTCGGGGGATGCGCGGCTGAAGATCCTGCAGCTCGCGCGCGATCAGGTGCACGATCACGCCGTTCGCTACCACCGGAAGGTGCGCGAGAAGGCCGCGGTAGGCAGCATCCTCGACGACGTCCCGGGCGTCGGTCCCGCCCGCCGAACCGCGCTGCTGCGGCACCTCGGCAGCGCTGAGGGCGTGTTCGCAGCGGACGAGGCGACGCTCGCGGCAGTGCCTGGGGTCGGCGCGGCGTTCGCGAAGCGGCTGTGGGCAGCCCTGCACGCGTAGTTCAGCCTCGTCCGGCCGGCACGAGCCAGGGGATCATCGGGCCCAGAGCGTCGATCGCGCGCTGAAACCCGGCGTCCGGCACGTCCCGATGAAAGCCCCGGAGGGCCGCATCGACGTCGTCACCGGCGCGTTCTGGCTCGTGAACATGGGCGCAGAAGTAGCCCTGCTTGAACCGCGCGGGAGCGTCGAGCATGCGCTTCCACACGTCCTCGAACGGCTCGTCGAGCAGGTTCCCGAACGACGCCCCGCTCACGCAGGCGTTGAGGTTGCCGCTGGTGTCGACCACGACCTGCCGCTGCGCCGCGCCGACGCAGCCGACGATCGCGTCCATGGGCTCCGCATAGAACGCTGCAGCCCGATGCCGCCCCGTCCGGATCGCCCCGGAAACGCGCGCCGCCGTGGCCGCATACGCGAGCGGCGTTCGAAAGCCGCCCTCCGCGCCGCGTCCGGTCGCGAACTCGGGGAGGAAGTTCACGACCGCCTTGGGGTGCACGGATCGGATAAGCGCGAGCAGCTTGTCCACGTCGCCCTCGTCGGGGAACGACCCGCGCCCCACGACGCAGGTGACGAGCGTGACGAGCCCCGCGTCGCGCGCGACGGAGAGCGCGCGCAGCGCCTGGTCGAACGCGCCCTCGCCGCGTACGGCGTCGACCCGCGCGCGGTCGTGGCCGTCGAGGCTGATCGCGAGCACGCTGAGCCCGGCCTCGGTGAGCGCCGCCGCGCGGGCCGCTGTGAGGCCGATCCCCGACGTGGCGAGGCGCACCTCGCTGGACGCGGAGAGGATGCGCGTCAGCGTGAGCGCGCGCTGGAACCGCGTCAACGGCTCGCCGCCGCCCAGGATCACGATGGGTACTCCCTGTTTCGCGAGCGCGTGGGCGATGGCGACAAGGGCGTCGTCGCCGACGTCCGGCGCCTGCGGACCACCCGCCGAAGCGAAGCAGTACTTGCACGTCCACGGGCAGGCGCCGGTGAGCGAGACGTGCGCGACGAACGGACCGAGCCCCGGCACGAGCAGGCGCCGGATCGCGCGGTGGAAGTGCGGCCCGTGGTACGCGGGCAGGAAAGCGAGGGGGTAGTACCTGCCGCCGTCCGTGATCATCGCGTCGGAACCGAAGACGCGCAGCGCGCCCTCGAGGCCGACCAGGTCGACCAGCGCGCGCCGGAGGACCCCTCCCGAGCCGCGGTTGCGCCACGCCTTGGTGGCGACGTGGCGGGCCACGGTGGTGTGCGGGCGACCGGGCAGGCGGCTCCGGAGGCTCACTTCCGGAGGATGGGAGGCGGCGCCCCGACAGCGGCAAACAGCCCGTCGAGAGCGTCGGCGAGGTGGTGGACGGGCGGCGTGGCTCTCGACGCGGTCGTGGTCCACAGGTCCAATGCGTCGGGGAGCGAGGAGGCGACGCGGATGGGCTCGTTGCGGCGCATCACCACGAGCCCGGTGCGCAGCAGCGTGCGCACCATCGAGTGCCATCGGCCGTCACCGAGTGGTGCCAACACCAGGCTGCGCGCGTGGGGGCCGATCACCTGCAAGCCGCGTCGGATCTCGCCGAGCTCCCCCATGCCCGGCGGCGTCGCAGTCGGAAGCAGGAGCTGCAGCACGACGATCCCGTCGGGACACGCCACGGTCCGCGCCACCGCGCGCTCCCGCACCCACCGGATGCGAGCCACCGAGGCCCCGGAGCGCCACAACACGACGAGGGAGTCGCCAGCGCTCAGGCTCGCGAGGCCGTCGTGCGCCTCGAGGTGCCACCCCGCGCTGCCTGGCGGTGCGTCGGTCAGAAGTGGCCGCCTGCGTTCTGGCGCGCGATCGCGAGCTGCTGGCGGATCTCGCCGTCGCGCCCGCGCCCGACAAGGTCGCCCATCCGCGTCTTGGCCTCGTCTACGCCCGTGCGCCACAGCTGAGCCATCATCGCGGCGTCGTCGTACGTGTAGTTGAGCTCGACGAACTGGCACGCCGCACCACGTTGCTGCGCCATCGTGCGGCCCTGGGCGAGCTGGCCCTGCAGGTAGGCGAGCTGGTCGGGCGAGCCGTCCATCAGCTTGTACCCGATCGATACCTTGCCATTGTAGGCGTCCACGCCCCAGAAGTCCGCCAACATGCGCGCGTCGCAGTAGTGGAACGTGCTCGCCCAGAACGCCGCGAGCGGGGCCTGGTCCGGGTCCTCGTCGAATTTCTTCCCGGTGCCCGACGCGTCCGACAGCGCCGCCCACACGAAGTCGATCGACCCGGCCGCGGCCTTCTCTTCGACGAACTTCTTCGCGGCGTAGGGGTCATTCAAGCCCCAGTACCCGGCCAGCAGCTCGGCGTCGGCGTAGGTGAGCCCGGTCTCGTCGAACGTACAGGTCGCAGGCATGTATTTGGCCTGCGAATAGTCGTTCCAGAACATCTTGTCGCCGGTCTTCATCGCCTTCTTGATGCGTTTGGCGGCTTTCTTTGGCGGCACGCCCCAGTATTCGCCGAGCTGCTTCACCTCGCAGTCGGTGTAGCCGTCCACCATGGCAGCTTGGGCGGTGGCCTCCGCGACGAACGCGAGGGAGAGAGCGAGCAACAGGGCGAGCTTGGGGATGCGCATGGCGTGCCTCTATCGCTCCATCGCAGATCCCGCACCCGGCCTTACGCTCGGTTATGCGCACGTATGAACGACGTCGTCATCATCGGTGCGGGCGTGACGGGTCTGGCGCTCGGGCGCAGGCTCGCCAACGAAGGCAAGAACGTGGTCGTCCTCGAGGCGGACGAGCGGGTCGGCGGGCCGATCCGGAGCCTGAAGACGAGCGGCCTCGTGGTCGAGTGCGGCCCGCAGGCGCTTCGCGTCACGGAGCACACCATCACGGCGCTCGAAGAGCTGTCGATGCAGGACCGCATCGTGGAAGGCTCGGCGGCCGTGAACACGCGGTTCATCTTGTGGGACGGCAAGCTGCGCCCGGTGCCGCGCGCGCTGTTGGACCGCAGCTTCTTCAAGAAGCGCGAGCTCCTGCGGATGATGGCCGAGCCGATGATCGCGCGCCGCGATCCGCCGCGCCCGGACGAGTCCGCGTTCGATTTCGTCACGCGTCGGTTCGGAAAGGCCGTCGCCGAGCGCCTGCTCGACCCGTTCGTCGCGGGTATCTACGCGGGAGACGCCCACCAGCTGGAGATGGCGGCCGCGTTCCCCGACGTGGTCAAGTGGGAGCGCTCGGGCAGCGTCGTGGCCGGCGGGATCGGCTCCCGCCGCGGCGCCTGGCGCGCCCCCGCGTGGGCGCCGAAGCGCGGCTACACGCTGAAGAACGGTGTGCAGTCGCTGGTGGATATGCTCGCGGGATCGCTCCCGGGCGACCTGCTCAAGCTGTCTACGCCGGTCGACCGCGTCGAGCGCCGCGGGGCCGGGTTCCTCGTCCGCGCGAAGGGCGGGAACTACGACGCCAGCCGCGTCGTGCTCACGGTCGGCGGCGCGCGCGCGGCCGCGATCTTCGCGCCTGGCCCGAACGTCCCCGACATCGCTCACGACCTGAACGCGCAGCCGACGTCGTTCGTCGCGTCCGTGCACCTCGCGTTCAAGGCGTCGGAAGCGCCCTCACCGGAGGGCTTCGGCTGGCTTTCGCCAACGTCGCAGCGCAAGGACGTGCTCGGCGTGGTGTGGGTTTCGAGCGTGTTCCCGGCGCACTACCCCGGGCGCACCGTATTGCGCGTGATGATCGGCGGCGCCCGCGAAGACGTCTCCAAGATGACGGACGAGCAGCTGCTGCTGCGTGCGCGCAAGGTCGTGGCCGAGGTCGAGGGCATCCGCGCCGATCCCGCGTACACGCACATCCAGCGCGCCACGCTGCCGCAGTACAACGTCGGGCACGCCGCGCGGCTGGCTCGCCTGCGCGAGAGCGGCGTGGACTTCGTCGGCTGGCCCTACACCGGGAACGGCGTGGACGCGGCGCTCGGAGCTGCGCGCAACTGGTCGTGACCGCCGCCTGACGCGTCGCCTACTGGCAGAACGGCCCGGCGACCTCGATCGAGTTGTTCGTGTCGTCGCACTCGGACTCGTTGCTCACGACCTTGAGCACGATGCTCTCGACCGTAGCCGCGTCCACGCCCGTCGCGGTGACGGCGACGCCGTCGGCCCAGTGACCGGCGGGCACGCCGACCTCGAGGATCGCGGTGCCGGAGAGGGTCTCCACGCCGCCGATCTTGGTGTACAGCTGAACGGTGGTGCCAGCGGGGACGTCGGACGCGCCTAGGTTGCCGACGTGCGCGTACACGAGCATCTGGCCGTCGGTGCCGCAGGTGATCTGGCAGTCATCGGACTCGCCGATGAGGAGATCCGGCGCGGAGAGGCCGTCGCTGTTCGACAGGGCGCCCGAGCGGAAGCTGTTGAACGTGTCCCAGTTGATTTCGGCCGTGCGCGGGATGGTGCCGTCGTCGTTCACGTTCGTGATGTGGTACGCGTGCTGGTTCCAGATGCGCCGGCCGGCGCGCCAGGAGTTGTTCGCGTCGCCGAACACGGACAGGCCGGAGTACGCGACCGCAGTGGGCCCGGCAGTGTTCGCGACCACGATCTCGGCGTGCCCGTCGCCGTCGATGTCCGCGATGGTGGGGTACTCGAGCCAGGTGTTGTTGCTGTGGTGATCCGAAGACAGCTTCACGCTGCCGTCGACGCCGCTGAACACCCACAGGCGCGTCTCGTCTGCGTACACGACCTCGGCCGCGCCGTCGCCCTCGAAGTCGAACACGGCCGACCCGGTGTTGCCGGACGACGCGTCCTGGGTGATGGCCTGCCACAGGATGGAGCCGTCACGCTGGAACACGGTGTACCGCGACCCTGACGCGACGCTCATGTCGGCGTTTCCGTCGCCGTTGAAGTCCGCGACGGTGGGCGGGCCACTGTAGTAGCCCGCCTCACCACCCGGGATGGGCTGCTGCCAGAGCATCTGGCCGTTCGTATCGAGCAACCGGATGTTTCCCTGACCGGTGACGACGATTTCGCCCTGGTTGTCGGCGTCGAAATTGCCGACAGCGACGTAGCCGTCGAGCAGCGAGGCGTTGTGCCAGATCGTGACGCCGTCGGGCGAGTACACGGCGTTGCCGGTGATGACCTCCTCGCGACCGTCGCGATCGAGGTCGACGGCGACCGAGCAGGTGCCGACGTTGTTGTTCTCGACCCCGGCGCGACCGTACATGCCGGCGCCGCGCAGCGTGCCGTCGGCGCGCAGGATCGCGTTGCCCGCGATGATCTCGACCTCGCCGTCGTGGTCCATGTCCGACAGGCTGGCGACGTCGCTCGTGCCGTAGATGTGGCCGGAGAGGACGCTCGACACGTGCCACTTCAGGGTGCCGTCGTTCTCGAGTGCGATCGCGCCGCCGTCCGTGGTGAGCGTGATGATCTCCACCTTGCCATCGTGATCGATGTCGCCCGCGGCGACGCCGCCCTGGCCCTGGATGGTGTAGTCGCTGAAGCTCCAGATCTCATGGCCGTCGTCGCCGGAGATCGCGCGCACGACGTTCTCCGAGCCGTACGTGACCGCGATCACGTCGGGGACGTCATACTGGTTGACCAGGCCGTCTCCGTTGTCGTCCGTGAGCGACGCCACGATCGGCTGGCTCATGATCTGGTTGCTGGACGGGTAGGAGGCCCACGACGGCTTGTCCCACTTGACCACCGGCGTGAACGAGCCGACCTCGAGCTCGTTCTCGCACGACGGGTCGCTCGTCTCGTCCCAGCCGATCGGCGCTTCCGAGCACGTCGCGCCTACGTCGCCGACGTTCACGTCCCCGACGAGGTCGTATTCAGTGCAGCCGCCGAGCGCGCCAACAGCGAGAAGAGCGAGGCCGGGGAGGGTAGAAGGTCGCATAGAAGCTCCAAAAACCGTGCCATAGGGGACGGCGCCATCGGGCGCCTGAAGGATAGCCTGAGAGCAGCATGGCCGCCCGACTTTCACCAAACGTCGAACTTTTTCCGGTTGGCTTCGTGTTCGGCCGCGTCCCGCGACCCGTGGAACTGCCGCTGACCGTCGTGCAGATAGTACCACCACTCCGAGGGCTGCGGCGAGCAGGCCGCAAGGAGCGAGGGAAGAGCAGGGTTTCCGATGGCCGTCGGCGGGAGGCCGTCGCGCAGGCGCGTGTTGTACGGCTCGTCGGGGTCGCGAAGGTTGGTGAGGAACGCCTTCCGGTCGTTCCAGTCGGCCAGCGTGTAGCGGCTCGTCGCGTCCACACCGAGCTTCCAGCCCCCATCGATTCGCTTCCAGAGCACACCGGCGACGATGGGGCGGTTCTCCGGTCGCGGCTCCTCGCGCTCGAGCATGGACGCCATCACGACGACGCCGTTCAGGCCGCGCTTGGTGATGCACTCGTCGGCGCCGTGCGCGTCGAGGAACTTCGACTTGAACAGCCCGAGCTGCCGCTCTGCGAAGCCCTTGGCGGTGAATTTGTCGGCCGTGACCATGTAAGTCTCGGGCCACAGGTAGCCTTCGAGCGTGGTGGAAGGGACCTCGAACGGCGCGTCGACCGCCTTTTCGGTGGCGATCTTCGTGTATTCTCCGGGCTCGATCCACCCCTTGGCGGCGAGCGCCTCGTCGATGTCGCGGATGCGCCACCCCTCGACGACCGTGAACGGAACCTCGTCTGCGATGGGCACGCCGCACAACGTCGTCTTGAGCTCGTTGAGCGACATCGACTTTTTCAGGCGGAATTTCCCGGCCTTCAGGCAGGAGAGGTCGTTCTGGCGCACATACAGCTTCCAGGTCCACGCGCCGCTCACGAAGCCCTGATCGATGAGCGCGGGCCCGAGGCCGTTCGCGGTGGAGCCCTTCGGGACCTCGAACACGACCTCGGCGTCGTCGCCGGGAACGGTGGGCGCGTCAGGGTCTACACACGCGAGCAGCGACAACAGCCACATCGGGCCTCCACCGCTCGTTTAACGTCGCGACGCCGGAGGCGCTGGCCTATACTGCCGACTCGGGGGTCGCTGGATGCCGAGGGGCGGATTGATCGGTGTCGCGCTGATGGCGCCTGGTGCGGCCTGGGCGACCGACTACACGGTGGGCACCAGCACGGGCTGTGCGACGGTGCAGGCGTGCATCACGACGGCCGTCGGGGTGGGCGACAACATCCTGATCCCGCCCGGCACGTACACCGAAGCGCTGACCCTCACGAACAAGACGGTCAACCTGCGCCCGTCGAGCGTCAGCGGCCCGGTGATCCTCCAGGCGCCAACCAACCAGACGATCGCCAACATCACCAACGGCGCGGTTCAGTTCTTCGACATCACGTTCGAAGGGGGCGCCCTTCGGCGGGCGATCAACGTCTCGAGCGGAACGCACCGGCTGGAGCGGGTCACGGTGCAGAACGGCCGCGGTTTGTACGGCGGCGGAGTCCATCAAGACAACGGCTCGCTCACGGTGGTGGACTCGACCTTCACCGGAAACGTGACGTCCGCGAGCGGTCAGGGCGGTGCGATCTACACAGCCAACGCGGCCCTGACCGTCTCCGGCTCCACGTTCACGTCGAACTCGGCGGCCAGCGGCTATGGCGGCGCGATCGAGGTGAGCCAGGGTGGGCCGCTGTCGGTGAGCACCAGCGCGTTCCGCAGCAACACCAGCTACAACAGCGGCGCCCTGTCGGGTTGGTACGTGCCGAGCGTGTCGATCGTAGGAAACACGTTCGACACGAACACCGCGACAAATCAGGGCGGCGGCGTCTACCTGGACCACCCGACGTCGCCGTCGATCACGGGCAACACGTTCGCGAACAATGTCGCCACGAACCAGGGCGGCGCGGTGTTCATCTGGTACTCCACGACGGGCGCTTCCGTCACGGACAACGTGTTCACGTCGAACACGTCGAACACCAGCTACGGCGGGGGTGTCTACGCGTATTGGTCGGGTGCGGTGCAGCTGCTTCGCAACCGGTTCACGAGCAACCGCGCCGCTGCGGGTGGCGGCGGTGGCGCCTACCTCGAAGGCGGGACCTCGGTGGTGGCGAACGACAACACCTTCACGACCAACGGCGCGCCTTACGGCGCCGGTCTGTACGTGTACTACACGACGGCGGCCACGGCGTACCGCAACACGTTCTGCAGCAATGCGTCAGGCGTGGCGCCGAACGGTTGGGGCTCGGGGTACCTCAACCAGGGCACCGCTGCCACCATCGCAAACAACGTGTTCATCGCTAATAGCGCCGACGATTATGGCGGCGGCCTCGACATCTACCAGGGCGGCGCCGTCACGCTGCGCAACAACGACTTCGTCGCGAATGCGGCCGGGGCCCGAGGCGCCGGGCTGTACGTCGACTCGTCGTCCACGGTGAAGACCGTCAACAACCTGTACACGTACAATACGACCCAGGCCGGCTTGCGGCGTGAGGCCGGAACGGTGGACGTGACCTACAGCCTGTTCTACGCGAACCCCGTCACCAACATGTCCGGCACGATGACGCTCGGGGCGGGCAACCTGATCGACGTCGATCCGCTGTTCCAGGCCTACAAAGCGTCCGACTGCACGCTCGCGAACCTGTACCCGAAGGCGACGAGCCCGCTCCTCGACAGTGGCTCGGGGACCGACCTCGACGGCAGCGTCGCCGACATCGGCGCGTTCGGTGGCCCGGACGCCGATCCCGTCGTGTGGAAGGACGCGGACGCCGACGGCGCCGCGCTGATGTGGGATTGCGACGACAAGGACCCCGCGCGCAGCTTCAAGAAGCCCGAGATCTGCGACGTGAGCGACATCGACGAAGACTGCGACGGCCTCGCCGACGACCTCGATCCCAGCGTGCAGGGAGCCTTCACGGTCTACCAGGACACCGACAAAGACGGCCATGGCGCCGGCGCGGGCATCATCGCGTGCCCGGGCCCCACGCGCTCACCGTTCGGCGACGACTGTGACGACTCGGATGGGTCCTGGTGGGCCACGAAGACGTTCTACTTGGACTCCGACAACGACGGCCACGGCGACTCCACGAAGGCGCAAAACGCGTGTTCGCCGCCCGCCGGCTACGTCGCGTCGTTCGACGACTGCGACGACGGCGACAGCGCCGCGAACGTGTTGATCGCCGTGTACGCCGACAACGACTCCGATACCTGGGGCGGTACCACGACCAAGCTCGCGTGTCGGATCACCCCGGGCTGGTTGAATCGCGGCGGGGACTGCGACGATACGGACGGGCTGCTCAACCCCGGCTCGAAGTGGTTCGTCGACGCAGACGGCGACGGCGTCGGTGGGACAGCGACGGTGACGGGCTGCCCGCAGCCCGCGAACACGTCGACCACGACGGGTGACTGCGATGACAGCAACGCGACGATCGGCACCACCATCCCGTGGTACACGGACGGCGACGGCGACGGGTACGGCGGCGGGGCGCTGAACAAGGGGTGTCCGCCAGCGACGGGCTGGTCGGCGAAAGGCGCCGACTGCAACGACAAGGACAGCACGATCAACCCCGCGACGAAGTGGTACGGCGACGGCGACCTGGACGGCTACGGCGTCTCCACAGCCCTGGTCGTGACGTGCGACCCTGGCGCCGGCTACGCGCGCGTGGCGGGCGACTGCGACAACACGAGCCCCGCGGTGAACCCGGCGGCCACCGAGGTGTGCAACGCCGTGGACGACGACTGCGACCTGCTCATCGACGACGCGGATCCCACGGTGAACCTCGCCGCGGGCAAGTCGTTCTACCCCGACGTCGACGGCGACAAACACGGCGCCGACGACGTGGCGGGAAAGCTCGCGTGTGCGGCCGGGCCAGACATGTCCGCGACGGCCGACGACTGCGACGACACCGCGCCGCTCGTGTACACAGGGGCCACCGAGCAGTGCAACAAGGTGGACGACAACTGCAACGGCCAGATCGACGACAACGTGAAGTCCGTCGACTGGTACCCGGATGGCGACGGCGACGGGTACGGCGGCGGCAGCCCCACGAACACCTGCGCGGTCCCGGGCGTCGGGTTCGCGCTCGCGAAGGGGGACTGCAACGAGGTCGACCCCTCCATCAATCCTGGCGCCGTCGAGACGTGTGACGGGGTCGATCAGAACTGCAACAAACAGGTCGACGACAACGCTGCCGACGCCGACACCTGGTACACGGACGCGGACGGCGACGACTATGGCGACCCGGACGTGCCGGTCGTGGCGTGCAAACAGCCCGCGAGCGCGGTTGTCGACGGGACCGACTGCGATGACGAGTTCCCCGACGTGCACCCCGACGCGAATGAGGTGTGCAACGGCGTCGACGACGACTGCAACGGGAAGATCGACGACGCCTCGGTCGGCGCGACGGACTGGTACCAGGACGTCGACGGGGACGGCTTCGGAGACGGGAGCGCGACGGTCGCGTGTGACCCGCCCGACGCGACCTGGGTCGACGTGGACGGCGACTGCGACGACCGCGAGTCGCTCGTGTACCCGGGTGCGGCCGAGCAGTGCAACGGCGCCGACGACGACTGCGACGGCAAGATCGATGAAGACCCCGTGTTTCAGGACTGGTATGCCGATGTCGACGGAGACGGCTTTGGCGACGCGGAGGACGCGACTAGCGACTGCAAGGAGCCCGACGGATTCGTGCTCGACGCGTCGGATTGCGACGACGGCGACGCGACGGCCCACCCCGGCGCCTCCGAGATCGATGGCAACGGCATCGACGAGGATTGCGACGGCTTCGACGGCGGCACCACTGGCGAAGATCGCCCCTTTGACACCAACCCTTCGGATACGGGCCTCGTGCCGGTGATTGGCGAGGCGTGTGGGTGCTCGGCGGCCGCGCGGAGCGGCCCGGCGGCGACGCTGTGGACGTTCGGGTTGCTCGCCGCAGTGCGTCGCGCGCGTCGGCGTGGCGCGGCGTGATATCGGACGTGGCATGACTGTCACGCCTGAACGACTGCTGCGCTGGAACCGTCCGGGTCCCCGCTACACGAGCTACCCAACCGCCCCGCAGTGGACGACCGAGCTGTCTGACAGCGCGGTGAACACGGCGCTCCAGGGTCTGCGCGATCCATGCAGCGTCTATGTGCACATCCCGTTTTGCCGTGAGCAGTGCTCGTTCTGCGGCTGCAACATGGTCGTCGCCGGCCGCCGCGAGCCCGGCACCCGCTACCTCGACGCGCTCGAGCGGCAGATCGACGCCCTCGCGCTGCCGGCCGAGGTGGTCAACGTCGCGCGCATTCATCTCGGCGGCGGCACACCCACGTGGCTCTCCCCCAAGGAGCTCGAGCGCCTGTACGGCATGTTGTACCGCCGGTTTCGGCGTGTTCCGGGCGCCGAGATCAGCGTCGAGGCCGATCCCGAGGTGACGACGGACGAACACGTCGACATGCTCGCCTCGTTGGGCGTCAATCGACTGTCCATGGGCGTCCAGAGCTTTGATCCCGTCGTGCTCGCGGCTGTCAACCGGCCCCAGGCCCAGACGCGCGTCTCCGACGTGCTCGCCCGCGCGCGGACCCACGGTATGTACAGCCTGAACCTCGACCTGATGTACGGCTTGCCGCACCAGGACGAGGCGTCCCTCGCGGACACGCTGATGCGCACGCTCGAGATGCGGCCCGACCGTCTCGCGGTGTTCGGCTACGCGCACGTCCCGTGGATGAAGACCCACATGAAGAAGCTCGAGATCGACGCGCTCCCGAGCCCCGAAGTGCGCGCCCGGAGCATGCTCCTCGTGCATGACACGCTCGTCGCGCAGGGCTACCAGGCCGTCGGCTTCGACCACTTCGCGCTCGTGGACGACGAACTCGCCGTTGCCCAGCGCGAGAAGCGGCTTCACCGCAACTTCATGGGCTACACCACGCGTCCGGACCTCGACCTCGTCGGCCTCGGCATGAGTGCGATCTCCGAGGTCGGCCGCACGTTCAGCCAGCAGAAGTCCAAGCTCTCGCACTGGTGGGAAGCCGTCGAACGCGGGGAGCCGGTGGTCGAGAAGGGCCTCGTGATGACGGACGACGATCTGCTGCGTCGCGACGTGATCAACCGCCTGATGTGCAACTACGAGCTGCCGTACGCCGCGTTCGATCGCAGCCACGGCGGGTCGTTCCGCGAGCGGTTCGCCGCCGAGCTGGTCGCGCTGGAGCCGCTGGTGGACGAGGGCTTCGTCACCGTGGACGACGAGCGGATCGCTATCACCGACGACGGGCGCTGGTTCTCGCGCCACGTCGCGATGGCGTTCGACGCGTACCTGGGCAAGACCGGGGGCCGGTTCTCACCGACGGTGTAGAGGCCCGCGGGCGGGAGTGGCGCCGGTCAATGGGCCGTGAGTCCACGCGGCGGGCCGTCAATGTGGCCCGAATCCACGTTGGGAGCGCCCCGCGGCCCCGTGTGCGCTCGAAAATCGGCGTCCTCTCGTTGAGGGGGGCGCCGCGCGCGCGGCGGGCGTGGATTCAAACCGCCTTGACGCCGCGGCGCGTGGACTCGGGCGGCCTTGACCGACGGACGTCTGACGACTTCCGTCACTGACCTCCGTCACCCCCACGTGCGAAGGCCTGCTTTCGCAGGCACGGCCCCTGCTTCTCGTCGGCGCGGAGGTTCCATGATGTTCCATTTCCTCGCGTGCGCCGCCCGTGGTCGGATGTTGTTCGTCCGAGACACCGAAGCCGCCCGCCTGTTCGCGTCGCTCGCCGCCGAGTTCCCCGAGCTCGTCGCGTTGTGCCTGATGCCCGATCACGTCCACCTCATCCTTCCCCATGCGGACCCGGGGAATCGGCTGCATCGCGTGCTCCAGGGGTACGCGAAGTCCCGCAACTTCGTCGCGCGGGCCGACGCTCCCCTGTGGGCGGCCCGCCCGCCGCCGCAGCTCATCCCCAACGACCTGCACCTGCGGCGCACCGTCCGCTACGTGCACCTGAACCCGTGCCGCGCAAGACTGGTGAACGACCCGCTCGCGTGGCCGTTCTCGACCCACCGCGACCGCGTCGGGTTCGCTGCGCGGCCCGTCGTCGCGCTGGACCGGGACCCGAGCGGGTTTCACCGGTTCGTGTCGGCCGACGACGCCTGTGACCCCGCGGGCACGCCGCTGCCGACCCGCGTGTTCCGCGAGGTGACGCCCGACGAGGTCGCCGCGGCGGTGTCGAGCGTGTTTCGCGTCGATGTGGGGCTGGTGTCGAGCCGACATCCCGCCCGCGCCGCGTTCGCGAAGGTGGCGTGGCACAGCGGCCTGCGCGACGGCAAGCGGATCGGCGCCGCCTGCGGCCTGACGCCCGGCCACCTGCGCTCCCTGGTCGCGCACATCCCCGATCGCGGCGCCCGGCTGATCGAGCCGCTCGAAGCGTGCGCCAGGTCGGTCGGTGACCCGCGATTCATGGAGCTGTCCATGCGGGATGAGCGGCGCTTGAACCCGCGCTGGGGGCGCTACCGGGAGCTCACCTGACTACGGGCGGTCTTCGTCGTCGAACAGCCCGGGGAACTTCGCGGTCACGTCGCGGTGAAGCGCCGAGTCGAGCTCGACGAGCTCGAAGCCGAGCCCGTCCCCGAGGTGGAGCCACACGCGCGGCACGGGCGTCTCGGCGCTGTCGTCGCTCAGGTAGCCGACCGCGTAGGTCTGGCCTTCGTGCTCGAGGATCTGCCGCAGATCAAAGTCGATACGCTCGTAGGTGATGTCGTCTTGCTCGAACCCGCGCACCTCGTCTTCGATGCGCGCGCGAAGCTCGGGTGCGACCGCGTTCGCGAGCTCGAAGGTCTTCCCGTGCCCCTGGTAGCGGTACACGTCGGGGTCCGTCGCTTCGGCCGCGTTCAGGGCCCGCCCGAGCGTCCACGTCACGCCGTCTACCGCGACGGTGTCGACGATCGCGTACGAGAGCGCCTCGGGCTCGTCGGGCGGCGGGGCCTCCACGTCGGGTTCGGCGTCCTCGTCTTCGTCTTCGCCGAGCACGGAGATCGCCGCGAGGCGGTCGATCAGGTCGGCGTCGTGGACGAGCTCGAAGCCAAGGCCTGCGCCGAGGTAGCGGTGAGCCTGCATCACGTCGCTGTATTCACCGTCAATGATCTCGAAGCCGAGGGCATAGTTGGTGTTGGCCAGGGCCACCATGTCGATGATCTCGAACGCGACGCCATCAGCGCCGCCGCCTTCGACCTCGCGATCGCCGACGACCTCGGGTTCCACGGGATCGTCGTTCTCGTCGAACTCATCGCTACCAGGTTGACGTGTCATGGGGGCATCCTACCGTGGGTGAGTTGGTCCGCGACGTCCGCCCACCACGGCATGCGCGAAAGTGGTGTGACAAGGTCGTCAGCCAGCGGACAGTGAATCGCGATGCCCGCCTCCGGGAGCTCGAGCGAGAGCGCGTGCAGGGCGAGGCGCTCGACGCCCCACTGCTCGCGAAACGCGCGGTTGACGTGGGAGTCGCCGTGTTTGGTGTCCCCGACGATCGGATGGTGGAGATCGCGCAGGTGTCGGCGCACCTGATGAAACCGTCCCGTGCGAGGCTCAGCGAGCAGCAGCGAGCACCGCGGGTCTTCGGATGACGCGAGGCGCCATACGATGGTGATCGCGTCGCGCTCCTTGCCCTCGTCGTCCTTCATCGGGTTCGTCACGGTGACGGGACCGTCGCCTTTCGCGGCGCCGCGCACCAACGCGACGTACCGCTTTCGCGCGGAGGGATGCTGCATCGCGGCCTGGAGCTCCTTTGTGCGCTCCGGCGACAGCGCGAACAGCAGCACGCCCGACGCCTGATGGTCCAGGCGGTGCACGAGGTGGACGTGTTGGCCCATCATGTCGCGCACGATCTGCAGCGCGGCGGGCGCGCGCGGCATGAACTCGTTGCGGTGCACGAGCAGCCGGCCGGGCTTTGCGACCGCGACCCAGCCGTCTCCTTCGGCGAGTATCGGGAGCCCGGCGCTCAACCCGGCGTCGCTACGGGCGTCGCGAACAGCGCGTCACGGACGGCCTCCGCGAGCGCGTCCGGTGTGGGCTCGCCCTTCCACGGTGTGGAGACGCGCGGCTTTGGTGAAGCGAACGGAGAGCCGTGCCACTCGGTGAGGGTGCTGCGGGACGCGCCCGCCGCCCCATCGAACGTGCGATCACCGGTGAAGTAGCGCACGTCAGCGGGTTGTCGGCGACACGCGAGCGCGCACGCCCACGGCTCGCCGGGCTCGGGCGGGAGGGCGAACGCGATCACGACGATCTCCCACGCGTCGAGGGGCGCCGCGTCGCCGTCCAGCGGCCACAGCCCGCGCGCGTCGCCCACCCAGCGACTGTAGACGGTGGGCGCGTCTTCGAGCGTCCGCCGCCCGTTCGCGAGCGTCCATTGGCGCGCCATCCCCTCGTTGGCGGTCGGGCCCGCCCACACGTCGAACTGCTGGGGTCCGCCGGCGAAGACCATGTCGCGGAGCACCACGTGGCCGAACCACGCGCGCTCGCGTCGCGGCGGCCGGGGGAGCCGGTCCACGCGCCCTCCCGACGACGGGGGCGCCGTGCTGTTCGCGAGCACCTCGGCCACCGTCGCCACAAACGACAGGAAGCCTGGGCGCACGATCGAGCGATGGCTGCGCGTGCGCGTCGGCGCGCTCTCGGGTCGGTGGTCCTTGGGGTCGCAATAGCGCTCGGCGACGACCTGACCGGGGCCCTCGGCCGCCGGGAGGCTCACGAAGTAGCGCACCGCGTCGTCCTTGCGCGCGATCACGGCGTACGGTCCGTCGCCGTCGAGCGACATCGGCAGCGCAACCCCCGTCGCCTCCCACTCGTGCGGCTCGGCCAGCTGATCCGACGCGAGGTGGCGCCAGGTGCCGCCCGCGAGCGCGAAGCGGCCGAGGAAGCGCGCATGGCCCGGGATGCGCACCTCGGGGTCGATCCGCCGCAACATCACGAGCAGGGCCTGATCGTGGCGGCGCATCGCGAGGTTGAAGAACAGGTCGGGGTCGTCGAACGCCACGGAGGGCAGCACGTTGCGCGCGAAGTGCCTGGCCGCCTGGCGCGCGCGGGCCTTCCGGTCGTCGGGCTCGGCGGTCACAGCGTGCGCACCACGACCCCCTCGCGGAGCTTCGGCTCGAACCAGGTGGACTTTGGCGGCATCACCTGGCCCGCGTCGGCCACGTCGAACAGCTGCTCCATGCCCGTGGGGAACAGGTGGAATGCGACGAACGCGCCGTCGTTCACGTGCTTCTCGAGCTCCTGGTGACCTCGAATGCCGCCAATGAAGTCGATGCGCTTGCTGCGCCGCGGGTCGTCGATGCCGAGGATCGGTGCGAGGAGGTGATCCTGCAGCACGCTCGCGTCGAGGCGCGCGACCGGATCGGAGTCGTTGACCACGCCCGCCCGCGGAACCAGGGACCACCACTGCCCGTGGAAGCGCATCGTGTACGTGCCGCGGCGCGTCGGCACCGGGGAGGCGGCGGGGCCGACGTCGAACCGCTCCTGCACCTTCGCGAGGAACGCGGCGTCGGTGAGGCCGTTGCTGTCCTTCACGACGCGGTTGTACGCCATGACCTGGAGGTTGTCCGACGGGTAGATTCCGGACACGAACCAGCCCGACGCCTCGGTCTTTCGGCGCGCATGTACGCGCGAGGCGGCCGCGCTGCGGTGGTGCCCGTCCGCGATGTACAACACGGGGATCTCGGCGAACGCCGCTCGAATGGGGGCGACGTACTTCGTCGGCAGCGCCCACAGCGCGTGTTCGACGCCGTCATCGGTGGTGACCCGCCACGCGGGCTCGGCCGCCGAAGCCTCGGCCACGATCGCGGCGAGGCCGGCGTGCGGCTTGTGCGCGAGGAACACGAGGCCGACCTGCGCGTCCAGCACCTCCATGTGGTGCGCGCGGTCCTCCTCTTTGTCGGGGCGCGTGTACTCGTGCTTGCGGACGAGGTTCGCGTCGTACTCGGCGACGGACGTTGCGGCGATCACGCCGATTTGACGGTGATTCCCCATCACCTGGCCGTACAGGTAGAACGTGGCTTCGGGGTCGGCGACGATCGTTCCGTTCTTGCGGAACGCCGCGAGGTTCTCGGCGGCCTTCGCGTAGGCGGCCTCGCTGTGGGAGTCCGTCCCTTCAGGGAGATCGACCTCCGACCGCGTGATGTGAACGAACGACAGCGGCTCCAGCGCGATGGCGCGCGCCTCGGCCTCGGACAACACGTCATAGGGGGGCGCGATCACCCGCGCAGCGAGCGCGTCCTGGGGTCTCAGCGCGGCGAACGGCATCACATCGGCCATGGGGCCTCCTGCGTTGTCGTACCGCTCGGAGCGTGGTCGCGTCAACCGCGCCGTGCCGCGCCCGTCGCCTTGGCGGTACCGTCGAATTACGACGTTTGTAGGAGGCGGGATGAACAAAGTCGTGACGGGTCTGCTCGCGGTCGCGGGCGTGGTTGGTGTCGGCGTGCTCGGACTCATCGGCGTCATCGCGATGCAGCCGTCCCATGTGCATGTCGAGCGCAGCGCGGTGGTCGGCGCCGCACCGGCGGACGTGTACCCGTTCGCGAACGACCTCTCGTTGTGGATGAAGTGGAACCCGTGGGACGCCATGGAGCCGTCTGCGGTGAAGACGTTCTCCGAGAACCCCGTCGGCGTCGGGGCGTTCTACACCTGGAAGGGCGAACAGACCGGCAGCGGCAAGATGACGATCGCCTCGACGGTGCCCGACCAGAACATTGTCTATGACCTCCAGTTCACCGAGCCGTTCGTGGCGAAGGCGGACGTGTCGTTCACGTTCACGCCCGACGCGGCGGGTACCAAGGTCGTATGGGCGTACGACGCGGACGCGGGCTTCATGGAGAAGGCGGCTGGCCTGTTCATGGACATGGACGGCATGTTGGGCGGCGACTTCGAGCGCGGCCTCAAGGCGCTGGGTCCGCTCGCGGAGGCGTCCGGCAAGGAGCGGCTCGCCCGCGAGGCTGCGGCAGTTGCACCCCCTCCCGCACCTCTGGACGCGGCGACGGGCGCTGTCGTTGACGCGCTCGTGCCGCCGGCGCCGTAGCATCGACGCGCCCCTGGATCAAAGCGCCCGCGTCGGCTAGCCTTCCCCGCTGCATGTGGATGGGTCATGTCGGAGCGTAAAGGCGATTGGTTCTCGAACCTGTTCCAATCGGAGCAGGCGCGCGGGCTGTCTGGCGATCAGGCGAACGTGGTCGCGCTCGACGAGACGAACCCGTACTACAACTATCGGCTTCGAAGGCACCAGGCCGAAGGGGACCTGATCAAGGACCCCGCGCTGCTCTGGTACACGTCGCCGCAGATGAAGCGGCGGAGCGGGCTCGGCGTGCACGTCGCCGCCGAGCGGGGCGACGGGACGGCCGGGTTTACCGACGTGCTCGTGATCCTCGCGCACGAGGACTACGGCCGCGCGATGGCGCCGTCGAAGGACCCGTGGATGCCGAAGGCGATGCGATCCATCCTTCAGAACTTTGAAGAGTTCTGCAAGAAGGAGGCGTTCAAACGTCGCTTTTCACATCGGCAGCTCGGCCTGCGCATCCTTTGCGACGGCAGCATGGACATGGCCGGCCAGAGCCTCGGTCTGAACCGCGGAGAGTTCGTCACCGGGCTGCTGCCAAATCTGTACACAGGCCCCGTGAAGGGCAGCGCCCCCGTCATCGCCCTCCACGTGAACCTCCCCGGCGTCTGGGACGGCTACAAAGAGGTCGGCCGGCTGTACAACGATCAGGTGCTGTTCACCGTCGGGTCCCACTGGCTCGACAACTTCGCGCACGCGTCCCTGCGCGAGGGCGCGCTCTATCGCCTGCAGATGTCGCCCGAGGGCGGCTTCGTGCACATCGTGAACCCTGACTTGCAGGACCGTTACCAGGTCGTCACGCAGGACCAGGGCGGCGCCAGCGTGCTCACGCTCGCCACGCGCGACGAGCCCCCTGTCGCGCTCGCCTACATCGTGCTCGAGGCGCTTGAGCTCCCCGACGAGAAGCCGACGACCCCTGCGGCAAAGCCCGCCGGCAAGCCAAAGATCAACCTCGCGATCGCAGCGCCCGCGCAGCCTGACATCGCCGCGCCGATGATGATGGACGACGACATCGCCGCGCCGATGATGATCGACGATGAGGTGCAGAACCTCCTGTCCAAGCCGAGCGACCGGAAGGGCGGCGGGCGCACCGTGCTGCCCGACGGGCCGACGAACCGCATCTTTACGCTGTCCGAGCGCGGCGCGTTGCTGCAGAAGGTGCACTTCGGCAACTTCATGGACGGGTACGACGTGTACCTCGGCATGCGCGGCGAGCTCGGCACCGTCGTCGAGTCCAAGGCGGCCACGTTCCAGGTCCGAAAGAAGACGGTCGCGCTCGTCGCCCACGTGGACGGCGTCCTGGTCGGCGGGACGCCCGCGCGGCCCGGAACCGAGGTCGCGATCCAGGGCGACACGACCATCCAGGTCGGCTCCACCAAGCTCGACTACCTCGACCTGCGCGGCATCACCGCGGAGGGCTGGCCCTACGTCGGCGAGATCCGCAGGCCCGCGTCGTCGACGTACCTGAACTTTGGGGAGGAGTACCGCGTCGGTCGGTCGCGCGACTGCCGCGTGGTGCTCCCCGACGAGCCAAAGAACGACAACATCGTGTGGAAGGCCGGCATCGGTGACGGAGCCACCATCAAGGCGCGCACCGGCGAGATCCCGAAGTCGCGGTTCTATACGGACTCGATCATGGTGGCATCGGAACACGCGGCGTTTACGCTCGAGGGCGACAAGCCCAAGCTCGAGTGTCAGGCGAGGCACTGCTACGTCTACGTTCGGCGGAACAAGCAGATCGTCACGCTGTTCCCCACCGAATCCGGCAAGAAGCCCACGGACACCAACCTCGTCTCCGGCGACGAGGTGTTGATCGGAAACTGCCTGTTCCAGGTGTCGTGGGGCCGCAAGGACGAGGTCGTAGCCGCCGCACCCGCGGCGCCAAAAGTCGACTTTGGTGCGGACTCCGTGGTGGGTTCCATCGCGGCCGCCGCGCTCGGCGCCATCGCGACGAAGCCCGACAACACGCCCCCTCCCACGCCGCTGCGGGGCCGGTTCCCCGAGAAAGACGATCAAACCTCTCGTCCGCGAACCGCGGGTGTCGGCTCGGCGCCGGTGTTCGACGACGAAGTCGCGGCACCGCCTACGAACCCGCATCGGGGCCTTTCGGGCTCGGACGTGGCGGTCCAACGTCAGGCGACGCCCGCGACGATGGACGTGCCTCCGCGCGCGGTGCCCCCGTCTTTGGTGCCAGCCCCGGTGCCGCCTGCCGGACCGCCGCCGGAGTCGTACTCGGCCGAAGATGCTCCCGTGCCGCTGAAGCGGTTCGACGAGCCGGCGTCGGACCTTTCGTCGCGGCTTCGGTTCTCGTCCATGAACCCCGACGCCATGAGGCCGCCGACGGGCGCGACGGGTCGCACGGTGCAGTTGTACGACGAAGACCCCGTGACGGAGCCAGCGGAGAAGCAATCGGACCCGTGGAAGCTCGACGACAGCTGGGACGCGGACGGCGTCGCGACGCCACCGAAGAAGGACGACATCACGTTCGACGAGGAGCCGCAGGCGGCCTCGCCGCAGGCCCTGGCGTACCCGTCGATCTCCGAGATGGACGCCCCTCCCATTCCGCGCGCGATGAGCCTGGGAGGAATCGACGCGCCGCCGCCGCTTCCGCAGGCTCCTCCCGCTCCGCCGCCCGTCGCTCCGCCCGAGGCTCCTCCCGCGCCCGTCGCTCCGCCCGAGGCTCCTCCCGCGCCCGTCGCTCCGCCCGAGGCTCCTCCCGCCCCCGAGGCCCCGCCCGCGCCGCCCGAGGTCCCGCCCGAGCCGGTGGCGCCGCCCGAGGCCCCGCTTGAGGCGCCGCCCGAGGCCCCACTCGAGGTCCCGCCCGCGCCGCTGGAGGCCCCGCCAGAGGTTCCGCCCGCGCCGCTCGAGGTTCCGCCCGCGCCGCTCGAGGTTCCGCCCGAGGCCCCGCTCGAGGTTCCGCCCGTGCCGCTCGAGGTTCCGCCCGCGCCGCTCGAGGTTCCGCCCGCGCCGCTCGAGGTTCCGCCCGCGCCGCTCGAGGTTCCGCCCGCACCGTATGAGGCTCCGCCCGAGGCGCTGGTCGTGCCGCCTCCCGTGCCGGTGAGCCGTACCGGGACGCTGCCGTCGCAGCCTCCGATGGTCGCGCCCGTGCCCGTCGGTGAGCGCGTCGTCGTCGCGGTCGATGACCAGGAGGCCCAGTTCGAGCTCGGTCGTCGGATCCAGCTCGTGCAGGTCGGCTGGATGTTGAACGGGCGCGCGATGTGTGGGAACCACGGCGCGGCCGACTTCATCGTGCCCGAGAACCGCGTGGTCCCGGACCAGGCGTTCGAGGCGCGCGATTACTTCGCGCTGTCGATTCGTGGCCGTCGCGGCACGCTCGAGCTGGTGTCGCCGAGCGAGCTGTTGATCGACGGAGACGACCCCAAGGCGTCGGTGTTCGAAGAGCCCGAGAAGGTGACGATCGACGTGATCCGTCGCGATGAGCAGGGGTATGAGGACTTCGCCGTGCGACTGATCGTGCGGGAAGAGAAGTCGCTTCCCGATCCCCGCGCGCGGTTCGTCGAGATCGACGTCAACGATCCCCTCGCGGGCGCGTTGTTCACCCGTGGCCTGCCCACCCGTCAGCCGCGCGTGCTCGTGTTCGGCGCGGTCGCGTTGACGTTCTTCTACGATGGCGAAGGCGTCGTGGTGAGCGACTACCTCGCCACGTACGCGAAGCCCGAGGGCGGGTTCCGTCCGTTCTTCGTCCAGTTGGGCGACCAGCGGTTCCAGACCGCCCCCGAAGATGGCGCGGACCTGCGCTTGATGCCTGGCGACCGCATCGTCGTCGGCACCTCCGTGTACCTGCTCAAGCAGGCGTGAAATCGCCGTTGCGCGAACCGATCGAGTAGGATTCGGGAATGGCGGTCGTTCGGGTCGGAGTGGTTTGCTCAGTCGGGGTCGGCGCGGCGCGGGGAGGCCGCGATCGCAACGAAGACAACTACCTGATCTGCCAGGACGGCTCGGCGACGTGGCGCACCGACGACACGGAGAAGTCCGAGCCCGCCGCCGGAGAGGGCGTCATGCTCGCGGTTTGCGACGGCATGGGAGGCGGTTCCGACGGGGACGTCGCGTCGATGACCGCGGTGCGCGTGCTCGCAAAGCTGTACCGGCCCGGGACGCCGCGCGACCCGGCCCGAGCGCTGCGCAAGTACGTGATCGAGTCGCATCGGCGGTTGCACGAGCGCGCGCTGGAGTCGGGCCCGGTGACGATGGGCACGACGCTCACGGGCTGCTGGCTGCTCAACGGCTACGCGGCGTGGGTGCAGGTCGGCGACTCGCGCTTGTACCGCTATTCGAACGACAAATTCGAGCAGATCACCAGCGATCACACGCGCGCCGAGTTCGCGTGGCGCGACAACCGCTCGGTGGTGGCGGACCCCAAAGCGCTGGCGCAGACGTTCATCTACGGCTCGCGCGGCCTCGGAGACGACGCCGCGGTGCGGATCGAGCAGGAGCGCGACGCCGACGTATTCCAGCTGCAGCCGGGAGACCGCGTGTTGCTTTGCAGCGATGGCCTGCACGGCACCGTAGACGACGCGTCGATCGCGGACGTGTTGCGGCACGTGGCCGATCCCCAGGCGGCCGCGGTCGCCTGCGTGGAGCGCGCGATCGCCCGCGGCAGCATCGACAACATCACCGTCATGATCGCGTCCATCACGTGACGTCCGGCGCCGCGCTGACGCTGTACACCTGGCCGACACCCAACACGCGCAAGGTGACGATCGCGCTCGCCGAGCTCGGGCTCACCTACGAGACCGTCGCGGTCGACCTTGGGCGCGGCGACCAGTTCGATCCGTCGTTCCTGGCGCTCAACCCCAACAACAAGGTGCCCGTGCTCGTCGATCGCGACGGCGCCGAGCCGGTCGTCGTGTTCGAGTCGGGCGCCATCTTGCTGCACCTCGCCGAGAAGTCCGGTCGCCTGCTGCCCGAGTCGGCGACCAACCGCGCTCGGGCGCTGTCGTGGCTGTTCTGGCAGGTCGGCGCGCTGGGCCCGGCGCTCGGCCAGGCGGGGCACTACACGAACTACGTCGCCACGCCGTACGCCGCGGCGCGGGCGGCCGACGAGGTCGACCGGCTGTTCGGCGCGCTGGAGCGCGGTCTGCGGGGGCGCGACTTCCTCGCTGGCACCTATTCCATCGCGGACATCGCGTGTTTCCCGTGGGTGTGGTCGGCGCCCAAGATCACGGCTGTCGACTTCGCGGCGTTCCCCGCGGTGCTCGCGTGGCGCGATCGCGTCGCGTCGCGGCCGTCCGTGCTCACCGGCATGCGGGCGGACCGCGAGCGCACCCGCGCGTGGTCTGACGCGGATCGCGCGGTGTTGTTCGGGCAGACCGCCGACCGCGTGAACGTGTTCGAGTCCGCCCGACGCCGCTGACGCGGTTATGCGATCCTGTGTTTCCCTCCCTCGCCGACCTCGTACCGACGGACCGACCGCGCGTCGGTGGGAAGGCCGCGGAGCTCGGGCGGTTGCTCCGGGCCGCTCTGCCTGTCCCCGAGGGCTTTGTCGTGCCCACGGACGTGTTCGCGCGCGCGCTCGCGGATGGCGGGCTCGGCGACGAGGCCCGTCGGGCCGAAAACGGGGATCCAGAAGCGGGCGCCGCGTTGTTCGCGAAGGTCCCGGCGCTGGCGTTGCCCGCCGACGTCGAGCGCGCGCTGCTCGCGGCGGCCCGTCGCCTCGGCGGACCGCTGGCGGTGCGGTCGAGCGGGGTGGACGAAGACGGCCGCCGGCGCTCGTTCGCCGGCCAGCACACGACGCGGCTGCGCGTCCGGCCCGACGACGTCGTCGACGCGGTGAGGGAGGTGTGGGCCTCGTTGTACGCGGTCCCTGCGCTCGCGTACCGCGGCGGGCGTGGGCCAACCCCGGGCGCCATGGCCGTGATCGTGCAGCGGCTCGTCGAGCCCCAGGCGGCGGGCGTGTTGTTTACGGTGAACCCCCACAACGGCAGCTGGCGCGAGATGGTGGTCGAGGCCGTCGCGGGCCTCGCGGACGACCTCGTCTCCGGGCGCGTCACGCCGCACTGGTGGATCGTGCGTCGGCCGCGCCGCTGGCCGGGTGTGCTCGCGCGGCTGTCGGCCCGCGTGCGACTGTCGATCGTGCAGGAAGAGGCGCCGGGAACGGGGCCCGTGCTCGCGCGGGAGCAGCTGCTCAAGCTGTGCCGCTTGGGGCTCGCGGTGGAGCGCCTGTTTGGCGAGCCGCAGGACATCGAGTGGGTGCTCGATGCGAAGGGAAGGCCGTTCCTGGTGCAGGCGCGCCCGATCACGGCGGCGGGACCAGCACGTCCGCGCGACGACGTGTTGTGGACGCGGCGGTTCATCGGTGAGCGGTGGCCCGACCCCGCCACGCCGCTCGGCTGGTCGCTGCTGGCGCCGATCCTCGACTGGTTCATCGGGTACCCGGACACGAGCGTGCGGCACCTCGGCGGGGGGCCCGCGCTGCGGCTTTACCACTCGCGCCCGTACCTGAACGCGACGGTGTTCCGGCACCTGCTGTTCAAATTCCCCGGCGCTCCGGCGCCGTCGTTCATGCTGGAGCTGGTGCCGCCCGAAGAGGAGGCCGAGACGTCGCGGCGGTTCGGCCTGCTGCCCGGCTTCGCGGTGTACGGCTCGATCTTTCGCGAGACGTACCGCGATCGGCGCTGGCAGCGGTTTCGCTGGAATCCGTTCACGAACCATCGGCGCTGGGACGAGTTCCTCGAGCGGTTCCTGCGCGAGCTCCCTGCGATGCAGCGCGACATCGCGTCGGAGGCGGACGGGCTGCGGCTCGTGGACGCCCAGCTCGCGTTGATCCGCGACTATGTTTCGGTCCACGTCACGAGCCTCCTGTTCGCGAACCTGTGGCTGCAGGTGCTCGACGGACTCGTGTCGTCCCATCTTCCCGAAGACGCGCAGCGGCTCGTGGAGGCGTTGGCGACGTCCCCGCCCGGCAACAAGACGCTCGAGACGAACGACGCGCTGTGGGACCTCGCCCAACAGGCCACCGACGCGGACCTGGAGGCGCTCGCGACGGAGCGCGCGCCGTCTACGGAGTTCGCAAAGGTGGTGGACGGGTTCCTCGCGGTGTACGGGCACCGCTCCGCGGCGTCGTGGGAGGTGTTCTCGCCGCGGTGGGGCAAACATCGGGAGCTGCTCGTGCCGCTGCTGCGCGCCCATCGCGTGGCAGGCGCTGAGCGGCCGGTGCAGCGGGCGCAACGGCAGCACGACGCGTACGTTGCAGCGCGCAGCGAGCTCGAGGCCAAGCTGCCGTCGGGTCTCGGCCGACGAAAGTTGCTTTACGTGCTCGACCTCACGCGGATCTACCTCGGTCTGCGCGAGAACCAGCGGTTCTGGTTCGACCACCTGCTCGACGCCCTGCAAGGCACCCTGCTCGCGATCGGGGCGTCGCTCGCCGCGCGCGGAGCGCTGGAGCACGCCGACGACATCGCGTTCCTCACCTGGGAGGAGGTGCGCGGCGTGTGTGAAGGCACGCTCGCGGCCGACGTCCCGGTGCGCGAGTTCGTCACCCGGCGGCGCGCCCAGCGCGACGAAGACGCGGCCGTCGCGCCGCCCGTTTTCCTGCGCGGTGATGAAGGCGCGTCGGAGACCGCGACTGGAGCGCGCCTTCAGGGCTTGGGCGTGAGCCCGGGGCGTGCGCGGGGCCGCGTGCGCCTGCTGCGCAGCCCGGCCGAGGGGCATCGGCTGGGGCCCGGCGAGATCCTCGTCACCCACGCGGTCGATCCTGGATGGACGCCGCTGTTCGTCCACGCGGGCGGCATCGTGCTCGAGATCGGCAGCCGCCTCTCGCACGGCGCGGTGGTCGCGCGCGAATATGGGATCCCCTGCGTCGCAAACATCGAGGGCCTGAGCCGCAGGCTGGTGGACGGGCAGGAGATCACGGTGGATGGAACGCGCGGCATCGTGTGGGTGCACCCGTGACGTGGTTCTCGCTGCTGCTCATCGCGCTGGGGCTCGCCGCCGACGCCACCGCGGTCTCCGCCGCGCGCGGCCTCGCCGTCCCTGCGATCACCGCGCGCCACTGTGCCCTCGTCGCCGTGTTCTTCGGGGGCTCCCAGGGCGTCATGCCACTCGTCGGCGGGCTCGTGGGCGGGCTGATCGGGCCGTTCGTCGCGGCGGTGGACCACTGGATCGCGTTCATCGTGCTCGGTGCGATCGGCGGGAAGATGTTGTGGGAGGTCTGGTCCGACGACGACGACGATGACGCGGTCGACGCGACGAAGGATCCCTTCGACCTGCGGCTGATGGCCGTCCTCGCGGTCGCGACGAGCATCGACGCGCTCGCGGTCGGCGTGACGCTGCCGATGCTCGGCGCCCCGCTGGTGTCGTCCTGCCTGGTGATCGCGCTGGTCACCGCGCTCGCGTCCATCGTCGGCCTGTTCGCGGGCCGCTGGGCTGGCGCCGCCGTGGGTCGCCGGGTCGACGTGCTCGGTGGTCTCGCGTTGATCGGCATTGGGACAAAGATCCTGGTCGAACACCTGACGGCTTGATGACAAACGCGCGTAGACGGCAGCACCGCGTCCCAGGTACGTTTCGTGGCCGCTCGGGTGGAACATGTCGCTCCTCCTCGTCCTCGCAGGTTGCCGGTTCCTCGGGGTCGAACCCGTCGAGGCGGACACGGCTGCGTTTGGCATCGTGTTCCGCGCGCCCGAGCGCTACATCGTCGTAAAAGGCGACACGCTCGGGAAGATCGCGGCGAAGTACAACGTCACGCTGCAGGAGCTGCGCGACTCGAACGGCTCGTTCGAAGGGGACACGATCGAGATCGGGCAGGAGCTCATCGTGTGGCCCGGAAAGAAGGCCTCGGGAGCGAAGCGGAGCGGCGCGCCGCGCGCCCGCACCGCGACGATGGTGTTGGACAGCGCCTCGGTCGCCGTCGCGCGCGGGCCCGCGCCCCAGCTGCGGCGCGCGGGGGTGCTCGGCGCGCTCGACGCCGACGCGAGCGTTGCCGCGCACCTCGCAGACGGCGACGTCGACGAGCTCACCGGTTCGGTGAACGCGCTGCAGGCGTCCAGCGCGCACGGGATCGGCACCTCCTCCGGCGCGTCGACGGGCATTCACAGCAGCTCGGCCTATGATGACGGTCGTTGGCTCGTCGCCGACAATGGCGGCCCGGTCGCTGCCGCCCCGGGGGTGTCGTCCGCCCGCGTCGTCGCGCCCAAGCTCGCCCTGCCGGCTGCACGCGCGTGTCTTGCGGGGCCCACCGGCAACGGCCTCGGCGACGACGGCATGGTGTCTTCGGTGGGCCTGTCGCTCGCGCAGGTGCAGAAGGCCACGCGCGGGTTCTTGCCGCAAACGACGGGCTGCGTGCCCGACGGCGCGGGCTCCGTGCGCACCGAGATCACCGTCGGCTGCAACGGTCGCGTATCGGACGTGTCGATCCTCGGGAGCGACGGGCTGTCGGCGGCGTCGGTGTCGTGTATCGAGAAGACACTGTATTTCACGCCGTTTCCCGCGCACGACCTGCCGGACGGGTTCACGTTCCAGCTGCCGATCAACTTCTTCGGCTGAGCCGCCTTCCGGGCCGCCCGACGGCCTTGGTGACCACCTCGCGCAGGAAGCGGTGGCGCGGATCGCTGGTGTGGCGCGGGTGCCACACGAGCAGCATCGGCAGGTCGGGGAGCGTGATCGGCGGGCGCGTGGTGATCAACGCGTCCCCCACGACCCGCGCGACCTCCTCGGGCAACACGGCGACCAGCCGGGTGGCCGCGACTACGCGCGCGACGGCGTCAAACGACGTGAGCGATGCGGCGACGCGGCGCTTTTTGCCCATCGTCGCGAGGATGTCGTCGACGAAGCCACGCCCTCCGCCCTCGAAGCTCACGATCGCGTGATCGGCTGCACACCACGAGTCGAGCGTCCATCGCGGGCGTGGGTGCGCGGCCGACGACGCGACGACGAACCGGCGGTCGTACACGTGTTTGACGACGAAATCCGACAGGTCCACCGCGCCGGCGATCGCGGGCAGTCCCGAGAGATCGGGCGCGACCGCGAGGTCGAACAGCCCGCGGCGGCCTTCCTCGACACTCTCTGGCCCGAGGCGTCGCACGCGCAGGTCGAGGCCCGGCGCGCGCGCCCACAACGTCGAGAGCAGCACGTCGGCGAACGCGGCCTGAGCTTCGTCCCCGAGGGCGATCGTGAACGTGCCCGACGCGGTTGCGGGGTCGAACGGGGCGGGCGAAGCGAGGGCGTCGCGAGCAGCGTTCAACGCCGCTGAGACGGGCTCCACCAGCGCGCGCGCGCGATCGGTGGGCACGACGCCACGGCCAACCCGCACGAACAGCGGGTCGCCCAGCAGGTCGCGCAGGCGGCCGAGGGTGCGGCTCATCGCGGGCTGGGAGAGGCCGAGCTCTTTCGCGGCGGCGCCGACGTGCCCGGTGGCGAGCAGGCGGTCCAGCGCGACGAGCAGGTTCAGGTCCACCTGGCGAAGATCGATGCGTTGCATGGATGAATACTATCCGAACGATGCATTGGACGCACCACTCGCGCGAGCGCATGTTCAGTACACCTGGGAGGTGCTCATGTCGCAGCTACATGTCGTGTTCGGTGGTGGTCAGATCGGGTCGGGCGTCGCGCGGTCGCTCGTCGAGCGGGGCCTTCGCGTGCGCGTCGTGCGTCGGCGAAGCGTGGACATGGGGCCCGGGATCGAGGTGGTCGCGGGGGACGCGCTCGACGTCGCGTTCGCGCGCACGGCGGCCGCGGGCGCTTCGGTCGTGTACCACTGCATGAACCCGTCCGCGTACACCGCCAAGGCCTGGGTGAGCGAGTTCCCGCGGCTCGGCGAGTCTGTCATCGCCGCCGCGCTCGCGGCCGACGCCCGACTCGTGTGCCTGGACAACCTGTACGGCTACGGCGTCGTCGACGGTCGCCGCGCGGAGTCCACCCCGCTCGCGGCGGACTGTCCGAAGGGGCGTGTCCGCATCGCGTGGGACGCCCGGCTACGGGCCGCGGAAGCGCAGGGCCTTCGGTACGTCGTCGGGCGGGCAGGGGACTTCTTCGGCCCGGGAGCGGAGCAGGCGTTGTTCTCGGAGGCCGTGTTGCAGGGGATCGCCAACGGTACGCGCCCGTGGGTGATCGGGGACGCGGACGCGGTGCACGCGTTCTCCTACGTGCCCGACGTGGTCGCGTCGCTCGTCGCGCTCGGGACGGCCGCGAACGACGTCGAGCGCCAGGTGTTCCACCTGCCCGTGCTCGAGGTGTCGCCCCGTGGGCTCGTCGAGCGGTATGGAAAGGCGCACGGCCACGAGGTCGCGCCGCGCGTGTTGCCCGCGTGGCTGATCCGCCTGATGGGTCCGTTCCCGGGCTTCTTCGGCGAGCTCGGCGAGACGCTGTACCAGTGGGATCGGCCGTTCCTGGTCGACGACCAGCGCTTCCGCGCGCGGTTCCCGGGGCTCGGCACGCCGATCGAGCAGCTCGCACCTTAGGGCGCGTCGACCCACACGGACACGTCGAACAGATCGAGCGCGTTCTTGCTCACCACGACGCGCATCGGCGTGGCCGCGCAGCGCGGGGACTGGGGGCTCGGCTGGGGGATCAGCGCCACCTCGCGTCGTTCGGGCGTCGCCGTCTCAGCGCTCGTCATCGGCGCGCACCACGAGTCACACGGGGCGAACGAGTCGAGCAGCAGCTTGGTCTGCGCGAGCGCGTCGTTCGGGTCTGCACGCATCGTGATCGTCGCGTGGTACGAGACCTTGTCGCCTGTCGTCACCAGCTCGTTCGTCAGGGCGCCGGGCCACGCGAACGTCGTCTTGTTTGCGGGATCCCCGGGGCCGCCGCGAATCGAAGCGAACCGGTCGACGCTCGCGGTGAGCGTGTCATGGATGGCCTTGCACACGGGCACGCCGAGCGTGGTGAGGAAGATCGGCGAGGCGAACACGAACTTCGAAACGAACGCGCCGGCTTCGGCTTCGGCCGCGTCGTCGTCGCCGGCGAAGCGCACGGTGACCCACACAGCGTGCGGCCCGTCGACGACCACGCTCCAGTAGCGGTTCTGCTCCTGCACGCTGTTGATGACCTCGAGGACGAGGCACTGCGCCGTCGCCGCTGCGGTGGAGGCGGGCTGCCACACGGTCTCACACGAGGTGACCGTGTACTTCGTCTTCTCGGCGTCGATCAGCGCCATCGGCGCCTTCCCGCCGGCGTCGGTGACCGCGAGGCACAGCTCCCCCGGGCCGCGCGTCCAGCATTTGCGCAGCGGCGTGTCCACCGAGGACGCCCAATCGGACGTGACGACCGACGATACATAGCGATCCGGTCCAACGGGGAACCCGACGGTCACCTCGCTGGCGAAGGCGTTGACGACAAACAGGGCGATCATGGTCAGCTCCGTGCGCTGCGCCAGACCTCGCTCATCAGGCGCTTGTAGTTCTCGATCCCGAACGTCTGCGCCATGCGGCGCAGCGCTGTCATCTCGCCGATGTCCATCTCCGCGTCGGCGAGCAGGCACATGATCGCGCCCTTGAACACGGCGTCGCGCGAGGGTTGATCGATGGTCGCTGCCTGTTCGGCGAGGCGCTTCCACATCGCCTCGGGATCCGTCCGGCACAGGGCGATCGCCTTCGCGAGCACGTTGGCGTCGAGCAGCTCGCCGGTGGTCTGCGTCCACTGGGAGTTCAGGAACGCGTGTTCGGCTTCGGAGTCCGTACCGTCCGCGAGCATCACCAACACGATCGCGGTGAGCATCAGATCGGCCGCGTGGCCAGAAATCTCGACCATTGAATCCTCCGAGGAGACGGAGAGCATACCGGTCGCTGGCGCCGTCTGCTACGCTGTTGTCCCGAGGTGGCGGATGAGGCGGGTTTCGGAGGCGTGCACATGACAGGCGATGTGTCGGTCGCGCTCGCCGTGATGGTCGTCGGGGCGCTCATCTCGTTCGGCGGCACCGTTTGGCTGTTGATTCAGGCGTTCTCGGTCAGCAGCATGTGGGGTTGGATGTGTCTGCTTTGCTCCCCCGCACAGTTGGCGTTCGTCGTCATCAATTTCGGGAAGGCGTGGCGGCCGTTTGCGTTCCAGACGCTCGGCGGCCTGCTGGTGTTTTTCACGAGGACCTACCTCGAGTCCCGCAGCCCGGAGCTGTTCGATCTTGCGGCACCTCGCGACGGGCGGCTCGCGCGCGCAACCCCCGTCGAGCAGCCCTACATCGCGTCTCCTGGCGCCCCGCCAAAAGATGACGATCCGGGGCGGTTGATCCTGCTCTCGCCGGTCGCGGCGACGGCGACGATCGACGGCTCGCCGGCGCCGGTCCCGGTCGAGGTGGCGTTGCCCCCGGGCTTCCATGAGATCGTGCTCACCGACGCGACCGGCCAGTCGGCCACGTTGCGCGCGCGCGTGGCGCGGCGAACCACGACGCGGATCTGCTGGAATTTCACGTCGGTGAACTTCTGCAACGTCCCGCAGCTCGCGGCGGCAGAGGGGCGTTGGTAGGTCGACTATTTCTTGTCGTCGGGGCGCGTGATGTTGTAGACGCCGCGGCCCTCGGCGGCGAGGTAGCTGCGATCGGGGCCCTGCAGGACGCGCATGGACGCCTGGGCGACGCGGTTCCCGGCGCGGATCACCGTCGCGTCGCAGAACACGTCTTCCAGCAGCCCGGGGCGCAGGTAGTCGACGCGCAGGTCGACCGTGGAGACGCCGCCGATCTGATCGAGCGACGCGAACACCGCGAGCCCGCCAGCGGTGTCGATGATCGTGGACATCACGCCGCCGTGCAGCGCGGGTCGCCACGGGTCGCCGATCAGCTCGGGCCGATACGGGATGCGCAGGACGCAATGGCCAGGTTCAACGAGCTCCACCTTCATGCCGAGGTGGAGGTTGAAGGCGATGTTGTTCTCGAAAAAGGCGACGAGCGTGTCGTGATCGATTGCGGCCATCGCTCCACCGTGCGTTCTCGGTCCCCGTCGTGTACCATGCAGGCGGCATGAGGGCCCGGTTGAAGGACGCTTCCGTTCGAAATTCAGAGGATCTTCGCCGACTCGCACGGGAGCGGATGCGCGCGGCGTTCCTCGGGCAGGTGGTTCGTCAGCTGCACGAGCTGGCGAGCCTGCTCGTGAGCGACGTCGAACATGGCTCGGATGCCGTCGCGTCCGAGCTGGTTCGCATCGGCGAAGCGGCCCAGAGCTTCGGCCTCGCCGATGTCGAGCAGGCAGCCAAGAACGTTGTCGCAGCGCTGGAGGCGCGACGTCCGGGTGCCGGCCTGGAGCAGCTCGCAGCGGCCGTGCGCGCGGCCGGTGGTCACACGCGCTTCCCACCGATCGTGATCATCGCGAAGGAGCCGCTGCTCTCCAAGCTTAACGTCGAGAAGGTCCGCTGTTGCGAGACGCTCGAATTCTACGAATCGGTGGCTTCCTGGCACGCCATGCTCCGGTGCGAAAAGCCGGAAGCCATCGTCGTGCCGCTCGACGAGCTCGGCAACCTCGCCGACGAAGACCGCGCCGCGAGCGTGATCGTGTACGGTGGCTCCGGCTATGACGTGAAGGCGCGCGTCCATGCGGCCTCGCTCGGGGCGAAGGCGCTGTTGCCCGATCGCATCGAATTTCGACCCCTGCTGGATCGCCTGCGGGCGCTCGGCCACCGTCGGCGCGCGGGGTATCCGCGCCTGTTGCTCGGCCTGGACGACAAGGTGTTGATGACGTCCCTGGCGAAGCGACTCGAGGGTCACGGCGCGTTCGTGGCCACGGCGAAGCGTCCCGAGAGCGTCGGCACCGAGCTGCGCGAGGCGAGCCCGGACCTGTTCGTCGTGAGTGAGAAGCTCGGCGCGTACGATGCGGCCACGCTCGTCGCCGCGGCGCGGATGGTCCCGCGCCAGGCTGACATGCTCGTGGTGGCGCTCGCGCCAGCCAGCGGCGCCACGGCCCTGCTCACGGCGGGATGTGACGGCGTGATCGACAAGGCGCTGCCGCCCGAAGAGGTCGCCGTGCAGATCGAGGCGCTGCTCGAGCGCGCTCGTTCGCGCTCCACCGGTCGCGACGCCAGCACCGGTCTCGTCGATCGACCCGCCTCGATGCGCAGCGTCGATCGCGCCCTGTCCGAGGCTCGACGTGGCGGTGGCCCCCTGTCGGTGGGCATCGTCGAGCTGGACGCCGCCGCCGACATCCAGCGCCGCCTCGGCCGCGGCGTCGGTGACACCGCGCTTCGCCTGCTCGCGCGCTGCCTCGAGGGTGCGATCCGCGCATCGGACGTCGTCGGTCGGCTCGACGAAGAGAGCTTCCTCGTGCTGATGCCGGCGTGTCGCGCGCAGAACGCGCGGCGGCGGCTGGGCGACGTGCGATCGCTGTTCACGGCGCTTTGCGCGCGGGACGAGAAGCTCTCGGGGCTCACGTTCAGCGCTGGCGTCGCAGACACGGAAGACGGCCGCGAGCGCCTGCTTCCGCGCGCCGAGGAGGCGCTCGAGCTCGGCCGCGCCAGGGACTCGCGCGGGACGATCAATTGATCGCCGCGACTTCCACGTGAGCTACGACGTCCTCCGCCGCAACGACGGTGGTGGGCTGCTCGTCGCGCCTGCTGGCGCTCCATTCGAACGCCTGCTCGTTTGGGAGGGGCTGATCCCCGTCCCGCTTCCTGAGCATCGGTCCGTCGCGACGGTGGTGTTCGCCGCCGACCTCGACGGGCGGCGGGTGTACGCCGAGCGCGTGCCGCGCGGCGTGCGGCTCGACGAGGTCGATCTGCCGCCAGGAGTCCAGGAGCTCGTGGTCGTGGGCATCCTCGAGGGGGTCGCCCACCTCCATCGGCAGCGCCTGTTGCACGGCAACGTCACCAAGGCGCACGTTCATCTCGGGGTTCGCGGCGAGGTGGTGCTCGCGGGCCGCGGCCGAAAAGGTGGGATCCCGGCGCTCGATCTCGTGGCCGCTGTCGGCATGCTCCCGGGCCCGGGCGAAGAGACCTTGCCCGGTGAGAGCGCAGAGCTCGCGGCCGCCGAGCTCTCCCGGCGCGTGCCGCCGGACGCGGTCGGGCGCCTCGCGGCCCTGGTCGAAGGTCACCTCGCCACCCACGTCCCGCTCGCCCGCATCCAACTGGGCACGTCGGTGGCCGAGGGAACGGACGAGGTCGTGCCCGATCTCGGGCCCGATCACAGCGATCACGGCATCCTCGACCGGTGGGGCACCACCACGGCGACGGGCTCGACCGGGGAGACGACCCCCGCCGCGCGTACGGACGCAGGCGCCAGCCCGGCGATCGATCTGTCCGAGGAGCTGTGGTCGTTGGTCGCCCGCGTCGTCGCCACGCCCATGGACGCGGGCCCTGACGTCGCGTGGGGGGTTCGGGAGATGCTCGCGAGCGAAGCCACGGTCGTGCTCGGCATGCCGACGGTCGTGGATGACGCGCCCTCGCAGGACCGTAGCGAGGAATTCGGAGACGAACCGCCCACCGCGGTCAGGCGCGGTCAAGGCCACTTGCCGAGCGAGCTCACGGCGCAGACCTCGAGCCCGTATGTGCCGTCGGTCGCGCCGTCGCGAATCGGCCGCTGGGCCGAGCTGTTCGCCGCCCTCGTCGTCGGGTTCGTGGTCGCGGCGGTCCTCGCGTGGCTGTGGTGAGTTAGTCCGACGGGATGAACGCGTTCCCGTTTCGAATCGACGCCAAACACGGCGCTGCCCGCGCCACCACCTTCACCCTTCCGCACGGGGAGGTGAAGACGCCGCTGTACATGCCCGTCGGCACGCAAGGCGCCGTTCGAGGCGTCTCGCCACTGCACCTGGCCGACACCGGCACGCAGATCCTGCTCGCGAACACCTACCACCTCGGTCAGCGGCCTGGGGAGGCGATCGTCGAGAAGGCGGGCGGCCTGCACAAGTTCATGGCCGTCGACATGCCCATGCTCACGGACTCGGGCGGGTTCCAGGTGTTCTCGCTCGACAAGACCGTCACCGAAGAGGGCGTCACGTTCGCCTACGAAGTGGACGGCAACAAGACGTTCCTGTCGCCCGAGCGCAGCATGGACATCCAGCAGAAGCTCGGCGCGGACATCGCGATGGTGTTCGACGAGTGCGTCGCCTACGGCACGGGCAAGGACTACGCGACGGCCAGCGTGGACCGCACCGCGCGTTGGGAACAGCGCAGCAAGGCCGCCCACCAGCGCGAAGATCAGGCCCTGTTCGGCATCGTCCAGGGCGGGTTCTGGAAGGACCTGCGCGAGCGTTCCGCCGCCCAGATCACCGACATTGGCTTTGACGGCTACGCGGTAGGCGGGCTCTCCGTTGGTGAAGGCCTGCAGACGATGTGCGAGGTGCTCGACTACACCGTCCCGCACCTGCCGGAAGAGCGCCCGCGCTACCTCATGGGCGTCGGCCGGCCGCAGGACCTCGTCGAAGGTGTCGCCCGCGGCATCGACATGTTCGACTGCGTGATCCAGACGCGCCACGCGCGCAGCGGCGTCGTGTACACGAGCACGGGCCGCCTCCGCCTCACCGATCGCGACTACCGCCGCGACTTCTACCCGATCGACACGTCGTGCACCTGCTACACGTGCCGCACGTTCAGCCGCGCGTACCTGCACCACCTGTTCCGGGTGGGCGAGATCCTCGGCATGACGCTCGCCGCCGTACACAACATCGCGTGGTTCCACCAGTTCATGGACCGCATGCGCACGAGCATCCAGGACGGCACGTTCGAGCAGTTCCGCGCCCAGACGCACCTCGTGTACCCGGAGAAGGCGGCGATGGCGACGCCTCGCGACGAAGGTGACGAGCCCGCGGCGTGCGCTCCGCCGCCCAAGTACAAGAAGCGTCGCTAGGCGCCTCCGGCGCGTCGTGTACACTCGCTCCGCAACGGTTGGCGGGGTGTGATGCGGAGTTCGGGCGCGATAGCGGTCGTGGGGTTGGCCCTGTGCAGCGTCGCACACGCCGCTGATGGCGACGCCGCGGCCCACCTCGCCGACGCGAGTTCGCTGCGCTCCACGCTCGATCGGCTGCCCCTGCGTGAGCGCGGGCCGGTGCTGGTCGCGATCGCCGACGACGAGCAGTGGCTCGGCAACTGGACGCGCTCGACCGAGACGCTCGGCGCCGCGGTGGAGGCGTTCCTGGCCGCGGGCGATCGCGCTGGCGAGCTCAGCGCGCGAATCACGCTCGCCGAGGCGTTCACCACCCACAGCCTCACGCCCGAGCGCGCCCGGGATCACTGGGTACGCGCGGCGCGCCTCGCCGAAGACCTGGGTGACGCCGTCGCGATCGCCAAGGTCGACGAGGGGCTCTCGGGGTGGGGCGTTCGGAGCAGCGAGGCGGCGGACCTCCTCCCGCAGTACAAGCGCGCGATCGACGTGTTTCCATTCCGCGAGGACCTGAGCGACCAGGGCGGCGCCCTGATCGACGGCCCGGATCGTCGACTGTGGATGGTTCGTCAGACCCTGTCGCGGTACGACGGCCAGTTCCTCGAGACGATCGCCCTTCCGGGTGATCCACCGGTCCGAAGCGCGTTCTTTGGGCGCGACGGCGTCGTGATCGGGACGCCCGGCGCGGTCCTGGTCGCCTCGACCGAAGGGTGGCAGCGGAAGCCGTTCAAGGACACCGAGGGTGTCGTCGCGCCCGACCCGTCCGGCGACATCTGGGTGGCCGGATCGACCGGCGCGGTGCGGTACGCGCACGGGTCGGACCGGGTCGACCAGCTGGAGACCGACCCTACGTACGCGGGGCCCCGCCAGGTGTTCGGCGTCACGGCGGACGCGTCCGGGCGCCGTTTCCTCGTGTCGCGCCTCGGCGTGGAGGTGTTCGACAACGACGGTCACCATGTCCTCCGCGCGATGGTCGACATCCCCGACGACGCGCGCAGCGTGGTGCTCGACGGGGACGGCACGCCGTGGATCCTCGCCACCGACGGCGCCACCCGGTGGATCGACGATCACGTGGCTCCCGGCTTCAACCCCGAGGATTTGACCGGCAACCCGTCCGTGCGTTCGATGTTGCGCGCGCCGGACGGGGTGTTGTGGTTCGGCCTCGGTCGCGGCATCGCCCGCGTCGAAGACGACGTCGCCCGCGTGTTCCGCGAGCGGTCGGACCGCTTCGAGCAGGTCTACGGCCTCGCGGCGCACGATGACGCGGTGTGGTTCCTGAACCAGCAGGGGGAGATCGGCCGCATCGGAAAACCGTGGATGGTGGTACACGATCGCCGCCTGCTCCCGTCCGGCTGGATCTACAGCGTGCTCCCCGAAGCCGACGGCGCGCTGCGCATCGCGACGGGGTCCGGCATCGTCCGCTTCGACCCGCACACGGCCGAGACGACGTACTGGATGGACGACGCGCACTGTTACGGCGTGGGCATCGACGCGGTGGCGCTCCCGAACGGGTGGGCCGAAGCGTCCGACGAGATGCGCTGCCTCGTCATCATCGACGGCGACACGACGACGACGTTCCTGCCGGGCACGGGGATGCCGGACGGGGCTACGCCCACCGCGCTGGCCGTCGCGGGCGACGACCTCTGCCTCGCCACCGATCGTGGGCTCGCGTGCGCGACGCGCGCGAACGGCGTGTGGACGCTGGCGACGCCGTCGCGGTTCGCGTTCCTGAGCGGGCGTCCGGTCGTGTCGATCGTCGGCCGCCCCGACGGGACCATGTTCGTGTCGACCGAGAACGTGGCCTGGCGCGTGCCACCGGCCGGCGGCCCGCAGTCGATCCCGAACGTCGGCGCGAAGCCGCGCTGGCTCGACACGGGCGCCGAGCTGTTGTTGTCGTCGGACGCGGGTGTGCGCGCCTACCACGACGACGGAACGTTGACGCCCGTTCCGGGTGTGCCCGCGGTGGCCGCGTTGCGCGGGCTCCGCACGTCGGGTGGCCTGCTGCTGCTCGCGGTGCCGGGTCAGGGCCTCGTCGTGAGCGACGGCGAAGACTGGTCGATGCTGAGCGTCGCTGACGGCCTTCCGAGCCAGGAGATCTACGCGCTCGCCGAGGATCCCTCGGGCGACCTTTGGGTGGGCACGGGCGGTTCGGGGCTCGCGCAATTCCGGTGGCCGGCGGGAGCGTCGGCCGCGCCGCGCCCGGAGACGTTGATCATCGCGCGCGACCGCGCGTGGTTCACCGACGCGCTCGGGGTTCCGCGCGCCCTCGGGGTGCAGGCGCTCCGCGCGGCGGGGGCCTCGTCCTCGGACCCCGGCCGCGCGCCGGCGGGCTCCACGTTGCTCGAGTCGACGGCCGGCGTGTTCGTCATGCCGACGACGGCGTCGCTGCCGATCCCCGGGCCCGGTCAGGCGGGCTGGCCAGGGGTCTCGCTCGCGTCGCGCACAGCCCCGGCGGCGCCCGTCGATCGGGTCCCGTACACCTCGTCGGACGTCGCGGTCGAGCTCGCGGGCATCACGGCGTGGCGCTCGGAGCGGCGCGAGGACCACTTCTACCGCTGGCGCCTGGACGGCGGCGCGTGGAACTCGCTCGGGAACGCGACGTCGCTCCAGCTCACCGATCTCGCCGATGGCGACCACGTCCTCGAGGTGGTCGCGAAGGGGCGCTGGCTCCAGGCGGACGCCACACCTGCGACGCTCAAGTTCACGGTCGACACGCCCTGGCCGTGGTGGCTGTGGCCTGCGGGGGTCGGCACCTTCGTCACGCTGGTCATGTGGCAGCGGCCGCGCATGCAGCGGGCGTGGCTGCGCGCGCGCTACCTGCGGTACCGCCCAATCCCCGAACATCGGTTCGAGCCGTCCGGGCCCGTCGCCGCGCGCGCCGAACTCGTCGGTCGGGACGCCGTCCTGCGCGCGATCAGCGAGCGGGCGAGCCGCGCGCCAATCCAGGGCGCGTGCATCCTGTTGTGGGCCGATCCACAGGCCGGGACCACGTCGCTGCTGCGCTGCATCTCGCCCGGTCGCAACGATCTCGTCGTGTACGTCGATCTCACCGCGGCCCCTGGCACGGGCGCCACCGTGCTGATGACTGCGATCAACGAGGCGATCGTCGTAGCCCTCGAGGGCCGCTCCGGCGGCCCCGTGTCGCTCGTGGAAGACAGCGAGGCGCGCACGCCCTACGTCGTCGGCACCGGCGGCGAGACGAACCAGCGCAGCCCGTACCGCCCGTTCGAGCGCACGGTGCTGTCGGCCCGCAAGGCCATGCCCGACGGCGCGCTCGTGCTGTTGCTCGACAACGGCGAGCGGCTCCTCCAGGCCGCCGTCGAAGACGAGGTGCACGGCACCTACCTGCTCCCGTTCCTCAAGCACATGGTCGCGTCGACGCCGGGCCTGTTGCTGTGTGTCGCGCTCGCCGGCGACCGCGCCGAGCGCCTGCGCCAGGCCGACGAGCTCGTCGCGATCTCCACCCTCCTGCAGCTCGAACCGCTCGACGCCGCCGCGATCCGCAAGCTGCTCGAGCGCCGCAGCGACGGTCGCCTCGTCGTCGCTCCCGAGGTCGCCGCGCGCGCCTACGACCAGACGGGTGGTCACCCGCGCGTCGTCGAGGCCGTCGGCCGCGCGCTGTCCGAGCGCATGGCGAGCGTGCGCCGCAACGTCGTCACCGTAACGGACATCGACGAGGCCGCGTCTGCCGCGACCGGCGTGGGCGTCCTGTTCGCGACGATCTGGGGCCAGCTGCCGGTGCGCTCGCGCCTCGCGTTGTCCCTCGTCGCCGATCGCCCGCCCACCACCGTGGAGCACGTCGGTGAGTACGCGCGCGAGAAGGGCGCGCCGATCCTCGACGAAGAGCTTCGTCGCGTGGTGGCCGACCTCGTCGCGGATCATCGCCTGTTCGAGAAGGACGGCAAGATCGCGTTCGTGTCGCGCCAGTTCCGCGAGTGGGTGGGCAAGGACCACTCGCTCGCGATCGAGCTCGAGAAGAACCGCGACACGATCGGCAGCTACCAGATCCTCGACACGCTCGGGCAGGGCGGCATGGGCGTCGTGTACCGCGCCCGCGATCTGGTCACCGGGCGGGTGTGCGCGATCAAGTTGATGGCCAAACACCTCATCACGAACCCGTCGGCGAAGCGTCGCTTCCTGCGCGAAGCCAACTTGCTGATGCAGCTTCGGCACCCGAACATCGTGCGCATCCTCGCCCGCGGCGAGCACGACGGTCAGGTGTACATGGCGCTCGAATTGCTCGACGGCGAGAGCCTGAAGAAGGTGATCCGCCGCGAGGGCGCGCTGCCGTGGCGTACGGCGCTGGTGATCGCGCGCGACATGGTCGCCGCCCTCGAAGAGGTGCACGCGATCGGCGTCGTCCACCGCGACGTGAAGAGCGACAACGTCATGCTCGCCGGGCCCGACCGCGTGCCCAAGCTGACCGACTTCGGCATCGCGGCCGGCACGGAGTACACGTCGCTCACGCAGACCGGCATGTTGATCGGCACGTACAGCTACATGTCGCCCGAGCAGGTCATGGGCGGCGAGCCCGGGCCCGGGTGGGATCTGTACGCGCTCGGCGCGATGTTGTACGAGATGCTCACCGGCGAGCTGCCTTTCACCGGCGTCGGCACCATGGCCATCCTGCGCGCGATCTGCTTCGAGCCGGTGGAGGCGCCGAGCAAGAAGCGCGCGTTCATTCCCGAACCCGTCGACGAGCTCGTGTTGCGGCTACTCGTCAAGGATCCGGCGGCGCGGTACCCGGACGCCGCGGCGGTAAAACGCGCGCTGGACGAGCTCCTCGCCTGAACCCGTTACATGGGCGCGCGGAGGAGCGATGTCCCAGCGCCTGAATACGACCTACCCCGGCGTAGGACTCGTGATCGCGGGCATCGTCAACCTGCTTTACGCCGTGGTGTACGGCCTGTGGACCGCGGTTGGCCTGATGGGCGGCGGGCTCATCGCGGTGAGCCAGATCGCCGCCGCGACGGGCATGACCGACGCCAAGACCGAGCCCGCCACGGTGATCATCGGGGTCATCTCGGCCATCGCACCCGCCGTGCAGCTCGTCGTTTACCTCGCGATCGGGCTGTCGAGCCTGCTCGTCGTGTTCGGGGGTGTGCGCCTGATCGGCGGCCACTCGAAGGGCCTCGTCTACCTCGCCGCGCTGCTCGCCGTCGGAGGTCCTATCGCTGGGCTGCTCGCCAACGGCCTTTCGATGTGCAACATCGGCACCTGCGGCATGTGCGTCGTCGGGTTCCTCGGCGGCAGCGCGGGCTCGCTGATTCCGCTGGTGATCTGCACGCCGCTCGCGATCTGGGCCGGCGTCACCGCGATGAACCCCGACTTCGGGGTCGAGGACGACGGGTGAGCGCGCTCGCGCGACTCGAAGCCCGCCTCGACGCGCTCGGCCTCGCGCTGATGTCGCCGTGGACGCGCGTCGTCGCTGAGCTGCTCCTCGGCGCCGTCGTGTACACCGTCTCCGCGGTCCTGGCACCCGACGGCGACGCGGTCGCGTTGTTCGGCGTGCCGGTGCCGATGATGTGCGGCTACCGCGCCCGCACCGGCCTGCCCTGCCCGCTGTGCGGCGCCACGCGCGCGTTCGTCCACCTCGCGCGCGGCCACCTGCTCACGGCCTTTGGCTACAACCCCGCCGCCAGCCTGCTGTTCGTCGCTCTCGTCGGCACCGGCGCCCTCGCGGCCGTGCGCGTCCTTCGCCGCGACCCCGCCTGGAACCGGCCGCATCCCGCGCTCGTCGCGGTCTTTGCCGCCGGCTGGCTCGGGTTCCTGTACGCGTCCTGGTTCGTTCGCGTCTAAGGGGGCGCCCCTCGGCTTCGCCTCGGGTCGGCGCCTCCCGCGCTCGCTCGCGCTCGGTCTCCTCGGCGCCGGCTGCGCCGTCACCTGCGGGGACTGCCCTGCGGGCACGCTCCCGTCGCCTCGCCCGTCGTCGTCTCTGGTGTTCGGGGTCCGTCAACCGCGGCGGCGCGTGCCGCTCGGACAAAGTCCCCGGGGTACGAATTCATTTCGTCGACTTTGTCCGAATTCCTGGCTCCGCGTGGACAAACTCGGCCGGATGACCCCCGAAGTGCCCGACTTTGTCCGAAATTCGGCCCCCGCGTGGTCAAAGTCGGCCGGATGATCCCACGGGTTGCGGATCCATCGAATCGATGTTTCGTCGCCCGTGATCCCGCGCATGCGGCGTGAATCGGCTAGGCGGGCCGATCCTCCCCGGATGGACCAGGGAGGTATCGGCCGGGCGGGACTCTTGCAGGACGAACGCCACGGC
>CANNIZ010000036.1 GCA_947505245.1 Pseudomonadota bacterium | reverse complement strand
GTACCAATGGCGTACCAAAAACGGTGCGAAACGGTGCGAAACCGCGACCACCTGACTCACTCAAAACACCGCTCGAACGCTTAAAATGACCCCAACGGGAATCGAACCCGTGTTGCCGAGATGAAAACCCGGAGTCCTGGACCTCTAGACGATGGGGTCAAAATGAAGCGCGGCGATTTCAAGAGAGTGGGCCGCACTGGACTCGAACCAGTGACCCTCGGCTTAAAAGGCCGGTGCTCTGCCAACTGAGCTAGCGGCCCCGGAAACCGACCTCCACTGTTCTAACGCGCCCGCCCAGCCCGTCAACGCACTCCGCGGGTGGTCGTGCCCGTCCGCGTGCCTACCCTCTGCCGATGCAAAGAATTCGCGCCCTGATGTCGGGCTTCAACCACGTCCCCCGCACCCTCGGCATGGCGTGGAAATCATCCCCGGCCATGACCGGCGCGCTCGTGGCGTTCGCTGTCGTCGCCGCCGCCCTGCCGATCGGCCTAGCGTGGGTCGGAAAGCTCGTGATCGACGCCGTCGTCGCCCACGACGTCGACCTGGCCGTCCGCCGCATCCTCCTCGAGCTCGTGTTGATCATCCTGCTGGCCGCTACGAGCCGCGCCAACGCGCTGCTGTGGCAGATCCTCGGCCTGCGCATGTCGGTGGACACGAACGTCGCCATCCTCGCCAAAGCCCGCACCCTCGATCTTCGGCACTTCGAAGACAGCGAGTTCTACGATCAGCTCACCCGCGCCCGCCGCGAGGCCTCGAGCCGCCCGCTCGGCGTCGTCACCGCGTCGTTCGGTCTGCTCCAGAGCGTCGTCGCGTTCGTCGGCTACGGCACCGCGCTGTTGCGCTTCCACCCCCTCGCCGTCGCGGGCCTCCTGTTGGCCGCGATCCCCGCCGCCCTCGTCGAGATGCAGTTCGGAAAGGCCGCGTTCCGGCTTCGCAACTGGCGCGCGCCCGAGACGCGCAAGCTCGCCTACCTCGAGTACGTGCTCGGCACCGACACGCACGCCAAGGAGGTGATGTTGTTCGGCCTCGGGGACCTGTTCCTCGGCCGCTACAAGGACCTCGCTGAGCGATTCTTTCGCGAAGACCGCGCGCTCGCCACGCGCCGAACGGGCTCCGCGTTCGCCTTGTCGCTCCTCGGCACCGGCGCGTTCTACGCGTGCGCCGCGTGGATGGCCGCTGAGGCCGCGCGCAGCCACATGACCGTCGGCGACCTCACGTTCTACATCGTGGCGCTTCGCCAGGGGCAGCAGTCGTTTCAGAGCGTGTTGGCCGCGATCGGCGGCATCTACGAAGACAACCTGTACATGTCGAACCTGTTCGGCTACCTCGCGATCGCAACGGCGCCGCGCACCTCAGCGGTGCCCTCCGCGCCCGACGAGCGCGGCATCCGGTTCGAAGACGTCGGGTTTCGCTACCCGGGCGCCGAAAAGTGGGCGCTTCGGCACGTCGATTTGTTCGTCCCGGCCGGCCAGAGCGTCGCCCTCGTCGGCCACAACGGCGCCGGCAAGACCACGTTCATCAAGCTCCTGTCACGCCTTTACGATCCCACCGAAGGCCGGATCCTGCTCGACGGCCGCGACCTGAATTCCTGGGACCCCGAAGCGCTCCGCAAGCGGATCGGCGTCATCTTCCAGGACTTCAACCGGTACCACCTGCCCGCCAGCGAGAACGTCGGCGTCGGCAGCGTCGACCACCTCACCGACGCCCCCCGCATCGGCCGTGCCGCCGAGAAGGCCGGTGCAGACGGCGTCATCGCCGGACTGAAGGACGGCGCCAACACGACGCTCGGCCGCTGGTTCCGCGAGGGCGTCGAGCTCTCCGGCGGCCAGTGGCAGAAGGTGGCCCTCGGGCGCGCCTACATGCGCGAGGAGGCCGACATCCTCGTGCTCGACGAGCCCACCGCCGCCCTCGACGCCGAGGCCGAACACGCCGTGTTCGAGCGGTTCCGCGAGCTCTCCAAGGGCCGCACGACCTTCGTCATCAGCCACCGCTTCCCCACCGTCCGCATGGCCGATCGCATCGTCGTCATCGAGGGCGGCGAGATCCGGGAGGAAGGTACGCACGACTCCCTCGTCGCCCGCGGCGAGCGCTACGCCCAGCTGTTCGAACTCCAGGCGCGTGGCTACGCCTAGAGCCTTTGATTCCCGCTCGGCTTCGCCCCGCTCCACACCGCGGTCCGCCCAGGACCCACGCCCCATTGGGGCGGGCCCCGAGTGGGCCCTTCACGCCACCTAGAAAGCCCTCTCCGTCGGGGTTTCCACTCTCCACACGGGACCATTTCTCGCAGAGGCGCAGGAGAATGGGCAGATTTCGCAGAGGATCGACCTCTCTGCGAACTCTGCGCAATCTCCGCCTCTCTGCGAGAAATTGGCGCCCGCACCCCAATGTGCGCCCCCGGAGTCCTACGAGCGAGCGAAGAACCCGCCCGCGATCGTCGCCTCGCGCTCCGGCCCCGTACTCACCAGATCGATCGGCACCCCGATCAGCTTCTCCAACCGCTGCACGTAGGCACGCGCGTTCGCAGGAAGGTCCGCAAACGACGTCATTCCGCGGATGTCTTCGGACCAGCCCGGCAGCATCTCGTACTCGGGCACGAGGTGGTCCATCGCTTCCGGCATGCCCTTGTGACCTTCGTACCCGACGCACACGGGGATCGCGTTCAGCCCGGTGAGCACGTCGAGCTTCATCAACGCGACGCGCGTGAGGCCGTTCATCCGCGCCGCATAGTGCGCGGCAGGGCCGTCGAACCAGCCGCAGCGACGCGGACGCCCCGTGGTGCTGCCGTACTCCCGGCCGATCTCGCGCAGCGAGTCCCCGGTGACGCCGTGCACTTCCGTGGGGAACGGCCCGCTGCCGACGCGGGTGCAGTAGGCCTTCGCGATGCCGATGACCTCCTGGATCGCGGTCGGCCCCACGCCCGATCCGGCGCAAGCCGCGCCTGCCACGGTGTTCGACGACGTGACGTACGGATACGTGCCGTGATCGACGTCCAGGAACGTGCCCTGCGCGCCCTCGAACAGGATGCTCTCTCCGCGATCCTGCATGCCATGGATCAGCGCGACGGTGTCGCCGATGTTGGGCCGAAGCCGCTCGCCGAGGTCGAGGTACTCGTTGAGGACGTCGTCCAGATCGACGGGATCGCCCTTGTACCACTCGTGGATGATTCGATTCTTCGGGCCGATGTAGTCCGAGAGGAGCGCGCGAAGCCGCGCGGGATCGAGGAGATCGCTCATGCGCACGCCCCGGCGCGCCGCCTTGTCTTCGTACGCAGGCCCGATGCCGCGGCCCGTCGTACCGATCTTTCCGAGGCCCGCATGGGACTCACGCAGGCGATCGAGCACGTCGTGGTACGGCAGGATGACGTGAGCTCGGGTGCTGATCATCAGCTTCTTCGGACCCACGTCCACGCCGCGCTCGCGCAGCCCGTCAAGCTCCGACAACAACACGCGCGGATCCACCACGACGCCGTTGCCAACCACGCTCATGCAGTTGTCACGCAGGATCCCGGACGGGACGAGGTGCAGGATGACCTTCTCGCCGTTGACGACGAGCGTGTGCCCTGCGTTGTTTCCGCCCTGAAAGCGGACCACGGCGGCCATGCCCGGCGTGAGGACGTCGACGACCTTCCCTTTCCCTTCATCGCCCCACTGGATGCCCACGATCACGACGTTCGGCACTGAGATCTCCCCCCGCTACGGATCAACACATCGTACCTTGCGGCCGCCCGTCCATGGTCCGTTTGACCCACAACAGCCAAAAAAACGCGCGGCCGCCTAGACGGCCGTTCGTACAGCCAACAACGCGACGAGCATCAGACCGTACACCACGACCGCGATCGCCCCGGCACCCGCCGCGCCGGGATTCATGGCGCACGTGATCAACACCGCCGCCAACGCCGCCGACCCGGGCAGCGCGACGATCATCGTGGCCGCCTCGAGAGCATTTGAGGCCTCGCTCGGCCGATGTGCGTCTTTGGACATGGGAACCTCCTCAAAATGGTTTACAGCATCCGCCGTGCCAGCGGGGCCCTATGGACAGGGCGTCCCGATCTGCGTCAACAGCCCGTTGACCTCACGGGACGTGTCCACCGAGACCGGCAGGTGAATCGCCTTGCACAGGTACACCTTGGCTTCCGCGCCCTTGCCGAGGTTGTACAACGCGTACCCAAGGGCGTACGCGGCTTCGCCGTTGCTCGGATCCGCGAGGTAGGCCTCCTCGAACAGGTCCTTCGCGGTGAACAGGTCGCCGTTGTCGACGGACTTCCAGCCCCGGTCCAACGGGCTCTTCTTCTTGACCGGAGGCGCGACCACGGCAGCCACCACCGGCGCCACCTCCACCGGCGCGACATCGACCGGCGGTTCGACCACCGGCGGGGACGGGTCCGTCAGGGCCACCGGGTCGGTCGCGACCGCGACGTCCGCGGGGGGCGCCGTCTCGATCCCGGCGTCCAACGGTTCGTCCGGCGTCGCAGCGATAGCCACCGGCAACACCGGCAGATCAGGGGCCGGCGTGGGGTCCGCCAGGGCCCCCACCCTCGTCGCGATGAGCACGACGCCAGCGCCCGCGACGAGCCCGCCGGCTGCGGTGAACAGCGCGATGGAGACCGCGATCGCCCAATGAACGCCCCCTCGGCGGGCTTGCGGCTGAGCGGTGCGTGCAGGCCCCGGCGTCGGCGTGTCGATGAGCGCGTAGGGGCCGCTCTCGGTGACCGCCTCCTCCGTGACGGCGTCACCTTCCAACATCGCCGCGAGGTCGGCGCGGGTCATGATCACCGCGTCGCAGTGAAGGCAGCCGAGCGCGCGAGCGCCGCGGAGGTTCTCCGCCGCGAGCGAGCCACCACACTTCGGGCATCCGCGAAACACGGGCGCGTCACCGTGCATTCATCACTCCAGCTACGGCATACCCTACGGCGACGCGGACGTCACCCGCAGGCCTCGAGGGCCTCACGCAAGGTACGGACGCCGATCAGGGTCACGCCAGGCACCGCGTCTCGCGCGACGGAGGCGGGCGCGACGATGCGTCGGAACCCGTGCCGGACGGCCTCCCGCACCCGCTGGCCGGGGTGAGCCACGGCCCGCACCTCGCCGACGAGGCCAACCTCTCCGAACACGAGCGTGTCGGACCGGAGCGCGCGGTCGTGCAGGGACGACGACAGGGCCACCGCGATCGCGAGGTCGGCGGCGGGTTCGAACAGGCGCACGCCGCCGGCTGCGTTTACGAACACATCGCGGTCGTACAGGGGCACCCCCGCTTTTTCGAGCACGGCCACCAGCATCAGCACGCGCGTGCGGTCCACGCCAACACACGTGCGACCCGGAATCGCCGCGGTCGGACGCCCGACCAGCGCCTGCACCTCGGCGAGCAGCGGACGACTGCCCTCGATGCACGCCACCACGGCGGTCCCCGGCGCGTCGGCGACGCGCTCCGCGAGCAACCGCGCCGACGCGTCAGGCACCTCGACGAGGCCGTCTTCGACCATCTCGAACATGCCAAGCTCGCCGGCCGGTCCGAAGCGGTTCTTCACCGAACGCAAGATTCGAAGGGACGTCCGACCGTCTCCTTCGAAGTGAAGCACCGTGTCCACCAGGTGCTCGAGCAGCTTCGGCCCCGCGATGTCGCCCGACTTGGTGACGTGGCCCACGAGCACCACCGCCGTCCCCGACCGCTTCGCGAGCAACACGGCGCGATGGGCGACCTCACGCACCTGCGAGACCGAGCCCGGGATCCCGTCGACCGACGGCACGTGCAGCGTCTGCACGGAGTCGAGGATCAACACCGCGGGACGAAGCTTGAGGACCGCCTCCTCGATCACCAGGAAGTCCGTCTGGGCGAGCACATACAGCGACGGCGACGTGACGCCGAGGCGCTCGGCGCGCAGCCGCACCTGCGCCGCGGACTCCTCCCCCGTCGCGTACAACACGGCGGGGCCGCGCTGGGCGTACCGCTCACACGCCATCAGCACCAACGTCGATTTTCCGACGCCGGGGTCGCCGCCGAGCAGCACCGCGCTGCCCGCGACCATCCCGCCGCCAAGCACGCGATCGAACTCGCCGATGCCGCTCGTGACGCGCACTTCGCCGCCGCCGCCGAGCGGAACCTCGCCGATCGGCATGGGCTGGGACTGATCGTCGACCCCCACGCGCCCACGGCCCGTATCCTCCACCTGAGGAGCGAGGGAATCCCACGCCCCACACCGGAGGCAGCGGCCGTCGGCGCGAGGGGAGCGCGCTCCACACCCGGTGCAGACGAAGATCGTCTTTGGCCTGGCCATGACGACGCCCTACAGGAAGTACGTCACCTGGCCCATGATCGAGCCGTAGTGGAACATCCAGAACTGCGTGGACACAGGCACCGTCGCGCCGATGTTCACCTCGAGGTCGCCGCGATCGAGCCCCTCTCCCGCCGGGAGGAACTTGAGACCAAACGTCGCCACCTCAAAGCGGTATCCGAGCGTGCCCTTCGGCGAGTCCAGCCACTGCTGGTAGGTGTTGCCTTCGAGGAAGATCTTCACCGTGTCGTTCGCGGCGATCGTGGCGTTGATGCCGCCGATCGGGCGCACACCCGCCTTGCCGCGCGTGTCGACTTCGACGCCCGCTTCAGCGATGAGGTCGAGCCGACCGAACTTCTTTCCAGCAGCCAGAATCGGACGAAGGACCGGGTAGGCGACGGGGCTCGTGTTGATCTGAAAATCGACCAGCAACGAGCACACTGTCTGGGTGCGCGTCGACTTCACGAACGCCCACCGCGCGCCGGTCTCGACCCGCCAGCCCGTATACCGATGCCGGATGCCGATGTGCGCTGCAAGATCGCGGCGGATCGGGTGCGTGTAGTCGCCGTACAGGTTGATGTAGTCGGGAAGACCCCACTCGAAGCCCGCCTGCAGCATTCGGCGCGGGTTGACCGGGTCCAACTGAAGCGGCACAGCGAGGTCGATCTCCTCGTCCTTCGCGTCGCCTTCGGGGCCCGTGGGACCGCCCGTGCCGTACAGCGAGTCCTCGAGGTCCTCCATGTGCTTGGTGATGCGATCCTTGAACAGCGACTTCGGATACTTCACAAGGTACGCTTCCCAGCCCTGCAATTCCTCATCTGCCGGCTCGGCCTTCATCTTCTCGACGAACGCGCGGTAGATCGCCTCGGTGTCCTGCCCAGGACCGCCCTGACCGGCCTCTTCTTCGCCGCCGAGCAGGTCTTCGCCGGTCTCACCGCCGCCGGTGACCTTGTCGAGGGCGCTCTCGTCTTCCTCCTTGGAGTCCTCGTCGTCGGCCTTCGGCGCGGGCGGCGCCTTGCCGTCGTCTTTCTTGTCGTCTTCCAGCCAGTCGTCGTCGTCCCCGGCCAGCGCGGGCGCAGCGACAAACGCGGAGGCGAACAGGAGGGCGTTGAACACGGCAGACAGACGCATCGGGACCCCGGGCGAAGCGCCAGCCTAATGCTTTTCCGATTCCGGCGCAGCCCCGCGCACGAGCGCTTCGAGCAGCACCCTCGCCGTGCGCCTCGGCGACTCCCGATCGGGGACCTCGACGGTGGCGAGGTGCTCGCCCAATACGACGTCGCCCTCCAACAGCCAGCTCCCGGCTGCCGCGCGCACCGCCCGGTAGGCGCCGTCGACGCCTCCCATCACGGCGGCGGCGAGCGGGGTCACGGGCGGCGCCACCGCGGGCAACGGCATCTGCGGGGGTTGCACACCGGGAACCAGGTGCGACCAGTTCGCAAGAAAGCGCGTGATCGCGTACGGCGCCAACAGCCGCAGCCGACGCAGCGCCTGGTCCTTCTGCTCGACGAGGCCGCGCGCGAGCTCCTCCGCGACGAGCTCCTCCGTCTCGCGGACCTCCCGACGCCACGCGGCCCGGGCCGACTCCGCGAGCTGCGACCTGGACGGCACGGGAGGCAGGGCGTCGAGCTCGGTCTGCGCGGCGACGACGGCCTCGGCGAGCGCCCGACGACGGCGCGGCGAGGACCGGCTCGGGACGGTGAGCAGGCCATCGAGGTCGAGCGCGCGGAGGTCTCCAGCGCGCACGGGCGCGTGCACCAACGCGCATACGCGCTCCAACACGTGCGACCGATCGGCCTCCTCGACGAGATCAAGCCGCGACACCACGACGTGCAGCAGCGCCTCGGCCGCCCCGAGGATCTGCCGCTCCAAAGCGCCCGCGGGCATCAGCCCGTCTACGACCCAGATCACCGCGTCCGCGTCGGCGACGAGCGGCGACAGCTCGCTCGCCGCGACGTCGGGGTCGTCGAGTCCCGGGGTATCGGCGACCTCGATCTCGCCGACGCGGTAGACCGCGGGCTCCTGCGTCACCCCGCCGAGCCCCACCGCGCCAACGTCCGAGCCGACGAGCCGGTTCACGAGCGTCGTCTTGCCGACGCCGATCCGGCCGACGACCACGACGCGCCAGCGCGTACGCGACCACCGGACGAGCAGGACATCGAGCGGGTTGTCCGCGCAAACGGCCGCGAGCGCCTCCGCCGCAGCCCTCACCGCCGCCGTGTCGGGCATCATTCGCCCACCAGCGCCATGGCCGCGTCCACGTCCGCGAGCCTGCGCGACCACACCGCGTCGCGCGCAGCCGCGTCGAGCGTGGTCCGTTCGCGCTCGGTGATGGTGCGCTCGATCCGCTCCCGCAGCGCGTCGGCCTCGGACCGCGCGGCGCCGATCACCGCAGACTTCAACGGCGCGAGGGCCTCGCGCACCGCCTCGACGATCGCGTCCTTGCGCGCGTCCACCTCACCGACGAGCTTCCCGCGCATCTTTTCGGCCACCTGTTCGCGCACGCGACGCACGGCGCCACCTCCGGTGACCACGAGCAACACGGCGTCGCTCACCGCATACAGCAGCAGCCCCACCCAGCCGACCGGACCGAGCAGCGCGCCAAACGCGACGATCGCAAGCCTCGCGCCGATGCGCCCCGCCGCGCCCTTCAGCGCGCCACCATACCCTTCGGTGTACCCGGCGGCGATCGTGCCGGGCGAAAGCAGCAGCGCGCCGACCGCCACCGCGAACCAACGCTCAGTCGCGTTGACCTGGGGGCCGCCCACGTCCGGACGCGGCGGGTGCAGCACGCCTGAGAAGTCGGCGACGATGTCGGCGACCTCGGCGTCAAAGCGCGCTGCGTCCGAAGCGACCTCCTCGCGCAACGACTCGATCGCCTTCTTCCAGCGCACCCCCTCCGCGACCTGGAACTTCGCGAGCCGCTCGGCGAGCCACGCGTCGAGGGCGTCCCGAAGCCGCGCCTCGAGCCGCTTGCGCCCGCGCTCCGTGAGCAGGTCGACGGCGGCCATCGCGCCGAGGTCGAACCGCGCTACCGCGTCCGGCACCTCGATCTCAGCGACAGCGAGGAACCCGCGCAGCTCGCGCACGACGGCCTCCTCCTGGCGCGCGACGAACGCGTCCACCGTGCGCTCCACGCGCCTCGCGATCGCTTCGAGCTCGAGGAACCGCGGCTGCAGGTCGGCCTGCCGCTTTCGAAGCTCGTCCGCCGTGGCCGACGCCGACGCGCGATCGAGCGACGCGGCAAGGTCCACCTCGGCCCGCGCCCGCTGCAGCGACCCGATCACGTGGCGCACCTGCGCGGCGCCGCGCTCCTCGACGAGGAACCGCTCGAGGGCCGCCTCGAACGCAGGCACGCCAGACGTCGCGAGCGCCGCATCGTCGATCGGCGCGCGCGGGGCGTCGCGGTCACGGTCGTACCGGGCGCGCAACGCCGACCGCGCGTCGAGCAGGAAGAACCGCTCTGCGAAGCGATCTGCGCCGTCCACCGTGCACAGCGGCCCGAGCACGCTCCGCCCCCGATCGACGATGTCGGCGCGGGCGCGCACCTCGTCCGTGGCGAGCGCAGGCAGCAAATCGGCCATGGTGACGGGGAAGAACAGGTTCACGAGCCCGTGCGGGAGGACGTGGTAGCGCAGGATGCGCCGCTCGAGGTCACCGAGGAACCGCGCCGCGTTCAGCACCACGATCACAGCGTCCGCCTGCGGAATCGCGGCCAACGTGCGCGCCGTCCGCCGCTCGTCGTCGTCGAGACCCGGCGTGTCGATCAGCACCACGCCGTCGCGCAGCAGCGGCAGCGGCACCCCCACCGTCGCTCGGACGACGTCGCCGAACCGATCGACGCCCTGGCCTTCGACGTCGTCGAGCTGGTACCGCTTGACGAACGAGGCGAGGTCCATCGACTCGGACGACCCGTCGCGTAGGATCACCGTCGCGCGCGGCGTCTCAGCGTGCTCGAGCGACGTCGGCAGCGCCGTACACGGGTTCACCTTCGCCGGCAGCACCGGCGCACCGACCAGCGCGTTCAACAGCGTCGACTTGCCCGTGGAAAACACGCCGAGCAACAGGACGTGGAACCGCCCGCGCCGCGTGCGATCCGCGAGCGCGACGAGCTCATCCGCCAGCGCCGGGAACGGCTCCGCGAGCACGTGGCCGACCACCTCGGCGGCGTCCGCCACCTTTCCCCGTCGCACCGCGAAGTCGTGGTAGTTGCTCATCGTCGCCATCCTACCGCGTCGCCGCGGGTCACAACGCCGCCGACGCGACCTCGTCGGCCCGCGCGTGCGCCCGCGCAGCACGCGAACGGCTGTCGGCCGATTCGGCGACGAGGCCCGCGCGCGTCACCGCGACGCCATCGTGCGCAGCTGCCGCCTGACGCTCCGCCAGCGCATCGAGGGCCTGGCCGACGGCGTCCACCTGCTCGACGATCCGCGCCGCCACGTCCGTCCGCAAGCGGTGAAGCGCGCGCACGGTCTGGTCCATTCGTCCCGCGCGATCCACCTTCGTCGCCGCCTGCGACCACCACCACGTGCCGCCCAGCGCTGCGAGGCCGAGCGGCCAGGCCGGCGAGAACAGCAAGGCAAACCCGCCACCCAGCGCGGCGGTGACGCCGATCCGCCTGGCCCAGTCGCGCTCGGCCCGTACGCCCGCGTGCACGGCCGGGACCGCGATCGCCGCGCAGGCCGTCGCGTCCGCGTCGCTCGTCTCGGCGAGATCGACCAGCAGCTCACCGCGGTACCGCGCGAGGCGATCGCGCAGCCAGCCCTGTACGACGTGCTCGAGCCACGGCCCGAGCGCGTCGTCCAGCACGGCGTCATCGACGGCCGCGAATTCTACCGGGAGAGATTCGACGAAGCGACCGACGAACGCGTCCCAATCGGTCCGCACCGCCTCGGCGTGCCTTCGCGCCGCCCCGAGCACGCGAGCGGCGTCCCGGCGCGCCCGCTCGACCGCGACAGCGACCTTCGCGTCGCTCTCGGCGAGCAACCGGTCGATGGCGTCGGCCGCGTCGGTCTCGGCCTCCGCCTCGGCCCGCGCCCGGCGAGCCGCCTGGCTGCAGAGGAACGCGGCGACCTGCTGCTCCCGCGCGCGCCGGTCCGGCGTCGAGCGCTCGATCAACCACGGCCCGATGTCCTCGATCACCGGCCAGTCCGTGGCGGCCGCCACCCTCGCGCGCACCGTCGCGGCCTCGGCTTCCGGCGCGTCCGAGATACGCGCGAGCAGGTCGAGGTCCACGAGCCACACCGCGTGTTCGGCGGGAGCTCCCTGAGCCGCTACGGCGGCCATGGCCGCGCGATCCTGGGCGCCCAGCGGCGACGGCGGGCCCGTCACCCACACCATCGCGTGGCACCGCAACCAGCGCGGGTCGGCGACGATCTGCTCCTCAGGCGGCAACACGACGCTGACGAAGTCCATCGTCGGCTGCGCCTCTGCCGCGCGCCGCGCCGCGCGCTGAACGACGCCCGCGTCCAGTCCAAGGATCGCCACCCGGGTGGGACCGCGCAGGTACGCGAGCGCGTCCGTCCACACCGACGCAGCGACCGGGTCCGCCTTGCCGAGCGCGTGAAGGAGGTCGCTCATCGGCCCACCCGCAGCAGCCCATCCGTCGCGATGCGAAGCTCGCCAGCGGACAACAGCGGCGCGCCGATCGCTATGTGCCCCGTCGCCGTCCACACCTCCGAGCGCGCGAACAGCTCGAGCGCGCGCATGCGCTTCCACGTCCACGGGCGGTCTTCCAGCGCCTCCGCGAACCGACCGGGGTCGTCGTCGTCGCGCATCGCGTCGACCTGAGCGAGGTACTCGTCCGGGTCGACCTTGGGCCTCACCCCGAGCGCCTGCCGCAACATCGCGCGCTTCGCGGCCTGCAGGTCGCCACAGACCACGAGGCCCGCACGATCGGACGTGATCTCGGCGGCGCGGTGCCAGCCGTTCAGCCACAGCCGCGCCCCGAGCGAGACGGGCGCGAGCACGATCTCCAGCGCGGGCCCCAACGCGCGACTTGCCACCGCGCGCAGCCCGCCCTGGTCGACCAGCAGCGCGCGCAGCGTGGCCCAGGTGACGTGGTGAGCCGCCACCGCGCCCATCACCTGCCCGATCACGAAGCGCCGCTCGGCCTCCGGCGCGTCCGCCAGGAAAAAACTCGACAGGTGAAGGAACGCGCGGCCGTCCGTGCCAAACGCGCCCTGGTTACGCGACGACGCTGCAGAGACGACGGCCGGCGGGAGCGGCACGTCCAGCGTCCGCGCCGCGAACACAAGATCGCGCCAGGCGTCCGCCATGGAGCGCGGACCGAGCCACACCCCGTCCTGAAGCCACTCGGCGCGCTGCAGAGCCACGACCGTGTCGAGCAGATCCTCGACCTCGCGCGACTCCGCGATGAACGCGAGCGGCGGCTCGACGGGGTGCACCCACGCAGGCCGCGCCTCGACGCGGTCCTTGCGGGTGGCTGCGAAGTCTCCGAGGGAAGGCCAGGGTGTGTCGGACATGGGTTCCGTACGCCCCCTCCCCTCGCGTTGTTTCAGACCTCGTTGTCGTTCTTGGCGAACGCCGCGTCAACGTCGGGGTCACCGAGCGCGCCGAACGTCATCACCGCCGTCACGATGCCGAGCACCGAGAACGGGATCCACACGAAGAACCCGCAGATGCCGCAGCTGGACGTGCAGCACGAGGTGAGCAGCCAGATCACGGGCTGAACGGCGATCAACACCGCGCCGGCCTGCACCATGCTGCGGCTGCGGAACTCGGCCAGGCGCCCACCTGCGATGAAGGACACGATGCCGGCGATGAGTCCGACGAACCCGATCACGATCTGCACGACGGCCATGACGATCGACAGGGTGCTGCCGAAAATTCCCGCCATGATGGCCGCCATCATGGCGTCCTCGTCCGGCGCAGTGCCCGCCTGCAAGGCCGCGGACAGGATCTGAATCACCGGGTTCAGGCACTGCCAGAACATGCCGACGAGCGCCATGAGTGCGAACAGCACCCCCAGCACGCGCAACAGGATGGAGGGTACGTTTACGCGTTCAGCAGCCTGGTCCAATGTGCCCCCTAAGGTCCGACGATCAGTTCGAGTTGCGACTTCAACGCGGCGTCTGCCTCGACCTTACTCTGGGCCTTCAGCGCCGCCACGATGTCTGGCTCATCGCGGCGCCCGAGCACCTCGATCACCGCCTTGCGCACGTCTACACGGGGCGACTGGAGCAGCGGGATGCAGCCCGCGATCCACGCCGGGTTCTGAATCTGTGAGGTGAGCGCGCGGATCGCGATGAAGCGCGTCTGGGCGTCCTCCGATTCGACAGCCGCAGCGAGGATCGGCAGGTGCGAATCGGCCGGAAACAGGCGCATCAGGTCGAGGCCCGTCTTCGGATCTGCAGTGTAGATCTGCGCCGCGTGCGTCGCCGCGCCGAGCGCCTCCATGGCGTCCAACAGGCACACCTTCGAGGTCTCGTGCGGGGCCCGGTACGCCTTGACGAGCGGCGTAAGCGCCGCGGGATCGCCGCGCTTTGCGAGCGCCTTGGCGCCATCGCACCACGTCGACGGGGAGGAGAGCTTCGCGATTGCATCGTCCACAGGCGGATCCCCCAAGGCAACGTCAGCAGTGCACAACGCCACGATAACGCCAGCGACCGCGAGCGCCATCGGGCGCACGCCGAAGAACCCGACGGTCGCTCTAGAAATTGGCGAAGCCCTTGCCGGCTGCGCCCGCGGGCCGCTCGGTGACCTGCTGATCGTCCATCGCCTTCACGACCGACTCGGCGGACTGCTGCGCGAGGATGCCGTCGAGCCACGCGGACATCGTGTTCGCCATGTCCGACCAGTACAAGGTGCGCGTGCTCGCCACAAGGTCGGCGTTCTTCGAGTCCATACCTGGCGTGCCCTTGAGCGACTTCACGTAGTCCTGCGTGCGGCAGCCGTTGAACACCGCGAGCGTGTACTTGTGGTTCGGGTTCTCGGCGTGGCCCTTCGCGATCCCGCCTTCGGCACCGGTCTCGAGCTTGGCTCCGCTGCCGCTGCGCAGCAGGTTCCAGTACATCAGCCGTCCGCCGAATTCGGCGCCGTGTTTGCTCGCCTCGTTCAGGAAGACGTTGCCCTCGTTCGTGCCGTTCACGGTCAGCGTCTTCTTGGAGAGCCGATACTCGAACTGTGCCCATTCGCTGCGCCCGGCGGCCTTGCCCTCCTCCTTCAGGAGGTGCTCGAGCTTCTCGTAGTCGTCGAGGTGCTGGGTGATCTTTCCGGCGTTGTCCATCAGGTCGAACGTCATGTTCTGGTCGAAGTCGGGCCCCGAGCCATAACGCCCGTGCCCACCGTAGTAGACGCCATCCGACTCGGTCAGGCCTTCCTCGAAGCCCTCTTTGGCTTCCTTTCCCTTGGTGCCTTCGCCGTTGTCGACCATACGCACGACCGCGTTGACCTTGCGCGCAGGGCCTGCGGGCGGCTTGTAGGTGAGCGCGTCCGTCTTGACGAAGTACTTGCCGAACTTCGCGTTGCCGACGGCCCTTCCGGCGGCCTTGTACATGGCGGCCGCGGCGCCGGCGTCCATGGTGAACCCGCGCCCCTCGAGCGCTTCCTGGAACGCGTCGATGATCGCGTAGTGGGAACCACCCTCGTCAAACCCGACGCCGAGCGTCAGATCGAGCAGGCCGTCCTTGCACATCTCGCCGTAGCGGTACTTCTTCTTGGCGTCATCGCCGGTGGGCGTAGCGGCGGCCTTCAACCGCGTGACGACGGCCGCCGCCGAGAGCTTTGTCCATTCGTCGCTGCCGAACGCCTCGACGAGCGCCGACCGGCTGCCCGAGCCGAAGATCCCGTCGACCGTGGACCGGTACAGTCCGAGGCGCGCGAGCTCCTGCTGGACGCTGATCAGCTCCGCCTTGCTCCAGGGAGGTGCGTCTGTCGCGGGTGCTGGGGGTGTCCCTCCGCCGCCTGGCTGAGCGGCGCCGCCCTGCTGCTTGAGCTTGGCCACCACGGCACCGGCCGCCATCGACGCCCACGACGAGTCGCCAAATGCCTTGTCGAGGCCAGCGCGCGATCCCTTCCCAAAGATGCCATCGACCGTGAGCGTGTAGAGCCCGAGCGTCTTGAGCTCCGTCTGGACCGCCGTAATCTCGCTCTTCGACCACGCAGGCGTGGCAGGCGGGGCTGCGGCGCCGACCGTGGCGGCCGAAACCGCGGCGTTGCCGACGGTGTTCTGGGGATCGGAGGTGGACGGTCCCGTGGTTGCCGACGACGTCTCGGGGGTCGGTGCGGACGTCGTCGTGGACGGGGTCGAGCGGGTCTGGGCGGGCATCAGGAACCTCCCTGCGCTGAGGGTGCGCGCAGAAAGCATACCACATCGTCCCCGGTTAATGCCCGGGAGCCGGGGGTGGACGTGCTGAGGATGCCCGAGTTCGAGGTCCACAAACCGCAGTCGGTCGCTGAGGCGCTTTCGTTGCGTTCGTCCCTCCCTGACGCGATGTACATCGCCGGGGGAACCGACCTTCTCCCAAACCTGAAGCACCATCTGCACGCCCCGAAGCACCTCGTCAGCCTGGCTGCCGTCCAGGGCTTCGTTGGAATCGAACGCTCCGACGACGGCACGCTGCGCATCGGCGCCGGCACCCCGCTTCAGATGGTCGCGGACTCCACCGCCGTGCGCCTCGCCGCACCCGCGCTGGCGATGGCCGCTGGGCTCGTCGCAGGGCCGCAGCACCGCAACATGGGCACGTTGGGCGGCAACGTCATGCTCGACACGCGCTGCCTGTTCTACAACCAGACACACCACTGGCGGTCCGCGCTCGGTTTCTGCCTGAAGAAGGAGGGTACCTGGTGCCACGTGGTCGGCAGCAAGGCCACGTGCGTCGCCGCGCAGTCGTCGGACACCGTGCCCGCCCTCGTCGTGCTCGGCGCCCGGCTCGCGGTCGATGACGGGGCGCAGCGCGAGATCCCTCTCGAAGACCTGTACGCGCAGGATGGACGCTTCGAGGAAGCGCATTCCCTGCCCGCCCACGCCCTGATCACCGCGATCATCGTGCCCCCTCAGCCTCCCGGCCACCGCAGCGTCTACCGCAAGGTGCGCACACGGGAGGCCGTAGACTTTCCGCAGGTCGGCGTCGCCATCGCGGCGGCGTTCGACGGCCCCCTCGTGACGGCGCTCTCAGCGTGTGTCGGCGCGGTCCTGCCGAAGCCGCGCGTGCTCAAAGGCTTCGAGTCGGGCCTCGGGACGGCGCTCGATGACGCCACCATCGAGGCGCTCGCCGAGGCCGCGTTCAAGCAGGTCCGTCCCCAGCGGAACATCCACGGCGATCCTGCCTGGCGGCGCCACATGGTGCGCGTCGAAGTCCGACGCGCGCTGCAAGAGCTGCGCTCGACTGGCCGTGCGTCCTAACGGTGGTGCGTCCTAAAGGTTGAAGTCGATCACGACGCTGCCGCGATCTTCCTCTTCTTCCTTCTTTTTGACTACGGGAACCGGAGCGTCTTCCTTCACGTCCGGCACTTCGATCCGCAACGGGATGAAGGCGCCGTCACGTTCGGACTCGCGTTCGCGCTCCCGACGGATGCGTTCGACGATGTAGGCATCGAGCATCGGACACCCCCATTGTCTTAATAATAGCACCAGACGGATCGCAGACAAGACCATTCAAGCTTCGACGCTGAATCGTCACTCATCCGGCGCTTCGCGCCTGAGACCTTCGCAGGGCTCGTGCATGCGCTGTCAGCTGATCGTAGAGGACTGCCTCGTCCTCCAAACCCGCCCGGCGCAGCGCGTCCCGATGAGCTTGGATGGTGGCCTCGTCCCCCCGCGCGACCGGACCGGTGAGCGCGCGCGCGGGGTCGTCGATCGCGTTGCGGAGCGACTGTATCGCCAACGGAGCGAGCATGGCGCGAGCAGCCCTCGCGTCCACTCCGGCGCGCTCGAGGACCGAAGCGGCCTCCGCCAACAACACCGTCGCGAAGTTCCCGGCCATGACCGCCGCCGCATGGTAGAGCGCCCGTTCACCCGGCACTTCCACGGCGACCATGCCGAGCGCGGACGCGAGCAGTCGCCCGGCCACTACGGCCTCCGCGTCGCCCGCGACCGCCGCCGCCACCCCCGTCAAGTCAGGAAGTGCCGTTTGCACACCCGGGAACGTCATGAGCGGATGAAAGCTGCCCGCCGGCGCGTACGGGCGGAGCACGTCCACCGAGGACGCGCCCGACGCGTGCAACAGCACGTGACCGGGGGCTACCAATGCCGCCGCATCGCGGATCGCAGCGTCCGGAACGGCGAGCAACACGATCGGCGCGTCGGGCGTGCCCTCTCCGCGGCCGCGCAGATCCACCTCCGCGCCCCCGGCACGCAACAACGCCTCGAGCGACGTCCCCAAGCGCCCGCGACCGACGATTCCGAACCGCAACCCCACGCGTCCGCTCCCCACGCGACCTTACTACATCGGTCAGCGCTCGGCTTCTCCGGTTCCTGTCCGGTGTGGTACGGTCCGCCCCCGCCGGAGGAAACATGGACCTCGTGGAGCGAAGCGACGATCACGCCGTCGCTGTGCTGTACCTGAACCGGCCTGACCGCCGGAACGCGCTGTCAGGTGCGCTGATCGAAGCCCTCGCCGAGAGCCTTTCGGCCGCCGCCGCAGACCCCGCGATCAACGTCGTCGTCCTCACCGGACGCGGCTCCGTTTTCTGCGCCGGCGGCGATCTCGCGGACGGTCTCGGCGCCTCCGAGGGCTTCCTCGCGGCCCACCAGGGTCGTGGGCGCTACGCCGACCTGTTGCTCGACATCGCCAAGCTTCGCACGCCGGTGATCGCGTGTGTGCAGGGCGACGCGATGGGCGGCGGACTCGGACTGGCCGCCGCCTGCGACCTGATCGTCGCCGATCCCTCCGCGAATTTCGGCACGCCCGAGATCAAGCTCGGCTTGTTCCCGTGGATCATCACCGCAGTCCTGCGCCGCGACCTGCCTCGAAAGCCCCTGCTCGAGTTGATGCTCACCGGCGCGAAGATGGACGCGGCCCGCGCCGAGCGCCTCGGGCTGGTGAACCGCGTCGCGGCTCCAGGTCAGGCGCTCGCGGAGGCGCTCGTGCTCGCAAAGGACATCGCGAGCCGATCGCCCGCCATCATCGCGATGGGAAAAGCCGCTTTTCATGCGACCGCGGACTTGCCGATCGACGCCGCCGTGCGTCAGTTGCACGCCGATCTCACGCTAAACCTGCTGACCGAGGACGCCGCCGAGGGCATCGGCGCGTTCCTCCAGAAGCGTCCCCCGCAGTGGAAGGGCCGATAGATGGAGCTCAAACGCATCCTGGTGGCGAGCCGCGGCGAGATCGCGCGGCGGCTGATTCGCTACTACAAGGGCCTCGGCATCGAGACCGTCGCGGTGTTCTCCGAGCCGGACGTCGACCAGCCGTGGGTAGAAGAGGCCGACTACCCCGTCTACTTGAACGGAAAGACCGTCGCCGAGACGTACATGCACCCCCAGCGGGTCGTGTCTGCCGCGCTCGACGCGGGGTGCGACGCGATCCACCCTGGCTATTGCTTCCTCGCCGAGCGGATCGACTTCATCCAGTACGCGCTCAACGCGAACATGGGCGTGATCGGCAACGAGCCTCGCGCGCTCTGGCGGGCGGTCGATCGGTTCGAGCTTCGCAAACACGCACGCGAGGTAAACATCCCGCTCGTGCCAGCGTCGGACCCGCTCGACGAGAAGGACGATGGCGTCGCGATCGGCGCCCAGCTCGGCCTGCCGCTGTTCGTCAAGGCCGTCGGCGGCGGCGTGATCCGGCGGGTCAGCCGGCTCGAAGACCTCCCCGCCGCGGTGGCCACGGTCCGCGATGCCGCCGGCCTCGTCACCGGCGAGCGCTCCGTGTTCCTCGAACGCGCAGTCGACAAGCTCCGCTCCGTGAGCACCACCGTCGCCGGCGACCGCCAGGGGAACGTGGTTCACCTCGGTGAGAGCGACTCCTCCCTCCAATACCAATTCCACACCTGGGTAGAGGAGACCGGAAAAGACCTCGTCCCGCACGACGTCTCTGCGCGTCTCGGGCCCGCCGCCGCCGAGCTGGCGCGGAAGATCGGTTGGGTTGGCGTCGGGCGCGTGCGTTGGGCCGTCACGCCCAACGACGGGTGGTACCTCCTCGGGTTCTCGGGCCGCCTCACCACCGGGTACACGCTCACCGAACAGGTGCTCGGGATCGACCTCATCGACCTTCAACACCGCGTCACCCTCGGCGAGAACGTTGGCTGGTCCCAGGGCGACGTGAAGATCGAGCGGCATGGCGTGCAGCTCCGCGTGCTGCCGGTCGACCCGCTGCGCCCCGAAGCTGACGTGGACGGCCACATCGAGCGGCTCGTGCTGCCCGAGGGCGACCACGTGTTGTCGGAGACGGGCACGAAGGAGGGCCAGCCGTGCAACCCGGACACGGACCCGCTCCTTGCAAAGATCACGATCACCGGCCCGACGCGGCACGCCACGCTCGTACGGGCGCGCGCAGCACTGGAAGACCTGGTGATCGAAGGTGTGCCCACGAACCGGGACTTCCTGATGCGACTGCTCGCGGACGAGGCGGTCTGGCGCGGCGACTACGACACCCACACGATCGAGCGGATGTTGCCCCAGGACGACATCGCGTGAACATGCGACATCGGCCCGGTCTGGCCCTCGGCACCTACCAGATCGGGGCCGCGCTCGGGGTCGCCGGCTGGTGGGTGTACTGGTTCGTCGCGAAGAAGAACGTCACCACAACCCCGATCGCGGACCGGATGTACGAGAACGCGTTCCCGGTCGGCGACTTCGTGTTCGCCGTCGGGCTCGTCGTCGCCGGCCTCGCCTGGCACGGCGTCGTCGCGAACCGGCACGCTGCGGCAGGCCTCGTCGTGGGAGGCATGGGAATGGGCCTCGCCGCCCTCGATACGTTTCACAACGTCCTGGTCGGCGCGTTTGACCACGCGTCCGCCGGCACCCTCGCCCAGAAGCTCGTGTTCGCCGTCGTGAACGCGTCCGTCGGCGCGCTCTCCGTCGCGTGCACCTGGCGGCATCGAGCGACCATCGGCCTCGACGCGAACGCAGATGTGTCATCCAACACGGTGCTCCGCATCGCCATGGTCGGCCTGGTCGCGCTCGTCGACGCCGTCGCCATCTGGGTCGTCGGCCGCGACGTCAACCCGGACGTGATCCCGTTCTTGAAGTCCATGCTCGCGCCGTGCCTCCTGGCCGCGACGTTCGCCGCGATCGGCGCGATCCGTCCGCCGCGCGCGCCGTGGGTGCTCGCGAGCGCCGGCGTCATGGTCCATCGTTGGCTGCTCGTCGCTACCTCCGACGCCAACCGAATGTTGTGGTTGGCGGCGATTACCGCGCTCGTCGTCAGCGCGTGGACCGCCGAAGTCGCGCGCCGCGGCACCCGAAGCCTCGCAGGGAGTTAACAGGGCGCGGGGAGGCAGAATGCCGTCGCATCGACCCGTGCGGATCGCGGAGCAGATCCATCGGGAACTTTCATCGTTGTTCCTGACGGACGTGAAGGATCCACGCGTCACACCGATCTCGATCACGAGCGTCGATGTGAAGCGGGATCTGCGTCGCGCCGAGATCCTCTACACCCCGCTCGGCGGCGGCGAGCCTTCGGACGCGCTCGTCGAGGCGCTCAACGACGTCGCTCGCCAGCTGCGCGGGCCGGTCGCCCGAGCCATCGGCGTGCGGTTCGCGCCCGAGCTCGTGTTCCGGTACGACAAACACCTCGACGCGGCCGTCCGCGTCACCAGCTTGATCGACAAGATCGGTCGCGCCCGCAAGACCGACGAGGAAGCCCCATGAACGCCGCATTTCTCGTAATCGACAAGCCCGTCGGCATCACGTCGCACGACGTCGTCGCCGCCGTGCGTGCCGTGCTCGGAGTCGAAAAAGTCGGCCACACTGGCACGCTCGATCCGTTCGCCACGGGTGTGTTGCCGCTCGCCCTCGGCGGAGCGACGCGCCTCATCCAGTTCCTCGACGAGTCGCTCAAGGTGTACGACGCGACGATCGCCCTCGGCTCGTGTACGGACACCGGTGATCCGACCGGCAAGACGACGCGCGAGGCCCCGCTCCCCACCGCGAGCCGTGAGGAAGTCGAGGTCGTCCTGCAGTCGTTCCTCGGCCCACGGATGCAGAAGCCGCCGGCCTACAGCGCCGTCAAGAAGGCCGGCAAGCCGCTGTACGAGTACGCGCGCAAGGGCGAGATCGTGGAGGTCGACGCACGACCGATCACGATTCACGATCTGCAGCTCATCGAATACGACGGCAAGAGCCTGCGCGTGCGCCTGTCCTGCACCCGCGGCACCTACGCGCGTGTCTTGGCTGACGAGATCGCCACCGCCCTCGGCTCGGCGGGACACCTCTCGGCCCTCCAGCGGCCGCGGTCCGGCCCGTTCATGCTCGAAGATTCGCTTTCGCTCGATCAGCTGTCGAAGTTCGCCGCACCGGACAGCGGCAAGGGCTTCCACGAGGTCCTGATCGCTCGCAACCGTGGGCCCGAACGCATCTCGTGGCACCCCCGCGAAGAGGTGCGCGATCTTGTAAAGACCTGGCTGAAGCGCCCGCTCGACGTGTTGTCGCACCTCCCGCTGCGCGACGTCACGCGCGGCCAGGCGGACGTGCTCAAGCGCGGCGGGCCGATCCCGCCGCCACCCGCGGGCGTCCCGTTCGGCGGGAAGTACGCGATCGTGTTCGGTGATGAGCTCCTCGCCGTCGCAGAGTCCACGCCGAAGGGTCCGAAGACCGTCCGCCTGGGCTGACGCAGCGCGGAACCGACGGCGCGCCCTGCGGTCAGGGCACCCGGAGGTTCCATGTTCTTCGTCCTGATCGCGTCCAGCTTCGCGGCGGCTCCGCTCGACCTCAACGACGTCGACGATCTGACCGACGTCCCGACGGTCTTCGATCCCGTCACGCACGTCGATTTCGACCGCGCCCTGGACGTGAACGCGAGCCTGCAAGGCCCGTCTTTTGGGGTGGTGTTTGCGCCGAACCCGAAGTGGACCGGAAGCTTCATCGTCCTGCGGGAATCGTTCTTTCCCGAGATCGCCGCGTCGGTGAACCGCGTGAAGTAGAGCGCCGTCGGGCCGCAGGGTGGCCCGCGGCTTCAGGATCGGATACCAGCCGGCCTCGCGCCGTCGTGGCGCACAGGTCCGGGCTGTACCCGGTACCCGTAAGTCGACCTGGTGGGCCGACCGATGCGGAGATTGAAATGAACGAGATGATGGGACTTGTCGGCAAGAAGGTCGGCATGACGCAGTTGTTCCAGGACGACGGCACGGTCATCCCCGTGACGATCGTGCAGATCACGCCGAACACCGTGGTCCAGATCAAGAACGCCGCCACGAAAGATGGCTACAGCGCCATTCAGTTCGGTCTCGGCACCAAGAAGGAGCGCCTCGTCACGAAGGCGCAGGCCGGCCACGCGAAGGCCGCCAACACGCCGGCGCCCGAGTTCCTCGCCGAGATCCGCGTCGATGAGGCCACCACGGCCAAGTACGCGAAGGGCTCGACGCTCACGGTCACGGACATCTTCAAGCAGGGCGAGCTCGTCGACGTGACGGGCATCTCCAAGGGCCGCGGCTTCCAGGGCGTCATGAAGCGCCACCACTTCAAGGGCTTCGAGCGCGGCCACGGTTGCCACGAGTACAGCCGCCACGGCGGTTCGATCGGCACGCGCCTCACGCCCGGTATGACGATGGCCGGCATCAAGATGCCTGGCCAGATGGGCAACATCCAGGTCACCTCGCAGAACCTGCTCGTCGCGAAGATCGACGCCGAGCGCGGCCTGCTGTTCCTGCGCGGCGGCCTCCCGGGCGCGCCGGGTTCCGTCGTGACCGTCCGTCACCGCGTAAAGATCGTCAAGAAGGCCAAGAAGTAGGACTCCGAGCGGGCGCAATGAATGCGGACAGGCGGGTGTTCGGGATCCCATGATGATCATCGGTCTCACACTCGCCTCCGCGCTTGCTGCCCTCCCCCCCACGCTCCGTGATGCCGTCGCTGTAGGCGACTGCACCGCGGTGCTGGCTGCGCTTCCGGAGCCCAAGGCCGACGACGAGCGGCTCATCGTCGGGCGCTGCCTCAGGCACACCGATGCGAGCCGCGCTGCCGCCGTCCTCGAGCCCGTCAAAACCGGCGTGTACGGCGACTACGCGCGGTACGAGCGCGCCCTCGCGCTGGCCGACGCCGGCAAGCCGGCGGACGCGATCACCACGGTGGACGGCCTGTCGTTGCCCGGTCCGTTCGGCACGAGCCTCCGCCTGCTGCGCGACCGGCTGCTCGTGGAGAGCGATCGCTCCCTCGAGGCGCGCGACGACCTTCGCCTGCTGCTCGATTCAAAAGTTGGCGACGAGGCCCGTTGGTGGCTGGCCGTCGGCGGCGAACGGCGCGGAGATACCGCCGCGGCGCTTACCACCTACCGCAAGGTGTGGTCGACGAGCACGCGCGGCCCGTGGTCGGCCAAGGCCGCCGAGCGGCTCGTCGCCCTCGGGTCCGCAGTTCCCGACCTCGCGTCCACGGATGGGCGCGCCCTCGTGCGCGAGCGCATCGGCGCGCTGCGAAAGGACAACCAGAACGACAAGGCGTGGGCTCTGCTGGTCGATTTGCGAAAGGTCGAGCCCGGAGGGCCGGACAGCCACCTGAGCGACGCGCGGCTCGCGTTCGACGCCCACGCCTACGCCGCCGCTCGCGACGGCTATGCGACCGTGCTCGGGGCTCCCGCAACCTGCGAGGGATCCGCGTCGGACCTGTTCGACTACGCGCTCGCGACGGCGCGTTCCGGGGACTACCCCAGCGCGGAGGTCATCTACCAGCGCATCGACGCGAAGTTCCCGACTGCGAAGGAAGGCGACTTCGCCCGGTTCAAGATCGGGTACATGGCGTTCGACAAGGGCGACCTGCCGCGCGCGCGCACGGAGCTGCACGTCTACGCCGAAGGGCGTCCCGAGGGGCTGCACGTCGACGAGGCCTGGTGGTTCGCCGGGCGGGCGGCGTGGAAGGGCGGCGACCTGGACGGGGCGATCGCCGACTGGAACCAGCTCGTCGTCGCCCGACCGAAGTCGTCGCTGGCGCCGGCTGCGGCGTATTGGAAGGCGCGCGCTGCAGGCAAGAAGGGCGACGCCGCCGCCGAGAAGGTCGGCCTCGAGCGCGTGATCACGTCGTGGCCGACGAGCGGTCACGCGTGGTTCGCGGCGAGCCGCCTCGGACGAACGTTCCCGCACCACGACGCCGTGGCGAGGCCCGTGTGGCCGGAAGCCTTCGCGAGCCGGAAGGACGTGACGCGCGGCGAGGCCCTGCTCGCGATCGGCTTCGTCCGGGAGGCGCGCGCGGAGCTCGCGCCCGTCGCGAAGGCCGCCGTGGGCGACCGCTCCGCCGCCCTCGCCGCCGCCTACGCGCTCATCGCGTCAGGCGACTACAACGGCGGGAAGGCCCTCGCGGAGCCCTACTGCGTCTCGCCCTGGAAAGACGGTGACCCGGTCGCGCAGCAGGCGTGTACGCCACGGCCGGAAGCCGCGATCGTCGGCGCCGTCGCAGGCCGGTTCGGGCTCAACCCGCTCGTCCCGTACGGGATCATGACGGCCGAGAGCGCGCTTGACCCCGAGGTCACCTCGCTGGCAGGCGCGCGCGGCCTGATGCAGATCATGCCCGCCGAATTGGGGCGGATTCACGCCGAGGTGTTCGGCGCCGCGACGGTGGACGCCGACCTGCTCTACACCGCCCCGTACAACGCGGCGATCGGCACCGGCGAGCTCGGCATGAAGGTCAAGTCGCTCGGCGACATCCTCGACGGGCCTGACGAGATCGCGGTGATCGCGTCCTACAACGGCGGCGAAGACGCGGTGCGCCGCTGGGCAGCCGCGTTCGACGGGCAGCCCGTGTTCGACGAATTCGCCGAGGACGTCGGGTACACCGAGACGCGTCAGTACGTGCGGCGTGTGCTCGGGTACGTCATGGCGTACCGTTGGGTATACGGCGACTGAGCCGGCCTTAGGGGACAACACATGCGCGCATCACTGCTGTTGCTACTCGTCGTTGCCGGCTGCCCGAAGCAGATCGTCACCAAGGACCCGGTCGTCGTGTGGGCGAAGGCCGTGGACGCGATGTCGCTCGAGCTCGCCCAGCGCCCCGCGTTCGGTGGCTCGGAGTACACAAAGACCGCGATCGCAGAGGCCTGCGCGTCGGGGTGGACGCCCGCGTGCGCCGTTCCATGGTCGGGCGCGGGCATCGCTCGCGTGCGCTCCGCAGGCGCCGCGCTGCAGGGCGGGTGCGACCTGGGCGACCTCGCGGCCTGCACCGTCGTCGGCTGGGCCGGCACCCAAGATCGCCCTGGCTATTTCGCGGCCGACGCGCCCAACCCGGCCGCGGGCGCCGCGGCGCTCGAAAAGGCCTGCAACGGCGGCATCACGCGGGCCTGTGTCGACTTCGCGGCGCTCGTCGATGCAGGCGTCGGCGTGCCCCCCGACCCGGCCCGCGCGACCGCGCTGCTCGACGGCGCCTGCGCGAAGACCGACCACGAGGCGTGCGCGGTGCTCGGTCAACGGCTGCTGAAAGGCCTCGGCGGGGCCGCGGATCCCGCACGCGCCGTCGCGCTCCTCGATGTCGACTGCACGTCCGCACCGGGGCTTTCCTGCGCGGTCCTCGGCGGGGCCAAGCTCCGCGGCGAAGGTGGACCGCTCGATCCTGCACGCGGCGCGGCCCTGGTGACCCAGGCGTGTGACGCGGGCTCCCCGCCCGGTTGCACGCGCCTCGCCGAGGCGAAGCTCCGCGGGGAGGGCGTTCCGATGGATATCCAAGGGGCCGCGGCGCTGTTCGAGCGCGCGTGCGCGGCGGGGCACGGCGAGGCCTGCGCCGGCCTGTCCGACATGGTCGAGCGGGGCCAGGGCGTGCCGAAAGACGCCGAACGGGCGATTCGCCTGCACCTCGACGCCTGCCTGCAAGGCGCGACGGCGGCCTGCGGAGACGGAACACGGAGCGACGCTCAGTACCTGCTGGACCTCGACGGTGTGTGCAAGGGTGGCGATGGCACCGCCTGCGTCGAGCTCGGCGACCTGTGGGCGGCACCAAAACGGAGCGTTTCGGAGCGCGAGAAGGGCCTCAAGCTGCTGCGCCAGGGCTGCGACTCCGGAGTCGCATTCGCGTGCAGCACGCTCGCAGATCGGTACGAGCAGGGGCTCGTGGTGAGGCGCGATCTCCGGCTCGCAGCCGAGGTCCATGAGAAGGGCTGCGCGCTCGACCTGATGTCGAGCTGCAAGCGGCTCGGCGAGCTCTACGCCACCGGCAACGGCCCCACCCAGGACCGGAAGAAGGCTGCCGAAGCGTACACGAAGCCGTGTGATCAGGGCGACAACGAAGCGTGCCGACAACGCGCCGATCAGTGGCTTCAAGGCGCCCTCGAAGGCACCCAGCCCGACGGTGCCACCCGCGCAGTCAGCGCGCTCCAGCGGTCCTGCAAGGCGGGAGACGCGGCCTCGTGTGGTCGTCTGGGCGAGATCAAGCGCGACGGCCTCGGCGTACCCGTCGACCCGCGCGGTGCGCTCGCGGCGCTCGGCGACGCCTGCGGGCTGGCGTCGGACGGCACCGATGCGGGCGGCGAAGCCTATTGCTACGCGATCGTCGACCTCGGGCTCAACCGGACCGACATCAGCCCCGCATCGGGAGCCGTGATCGGCACCCTCGGCGCCCTGTGTGACGGCGGGAAGGACGAAGCGTGCGCCGCGCTCGCGAAGCTGTACACAGGCGCGCGCGGCGTACCATCCAACCCCTCGGCGGCGGCCGGCCGCGCGACGCAGGGGTGCGACGCCGGTGGCATGGCTTCGTGCGGGCAGCTCGGGCTCCTGTACAAAGACGGAAAGGGCGTCCCGCGGGATGTCACCCGGGCGGCGGAGCTGCTGGAACGCGCCTGCGCGGCCAAGGTGTTCGACGTGTGCCCGGCCCTCGATGACCTGAACGCCAACACGAAACCCAAGCCCCCGGCGGCGCCCAACACGACGGTCTTTCGCTGACGAGCCCGACGTGGGGCAGTTGGCATCGTAACTGCATCACCATGTGGCACGGAGGCTCGTATGGGGACCAAGACGTCCAGGAAGCCCGCGCACCTTGCACAGACCCGCGAACGGCTCGTGGCGCAGCGCGCCCGCTTCGAGGGTCAAGGAGCGCGCATCGGACGCCACCTGCGGGAGGGCCTCCCCGCCGATTCCGAGGATCAGGCCCAAGCCCTCGTCAACGACGAGGTCATGAACGCGTTGGACCAGAACGGACGCGCCGAACTCGAGAAGATCGAAGCCGCGATCGGTCGCCTCGACGACGGTTCGTACGGCACCTGCGCCGTTTGCGGGGCGTGGATCGACGAGCGACGACTCGAGGTGCTTCCCACGACCGAACACTGCCGAGCCTGCGCAGGCCAATGAAAGACGACCGTGGGCCAACCAGCCCAACTCTGACTGTGCGGGAAGACCCATACGCGCAGGAACGTTGGACGACCTTCTTCGCGCGCTGGACGGGCCTTGCCCAGTCCGCGCCTGTCGTTATGACAGCGGCGGAGTCCAACTTGGCCGATGACTCGGAGAAGACCCGAGAAGCGCTCCTCGCCGAGCTCGCGTCCTGCCGCGCCCAAATCACAAAGCTGGAGCGGAATCGCCTTGATCCCGTCGGCGAGCGCCTCCTCGCCGGACTCCTCCAGGCGTCCCCCGACGGCGTGCTGATCGCGGACAGTGAAGGAACGTTGCGCCTCGTCAACCACGCCGCCGAGGTCATGCTCGGCTACGGTCCCGGCGAGCTTGTTGGCAAGCCCATCGAGGTGCTCGTCCCTGCCGCCTCTGCAGCCCGCCACGTCGGGCTCCGAAAGGCGTTCGCGAGCGAGCCGCAAGTGCGCCGTATGGGCACGGGCCTCACCCTCTCCGCGCGCCGCAAGGACGGGAGCGAATTGCCGGTCGAGATCAGCCTGTCCCCGCTCGAGACGCCCGACGGCCGGTTCGTGGTCAGCTCCGTTCGCGACGTCACCGAACGGCGTGACAGCGAAATGCTCCAGCGACGCCAGGCCGAGGCCCTCGAGCGAAGCAACGATCAACTCCAGCAGTTCGCGTACGTGGCGTCGCACGACCTTCAAGAGCCGCTTCGCATGGTCTCGAGCTACCTGCAGCTGCTCGATCGCCGGTACCACGACAAGCTCGACGAAGACGCGCGCGACTTCATCGGCTTCGCCGTGGACGGCGCCAAACGCATGCAGGCGCTGATCAACGACCTGCTCGTGTACTCCCGCATCGGCGTCCGCGAAGAGCTGCGCGGGCGCATCGACCTGAACGAGATCGTCGCTCGCGAACTGAAGAGCCTGGAGGTCGCTGTGCGCGAAGCCGCGGCCGTGGTCGAGGTCGCGCGCCTCCCGATGATCAACGGCGAGGGCGGCGAGATGGGTCAGGTGTTCCTGAACCTGATCGGCAACGCGCTAAAATTCCGCAAACCGGGTGTCGAACCCGTCATCTCCATCACCAGCGAGCACCGGGGCGACACCTGGCAAATCACCGTTGCCGACAACGGCATCGGCATGGATCCTCAATACAAAGAGCGGATCTTCCAAATCTTTCAGCGACTCCACACGCGCTCCGAGTACCCGGGCACCGGGATCGGCCTCGCCATCTGCAAGCGAATCATCGAAGGCCACGGCGGCTCGATCACCGTCGACACCGCACCCGGCGCCGGGTCGAAGTTCAAAATCACGCTACCGAATCGGAGGCCGACCCCGTGAAACCGATCGAGATCCTGCTCGTCGAAGACAACCCCGGTGATGTGAGGTTGACGCGCGAGGCGCTCCGCGACGGGAAGATGAAGAACAACCTCCACGTGGCGATGGACGGCGTCGAAGCGCTGGCGTTCCTGCGGCGCGAGGGCCGACACACCGCCGCTCCGCGTCCTGACGTCATCCTGCTCGACCTCAACCTCCCGAAGAAGAACGGCCGCGAGGTGTTGGCGGAGGTGAAGTCCGACCCCGAGCTGATGCGGATCCCAGTGGTCGTGCTAACGACGAGCGCCGACGAACACGACGTTCTGAAGGCCTACGAGTACCACGCGAATTGCTACATCACGAAGCCCGTCGATCTTGAAAAGTTCCTCGACGTGGTGCGTTCGATCGAGGACTTCTGGTTCACGATCGTTCGCCTGCCTTCGGACGTGGGCCACGGACCGAAATGACGGAGTCGCTCCGGATCCTGCTGGTTGAGGACAACCCCGGCGACGCGCGCCTGTTGCGCGAGATGTTGCCGCGGTCGTTCAAGATCACCCACGTCGAACGCCTCGACGAAGCGTTCACCAAGCTCCACGCGATGCCAGTCGACGCGGTCCTGCTCGACCTGACCCTGCCCGACAGCCAAGGCCTCGGGACGTTCCGGCGCCTGCACGACGCGTTTCCCGAGCTCCCGATCGTGGTGCTCACCGGCCTCGCGGATGACGACGGCGCTGTGCAGGCCCTGCGCGAGGGCGCCCAGGACTGGCTCGTCAAGGGTCACGCCCCGCCCGAGGTCCTGGTGCGCGCCCTGCGCTACGGGTTCGAGCGGGAGCGCCTGCTCGCCCGCCTGCGCGAGCTCGACCGCGTTCGCAACCTGTTCCTCTCCGTCGTCTCCCACGACCTCCGCAGCCCGAACGCCGCAATCCAGGCTGGCGTCGACCTCCTCCTCACGGAGCGCCTCGGCCCGCTCACCCAAAAGCAACGACACGCGCTCGATCTCGTCCGACGAAACGGGGTGCGCCAGACCCGGCTCGTCAGCGACCTCCTGGACGTCGCCACCATCGAGGCGGGCGCTCTGGTCTTGCGGAACGACGTGGTGGCGCTCGACGCCCTCACCGAGGCCACCCTCGAAGAGCTGGCGCCCCTGGTGCTCGAGCGCGGCCTCGTGTTGGAGCAGCACCTCGCGCCCATCTCCGTCAGGGGCGACGACGGACGTCTCGCTCAGGCGCTCGCAAACCTGATCGCAAACGCCGTCAAATTTGCCACGTCCAAGGTCAACATCCGCCTCACGCACGACGAAAAGGTCGCCCGAATCTGTGTGGAAGACGACGGGCCGGGCATACCCGACGCGCTCGTCGACACGCTTTTCGAGCGGTTCGTTCGCGGCGAAGGGCCACGGGCCGGCTCCGGCCTCGGGCTATCGATCGTTCGCGGCATCGTAGATGGACATGACGGCGACGTGTGGGCCGAGAACCGCGCCGAGGGCGGCGCGCGTTTCGTGATGACGCTGCCCCTTTAGACGCGGCTATTTGTGAGGATGCATCGGGCAGTCGTCGGGCGGAGCGTCTGCGCGCGCGTACACCACCCAGAGCCCGGAACAGAGCACCACCGTCGCCACCCCTCGCCGCGCCCACGGGCCCGCCGCGGCGAGTCGCCGTGCGCCCAGGGCCGCCGCAAGAGGACCCGGCGCCGTCCCGATCCCGAACGCGACCATGCTGGCAGCGCCGAGCCTCGCATCCCCCAGCGCCGTCGCGCCGGCGAAGGCTGCCCAAAGAAGCCCGCAGGGCAGAAATGCGGCGAGCGCCCCAAACGCTACACGAGCGAGCAGGTTCGGGTTGCCGACGAGCCGCTTCCCCAGCGCCGACACGCCCGGAATCGCAACGTGAAGGGGCTCGACGAGCCCCCCGATCACGGCTGCGCTGTACACGATCAGCGCCGCGGCGGCCACTCCAGCGACGCGACCGCCGCTCGGAAGACCACCGATCGTCGCGCCCAACGCACCGAGCGCCGCGTACGCTCCGATCCGACCGACGTGCCAGGCCGCCATGGACGCGGGATCCCTGCCCGTAGCGCACAGTGGACCGCACATTCCGGCACAATGGGGGGTACCCACGAGACCGGTTGCAAAAGCAGCAGCGACAGGCAGCAGTACGAAAGCCATCAGACTTCATAATCGAATTTCAGGACCCGCACCGGACCGTCGTCACATTTCAACGTGACGTCAACAAAATCAATCCCCGCCACCGAAAGCGCGACCTCAACCGCCCGCCGCAGCCCTGGCGTAGCTGGTACCGGGACGGCGATGGTGAGCGCGCTGAGCCGCCCGGCGTGTACGCGCGTCAGGTCGGCGACGTGCTGCGCGAGCATCTCGATCTCCCCCTGAATCATTTGGCGGTCCATGGCGGCCTCCACATGAAGTTATTGCGATTCGCGTGCCACATCGGCCACACGCAGGAGATCGCTACGCCGTTTGACGTGTGCGCGACCACACACAGGCCTGTGGCAACACGCCCTCTTTCGAACTGCGTTCGTTCAAAGATCTTGCAAGAGCGACATCTACAAGGTGGCACAGTCCCTGCACATGCGCTCGCTTCGGAGGCCCTCCACATGGATCAACCATCCCCAACCGTACCCGCGGTCTATGACGACGCAATCGTCAAGAAGTTCGCGTGGGCGACGATGATCTGGGGGTTCGTCGGAATGCTCGTAGGCGTGATTATCGCGCTCGAACTCGCGTACTGGCCGACGAACCTCAGCATCCCCTACATTACGTTCGGCCGCCTTCGGCCGTTGCACACCAACGCGGTGATCTTCGCCTTCGGCGGAAATATCGTGTTCGCGGGCATCTATTACTCGATGCAACGCCTGATGAAGGTGCGGATGTGGAACGACATCCTTTCGAACTTCCACTTCTGGGGCTGGCAGGCCATCATCGTCTCGGCCGCCCTGACGCTGCCCCTCGGCCTCACCGAAGGCAAGGAGTACGCCGAACTCATCTGGCCGATCGACGTCGCAATCGCCGTGGTCTGGGTCGCATTCGCGATCAACTTCTTCGGCACGATCGCGATTCGAAAGGTCGCACATCTGTACGTCGCGATCTGGTTCTACATGAGCTTCGTGATCACCATCCCGGTGCTTCACATCGTCAACAGCCTGGCGGTGCCGGCCACGCTCACGCGTTCGTACCCGATCTATTCGGGCATGACCGACGCGCTCGTGCAGTGGTGGTACGGACACAACGCGGTCGGGTTCTTCCTGACCACGCCGTTCCTCGGCTTGATGTACTACTTCCTGCCCCGCGCGGCGGAGCGCCCGGTCTACAGCTACCGGCTGTCGATCATCCACTTCTGGGGCCTCGTGTTCCTCTACATCTGGGCCGGGCCCCATCACCTGCTCTACTCGGGCCTGCCCGATTGGGCGCAGACGCTCGGTATGGTCTTCAGCATCATGCTGCTCGCACCGTCCTGGGGCGGCATGCTCAACGGCCTCCTGACGCTGCGCGGCGCCTGGGACCGCCTGCGCACAGACCCCGTGCTCAAGTTCTACGTCGTCGGCGTGTCGTTCTACGGCATGTCCACCTTCGAAGGTCCGATGATGTCAATTCGCGCGGTCAACGCGCTCGCCCACTACACGTCCTGGGTCGTCGGCCACGTGCACTCGGGCGCGCTCGGCTGGAACGGCATGGTCACGTTCGGCACGTTGTACTGGCTGCTCCCGCGCCTTTACAAGCGCCCATTGTATTCCACGGACCTCGCCACGCTGCACTTCTGGATTGCGACCATCGGCATCGTCCTATACACCATTTCCATGTGGGCAGGCGGCCTCAACGAGGGCCTGATGGCGCGCGCGATCGACGATCACGGGCAGCTGTTGTACCCGATGTGGAAGGACATCATCACGCGCCTGCAGCCCTTCTATTGGGTCCGCTTCGGCGGCGGCCTCCTGTTCCTGTCGGGCGTCGTCCTCATGCTGTTCAACGCGGCCATGACCGCGTTCGGCCCCACCACCCAGTCCGCGCCCGGCGCGGCCCCCGCAAAGTGAGGCGGCCATGAGCAACTTCCACCGCGATAATATCGAGCCCCGTTCTGTCGTCATGGCCGTCTTGACCACCGTCCTGATCTCGATCGGCGGCCTCGTCGAAATCGTCCCGCTGTTCACGTCGGCGGGCCCCCCGCCCATGGACGGCATCAAGCCGTTGACCGCCCTCGAAATTACCGGACGGGACATCTACCTTCGCGAAGGCTGCTATGTGTGCCATTCGCAGATGGTTCGGCCGTTCCGGTCCGAGACGCTTCGCTACGGCCCTTGGAGCCGTGGCGGCGAATACGTCTACGACCACCCGTTCCAGCTTGGAAGCCGACGCACGGGGCCAGACCTCGCCCGCGTAGGCTCGAAGTACCCGGATTCGTGGCACTTCGAGCACATGGCGGATGCGCGCCAGACGTCGGATGGCAGCATCATGCCGAAATACCCGTGGCTGTTCGAATGGACGATCGACCCGGCGCAGACGCAGGCGACCATGCTCGCCCTGTCGCGGGTCGGCGTGCCCTACACGGAAGCGCAAATCGCGAGCGCGCCAGCCGACATGAAGACCCAGGCCACCAAGATCGTGACCGGGCTCACCGCCGCCGGGTATGACACCACCGAAGACAAAGAGATCGTCGCGGTCATCGCCTACCTGCAGCAGCTCGGCGTTAACGCCCGCGCGTCGATCGAAGCCGAGCAGGCCAAGACCGGAGGTACCAAGTGAACCTGGTCGCAAGCCCCGATCCAGGCTGGGCCTGGCTCGGCTCCCTGCTCACAACCGTGTTTTTCTTCACTTTCCTTGGCTGGACGTGGTGGGCATTCGCACCATCCCGCCGCGCACAGCACGAAGCCGTTGGGCGGATGCCGCTCGACGAGGAGGATTCCCCATGAGCGACCAGAACCACGACAAGATCATGGGCCATGCCGCAGACAACGACGGCATCGAAGAGTACGACAACGCGTTGCCAAACTGGTGGGTCGGGCTGTTCCTGTTCTGCATCGTGTGGGGCATCGGCTACGCCGTGGATTACCACTTCATCTCGCATCGCTCCCAGGCGGGCTATTACGACGTGGAGATGGCGGAGGCCGCCGTCAAATGGCCCGCGCCCGCTGCCGGCAGCGTGGCTCCGCTCACCCCAGAGGTGCTCGCGGAAGGGAAAGAAATCTTCACACAAAACTGTGTGGCGTGTCATGGTGCCGATATGCACGGAAAGATCGGACCTAACCTCGTGGACGACGTGTGGATCCACGGCGGAACACAGGCCGACATCACAAAAACAATCACCACGGGCGTTAAGGAGAAGGGGATGCCGACATGGGAGCCCATCCTCGGGCCCGACCGCGTCGCCAAAGTCGCCGCGTACGTCTTTTCGTCCAAGGAACCTCCGTCCCCGAGTCCTCAATGAGTGAAGGGTTTTTCGACGGGAACCGACGCTGGGTCTACACCCAGTCCGTACAGGGCCGTTTCCAGCGACTTCATCGCTGGTCCGGCCGGGTGCTCCTCGCGTTCCTCGTCGGAATCCCCTGGGTGTCGGTGGCGGGCCACCCGGCCGTCCAGTTCGACATCCCCGGTCGGCGCGTGTACGCGCTCGGCACCATCTTCACGACGTCCGACGGTTTCCTGCTCGCGCTGTTCGGCTTCCTCGCAGCGTTCTCTCTGTTCTTCTTCACCTCGCTGTTCGGCCGTCTGTGGTGTGGATACGCCTGCCCGCAGACGGTGTTCCTCGAAGAGTTCGCACGTCCCATCGACCGCTTCTTTGAAGGGGATCGGTCGCAGCGAAAGTCGCTCGACGCCGGCGACTGGACCGCGTCCAAGGTCGCACGCAAGGCAGGCAAATACCTCGCCCTGCTCGCGGTCTCCGCGTTCGCCTCGACGTCGTTCGTCAGCTGGTTCTCCGGCGCGCACGACCTGTACACGCTGCAGGCGGGCTCTACGGCGTACGGAATCACGGCCGCCTTTACGCTGATGTGGTTCGCGGACCTCGCCTGGTTCCGCGAGCAGTTCTGCAACTATCTCTGCCCGTACGCGCGGTTTCAGGGCGCCTTGTGCGACGATGAATCGCTCGTCGTGCGCTATGACACCAAGCTCGGCGAGCCGCGGGCGCCCGGCAAGGCGAGCCTCGCCGAGAACCACTGCATCGACTGCAAGAAGTGCGTCACCACCTGCCCCCAGGGCATCGACATCCGCGACGGCTTCCAGCTCGAATGCATCATGTGCGGCCGCTGCATCGACGCTTGCGACGGCGTGATGGGCAAGGCCGGCAAGCAGTCGCTCATCGAATACAACACGCAGGCCGCAGTGACTGGCGCAAAGCCCCGCCTGATTCGGCCGCGAACGGTCGCCTACCTCACGCTCATGCTCGCTGCCACCACCGGCATCGTCGCCATGCTCGCCCTGCACCAGCCGATGGAAGCCAGCGTCTCGCGCTCACCTGGCCCGCTGTGGACCGTGGACACGGACGGCTGGGTGCGAAACACCTTCCTGCTCGACGTGACCAACAACGAGGCCGTCGATACGCCGGTGAAGTACACCGTGACCGTGACCGGACTCCCTGAGGGCGCCGTGTTCGACGTCCCAGAGATCGTGCTCGGTACCACCCAGCATCGACGCGTCCCGCTCATCGTTCGGGTCCCGCCGAACGCGAACATCCCGCACCACATTCCGGTCCACGTCGTCGTTCATGCGCCCGCTGGCGATGTCGTTCGCGAGACCAGCCTGAAGATCCCCCGGAGCTGACCATGACCCCGAAGGATCCCGCCACCGAATCCATGCGCTGGCCGATCGGCATCGCCCTCGGTTTTTGCTTACTGTTCGCCGTGGACCTCGCGTATATCTGGACGGCCGTCCACGTCGACGACCCGATCGATCCAACGTACAAGTCAACGCCACGATGAGCGCAGTCCCCGCGATGCCCGCGGTGGCTCAGTGCAGGCATTGTGGCGCACGGATGGAGGGCGACGACCCTTACTGTTGCGCGGGTTGCGCGATGGCCGCCGAGATCATCGCGGGTGCGGGCGTTGACCTGGTCGACCTCGAGTCGCGCCGCCTCGCGTTCGCTCCCCGCCCGGGTGAGGCTGCGGGAAACCTCTCCCAGGTCGAGGTCACGTCGCTGCCAAACGGCCTGCTCGCGTGTGCGCTACGAATCGACGGGCTCCAATGTGCGTCCTGTACGTTCGTCGCCGAGCGCGTCATCGCGGCCACGCCCGGCGTAAGCGAAGCGATTGTGAGTTATGGCACAGGCCGCGCGCGGGTGGTCTTTGACCCGACGAAGACGAGCGTCGAAGCGATCGGCGCGCGCGTCGCGGCCGTCGGCTACAAGCCCGTGCCCGTCACCTCCAGCGTGGACGCGGTCGACCGCGAACTGCTCGTCCGACTCGGCATCGCGGCGTTCTGCTCGTCCAACATCATGCTGTCCTCTGCCGCGGTTTATGCAGGCTGGTTCGACGGGATGGAACTCGGTTTTGCCGCGCTCCTCCACTGGACCAGCCTGGTGCTCGCGACGCCGGTCGCGTTGTTCTCGGCGGAGCCTTTCGTCGGCGGGGCGATCCGCTCGCTAAAGCACCGCGTGTTGGGCATGGACGTTCCGATCGCCCTCGGCGTCGTGGTCATGTACGTCCACGGCGTATGGGCGACGCTGCACCACGAGGCCTCGTACCTCGACTCCCTCGCGATGCTGGTCACGCTCCTGCTCATCGGCCGCGTCCTCGAGGCGCGGGGCAGGCGGCACGCCCGCGAGGCTGCTGAGGCGCTCGCTGACGCGCTCCCGCGGCACGCCCGTCGGGTCTCCGGCTCCACGGTCGTCACCGTCCCGGTAGAGGACCTTCGCGTCGATGACCGCGTCGAGGTCGGACTCGGGGAGGAGGTGCCCGCCGACGGCATCGTCGAGTGGGGCCGCGCGTCGGTGCGAATGGCGCTCGTCACCGGCGAATCGGAGCCCATCCTGGTGCTGCCCGGCGATCGGGTCGTCGCGGGGGCGATGGTCGCCGAAGGCACGGTACGGGTGCGCGCGGAGGCCACCGGCGGGTCGCGCCTGATCGACCGCATGGCCGAAGAGCTTCGCGCGGCGGCCGACCGCCCCGCGGCGCGCACGCCGATCGACACCATCGCGCCGTGGTTCGTCGGTGCGACGCTCCTCGCCGCCCTGGCCACGTTCTTCGGTCACCTCGCGTTCGGCGGGCTCGCGGCCGCCATTCCGCCCACGGTCGCCGTGCTCGTCGTCGCATGCCCCTGCGCGCTCGCGCTCGCCCAGCCGCTCGCGATCGCCTCGGGCCTCGGCGCCGCCGCTCGCCGAGGGTTGCTGGTGCGGAGCGGGGACGCGCTGCTCGCGCTCGCGGACATCGACGTGGTCGCGCTCGACAAGACGGGAACGGTCACCCTCGGCGTCCCGCGCGTGACGACCGCGACCGACGAGGTCGTACGCCTTGCGAGCGGACTCGCACGCCACAGCGTACACCCCGTGTCGCGCGCCATCGTCGAGGAAGCCGCCCGACGCGGCCTCCCGCTCGCGGAGGGCAACGACGTGGTCGAGGTCCCCGGAACCGGGCTCACCGGCGTGGTGGATCGCCGCGCGCTGGCACTGCGCCGAGGGCTCACCGGCGTCGCGATCGTCGAAGGTGACCTCCTCGTCGGCGAGATCGCCCTTGCGGACGCGCCCCGCCCCGACGCGGCCTCCGCGGTAGCTGCCCTCACGGGTCTCGGGATGCGGGTGGAGATCCTCTCCGGCGACCGTCTGGACGCCGTCGCGAGGGTCGCCGAGGCCACCGGGGTCGCGTCAAGCCAGGGCGCGGTTGGCCCGGAGGCGAAGGCCGCGATCATTCGCGGTTGGCAGGCGAACGGCGCGCGCGTGTTGTTCGTCGGCGACGGCCTGAACGACGGTCTGGCGCTCGCTGCGGCCGACGTCGGCATCGCGATGGCGACCGGCGCACGCTCGAGCCTGCTCGCCGCCGACGGGCTCGTCTCTACCGAGGCCATCGGCCCCCTCGTCGCGGGCCTGCGCGCAGCGGCTTTCACGCGGCGCGCCATCCGATCGAACATCGTTCGCAGCCTGATGTACAACATTTGCGCAGTTACCGCGGCCGCGTTCGGCTTCGTAAATCCGCTCGTAGCAGCCATCCTGATGCCGCTCTCGAGCACGCTCGTCGTGCTGGGCGCGACCTCCATCGAACGCCGGATGAGGGCCAAATGACCGCGATCGCCTTCCTGCTACCCATCGCTCTCGCGCTCGGCGCCGTGTTCGCAGCCGCCTTCGTGTACGGCGTACGGAGCGGCCAGTTCGACGATTTGGACGATCCTCCCGAGCGAATCCTCCACGACGACTGATCGCCAATCGGATAGGCAAGGCGCTACTCGTAGACCGGAGGACTCGTGATTGAACGCCCTTCGATCGTTGTGGTAGACGACGACGAACTGATGCGCTGGTCGGTGTGCGAACACCTCGATCAGAACGGCTACGTGGCGCACCCCGCCGTCAACGGTGAAGATGGCCTGGCGCGTATCAACGAGATCGCACCCGCCGTGGTGCTGCTCGACCTCGACATGCCGGTCCTGGACGGCCTCGGCGTGTTGCAACGCCTTCGCGAGTCAGGAAACAACGTTCCCGTCATCGTAATCACCGCGAACACGACGGTGGATTCTGCCATTCGCGCGACGCGTCTGGGCGCTGCGGCGTGGCTCGCCAAGCCATTCGACCTCCGCGAGGTCACGATCGCCATCGACCGGGTGGTCAAGGAGGATCGCCTCAAAGACGAGGTCGCGTACCTGCGGGATCGCACCCGAGTCGGGTACGGCGACTTCATCGGCATCGCGCCGTGTTTGAAGGACGTCTTCGCGATGCTCGAAAAGCTCGAGCACGTCGACGCTCCCACGGTGTTGATCACCGGCGAGAGCGGCACCGGCAAGGACGTGATCGCCCGCATGATCCATGCGCGCGGGCCGCGAAAGGGCGGTCCGTTCGTGGAGGTCGACTGCACGGCGCTCGCCGAGACGCTGATCGAGAGCGAATTGTTCGGCCACGAGCGTGGCGCGTTCACCGACGCCCGCGCGACGAAGCGCGGCCTGTTCGAGGTCGCCGCCACGGGGATCGTATTCCTGGACGAGATCGGCGAGATGACGCTCGCCACCCAGGCAAAGCTCCTACGCGCGCTCGAAAACCGAAAGTTCAAGCGCGTGGGCGGCCTCGCCAACCTCCCTCTCGACGCCGGCGTGATCGCAGCCACCAACCGGAACCTTCACGAAGAGGTCAAGCAGGGGCGCTTCCGCGAAGACCTGTTCTACCGCCTCAACGTCATCCCGCTTCAGCTGCCTTCCCTGCGCGAGCGCCGCGAAGACATCCCCGCCCTGGTCGCGCACTTTCTCGACCGGTTCTCGAGGCAGTTCGGGCGCCGCGTCGGTGGCGTATCGGCCGCCGCCATGCGCTTTATCGAGGCCTACCCGTGGCCTGGAAACGTTCGCGAGCTGCGAAACGTGCTCGAACGCGTCGTCATCCTCGGCACGGAAGGCACGATCGACGCCTCGGATCTCCCCTCGGAGGTGCGAAACGCGACCTTGTCCTCGCCCACCTCAACGGCGGCGACAGGAGCGTCGGCCGCATTTGTACTGCCTCCCGAAGGCGTCGATCTGGAGGGAGTCGAGCGGAGCCTGCTCGCGCAGGCGCTCGATCGTACCGAGGGAAACCAGTCCGCGGCCGCACGCCTGCTCGGCATCTCGCGGTATGCGCTGCGGTATCGCATCGAGAAATTCGGCCTCGGCGTCGCGAGCGAGCAGGACTGAGCCGTCCGCCCGGCAGAAGCTGTTAAACCACCGCCGGGGAGGGTCACGTGCCGATCCACAAGACCGCGATCGTGGACAAGAAGGCTGAGCTCGCAGCCGACGTTGACGTTGGACCGTTCGCCGTAATCGGCGCCGGGGTCACGATCGCAGAGGGCACCGCGATCGGGCCGCACTGCGTGGTGTTCGGGCCCACCTCGATCGGCCCGCGAAACCACCTGACCTCCCACGTCGTGCTCGGCGGCCCGCCGCAAGACGCAAAACATGACGGCTCCACGACGCGGCTCGTGATCGGGGCCGACAACACGTTTCGCGAATTCGTGACGGCGCACCGCGGCTCCACGGACGGCCGCGGGGTCACCACCATCGGCGATCGGAATTTCCTCATGGCCCAGAGCCACGTCGCGCACGACTGCCTCGTTGGCAACGACTGCACCTTCGCAAATTCCGCCGCGATCGCCGGTCACGTCCAGGTGGGCGACAACGTGATCATCGGCGGGCTCGCGGGTGTCCATCAGCACGCGCGCATCGGTCGACTGGCGATGATCGGCGCCGGCGCGATGTGCGCCCAGGACGTTCCTCCGTTTACGCTCGCTCAGGGCGACCGGGCGCGGTTGTTCGGGCTCAACGTCGTGGGGCTGAAACGCAAAGGCCTCACGCCCGACGCGGTCACCGCGCTCAAGGCCGCGTGGCGGACCCTGTTCGCCAGCGGGGGCGCGATCCGCGCCTCCATGGCGCGCGTTCGCGAAGAGCAAGGAACCGTCGCCGAGGTCGCGGAGATGCTCGCGTTCCTCGAGGCGACGCACCGCGGCGTATGTCGCGCGGCTTCGGCGGACTCCGAGTAGGTGGACGTCGCCCTGGTTGGCTGTGGCCACATCGGGCAGCACCACGCGCGTGTGATCGCGAAGCATCCCGGCTGCAGGCTGGTGGCGCTGATCGACGCCGTGCCGGAGCGCGCGCACGCGTTGGCTGCCCGGGTGAACGCCGAGGCTCGCGACTCGGTCCCGGACGGCGTCGAGGCCGTGGTGATCGCGACCCCCACCACGACCCACGTCGAGCTCGCGGGTCCCCACCTCCGCCAGGGTCGTTGGTGCCTCGTCGAGAAGCCCCTCGCGGCTGCGGCGCACGCCGCACGCACCCTGGCGAGCCCGCGACTCGTCGTCGGCCACGTCGAGCGCTTCAACCCCGCCGTACGCGCCCTCGGCGCCGTCCGACCGCGGTTCATCGAGGCGCGACGGATGTCACCGCCGAGCGGCCGCGGCGCCGACGTGGACGTGATCTTCGACCTGATGGTCCACGACCTCGACCTGGTTCTGCACTGGTTCGAGGGTGAGGTCACCGGGTTTGATGCCGTCGAGGTCGCTGACGAAGGGCGGCTTGTCGACACGGCCACCGTCCGCCTGCGCACGTCGGACGGGCTCGTCGCGAACCTCGTCGCGTCACGGGTCGCCGCCACGCCCGAGCGCGTCGTGCGCGTGTTCGAACGCGGCCAAACCACCGTCCTGGACCTGCGCGCCGGAGTCGCCACGCGCGACGGTCAGGTGATGGCCCACGACGACCCGCGCGACGGGCTCACCGCTCAGTGGGACGCGTTCGTGTCGACCACGCGCGGAGAACGCTCCCCCGCCGTTGACTTTGACGCAGGCTACCGCGCCGTCGCACTCGCGGAGCGCATCTCCAACGCGATCCGAAGTTAGCCCCTAAGACCCACCTCACCGCGGCGTACGCGCCCACTCCTCGAGCGCCGCGTGTTGTTCCCGGTTCATGTGGATGGCACGCCGCGCTCGGATCTTCGCGAACGCCTCGTCGGGTCTCGCCGCGTCGCCCAGCGCGATCATGACGGCACAAGCGACTGTGGCGCTGCGTCCACGACCGTGCGCGCAGTGGATCAACACCGGCCGGCCTCGACGTCGCTCGGCGACCGAAAACGCGACCGCCCGTTCGATGTCAGCGACCGCGGGGGCGGTGTGATCCCAGGTCGGCGCACAGAAATACGCTGGCGTCGCGACGCGGCGTGGAAGCTCTGCGGTGAGGTCGACGATCGCCGCGTCCGCAGGTGCGTCCCCGGCGAGCGGCCACGCGCCCACCCACAGGCCAGAGCCGACGTCGGACGCTCCGGGAGGGCTCACGCGGCGCTGCAAAGAGGCGACGCCGCGCGTCAGCACGTGCCACGGCGCCCACACGACGAGCGACCACCACGGGAACGTCCCGTCCGGCCGCTTGCCCATCCAGGCCGGGCGCTTCAGCAGGATGCCCCCGATCACCGCGATGATCACGAGCCCGAACCACAGGAGCAGGGCCCGCACCACGCCGCCGGCCACCGCGGCGAGGATCGACGTGGCCACCAACACGACCAACAGTCGCTTCGCCTGACGCATGGGAGCAGGCACGTTAACGCATCCCGCATGACCCGCCTGTTCGTGTGCACGGGCGAGGCGTCCGGCGATCGCCTCGCGGCGATGCTCGTTCGCGAGATCGAGCGCCGCGATCCCCACCTCGCGGTGCGCGGGATCTGCGGGCCAATGCTGCGCGAAGCCGGCGCGACCGCGATAGCAAACACCGAAGAGCTCGGCATCGTCGGCGTTTGGGAGGCGCTCAAGGCCGCGCCGCGGCTGCTCGACGTCAGCCGCCGGGTGCTGCGGGCCCTCGACACCTGGCCTGCCGACCTCGTGCTCACCGTGGACAACCCCGGCCTGAACCTGTGGCTCGCGCGACGCGCCAGGGCCCGCGGGAGGCGCGTCGTCCACTGGGTGAGCCCCCAGGTCTGGGCCTGGCGTCCGGGCCGCGTCCGCACCGTCGCGCGGAGCGTGGACGCCCTGATGTGCCTGTTCCCGATGGAGCCCGCGCTGTACGCGGGCACGGGGCTCGAAGCGACGTTCACGGGGCACCCGCTGCTCGACGTCGCCCGACCGGGACGAACGCCCCATGCTGGGACGATCATCGGCCTCGCACCTGGCTCGCGGCGGTCTGAAATCCAGGCGCTGTGGCCCGTGTTCCGCGAGGTCGCCGCCATCCTGCGCGAGCGACTGCCCGGGGTGCGCTTCGTCGTCCCCGTCGCGCCGACCATCGACGCGTTCGACCTGTCCGGGCTCGACTACGAAGCGTTTCCGGACGTGGTGAGCGCGGGCGCCGTCGCTGACGCGTTCGTCGCGTGCTCCGGCACCGCCACCCTCGAGCTCGCCGGGGTCGGGACGCCGATGGTGGTGACGTACCGCACGCACCCGCTCACCTGGCTGCTGGGACGCCTGTTGGTGCGCGGCGTGCGTCACCTGGCTTTGCCGAACGTGCTCGCAGGGCGAGCCATCGTACCGGAACACCTCCAGACGCTTGACCCAAGCGCGATCGCCGACGCCGTGATCAAGCTGCTCGGCGACGCTGGGGACGTTCAACGCCGAGCGCTGGGTGAGGTCACCGAACCCCTCCGCGGCGACGCGATCAAGCGCACCGCCGACGTGGTGATGCGACACCTCGCCGCCGCGAATGCGCGCACGTGAGCGATCGCACCGTCGCGGTCGCAGTCATCGCAGGCCTCCTGGTCGCGAAGCTCCTGTTGGCCTCGCAGGTCGGTCTGCTCGCAGACGAGGCGTACTACCGCTGCTGGGCTGACGCGCCGGCGCTCGGCTACTACGACCAGCCGCCCATGATCGCGTGGCTGCTCACCCCGCTGGCGTCTTCATCGTCGACCGTCCTGCTAAGACTGCCAGCGCTGGTGTGTGGTGCGCTCGCAGCGCTCGTGCTGCTGCCGTTCGCCACGGTGCCCACCCGCTGGGCCGCGGCGTGGGCATGCCCGGCCCTGTTCGGCCTCACGTTCGCAGCGACGCCCGACGCGCCGCTGTTGTTTGGCTGGTGCCTCGCGCTCGCAGGCGCGCTCGCAGGGGGTCCGTGGTGGCTCGCCGCGGGCCTCGGCGCCGGCATCGCGTTCCTTTCCAAGTACACCGGCCTCGCCGTGCTGCCGCTCGCGATCGCAGCGGCGGGTCCCACGGACTGGCGGACGCCGTGGCCGTGGGCGGGCCTGGGTCTGTTCGCTGTCCTCATCGCTCCAAACATCACCTGGAACGCCACCCACGACGGCGTGTCGTTCACGTTCCAGCTGCACGAGGGTCTGGTTCATGCGAACGCCCCCGGCCTCGGCGGAGCCCTCACGCTCGCGCTCGACCAGCTCGGGGTCGTCGGGCCGGTGCTCGTGCTGGCCGCCGCTGCCGGCGTCGTGTTCGCGCCGCGCCCCTGGGATCGCCCGACGCGCGTGCTCGTCGCCACGAGCCTCGGGACCCTCTTGGTGTTCGTGATTGCCTCGCTGTTCGCGCCACCCGAGGCCCACTGGCCCGCGCCCGCGTGGATCGGGCTGCTGCTGCTGCTCGCGCGCTCCGGGCCGCGCGTGAGCCGCGCCGCCGAGGTCGGCCTGACGCTCGCCGCCGCCTCCACCGCGTTCCTCGCGCTCGCTGCCCTCGGCGTCATGTGGTCGCCGCCGGCGTTCCGCGACCGGTTCGCCGAAGGCGCCCTGCTCGTCGATGGGATGCGCAGCTGGGCGCTGCCAGCCGCCTCAGAAGGGCCTCGGGACCCGACGCCCGTGTTCGCCGAACGCTACCAGGAGGTCGCGTTTCTGCGCACCGCCGGCCTGCCCGCGTGGCGAATGGCCACCTGCGGTCGCCCAGACGAGTTCACCCGCGCCGACTCCCCACCGCGCGAGGAGGCCCTGTTCGTCAGGCCGCGGCGAAGCGGGCCGCTGACCTGCATTGGGGACGACTGGGAGATCGTCGACGGTCCCCACGATCTGGACGGGATCGACGCGGAGGGGCGCCGCGTCGCACGGTGGCAGGTGTTCACCGTTCGCCCGGTGGTTCCATGAGCGGCCTCGCCCGCTACCTCCGGCTGTTCGCGCCACACCGCGCCGCGATCGGCCTCGCGGCGTTGTTGCTCGCCGTCGGGGCCTCGATCCCAGGCGCGGCGGTCGCGCTGCTCGGCACGACGCTCGGGCAGGTGCTCGATCATCACGATTCGACGCTTCTAGCTGCGAATGCCGCCGCGTTCGCGGCGCTGCTCGCCCTGCAGGCGGGCCTGGACCTCGCCCGCACGCGGATCACCAAGGGCGTCGCGCTCGGCGTTGCCTCCCGCCTGCGCCAGGACCTGTTCGCGCACCTGCTGGTCGAACGTCCGGCCGCGACCGGTCCGCGCCTTTCGATGCTGCTCGGCGAGGTGGACGAGCTCCAGTACGGCGTCTCGGCGCTCGTCACCGCCCTGCGCAACCCGCTGCAACTGCTCGCGCTCGCCGTCGTCGCGGCCCGGTTCTCACCTGGGCTCGCGCTGTTCGCTCCGGTGCTCCTGCCCGCCGTGCTGCTGCCGTCCTGGCTCGCCGGACGCGGCGTGCGCGAGGCGAGCCAGGCCGCCCAGCGCGCGCGCGTCGCGACCGCCGACGCGGCCCACCAGTCCTTGATCGGCGCGAACCTGATCGTCGCCTTCGGCGCCGCATCAGCGGAGGCCTCGCGCTTCGGTGCGATCGAGGAGGTCGACCGGGCCGCACGCCTGCGCCAGGAGGTGGTGCGAACCGT
>CANNIZ010000035.1 GCA_947505245.1 Pseudomonadota bacterium | reverse complement strand
GGTGAAGCGCCCCGCGGCGTCGGGCTTCACGTCGAAGTGGGCCTTGCCGTGGCCCTGGGCGTCGAGCACGACGTCGTTCGTCGACACCGGCGCGCCGTCTTGCAGCAGCTGAGCGCGCACCGTCCGGCCCTCGTACCCGATGCCCGACAGGTCGGCGTCGATCGGGAACGAGCCCCGCACGAACGCGAACCCGCCGGTGTCGACGCTGCGCACGGCGAGATCGTGCAGGTCGCCGGGGGCTCCGACCTGGTAGACCGTGAGCGGTCCGGGCAGGCTTGGGGGTGGCGCGGGCTTGGCGTCTGACGCGAACCGATCGCGTAACAGGCCGCGATCGAGCCCGTCGGTGATCACCACCACGCCCGCGAGCTTGTCGCCGGCCACGCGCTCCGACAAGGCGATCAGCGCGCCTTCGAGGTCGGTGCCGTCGAGGTCGTAGGCGCCCGGTCGGCCGATCGCGAGGTCGTTCCCGAACGCGTACACGTCCACGTCGGGCCCGATGAGGCGATTGAGCAGCGCCTCGGCGCCGTCCGAGCGCGGCTTGCCGTTCTCGAGGATGCCCATCGACCGCGAAGCGTCGACCAGGACCGCGAGGCGCGCGGGCTCGGTGCGGCCCTGCTCTTCGACCCATACGGGCTTTGCGATCGCGAGCGCGAGGGCGCCGAGGGCTATCGCCCACAGCAGCCCTTCAGCGGCGCGCGCGAACACCCCGCGGGAGCCCGGTAGCGCCACGAGCCACGCGAGGCCCGCTGCGACCGCTGCGGCCGCGATCAGCGGCGCCGGCGAGGTCCACTCGATGTGCCCGGCCGGACCGAGGTGCCCGCCGAGGAGGAGGTCGATCATGACCGCTCGCCTTCGGCGCGCTGACTGCGCCGCGCATGGCGCGGCTGCGCCGGTGGTGCACGGCGCTCTCGCGGCTGCGCCGCTGCGAGACGCCGTCGCACTGCCCGCCTCACGCCCGCACGCACTTCGGGGCGTCGCGCGCGCTTCGCTGATCCGCCACGGGCGGGCTCCGCGCGCGCTGGTTGCCGCTTCGAACGCGGGCGTTGCGGGGCTTGCATCATGGCTCGTCCCAGTCGCCGTCGAGCCGGTGCTGCTCGATCAGCTTCTTCACGTGGGCCTGATCCTTCTTGTAGTCGGTGGTGATGCAGTACAGGACGAGGTTGATACCGAGCTTGACCGCCTCGCGTCGCTGCGTATCGCCGCCGGGGGTACACGCGTTGCGCTCGCGTCCCGACGGGGCGCGGTCGAGCGCGCCGGAGAGGTCGTTCCGGCAGTACACGAGCGGCGTCCAGCCGCCTTTGCCCTCGACGCCGTCGAGCGTGACGCCCTCGAGCCACCGCTGCCGATCGACGCGACCGTAGGGTCGGTCGAGCATGAAGAAGCTGCGGTACAGCGAGTGGTCCGACGCGAGCGGCGCGAGCGCGTTGGTGGGGAACAGCACGGCGCAAAGTCGCCGCACGCTGTCGTCGAACGCGCTCGAGTCGCCGCCCGAGGTGTCGTCGATCAGTAAGAAACCGCCGTACTGGAGGAAGCGCGAAAGCTGCTCGAGCGCCACGTAGTCGGGCAGGTCGAACCCTTCGGCGCCGAGGAGCGTCACGAACGGGTGGCGGAACAGGTCCGGCGAGTCGGGCTTCACGCGCGCCGTCGTCGCGTCGATCTCGACCGAGGTCGTCTGCTCGACCTCCTGCAGGAGGCGGTCCCAGGCGTCAGGGCGAGAGAGGGTGCCCGGCAGATCGAGCTCGGCGATGTCGACGCGCGAACCGCCGAACGCCCACGCCGGCCGCGGCAACAGGCTCGCCGCCGAGGCGATCAACAGCTCCCGTCGCGTGGGGCGTATACCGGTCACGTGGCCTCCCCAGCGCCGATCAGCTCGGGCTCGGGTCGAGCGAGCGCCACGAGCGCCTGCAGGACAGCGAACAGCAACGCGGCGGCGAGCAGCCAGGCGGACAGGTCCACCCGCACGCGGAACAGCTCGGGGACGAGCTCCTGCTCGACCGCCGCGAGGCCTTCGAACCGGCGTACGTCGCTCTCCGTTGGGGCGGTGTTGACGGCGACGTAGGCGAGAGCCGGCGCGTCGGGGACGGTGATCGTGTAGGCGCCAGGCCGATCCGGGGTGAACAGCAGCTGGCTCCCTTCGAGGTGGCTGCGGAACGGCGTGCCATCGGGCCCCACCACCGTGGGATCCATCGCGAGGTCGGGCAGGGGCACGCCGACGACCTCGTCGACGATCGCGTCGAGCCGGCCCTCGCCTCCGCCGGTCTCGGCGCCGAGGTAGGCGACCATGCGCTGCACGAGCGGCATGTAGGCCGACTGCAGCGGCAGGTTCGTCCAGCCGAGATCGAACGTGCTCGTCCACAACAGCACGCGGCCCGACCCGACCTTGCGCTCGATCAGCGCGGGAACGCCGCCTTCCCAGCGAAGCAGCGTCGTCACGTCTTCGCTGTCTTCGTACGGGTCGACGGTCATCACGCGGTGGGCGCGCACCTTCGTGAACGCCCCGCGACCACCGCGCAGGAACGGCGCGAACAGGGGGTGGGTGGTGTCCGGCAGGACGAGGGCGATCCCCGCTTCGGCAGGGTCGGCGAGGTCGCGCGTCTTGCGCAGCTGGGCGGGGAGGATCGGCCCGAGCGACTCGTCGTAGCGGTCGGCGGTGACGTTGTCGCCCATGCCGATCACCACGCTCCCGCCGCGACGGACGAAGTCCACCAGCGCTGGTCCGGCCGCGCGCGGGTCGGCGACGTTCGCGAGGAACACGACGCTGTGCTGTTCAGGATCAAGCGCCTGCAGGCCGACGGGGGTGCTCACGTCGGGCCGGATCCCGCCGCGGATTCCGCCCCAGGGCGCGAGCGCGCGCTCGAGGAAGTAGACCTCGGACTTCGTCGGGGAGTCGCCGGGGTCGCCGTCGATCACGAGCACGCGCGACGCGCCCACGCGGGGCAGGTGGAAGTAGCGCGTGTCGTCCGCGGTGAGATCCTTGTCCTCGCACCACGCCTTGCCGACACCGCCCTGCGCCTCGGGCGGTACGGTGAGCCGCTCGGCGACCTCGCCTGCGGCCGGGACGTCGGCGAACACGGGGATCACCTGCCCGTCGGGCAGGGTGACCTCACACGCGGCCTCGACCGGGTTGGGACCGTACGACCCGACGCGCAGCGACAGCAGGCCACCTTCGTCGCCGTCGCCGTAGGTGGCCGACAGCACCGCGATGTTGCGCGGCGGGTCCGCGAAGATCGGCACGGGGACGACGGCGCTGCCCGACTCGACCAGGAGGCGGATCTCGTTCGTGGCCGCTGCGATGGTGCCCGGGCCCGCCTCGTCCGAGAAAACCACGACCTCGCCCTTCTCGCCGCCTAACATCCGGCGGGCCTCGAGCAGCCCGTCGCGCAGGTTGCTGCGACCGAACGACGGCTCGATCGTCGCGAGGCGATCGGCGAGCCGCGCGGTGTCCGCGGTGAGCGACGGCGAAAGTCGCGTCGCGTGGTCGGCGAACGTGACCACACCCACGAGCGTGCCTTCGGGCAGCGTGCGCAGGCGTGTGGAGGCTTCGTCGCGCGCGCGCGCGAGTAGCGTCGAACCGCCGTCCGAGAGGCCCATCGACAGCGAGCGATCGATGACGAACACGACGCGCCCCGACCCGCCGAACTTCGGGGTGCCGCCCGGCCACGAGAGCTGTGGACCCATCGCGGCAGCCGCGATGCACGCGATCATCGCGACGCGCAGCAGCAGCAGCGGCAGGTCCTTGACGCGCCGACGTCGGCGCAGCCGCTTCACGACGCGCTGGAGCAGCAGCATCGCGCCGAACTCGCGTCGGGTGCGCGGCACCTGCTTCGCGAGGTGGGCCAGCACGGGCAGACCGATGAACAGCCCGAGCAGCGCAGCCTGCGGCGCGAGGAACGCGAGGCTCATTCGCTCGACCTCGCGATGATCTTGCGCAAAACATCTTCGAGCGGGCCGTCCGTTGGCGTCTGCAGGTAGCGCCCGCCGAATCGGACCACGCCGGCCTTCACCTCGTTCACATAGTCGCGCGCCACCTCCTCGAACGTCGCGCGCGCGCCGACCGGGTCGACCGCGATTCCTTCGCCGCCTTCGGGGCTGAACAACACGGCCGGCTCGGAGAACGCGAGCCCCCATTCGGCGCGATCGTAGAGGTGCACGAACGTGAGATCCGCGCCTCGCCTGGCGAACGCTCCAAGCGCGGGGAGCCAGCTCTTTGGCTCCTCCATGCCGTCGGAGACGACGGTGACGAAGCTGCGTCGGCGCGTCGCCTGACCCGCGCGAATCAGCGCCTTCGACAGGTCTGCGACCCCGCCGGCGCGAACCGAAGCCAGGGTCAGGAACAGCGCGCGGAGCTGGTTCTGGCCGCTGTGGGGCCGGTACGACGTGTGCCGAACCCCCTGTCCCGCGACGATCTCGAGCCCGATCGGCTCGCCGTGGCGTTCAAGGAAGTACAACAGCGTCGCTGCGAGCGTGATCGCCGTGCCGGTCTTGCTGCCCTTCAGGTCGGGGAGCGTGGATTTGCCGGTGTCTCCGGTGCCGAGGTCGCCCGAAAGATCCAGCACCACCGTGCACGGCAGCTCGGTCTCGGTGACGAACCGCTTGACGACAAGCTTGTCGGTGCGCGCCAACACGCGCCAGTCCAGGTGCCGCAGGTCCATGCCAGGCATGTACTCCTGGTAGTCCGCGAACTCGACGGCCTGTCCGATCCTGCGCGACCGGTGCTCCCCCATCATCAGCGAGTCCGTGAGGATGCGCGCGGTGAGGTGCAGGTGGCGGACGCGGGAGAGGACGACCGGATCAAACATGATCACCCAACTTCATTGATGATCTTCGCCACGATGCCGTCCGCGTCCATGCCGGCGGCTTCGGCTTCGAAGTCGAGCACGATGCGGTGACGCAGCACCGCGGCTGCTACGGCGCGCACGTCCTCGGCGGTCGGGACCTCGTTGCCGTGCAGCGCCGCCCACGAGCGGGCGCCGATCGCGAGGTACTGCGAGGCGCGCGGGCCGGCGCCCCAGCGGATCCACTTCGCGGAAGGCATGCCGGAGCCCTGCCGCGTCGCGGACGCGAGCCGGACCGCGTACTTCACGACATCCGGGTTCGAGGGCAGGCGGCGCAACAGGCCCTGGAAGGCGAGGAGCCGCTCGGCGTCGAGCACCTGCTTCGCGCGCGGGAGGCTGCCCGTCGTGGTGCGGCGCACCATCTCTTCCTCTTCGGCGGTGGACGGGTAGCCCACGGGGATCGAGAACATGAAGCGATCCTGCTGGGCTTCCGGCAGCGGGTACGTGCCTTCCTGTTCGATCGGGTTCTGCGTCGCGAACACGAGGAAAGGCTTGTCCAACGTGTAGGTGTGGCCCGCGGCGGTGACGGCCCGCTCCTGCATGGCCTGCAACAGCGCCGCCTGCGTCTTTGGCGGCGTGCGGTTGATCTCGTCGGCGAGCAGCAGGTTCGTGAAGATCGGCCCGGCGACGAACCGCATCGAGCGACGTCCCGAGTTCCGGTCTTCCTCCAAGACCTCGGTGCCGATGATGTCGGTCGGCATCAGATCGGGCGTGAATTGAACCCGTCCGAACCGCACGCCGATCGCGTCGGCGGTGGTGTTCACGAGCAGCGTCTTCGCGAGTCCCGGCACCCCGACGAACAGGCAGTGGCCGTCCGAGACCAGCGCGGTGAGCATCAATTCGATGACCTTCTTCTGCCCGACCACCACGGTGCCGATCGAGGCCACGAGGTCCTCGCGCGCCTTGCCGAGGGATTCGAACAGGTCCACGTCGTTCATTTCGCTCATTTCGCGTCCTCGATGAGATGCACGTCTTTGGTCTCCTGGCCGCCGCGCTTCAGGATCGTGAGATCTTCGTCTGCGCGCGCCGCCACTGCGGTCAGGCCCTGCGCCTTCGCGAGGCGTGCGACCGCGGTGAGGACGTCGGGGTCGTACGGGTTGAGCTCGAGGGCTTCGCGGTACGAGCTTAGCGCCAACTTCTTCTCACCGGCTTCCTCGCGGATCTTCGCGAGGGTCTTGTGGGACAGCGGGTACTCCGGGTAGTAGCGCAACGACTCCTCGAGATCCTTTCGGGCGGCGTCGACGAGGCCGAGGTCGAGGTGCGCCTGGGCGATCTTGTTCGCGAGCAGCGGCGAAGGCGGCTCCTCGGGGTCGAACGCCTGCGAGTACTCCTTCAGCGCAGCGGCGGGCCGGCCCTCTTCGCGGAGCAGGTCGCCCAGGCGCATGTAGCGCCGCAGGTCGGCCCGACCCGCCATCACCGGGTCCGACGCGGCTTCATCGGCGCCGTCGAGCGCGACGGGAAGCTCGCCCACGGGCGTCTGATCGTACGGTTGCGTCTCGAGCCAGTCCATCCACTCACGCTCGAGCGCCGCGAACTTGCCCGTCCCCACGGCTACGGCGAGCGCGTCGCGCGGGTCGCTGCCGTCTCGAATCATCGGCAGCGCCTTGACGAGCACGTCCTCGCCGCCGGTCTTGAAGCAGTACGACATCAGCGAGGAGACCTGCGCGTACGCGAGGGCTGCCAATTCGGCCGTCGGGAGCAGCGCGAGCGACGGGTGCATCTGGTCGAACGTGAGCAGCCCGAGGTGCGTGTCGGGGTGCTTTGCCAACAGCTTCGCCTTGGCGGGGTCGATCTGGCCCTGCTCCTCGCGCACGGCCTCGCCGAGGAGCGCTTGATCACGCGGCGTGAGGCGGAAGTGATCGAGGCCGTCCTTGCGGCGCCCCTCGAGGTAGCGCGCGACGGCCTCCTGCATCCACACAGGCGTCCGGTCGTTCGTCTTGTTCGCGACCACGAGGTGCACGTACTCGTGGGCGATGGTGTCCTTCCAGCCGTACCCGCGGCCGAGCGCGCGCGGCGACAGCGCGAGCAGGCGGGACCACTTCGACAGCGCCACGACGCCGGTCGTTTCGACGGCCTCGCGCGGCAGTGACGACGCGTCGATGAAGCTCGTACCGTCCGGGTAGATCTCCAGGATCGTAGGCCCCGGCGGAGGCCCCCCGAGCAGCGGGGTGATGTTCTTCTGGGTGGCTTCCAGCGTCTCGAGCGCCTCGTCGACGATGATCGCGTCTACGCCGGGCCGGTAGCGTACGACGAACTGCTTGGTGCGAACCTCGGCCCAGCCGGACGTCGCCACGGTGGTGCGCTGGTAAAGGCTTACGTCGTCGTGCTTGTCGACATAGCCGGCGTCGAGCGCGCGTTTGCCGAGGTCTGCCGCGGCGGTGTACCGGCCGCCGTAGAACGCCGTCTCGGCCGCGAGGGCGAGCAGGTTGGGGTCCGAGGATGAGGCCGCGCCGAGCGAGGCGATCGCGGCGTCGGCGCAGCCGACGTCGTTCGCGTCCAGGCACGAGCGCACGTCTGCGACGGAGGCTGCGAGTGCAGAAGTGAGCGCGATCAGGAGGGTGATCATTGTTTGACCAGCTCCTCGTAGTACCGCTTCTTGAGAGCCTCGTATTCGTCGGGGACGTCGCCCTGCATGCCGTCGAGCAGCTCCTGTCGGTACTCCTCGGGCGTGCGGAATGACTCCGCGTCGGGGATCTCGAGGTGCACCCCCGACGGGTTCTTGCCGTCGCCGTCCTGGTCGTCTTCGCCCTCCTCGCCGGGCTTCTTGCCTCCCTGCGACCCTTCCCCTTCGCCCGGCTTCTGGCGTTTGCCGGACTGGGACTGGCTCTGGAGCGCCTGTTGAAGCGCCTCCCGCGCCTCGCGGATGCGGTCCGCCGCGGTGCCCTGGGAGCCCTCGGCGGGCATCGGGTTTCCGTCCTTCAGGTCATCGCCAGCCGACTGCATCGACTGCTCAGCTTCGCCGAGGTTCTCTTCGACGCCCTCGGGCGTGATCGTCATCTGCTCGGACAGCCCCTTCGCGTCTTGCTTGAGCTGGTCGAGGCGCTCGGACATCTGCCGCTGGCGCGACTCCTGGGCCTGGGCCTGGGCTGCCGATTCGGGCGATTGGCCTTCGTTGCTGCGCGAGAGCTGATCGAGAGCCGCCTTGATCCGGGCGAGATCCTGCTGGAGGGCGTCGCTCTGCCGCGCGCCCGGTCCCTTCAACGCGCCCCGCGACGACTCCTCGATCTGTCGCATCCACTCGGCCCGCATCCACGACTCGATCGCGTCGTCGACGGCGCGCTGAGCGGAGCGGAGATCGTGGGCCTTGATCGCGTCGCCGAGGTGCGTCGACCGGTCGACCCCGTCGCGCGCGCGCTCCTGCTCGTTGAACGCGCGCCCGGCGTCTTCGAGGCCGTGCGTGTACGCGTTCGCGCGATCGATGTGCTCCGAGGCGAGCTTCTCGAGTGCGTCCCAGGCGGCCTCGGCCTGGGCGGCGGACTGCTGATCCTGGGCCTCGCGCTGCTGCTTGAGCTCCTGTTGAAGGGCGCGCTGGTCCGCCTCGAGCTTCTTCATCTCGGCGACCACGTCTTTGGCTTGCTGAGCGAACTCGGACTCCTTCTGGCCCGCGTCGTCCAGCTGGTCGAGGATGCCGTCGGACAGCTGCTCGACTTCGTCGGCGAGGCGCTTCATCAGCTCGCGCGCTTCATCGATATCGCCGCGGGCAAGGGCCTCCCGGATCTGCTCGGAGAGAGCTTGTAGCTCCTGGCCGCGCTGGTTGGTGAACTCCTGCAGCCCGCCGTCGGGCAGCCGCGCAGTCTCGCTGAGCAGCTCTTTCAGGCTGCGTTCGAGGTGGTCGAGGCGGGTGAGCATCTCCTGCGCCGACATGTCCTGCTCGAGCGAGGACTTCACATCGCGTGCGACCTCGCCGAGCTGCTCGGCGCGCTCCTGTACGCCCTCCATCACCTCGGCCTGGATCATCCGATCGAGCAGCAGGATGCCGTTTTCCAGCGCGGTGACGGCGTGATCGCGCAGCTCGAGGGCGGTGACGGCGTCCGCCTCTTTGAGGGGGGTGTCGCTGCCCGGCAGGAACGAGACCTGCGTGAAGCGCACGAGCCGCGTCCGCGCGTCGGTGACGTCTTCGAACACCTTGAGCTCGACCCGATCGCGGGTGGAGCGTGGCTTTCGATCGCCCCAGGTGACGTCGAACCAGCTGTCGACGTCGTGGTAGCGCTTTGAAACCAGCTCGCCCCACGCGGCGACCGAGCCGCCCGTGCGCCCGGGTGGCCACGGCTCTTCGAGGAAGTCGGCGAGGGTGTGGAGCAGCAGCTTGCGAAGCTCGCGGTGACGGTCCTCGGCGCGCGCGTCGAGCCCGTTCGCGCCGAGCACGACGACCTCGATCTCGCGCGAGCGTCCGACCTTGTGGCCGCTGACTTCGTCATTGTCCCACGCGGCGATCGTGAGCTTTACGTGGTCGCCGGCGGAAAGACCGAGCTCCGTCGGTGTGGGTGACAGCGCGCCCTGCAGCTCGGCGCGGCGCTCGAGGGGCGCCGCGAGCGGGCCGTCGCCCTCGTTCCCGTCGAGCTCGAGCACCACCTTCGACAGCCCGAAGTCGTCGCGCGCGCGCCACGAGAGGCCGATCGGCTCGTCTGCAGCCACCTCGAGCACCGCGGCGGCCGCGTCGACCTGCACCTCGGGGGCGAGGTCGGGCTCGGGCACGATCTTGAACTCGCGCGAGGCCAACATCGCCCCGCCGCGCCAGGTGAGGATCCGCCACACGCCGTCGGCATCACCGATCGTGAATTGGCCTGACAGCCCGCGCTGGTCCTCACCGACGGCCGCCTCGAGCGGAGGCTCGTCTCCGGAGGGCTGCCCGACCTGGAGCGCGGCGGCGTCGACCACCTCAGCGGCGCGCGCCGTGACCTCGACGATCGTGCCCGGTGGACCGTGAGCGTCGCCCGTCCCGTTCGTCACCACGTGGGGTTCGAGGCCCGTATAGCGCGGGTAGACGTACCGCAGCACCAGATCGCCGACGCGCGCCGTGTCGCCTTGGGTCGCGAGCTGGGCGGCGTCGAACGCGTCGTGGGGCACAGTGCCCGACAGCCACCACGACGCAGTCCCGAACAGGCCGAGCGGCGAGATCAGCAGGCAGGCCGCCACCAACATCCATGCCAATACGGCCACGGCGACCTGACCGCGCAGCGGGGCCGCGGGGTGGATTTGCTGGGGTGGAGCGCGGCCGAGCTGCGATCGGGCGCGTCGCGCGGCCATCTCTACGATGGCGCCGCTCTCGCCGGGCGCAGGTCCCGCGAGCCGCTCGACCGTGATCAGCAGCCTTCCGTGCAGGTCGGGCAGCCTGTGTTCGACGAGGCGCGCCTGGCGGACCAGGTTTCCGGCCAGGCTCCACCCGGCGAGCGCGGGCGCCGCGCCGAGGAACCACGCCCCAACGCCCGCCGTGGCGACCACGAGCCCCGTCGCCAGCGGCCGATCCCAGCGCAGGGCCGCCGCCGCGATCGCGAGCAGCCACACCGTCGCGCCCAGCACGGCGAGCGACGTCGCGATGCGCGCCACCAGCAGGGCCCGCTCGCGGCGAGCGAGCGTCCCGACGTAGCGGCCGATGTTCGTTAGATCGTCCGTCATGTCCTGAACTCTGAACCGAAATACCGCGAGCCGGTTCCCGCTGCGCCATCGCGTGACGCACGATGACGTGGCGCGATGGTTTCAGGCTTCAGGGGGTCTTGGGAGCGTCGGGCGCGGGCTGCGGGGCCGGCGGAACGTACGGAGGCGCGTCCACGTTGCGGCAGCAGCGGAACGACATCCCGTCGTCCTTGAACATCGAGCTCTCGTCCGTCTCCGAGCCGCAGCGCGTGGCTTGCGCGGACTTGCCGCCCTGGCCGCCCTTCACGTACCGGCGCTTCTCTTTGCCGGGGGGCGCCGTCGCCGTCCACTCGCGGAAGTTGCCCGACAGGTCGTACACGCCGTAGCTCGACTTGCACGACGTGAGCTGACCCGAGGGGTAGCCGGCGTCCACGAGCCCGTCGCCGCAGAACGCCGGGTCGAAGGTGTCCGCGGGGACCGAGGTCTCGTACGCATAGACGGCGTTCATGAGACCTTTACAGGCCTTTTCCCACTCAAGGTTCGTGCACAGGCGCTTGCCTTGCTCGGAGCACAACGCCTCGGCTTCGCCGTAATCGACGTTGTTCTTTGGCTTTGCGCCGAGGAGGTTCGGGTATTCGAACTTGTCGATCACGAACGCCGCCACCTCCGTCGGCTCCGCGAGCGGCTCAGCCGAGCCACGGTCGGGGTCGTAGTTCATGCGACCGTGAGCGAACGGACCCGCGGGGATGTACGCCATGTTCGGCGGGTGGTTGCGCAGGATGGCTTCGATCTGGACTTGTGCGGGGATCTTTTCCTGCACCTTCGCCTTCAGGTCGTTGCGCAGGACGACGTCCAGCGCCTTCTCGCCCTTGCCGTCGTCTTCGCCGGGGATGTAGAGGTAGAGGATGACGGTGAGCGCGAACACGATCGCGAACCCGCCGAGGATGATCGGCCAGATGCGCGTGCGGGAGCTGCTGTCGTCCGAAACCTCCGCGTCCGACATGGTGCGCTGAATCGCGGCCATGAAGTCCGATGCGGTCTGGTAGCGATCGTCCGGCGCGTTCGCGAGCGCCAACTCGATGATCTCGTTGATGATCTTCGGGAGGTCTGGCCGGATGGCCGCTGGCATCTGGAACGTGCCGAGCGGAGCGATGCCCGTGAGCATCTCGTAGAACATGACGCCCGTGGAGTAGATGTCCGCGCGCGCCGAGGGCACGGGCTCGAAGCTCTTCATCTCGGGCGCGAGGTACTGCGATTCGCCGCGCGCGAATTCGTCTTCTGCGAGGACGCCAGCGGGGACGAGATCCCAGAAGCCCGACCCGGTGAGCTTCACCTTGGCGACGATGTTCGCGTTGCGCGGCCCGGTGCGCTTCACGTTGACGAGCACGTATTCAGGCCGCATGCCGCGGATGAAGAACCCCTGCTTGTGCAGGACGTCCATGCCTTCGAGCATCTGCAGTGCGATCTGCGCCGCTTCGCGAACGCCCAGCTGCTTGCCTTCGACGCGGTATTCCGTGATCAGATCGCGGAGCGTGGTGCCTTCGAAGTCTTCGGCCGTGAAGTATGCGACGCCCTCATGCTCGCCGAGTTCGCCGATCTTGGCGAGGGCGGGGTGGGCGAGATCCTTTACGCGCCGGTAGATGTCCAGGAGCTGGTTCTTTTGATCGCGCCCGGCGTGTTTCGGCCGCAGCATCGTCAAACGGACGAACTTGCCCGACTTTTGGTGCTTTACCCGGTACGTGATTCCGAGAGGGCTCTCTTCGAGGACGTCTACGACCTCGTACTTTGCCGCGATGATCTCGCCTCGTGTGAAATCCAGCTTACTCACGCGCTTTGCTCCAACGCCGCCGGTTCGCCGACAACCCCTCGTCCGCTCTCGGGGGTGACGCTACCACACGTCGGTGGTGATCGTGTCGTGCGGCTGCACAAACCACCTCCATTCGTTTCACGACGAGCGGCGCCAGGAGAAGAAGCGGAGCACTCCGAACAGGCGTCGACGCCACATGTCGAGGTCGAACACCCACGCGAACAACACGTGCACGCCGAGCGCTCCGAACAGGCTCGCGCCGACGACGGTGAGCGCCATTCCGAGCAGTCCGAACAGCGGGATCCCGAACGGAGCAGGCGACCAGGCTGCGAGGAAGATCAGCGCGCCGAGGCTGATCGTGGACGCGAGCAACGCCAGGGAGATCCGCAGAACGCCCATCCGCATCTCGTCGCGCAGTCGCGCCGCGTCAGGATCGCGCGTCACGATCGTGAGGCGGCCCCCCTCGAGGTCGCCCATGATCTGGTTCACGTGCGTAGGGAGGTCTTTGTACTGGCCTTGGAACTGCAATGCAGCGCGAGCCATGTCATGCGCCAGGCGTTCGGGCGAGAACCGCCGCGTCATCAGGCGCGTCGCGTACGGGCGCACCTCCTCGACGATGTCCATGCCGGGGAGCAGGGCCCGGAGCTGACCTTCGATCAGCGCGATCGAGCGGGAGAGCACGGCGAACTCGGAGGGAAGGTCGATCTTGTAGCGCTGCGCGAGCTGGAACACCTCGACGAGCGTGGTTGGACTCGCGATATCGTCGAGCGAAGCACCGTAATACTTCGTCATCATACGCTCGCAGTCGTCGCGGAATTCCTTGAGATCGATGCGCCCCTTGGTGGCGCCGGCCCGGTACACGACGAGCGAGAACGCGTCGGCGTCGTGGAACACGAGGCTGGTAAACGCGGTGATGATCGTGTCCTGCATCGCGCCGGTGAGCATGCCGGTGACGCCAAAGTCGAGGAGCGCGATCTTGCCGTCGTCCGTGACGAAGATGTTTCCCGGGTGGGGGTCGCCGTGGAAGAAGCCGTGGTCGAACACCTGCTTGTAGGTGGCTTCCATGAGGCGGTGGGCGAGGTTCTTCGACAGCTCGGACGCCTGGTTCACCATGTAGGCCGACATCGGTTGGCCGCGGATCATCTCCATCACGAGCAGGCGCCGCGTCGACCAGCGCGGGAACACCTTCGGGATCACGACGTCGGGGTCGTTCGCGAAGTTGTTTCCCATGCGCTCGGCGGCCTTGAGCTCCTGCAGGAAGTCGAGCTCGCGGGTGATCGCGACGTCGAATTCGCGCACGATCGCGGTGGGCGTGTAGATGCCGGGGAGCGCGACGCGACCTTCGAACAGCTGAGCGAGCGAGTGCAGGATGTGGATGTCGCTCCGGATCATCCGCTCGATCGACGGGCGTTGGAGCTTGACCGCGACCTCCGGCCCGCTGCGCAGCCTGGCGCGGTGGACCTGGGCGATGGACGCCGATCCGATCGGCGTGGGGTCGAATTCCTCGAACACGTCCTCGAGCGGCAGCCCGAGCTCGGACTCGACGACCTTGCGTACGTCCGCGATGTCCATCGGCGGGACGCGATCCTGGAGCGTCTGGAATTCGGCGAGCACGTCGGCGGGGAGGATGTCGGGTCGAACCGAGAGGACCTGGCCGAGCTTGACGAACGTGGGGCCGAGCTGGACGAGCGCCTGGCGCAGGCGGCGCGCGAACGGGCCGGACTCCATGTCCGTCTTGCCGGGCGCCAATTCCGCGGTGAGGCCGATCAGGTTGAACACGTGGCCGAAGCCGTTCGCGGCAGCGACGCGCGCGATCTCCTGCACGCGCCCGAGGTCCTGGACCTGCATGGTTGCGGCCATCAGCGACCGTCCCCAAAGGCTGGCGCGCTGCGGGCGTGGTTCGTTTCTCGCAGAGACGCGGAGAATGCGCAGAGCCCACAGAGGATCTTTCCCTCTGCGAACTCTGCCCAGTCTTTGCGCCTCTGCGAGAAATTGGACGCTCGAATCATTGTTTGCCCAGCTTTTTCTTCATTTCGGCCAATTCTACTCGGGCGCGATCTTCGCGATCCTGAGCGATCTCTTTCGCGGTTGGCGCTTTTGCGTCCATCCCGTACGCCTTTCGCGCCCGCTCCAACGCGTCCACGTCGCCTTCGGCCTTGAGCACCTCGTCGGCCGCGCCCTTCTTTCCGAGCAGGGCCGTCTCCAGGTCGTCCAGCATGGCGTCGCCCGCCTTTGTTGCTGCGTCTTTTGCCTGCTTCAACGCCTTGTCGGCGGCGGCATCCACGACCTTTCCGGCGAGTTCGGACTCGGCGGCCGACGTGGTGGCCTTGCCGAGCAGCCCGCGAAGCCAGTTTTCGACACCCATGGGCTACCCGTGAAAGACGGCGGATCGAACGATCCGGCCGTTCCGTACGACAAACTGCTCTGCGACGACGAGGTCGGCCTCGCCGGGCACCGTGCGATCGTAGATCAACACGGCGGCGTGGGCGTCTGCGGTGATGCTCCGCTCGACGTAGCGCATGCCAGGCAGCCGCTCGAACGAGTCCGCCCACCATGCGCGCAGGGCCGGGCGACCCGCGATCTCGCCGTTGGTTTCGGGGTGGCGGGCGCGCAGCTTCGGGCTCAAGTGGACCGCGTCTTCGGCGTACAGCGCGAGAAGTCCGTCGAGATCGCGAGCGTTGAACGCGGCGATCCATCGGCGCGCGAGCCCGTGGTTGCCGCCGAGCGCGAGGTGCGCGAGCTGAACGACGTTGAGCGGGCAGGGGACCTCGGTGGGATCCACAACCCAGCGGTGCTCGCCGAATTCGCCGTTCGAGACGACCTCGTCCGTCGGCACGTCCGCGACGAACGCGAAGTTCATGTGCAGCCCCTTGGAGCCTGCGGGGTGCTCTTCGTAGCCGATGAGGCCCTTGGGCGCGCCGTCTACGTCGGGGAGCAGCGTGAACGAGCCGACGAGTCCAGTCTCTTCGAGCAACTCACGGGCAGCTGCCTCGGCGGGCGTCTCGCCGGGCTCGATCTCCCCACCCACCGGCAACCACGTCCCCAGGCGCTTGTGCGCGACCAGCAGGACGCGACCCTCATGGCGGGCGAATACGGCGACGGAGAACGCGCGGCGGTCGGACATCAGGCCTCTCGCTGGGTATAACGTGTGCGCGATGATTCTTCCTCTGCTCTGGCTGGCTTCGGCGTCCGCGACCACGTTGGCGGTGATCCCGTTCGATCGCGGCGCTGCGGCCGGTGAATGGGACGGTCTCGGCACCGCGCTCGCCGGCATGCTCGTGACGGATCTCTCCGATGTGCCTGGGGTGCGCCTCGTCGAGCGCGAGCGCGTGGACGCTGTGTTGTCTGAGGTCGCCTTGAGCGAGCAGGGCTTCATCGATCCCGCGACGGCCGTGAAGCTGGGGCACGGGCTCGGCGCGGACCTGCTCTTGCTCGGAACGTACAGCGTGGTCGGCGGCACGTTCGTGCTCGACGCCCGTCTCGTCGATCCGAGCAACGGCGAGGTGCGCCAGTCGGCCAACGCGACGGGCACGATCGCGGAGTTCGCGGACGCCGAGAAGTCACTCGTGCAGGCCGTGCTCGCAGACCTGGACATCGTCCTCGCTGAGGACGCCCGGCTCAAGATGGTGGGCCAGGTGCCGACGACGCGACTCGACGCGCTGGCGGCCTACGGTCGAGGGGCTGCGCTGGCCCGTGAGGGCAAGATCGAAGACGCGCGCGCGGCGTACCGGGCCGCGCTGGAGGCCGATCCTTCGTTCGCGCTCGCCCGAACCGGCGTGCTCAACCTCGCGAGCCGCCTCGATTCGCTTCAAGCCGAGCGCCTCGCGGCGCAGGTGGATGAGCGTCAGGGACGCTTGAACGGCGTGCTCGCCGCGGTGCCTGACGAGCGGACCCGCGTTGGCCCAAAGGACAAGCCCGTCGATGTCGATCGGTTTGTCGTGCGGGTGTACGCATTGCAGAGGTCCGGCCTCGATTGTGAGGCCTACGGCGAATTGCGCCACTGGCTCGAGCGGCACGACTGGAGTCCAAAATACGCGCACAAGGAGTTTCAGGCGACGTGGCATGCGGTGTTCGCGCAGGCGCTCGAGCTCGGCCTCGCGCCCGCGGACGATCCGGGCCGGTCGCGGGACATCGAGTACGCGCTGTCGGGCCCGACGGGGATGCACAGCTCCCTGGCGCACTTCCTGTACTCGTTCCCTTCGCCCGTGTTGGACGTGCCGAGCAGCGAGGACATGCTGCACACCGGACTGAAGTGCTTCGGTGGGGCAGCGTTTTCGGATGAGATCGAGGGCATCCGCGCCGAAGTCGAGGCGAGGGGGCTCGGGGCGCAGGTCTATTCCCCGACGGACGATACGCTCACGCTGTCCGAGCGCCTCGAGCTCGCGGCGATCGAGCTTCGCACGCGCGCGCGCGGGCTGTCGGACGTCGATTCCAAGCGGGTGCTCGCGATCATCGACGCGCACCCCGACAAGGACACGCGGTGGACGATCGAGGGTGCGGCGACCGACATCCGAACCGCCGATCGGCTGCACTACATGGAGCGCTCGGCGGCGTTGAGCCTGTCGATCCCCGAGATGAGCGCGGCCGCGCAGTCGTGGACGGTCGCCGACGCGGGGTGGGTCGACTGGACCCAGCCGCATTGCAAGGTGATCCTCGAGCGCACGGCGCCTTTCGCGCGCGGCTGGCCGGGGCAAATCGAGCGCGAAGCGAAGGAAGGCCGCGACTTTCCGGCGCGCTACATCGCGCCGCACCTGCGGGCGATGGCCGACGTCGGCTGCGTGAAGGGCGTTCCCGCACGGTTCGCGTCGCCCGACGCCATGGCGACGTGGGTGGCGGCGGGCCACACGCGCGGTCGAGCGGATGCACCCAAGGACTGCGACGAGTACTGGAAGTCCGTCCCGGGCGACATCTCGGCCGGGACTTGGGGGCCGGACCTCGACTGGGAGCACGCCTACGCCGCGATGGTCTCGTACTATGGCTCGGTCGTCGTCAACGGTTGCGTCGCGGAGCCGGCCGTCAGCCCGTGAGCCGCGCGAGCGTCGCGTCGCTTGGGAATACCGGGTCCTTGACCTGCCCTTCGGCGGCACCGGATCGAAGGTGGTGGTCGCGAAGGCGCCCGTAGGCCCCCGCCGGCACCCGCAGCAGGTCTACCGGGCCGAGGCGTCCGTCGGCCCGCTTGCCGGCATACTCGACGTTGACGGTAGACAGGGCCTCGTCGACGCGCGCCGCGGCGCCGTCGTCGACGTCCCCCTCGACGACGAACGTGTAGTGCGGGACGTCGCCCACGCGCAGCGCGAGGGAGAAGCCCGCGACGGGTCGCGCGCCGAGCGCCCGGGCGGCCGCGAGCCCGACCTGCTCGGCGGTGAGCTTCTCGCCGGTGATGGACGAGACGTCGCTACCTTTGCCGACGAACACGAGCTGCGGAGCGCGACGCCACCACCCGACGACGCGAACAAGATCATCGAGGTCGTAGCGGTACAAGCCCGCGGTCGTGCTGATGATGAGCCGGTACGTCCGCCCGACCTCGACCTCCGCGGCCCCGACCGGAGCGCCCCCCTCGACGGGCACGAATTCCAGCAGGTGCCCGAGCAGCCACGCGACGCCGCCCGTCCACGTGGCGTCGAGCGCGACCGCGAAGAACCCCTCGGAAGCGGAGATGCCAGGCTCCCAAACGGGAAGGTCGCGGCCGAGGGCCTTGGGCAGCCGCGGCAGGAATCCGGCGACCGCGCCACCCTTCCAGCACGCGACGGCGGCGAGGTCCCACACGCTCGCGGGCCTTAGATCCTCGGGGAGTCGACGTCGTCGAAGGTGAGGCCACAACGCGGCCCGGGTCCGCGCGGGGAGGTCCGAGGCGGGGCCGTGGGCGAGCGTCCCGTCGGCGACGTCGATTCGAAGGGCCTCAGCGTGCTCCTCGAGCGCGCGGCAGTTGGCGAGGAGCGTGGTCGGGTTTGCTGTCGTCCAGAAGCGCACGTCGTGGGCCAGGGCGATTCGCAGCGCGACGTACCGTCGAACGGTGGGATCCGGGATCGCGGCGACGGAGGCCGGAACTGCGTACCGGGCGCGGGCCCACCAGGGTTGCTCGGCCGCCATCCTCCCCGTGTTCGAGCCGATCCGGTGGCCGCTCGCCGTGCGGTCTTCGTCGGGCCTGCCGACCGACACGAGCAGCCGCCCGGTTGCAAGTCGCGCGTCGCTGCGCGCCATCGCGAGCGTCCAGATCTCCTGGGCCTCGGCGACCTCACGCGCCCACTGCGCCGTCACCGGCAAGAGCTTCGGCTCCGCCGTCGTCCCGGAGGTCCGCACGAACGAGAGCACGGGGTGGCGCACCAGTCGATCGTGTTCGCCGGCCGCCACCTGCCGTAGATCGTCGGCGTAGTCGGCCCACGTCCGAACCGGCACCGCTTCGCGCCACTCGCCGATCGTGCGCACGCTTTGAAGGTTGTGGCGCCGATCGAACGTCGTCCCGCGGACGGCGTCCAAAACGCGCGCGAGCGAATCGCGTTCCGCCGCTTCCGGATTCATCGCCGCCTGCTCGAAGCGATGCACCAACCTGCTTCGCAGGCCGCGAAGCAAGCGGTAGGAGCCGGGCCCTTCGGGGCCCAGGTCTGCCATGCGCCAACCGGGGGCTGGGGTGCCGCGCAAGAGAACGCTCCAGGCGCGTTGACATGCGCGCCAACAAGCCATAGCCTGCGGCGATCGCATCGGGGAAGCGCTTCGGATGAAGAGCGGGGACGTCGTCACCGCGGGCGCGACAGGGGCCGCCCGGAATTTTGTACTCGGCGACGTGCTGGGTCGCGGCCTTTGGGGCGTGTCCTGGACGGCGCGGGATGCTGCTGGTCGCGACTTTGTCGTGAAGGTGCCGCTGGAGGAGCACGACGTGCCCGCCGACGCGCCGCTGCCGGCCGGCGTCCTCGCTGCGTGCGCAGCTGCGCTCGTTGAGACGGGGGAGCTCTACGCAAAGGGCCACGCGTGGCTGCCGCGCTTGGAGGCCATCGGCACGACGGCGGCCGGGGCGCCGGCGCTGGTGATGCCGCGGTACCCGATGTCGCTCAAACGTCGGATCGCGGCCTCCGTGCCGCTCTCCGAGGGCGTCGTGCTGCTGCAGCGCGTGCTCGACGTGCTCGCGACCGCAGGCCGCTTGCACGGAGACTTGCGGCCGTCGAACGTGCTGATCAACGACCGTGGCGAACCCGTGCTGGCGGATCCCTTGCCGGCGGCGATCGCCGCCCACCGCGCTCGCCTTGCGGAGATCGCGGGTTCGGATCGCGACGAGTACGGTCCCCCCGAGGGCACGAGCGCGAGCGCGGACACGTTCGCCCTTTGCGCGCTGCTGTACCGGATGGCGATGATCGCGTCACCGGCGGGCCCGGCAGGCGCCCCGCGGCGCGAAGACCGGATCCCGATCCCGCACAACGGCCTCGACAAAGTCGAGATCGCGTCGCTGCGCGATCGCGTGCTCACGCGCCTGAAAGACGACGCGGCCAACCCGCGGTTCGCGGCGCGCATGGCGGATCGCACCTCCGCGCTGCTCAATCGCGGTCTGTCGAGGGAGATCGAGCCGTCTCCGCCGTACCGGTTCGCCGAGTTGAGCGCGCTCGCGCCGCGCTTGGAAGAGGTCGCCGAGCTCGTCGACCCGCAGGTCGCGGACGTCGGGCACCTGCTGCACGCTGTCTCGGTAAAGAACGGCAGCTACCAATCCGGTGATCCAATCCTGTTCTCCGTCACCATCGCGTGTTCGGGCGGGGTTCAGGGCCAGGAAGACATCGCGTGCGGAGTCCAGATCGTCGACCTGGACGTGCAGGGCGACGGGCGCGTGCCGGTGCCCGACGCGAAGTACACGGTCAAGCCGCACCCGTCGGGGCGCCTCCGGTTCGACTTCTCGCTGCCGGACATGCCGCCCGGGCGCTACAAGATCGCGGTGGCGTTCGGGATCCGCGACGGGCGCTCGGACCCGAAGAGCGCGTCGGGCGAGTTCGAGGTGCGGCCCGCGCCCGGCTACGTACCACCGGGAAACGAGGTACCGTCGGGCCCGGCGCCGATATCGATGCCCCAGCGACCCGATCGTGCGGCGCCGCTCGCCGAGCGCTCCGGAGACGCGCCGAGCGGCCCTGGCGCGGACGTCGTGCGCTTGTTCGGCGGCTCGACCGACCCGGGATCCGTGTCCGACCCGAGCTACCCGATGCCGATCGCGCCGTCGATCAGCGAGGAGTTTCACGCTCCTACGCCGTCCGAACCCGCAGACGACCGCGACACGAAGCCCGCGCCGAGGCTCGTCTCCCTGGTTGCGGTGGAACACGAGACGACCGGCGACGTGCCGCCGCCGCCGCTGCTCGTCATGCCGCTGGCGCCGTCGTCGCCGGCGACGAGTCCGACGTTGACGCCCGCCGAGCCCCACGTCGACGTGGAGCCCGAGGTGGCAGCACCTCCCCAATGGAACCGGCCCGCCGATGTGGACGATCGCGGCCCGGCTCCCGGCTGGCAGGGGGATCCCTACCTTCCCGGTGCGGCGGGCGGCGAGGATCTTCCCTCGTTCGGCGGTGAGAAGCCGCCGTCTCCCCCGTCGCCGATCGGCCTGTGGTTCGAGCGCGCGGTCGAAGCGATCCGAAAGGACAGCTACACCGCGTACATGGTCATCCTGGTCGGCGCGCTCGCGCTGATCCTGCTTGTGTTTGCCCTCGTCACGCTGTTCTAGGAGTTTCCGTGCAGGTGAAGTTTTCCGCTGAGCCCCTCCATGACGCCGCAGTCGATCTCCTCGTCGTGGGTGCTGGCGAGTCGTTCGCCGAAGACCTCGCGGGTCTCGACGCAAAGTTCGGCAGTCGGCTCATCGCCCACCTGAAGCAGCAGAAGTTCACGGGCAAAGGGACGTCGAGCGTGCTCGTCCCCTCCCTCGGGCGCGTCCCCGCTCGCGATCTGCTCGTGGTCGCGGTCGGCGACCGTTCGCGCGACAACCTGCTCCGCGCCGCCGCAAAGGCCGGGCGGCAGGCTCGCGATCTCGGCGCTGCGACGCTGGCCTTAGCGCTCGGCGGCGACGTGGACGTCGCGTCGATCTCGGAGGCCGTCGCGCTCGGCAACTACGTGTACGACCCCTACAAGCCCGCCTCTGAACGCACCGCTGCGGTGGCCGAGATCACGGTCCGCTCGGGCGCGACCCCGGGCGATCAACACGCGGCGGACGTCCGCTCCGTCTGGCAGTCCTGGGTGCGGAACCTCGTCTCGGCGCCCGCTGCCGAGGCCACCCCCGCGCGCATGGCGGTGATGGCCGAGTCGGCGCTGTCCACCAAGCCGCACGTCACCGTCGAGGTGTTGGACGAGAACCGGCTTCGCGCCGAGAAGTACGTCGGCATGATCGCCGTCGGCCAGGGCTCGTCAAACCCGCCCCGCGTCGTGCACGTGCGGTACGCCCCACCGGGCGCGAAGGCGCACATCGCGCTGGTCGGAAAGGGCGTCACGTTCGACTCGGGCGGCCTTTCGCTCAAGCCGTCCGGCTCGATGCAGACGATGCGCTGTGACATGGCAGGCGCCGCCACGGTGCTGGGCGCCACGGCCGCGATCGCCGAGCTCGGCATCCCCGTCACGATCGACGCGTACGTGGGCCTCGTGGAGAACATGGTGTCCGGCTCGAGCTACAAGCTCGGCGACATCCTCGAGTACCGGAACGGCGTCACCGTCGAGATCCACAACACCGACGCGGAGGGGCGCCTGGTGCTCGCGGATTGCCTGATCGACGCGTGCAAGACGGCGGCGACCGAGGTCGTGGACCTCGCGACCCTCACCGGCGCGGTCGTGGTCGCGCTCGGTCCTGATTTCACCGGGGCGTACGTCAACGATGACGCGCTGTGGTCCGATCTGAACGGCGCTGCGAACCAGAACGGCGAGCTGTTGTGGCGTATGCCGCTGCACGACGGGTACAAGGCGTGGCTCAAGGGCGACTGGGGCCAGCTGAAGAACATCAGCGGCAAGCCCGACGCGGGCTCGATCACCGCGGCCCTGTTCCTCACGCACTTCGTCGCCGAAAAGAAGTGGGCTCACCTCGACATCGCCGGCTCCGCGTTCTTCGAGAAGGCGAGCGGCCCGTACGCGGCGGGCGGAACGGGGCAGACGATGCGCACGCTCATCGACTGGGTCGCGGCGAAAGCCAAGTGAAGTCGCCGCAGCGGACAGGGCACTCCGCGCGTGGCTAAGAACCCCTACCAGAAGCCCGACCGCTTCGCGCAGAAGGCCAAGGAAGAGGGCTACGCCGCGCGCAGCGTGTACAAGCTGGCCGAGATCGATCAGCGCGTCCGCATCTTGAAGCGCGGGCAGCGCGTGGTGGATCTCGGCTGCTCGCCGGGCTCGTGGTCGGCGTACGTGTTGGAGCGGGGCTGCAAGCTCGTCGGCGTCGATCTGACCGAGACGAACCTCCCCGGCGGCACGTTCCTGATCCGAAGCGTGTTCGACGTCACGTCCGACGAGCTTCGCACGGCGCTCGGCGGGCCAGCGGACGTCGTGTTGTCGGACATGGCGCCGCTCACCACCGGCGCCCGGGACGCCGACCACTTCGCGCAGATCGAGCTCGCGACGCGCGCGTTCGACGTCGCGTGCGACCTGCTCGCGCCCGGCGGCGCGTTCATCTGCAAGGTGTTCGAGGGGCCCGACGCGAAGGCGTTCGAGCTCGCGGTGCGCAAGCGGTTCGACGGCGTTCGTCGCGTGCGCCCGGAGGCTGTGCGGCAGAACAGCCGGGAATGGTTCCTCGTCGCCGAGCACTTCCAGTAGAAGCCGACCCGGAACGTCGGGTAAGGTCTTGGTGGAGGTCACGTGAAACCCGCAGAGGCGCTGCGGATGCTCGCCAGGGATGGCGCTCCGCTCGGGAGATTCGACGAAGTCGATCGGTTTACGGACCTTCCGTTTCCCGTGCCTGCGCTGATCTCAGAGCCGATGGATGCGGAGGAGGGCGTCGCTGTGTGGGGCGCGGCCCACCGCCTCCGGGACTCGACGGGCCTCGTACCGGTTCTGCTCGGCGCCGAGCCGATGATCGACTGGTTCCTCGGGAGGCCCGGGCCCGAAGAGCGGTTCGGGCAGCCGTGTGACCAGGATGTGCCGTTTCAAGGCCGAAAGGGGCGTTCGGCCCTGGCCCGCATCCGGCACCGGCCGCCGGTTCCGGCGCAGGCGGGTCCGGTGCTGGAGGTGCTCGCGGATCGCCTGCGCGAGCGGTTCAGCGCCGACGTGGTCGATCGGCTGTGGAGCGAGATGATGACGACCCGGCCGGTGTGGGCGCCGCGGTCGGAGGCGTTGCGCCCGACATCCGCGTTCGAGAGCGACGATGAGCCCGTTCGATGTGTGCTGCTCGGCTGCCCGGCGTGGGAGGTGCCGCTCTTTCTCGGCCTCGGTGGCTGGAATGGCTCGCCGGGGCCGGTCGAACAGGCCGTGTTGCTGCGAGGCTGGCACGCGCGCCATCACGCGACGTTGCTGCACGTCGGTCGCGGCACCGTGGACCTGTGGGTGGAACGGCCTGCGGTGCGGATCGACGAGGTGCGCCCGCTGCTGTGGGAGGTGCTGCTCTACTGCTGCGACGCGGTGTTCGCGGACGATGCAGCGTTCGCGGGCGTGCGACAGATGCTCGCATCGCCCCGATGGTCGTTCGCCTGGGACTGAACGGCGCCTGCCGCGGCCTGCTTCAGTTGTACTTGATGTAGACGAGCTCGCCAGAGCGCTTGCCCGAGCGGGGCGTCGGCCACACCTGGCAGCGGCGGTTCCGGGCGCGGTTGGGCTCGTTCTTGTTCGGCGCCACGGGGTGCTCGAACGCGAAGCCTTGGGAGTTGTACGCCGCGCGCTTGATGCCGTTGGCCTCGTCCTTCTGCTTGAGGGAAGCGGCGACGGATTGAGCGCGCGAGGCGCTGAGCGACAGGTTGTACGACTTGGAGCCCATGTCGCACGTGTGGCCTTCGACCCAGACCGCCGGTTCGTCCTTGTAGATCTTGGACGCGTTGTCGACCTTCTTCTCTTCCGACTTCTTGACGTTGGACTTGTCGAAGTCGAATTGGATGGGCTCGGGCGTCGCGGGCGTTGGCTGCGGCTTGGGCGGGACGGGCGCGGGCTTGGGGCCGAGGCCGCCGATGATGAGCTGATCAAACGCGATCTCGAGCGTGTCGAGTGCGAGGCCAGAAGCCGTCGAATTCAGGCTCGGGCCTTCCCACGACACGGGCCAGACCTCGGTCATCGAGTACCGGCGGAGCTCCATGCCGTCCAGGTCTTTGATGACGATCGCACCTGTGCAATCGAGGCGAAGCCCGTCCACGAACTTGTCTTGGACGTACTTGTCGCGCCATTCGGCGAGCCGGTTCGAGGCGTTGACCGCGAACTTGAGCGTAATGGTGCCCCACTTGCTCTGGCCCGGGCGCTTGATGACGTCGCCGTTGCGACCGCCTTCCTCGATGGTGAACATCGTGGTTGCGCTCTTGAACCCGCTCGATTCCTGGAAGTGCGCGACCTCCTCACCGTCGATCTCGAGCGCGAAGTAGTGGTTGTTCCACGGATCGCCCTGGTCGATCTTCTTCGGCTTTTCGGGCAGCTTGGAGGCCGGGCGAGGGCTGCTCGGCTGCTCCTTGCTGATCTGGTGGTTCGAGTTTGGACCACGGCCGGGCTGCACACGCACGCCGTCGATCTTGTGGTGCGAATTGGGGCCGCGACCGGGCGTTACCTTCGCCTTCTCAGCCTGGTGGTTCGACCCCGCGCCGCGGCCGGGCGTAACGAGGGCCGCGCCGATGGAGAAGGACGCGCCTCCGCGGGGCGACTTCGCGGACGTCGGCTTGGGGCCGCGCGGAAAGATAGAATAAGAACCAGGAAGCTTTGCCATAGATACTCCCGAGATCAAAACTGCGGGCGACGCGTGAGGAGCGTGCGACGACAAAACTGGTCGGCGCCTCTGGATTGTACAGCCGCGTGCGCCAGACGCCAAGAGGCGGTCGCGCGATGTGTGTTAGCAGGCGTACGACGCAGCGTCACCGAGGAGGAATGATGAGTCTGCCGACGCTCCCTGGTCCTGATTCTGCCGTCGTTCACGTCCACGGGGATGGCGCGACGCAGGGGCCGTTTTCGCGCCGCGCGTTGTTCGAGCGCGCGCGATCCGGCGCGGCCAGGCCCGACGACAGCTTCTGGTTCGAGGGCATGGACGGCTGGGCGAAGCTCGCGGGGCACGCGGAGTTGTTCGCGGACCTGGATGGCTCGGCGGCCACCGAGAGCCCCGACGATCGCGCGGAGCGAACGTTCGGAAAGCTCGTGCAAGCGAGCTGGTCCTATTACAACGCCCACAAGTTCGCGTCCCACGTCGACGAGGTGCTCCTCGGCGCGATCATCACGTCGGTGTTGGACACCGGCTACGCTCTGATCGACCTGACGAGCGACGGGACGCACCACTACGTGCGGTTCCAGAACCTGGGTGACAACGCGCGCATCCTGGTTCGCCTCACGCACCTCACGGGCGATCTCACCAAGGCGAAGGTGCAAGGCCACCGCGCGAGCGTGGTCATCGGGTACGGCGAGCGAATGGACGACTTCGCGCGCATCTTCCAGGCGCTGAAGGCCGAGGTGAAGAGCGGGTACATCCAGAGCCCGGAGCCAGGCACGATCACGGTCGATGGCGACATGGGCACCGGCTACGTGTACGTGTCCGTCGACCTCTACCTGTGCGTGGACGACTACGTGCCTCCGTCCTACCTGGTCAAGTACGACGTGCTCAAAGATCACCTCGGTTCCACGGTCCACGCGCTGCGGAAGTACCTGCGCGGCCGCTTCAGCGTTGGCCGACCTTCGGTCGGCGGCGGGGGGAAGTCCAAATGATCGGTCTATTTGCTTCGTTCGCGAACAAGGCTGAGATCCGCGAGTCCAAAGACGAGATGCTCGTCGGCGAGATCGTCCGCGCGATGTCGCGGAAACACTGGCCGGCGATCGGCTTTCGCGCAGACGCTGATCGGCAGTGGGTGCAGTTCAAGGCGGTCGGGGACGCCACGTTGGCGCACGTGTACGTGACGCTGGATCGCAAGACGGGCGGGAGCATGCTGCAGGACGCGATCCTGGGGTCGAAGGCCACGCTGAAGATCGCGGGTGAGATCAAGAATCAGCTGACGGACCCCGACGACCTGCTCGCGATGTACAAGACCGACCTCGCGAACATGTTCAAGCTACCCGCGCTGGGTGGCATCAAGCTCAACCACGAGCTGAACAGCGTGTTCGCGACCACCGCGTTCATGATCGAGATCAACAAGTACGTCGGCACGGCTGAACCCGATGTTGACGGTTTGACCGCGCTGTTGTTCGGCACGGTCGACAAGCTGCGCGAGAAGCTCGCGCCCTACAAGAAGTCATGAACAAGCTCCGCACCGCAGCACGTCAAGTTGAATTCATTGGGAGCTTCCCTGAAGATCCGCCCGTCCTCGGCCTGCCAGAGGTCGCGTTCGTGGGTCGAAGCAACGTCGGAAAGTCCTCCGCGCTCAACAAGCTGTTGGGGGCGAAGGCCGCCCGCACGTCGCGCACCCCGGGCCGAACGCAGCTGGTGAACCTGTTTCGGCTCGGTGAGGTCGCCGTCTTCGCCGATCTGCCGGGGTACGGGTTCGCGAAGGTTTCCAAGGCGGATCGCGACCGTTGGAAGTCGATGATCGACCGGTACCTCGCGATGCGCACCGATCTGCGCGCCTGCGTCGTGTTGGTGGACGGGCGGCTCCCGCCGCAGGGCCTGGACGTGACGATGATCGAGGCGCTCGGGACGTACGAGATCCCTACCATCGTCGTCGCCACCAAGGTCGACAAGCTCTCGCGCGGGGAGCGGGCGAAGGCGTTGGCGACGATCGAAGATGGGTTCGAGCTCCCGAAGGGCGCGTTGGTGCCGTTCTCGTCGGTGTCGGGAGAAGGTGTGGACGACCTCTGGCGCAGCCTCTCGGATGTGCTAGGGTAGACGCCATGTTCCTCGTGTTGTTCGCTACACTCGCGCTCGCCGCCGAGGCCCCCGCGGAAACGGCCCGGGGCGAGGGTCTGTACCGCGCAGGGCTGTACGTCGCGCTGCCGAGTATGGTGCTGGATGCGGTGGACAGGCCCTCCTGGGCGGCGGACGATCGCGTGAAGGTCGTCGGCGCGATCGGTCGGCTGGGGAGCTACGCCGGCCTCGGGACCATGGCGTTCGGCGCTGGAAGGTGGCGCACGGCGCTCCGACCGGGTCACGTCAAGGGCCGCGGTCTGGCGTACGGCGTGGGTTTGCTCGGGGCTTCGTTCGCGCTGGACCTCGCGACGTTGGGGCAGTACGCCCAGACGGATACGCCGCGCGCCTTGTCGAGCGTGGCGGCCGTCACGCGGATCGGCGCACTCATCGCGCTCACGGCACAAGGGACGGCGCTGCGAGGCGCGGAAGCTCCAGCTACGAGCGTTTCCTTCGGTGTCGACGCGTCACAAGGCCGCGTCGGCCTCGTCGCGTCGGGCCGGTTCTGAGCGCCGCACCCGCAGCGCGTCGTCGTCCATGGCTGGTGCTCGTGCTCGTGGGCGTCGGCCTCGCCGTCGCGTGGGTGTGGTTCTTCGGGCTTCCAGGACGTGGCGTTACCGTGGTTCTGCGACCGATCGACGGGGCGACGGCGCTGATGGTGCGAGGAACGGGGCGCGACGCGACCCTGTTTCGCGTGGACGCTCGGGGAACGCCGCTCTGGCGCGCCCGGATCGCGAGCTTCGTGGACCCGTTCGTCCCGTGGGGCGGCCTCGCGATCTCCAACGGCCTCGTCGCGTACGGCGTTCAGGTCGGTCACGACGGCACGGTCCACGCGCGCTCGCTGGCGGATGGGAGCGAGGTGTGGACGAGCGCGCTGCGGTGGTACGACACGCACGAGTCGGTCGTGGATTCCAACGTGTTCGCGGCGGGGACCCCAGGCGCGTTCGTGTTCGTCGGCGGAGGCTCGCCGGTCCGGCTCACCGGGTTCGACGTGAAGGACGGCGCGACCATGTGGCGCCGCGACCTGTTCGGCACGCCGGACCACCTGTGGGTGCGCGGCAGCTTCGTGCTTGTGGCAGGGAAGATGAACGGCGAGTCGTACCGTATCGACGCCCACGAAGGGCGACTGCGGTCGGTGGGCTCCGAGACGCCGTGCGTGACGGACGACGAGATCGTCTACCAGACGTTTGATCGCCTCGCGAAGGACAGCTTCGCGGGGGGCAAGGCGTTCGGGCGCCAGGCAAAGGACGACTCGTTGTGGATGGCGGGCCCGTGCGGCGTGCGAGGTGGCGACCTCGTGATGCTCGCGAACGGCATCGATCGCGCGGTGTTGTTGGGGCGCGCTCCCGACCTCGACGAGACGTGGCGCGTGGAGCTGCGCGGCCTGCGCCCGGTGGAGACCGGCCTCGGCGCCTATGCGGATCTGTTGCCGCTCGCGCGCCAGCCCGCGCGGTTCGTGCCGATGTTGCTCGCCACGCGCGGTTCGGGGGAGCTGCAGCTCGTGGTGTTCGATCTCGACGCCCGCGCGGAGGCGTGGCGCTCGCCGCCGAGCCCGAAGTTCGCCGGATTTGCGTTGTATCGGCGAGGTGACGTCGACTACCTGATGGACACGACGCACATCGCTGCCATCGACGGAGCCACCGGGGACGTCTTGTCGGCCGTGCGAATCACGGGCGGACTTCCTCTGCAGCCCTACCATGTCGCGGGCGGCAAGCTCTGGATCGCGACGCCGTCCGGGCGCGTTGGCACGCTCGATGGCCGCACGCTGGTGCCGGACGCCCAGGTCGACGGCATCGTGGTGAACGACGATCGGCCAGCGTTCGCGCAGCTCCTCGGCCGCCCGTTCGACGACGCCCTGTAGTCAGCGGTCCCACCATCGCTGAAACGCCTGTCGCCACGGATGTTCCCGCCGGGGAGCGCGTGTTTGGGTGTTCATTCGCGGCGTCGCGATGCGTTGGGGAGGCCGGGCCGGCGTTGCGGCGTCCGGGTCGAGGTCCAGCAGCTCCTGGACTGCGTTCGCGCTCTTCAGGCGATCGTCGGGGTTCGGCGCCGTGGTGCTGCGGACGAGCTCCCGCAGTCGCCCGGGCGACGGCGGCCCCGGATCGAGAGGTCCCCGTTGCTGTTGTTCGCGAAGCCCGAGCAGCTGTTCGTGAGGGGGCGATGCCCGGTCGAAGGTGAAGGCGTGCCTGCCGGTGAGCATCTCGTAAAGGATCACGCCGAGCGCGTAAAGGTCGCGAGCCGCGTCGTTTTCAGCGTCCGAACCACACTCGGGCGGGGCGTACGCGAGGCTCGCGAAGACGATGTCGGGCGAGGTGATCACAGGCGCGTCGCGGCCGTGGACGTGTCCGAAGTCGACCAGCACGAGGCGCCCGTGGACGCGGTCGAACAGGAAGTTCTGTGGCTTCACGTCGCGGTGGTAGAGGCCGCGTTCGTGCAGGTACGCGATCGCCGAAAGAGCGTCCCGGAACACCGTCTCCGCGAGCTTCGGCTCCATGGCCCCCTCGGACATCCAGCGCGCGAGGGTCGGGCCGTCGATGTGGTCGAGCACGAGGTACGGGTAGGCCCCGTCGAAGCGCGCATGGTGGACCGCGACGATGTTCGGATGGTCCAGCGAGTGGATCACCTCGAACTCCCGCCGCAGCCGGGGGTTGGCGATCGCATAGACCTTGAGCGCGACGATGTTTCTCGGGTTGCTGGCCTCGTGGCCGCGGTACACGACGCCGTCGCGACCACCCCCGAGGATGTCGTCGATCACCCATTCATCGAGTCTTGCGCCGGGTGCGAAGGCCATTGGCGTGCTCCCGCTGAGACGGCAAGCACGCGGAGCGATCGCCGCCACGGGTCTTATCGTTGCACGCCAATGGGAGTATGAACAGCTGTTCAGATGGTGATCGCGCGGTTAGGAGAACTGCATGTCGGACTCGTCGCACATCCACATCCGCAACGCCCGCGAACACAACCTCCGCGGCGTCGACCTCACCATCCCGCGCGACGCGCTCGTCGTGTTCACCGGCGTCTCTGGCAGCGGCAAGTCGTCGATCGCGTTCGACACGTTGCACCAGGAGGGACAGCGGCGGTTCGTGGAGTCGTTGTCGAGCTACGCACGGCAGTTCCTCGGCCAGGCCGAGCGACCCAAGGTGGACGCGGTAGAGGGCATCTCTCCGACCGTCTGCATCGACCAGAAGACGGTAAATCGCAACCCACGCAGCACGGTCGGGACGGTCACCGAGGTCACCGACCATCTGCGCCTGTTGTACGCGCGCCTCGGCATACCGCACTGCCCGCGGTGCGGGACGGTCATCGCGAAGGTCGGCGTCGATCAGGTCGTGGACGACGTGCTCGCGCGCGGGCGCGGCAAGAAGCTTCTCGTGTTGGGTCCCGTCGTGCGCGAGCGCAAAGGCGAGTACCGCGAGGAGCTCGCGGGGCTGATCCGCGACGGGTGGCTGCGCGGCCGCATCGACGGCGCCGTGATGTTGTTCGAGGAGGCGCCTGTCCTCGCGCGGTACGAGAAGCACACGATCGAGGTCGTGATCGATCGCCTCGTTCCGGACGTGGCCGATCGCGCCCGATTGGCCGAGGCGGTCGAGGGTGCTTCCAAGCTCGGCGGCGGCATCGTGCACGTGTCGATCGAGGGCGAAGACGGCCCCGAGGAGCACGCGTACTCCACGCAACGCGCCTGTCCAAAACACCCGGACGTGGCGATCCCCGAGCTCGAGCCGCGCACGTTCTCGTTCAACGCGCCGCAGGGCGCTTGCCCCGCGTGCCAGGGCCTCGGGGCGCACGAAGGGTTCGTGGTCGACAAGGTGGTGGACGTCGATCGCACCGTGCCGGACGCGTTTCAGGCGTGGAACGACGAGGGCCGCGTCCCGTTCACGCACTTCGACAAGAAGTCGCTGATCGATCTTTGCGGTCGATTCAACGCGCCGCTCAAGAAGCCCGTGCGCGACTGGCCCGAGGCGCTGCGGCACAAGCTGCTGTTCGGTGATCCATCGCTGATGTACAAGATGGACATCGAGCGTGACGGCCGGGTCGAGGTCCGCGAGCGGCCGTGGACCGGTCTGATGGGCATGGTCGAGAACGTGTGGAAGTGGACGCAGTGGCCGTCGCTCCAGCGGTTCCGGCTTTCGCGCCCGTGTGAGGATTGCGGCGGGACGCGGCTGAACGAGGTCGCCCGCGCGGTCACGTTCCGCGATCGGCCCATCCATGACCTGCTGCACCTGTCGATCCGCGAGGGGCGCGCGTTCTTTGACGCGGTCAAGTTGGCGCCGCGGGAGACGCTGATCGGCGAAGGCATCGTCGCCGAGGTGCGCGATCGGCTCGGGTTCCTGTGCGACGTCGGGCTCGACTACCTCGGCCTGGATCGCTCGGCGGCGACGCTGTCGGGCGGCGAGGCGCAGCGAATCCGGCTCGCGGCGCAGGTGGGCTCCGCGCTGCAGGGCGTCACCTACGTGCTCGACGAGCCCTCGATCGGCCTGCACCCGCGGGACAACGCGCGGTTGCTCACCACGCTGCGCAGGCTGCGCGATCGCGGCAACAGCGTGATCGTCGTCGAACACGACGCGGAGACGATCCTCGCCGCCGACTGGGTGGTCGAGCTCGGGCCGGGCGCCGGCGTGAACGGCGGCCACGTGACGGCGAGCTCGCCGGTGGCCGAGTTCCTGAGGTCCAATGCGCTCACGGCGGAGTGGCTGCGCGGGGAGCGGTTCATCGAGCCGCGCAAGAAGCGCCGCAAGGCGAAGGGCAAGCTCGTGCTGCGCGGCGCCGACGAGAACAACCTCAAGGGCATCGACGTCGCGTTCCCGCTCGGCTGCCTCGTGGCCGTCACCGGCGTGTCGGGCTCTGGCAAGTCCACGCTCGTGTTCGACGTGCTCGATCGAGCCGTCGGAAGGCTGCTGTCGCTGCCGGTCGCGGACCGCAAGGGCGCCCGCATCGAGGGCTGCAAGAAGGTCGAGGGCATCGACGCGCTCGACGCGATCATCACGATCGATCAGTCGCCGATCGGCCGCACGCCGCGCTCGAACCCGGCCACCTACACCGGCGCGATGGACGTGATCCGCGACCTGTTCGCGGCGACGGAGGAGTCGCGCGCGCGCGGCTACAAGAAGGGGCGGTTCTCGTTCAACGTGCCGGGAGGCCGCTGCGAGGCGTGTGAGGGCGCCGGCGTCAAGGTCGTGGAGATGCAGTTCCTGCCCGACGTGGACGTCCCGTGCGACACGTGCAGCGGTCGCCGGTTCAACGCGGAGACGCTGGAGGTGCTGTACAAGGGCCTGTCGATCCGCGGCGTGCTCGACCTGTCGATCGGCGAAGCTGCAGCGTTCTTTGCGCCCGTGCCGAAGCTCAAGCGCATCTTCGATACGCTCGTGAGCGTGGGCCTCGAGTACGTCACGCTCGGGCAGGCTGCGACGACGTTGTCCGGCGGCGAGGCGCAGCGGCTGAAGCTGTCGACGGAGCTGCACCGCCCCGCCACCGGCAAGACGCTGTACCTGCTCGACGAGCCAACCACGGGGCTGCACTTCGAGGACGTGAAGAAGCTGTTGGACGCGCTGCATCGGCTCGTCGACGCTGGGAATTCCGTGATCGTCGTCGAGCATCACCACGACGTGATCCGCCAGGCGGACGCGGTGATCGACCTCGGGCCCGAAGGTGGGGACGGCGGAGGCAGGCTCGTGGGCGAGGGAACGCCCGAGCAGATCGCGAAGATGGACACGCCCACCGGTCGCGCGCTGCGCACGGAGACGGACCTGCTCGCGGCCGAGGCCGCGGTCCACTACGTCCCGGTCGACCACACGCCGCACGCCATCGTGGTGCGCGGAGCGCGACAGAACAACCTGCAGGCGATCGACGTCGACATCCAGCACAACTCGTTCACCGTCGTCACCGGCCCGTCCGGCTCGGGGAAGACCTCGCTCGCGTTCGACACGATCTTCGCAGAAGGGCAGCGCCGCTACGTCGAGAGCCTGTCTACGTACGCGCGCCGGTTCCTCGGTCGCATGGAGCGGCCGCTCGTCGACAAGCTCGAGGGGCTCGCGCCCGCGATCGCGATCGACCAACGCAACACGTCGCACAACCCGCGCAGCACGGTCGCGACGGTGACGGAGATCCACGACGTGCTCCGCGTGTTGTACGCGCGCGTCGGCCAGGCGCACTGCCCGGTGTGTGATCGCCCGCTGCGAGGCTTCTCTCCGAGCGAGGCAGCGCAGCACATCAGGCGCTCCGGCGCTGGTGCGGGCTGGTTGTGCGCCGTGCTCGCGCCCGCGCTGGCCGCCGACGAGCGCCGGCGGACGCTGCTCGCGGCGGGCTTCGTGCGAATCCTCCCGCTGCGCGGAACGTCTGAGATCTCGCTCGAGGACGATGAAGCGAACGACGTGATCGCCGCGGGTGCGCGGCTCGTCGTCGACCGCTTCGACGCCGCAAAGGGAGCCGCGTCGCGCATCTCCGAGGCGGTCACCACCGCGCAGCGGCTCGGCCTCGGCACCGCGTGGTTCGTGCCAAAGTCCGGCGAACCCATCGCCCTGGCGACGACGCCGACCTGCCAGGACCACGGCAGCAAGCTGCCTGACGAGGTGACGCCGCGCCACTTCTCGTTCAACGCGCGGCTCGGGGCATGTGACCGCTGTGAGGGGCTCGGGCACGTCCGCGCGATCGTGCTCGATCGCGTGATCACCAACCCGAAGGCGCCGCTGCTGTCCGCGATCGACATCCGGCTGACGCCGTTGTTCACGCGCTCGGCGCGCACGCGGGCGACGCTCGCCACCGTGATGGCGAAGTACGGGCACGACGTCGACAAGACGCCGTACGCCGCGCTGACCGCGTCGCAGCGCAAGGTGGTGATGTACGGACTGCCTGGCCCGATCGAGGTGAAGTGGACGAAGGAGTGGGGCCGGACGAAGCAGACGGTCACCGAGCAGCTGCCGTGGCCCGGCGTGATCGGTACGATCGATTCCGTAAAGGAGAAGCTCGACTTCCTCGTCGCCGAGACGACCTGCCCCGAGTGCGACGGTGGGAGGCTGCGCCCCGAGTTGCAGGCGATCCGCATCGGGACGTTCGGGATCCACGCGCTGTGTGCGCTGCCGATCACCGCGGCGCGCGTGGAGGTTGCGACGTGGTCGTTCTCCGGCGAGAACGCGGCGATCGCCGAACGTCCGCTCGCGGAGCTCGTGAAGCGGCTGAAGTTCTTGGACGACGTCGGGCTCGGGTACCTCGCGCTCGACCGCGCGGCGGACACGCTCTCGGGCGGCGAGTCGCAGCGGATCCGCCTCGCGTCGCAGCTCGGGACGGGGCTCGTCGGCGTCACCTACGTGCTCGACGAGCCGACGATCGGTCTGCACCCGCGCGACACCGATCGCCTGCTCGACACGTTGTTCGGGCTCCGCGACCTCGGCAACACCGTGCTCGTCGTCGAACACGATCCGGAGACGATCCGCCGCGCCGACTACGTGATCGACCTTGGGCCGGCCGCCGGTCGCTACGGCGGCAAGCTCGTCGCGTCCGGCACACCCGCGGAGATCGCGGCGAACCCGGAGTCGGGGACGGGCGCCTGGCTGTCGGGTCGCACGCGAATTCCACCGCGCACGACGCGCCGACCCGCGCGCGCGGAGATCGTCGTCAAGAGCCCCACCGCGCACAACCTGCGCTGCGGGGACGTCGTGTTCCCCACCGGCGTGTGGGTCGCGGTCACCGGCGTCTCCGGGTCCGGAAAGTCGACGCTCGCGTTGGACACGTTCGCTGCGGCGGTCCGGAAGGAGCTCGGTGAGCTCGTGTTCCCCGAGGCGAACGGAGGCGTCACGTTCGGCGAGAAGGTCGACCGTGTCGTGATGGTGGATCAGGCGCCGATCGGGCGCACACCGCGCAGCACGCCGGCCACGTACGTCGGCCTGATGGACCCGCTGCGCGCGCTGTTCGCCGAGACCCCCGGCGCGCGCGAGCGCGGCTGGCTTCCCGGACGGTTCTCGTTCAACGCGGCGGGAGGCCGCTGCGAGGTGTGTGAGGGCCGCGGCGCGACGCTGGTGGAGATGCACTTCCTGCCGGACGTGTGGGTGACCTGCGACGGCTGCTTGGGGAGGCGCTACTCCCGTGAGACGCTCGCGGTGCGGTTCAAGGACCGCAGCATCGCGGACGTGCTCGCGATGCGCTCCGACGAGGCGCTCGAGCTGTTCGCGAGCGTGCGCACGGTGGTGCGGCCATTGCAGGCGCTGGTGGACGTGGGGCTCGGCTACCTCACGCTGGGGCAGCCGGGCAACACGCTGTCCGGCGGCGAGTCGCAGCGCATCAAGCTCGCGGCCGAGCTGAAGCCGCAGGCCCTCGCGCGGCCGGGCGTGAAGAAGACCGGCCTGTACGTGTTGGACGAACCGACGACCGGGTTGCACCTTTCGGACGTCGCGAAGCTCGTCGAGGTGCTGCATCGCATCGTCGATCAGGGGCACACGGTCGTGACGATCGAGCACCACCTGGACATGATCGCGCAGGCGGATCACGTGATCGAATTGGGCCCCGAGGGCGGGGCTGGCGGCGGTCTGGTGTTGGCGGTCGGCACGCCGGAGCAGATCGCGGCGAGCGCGACGGCGACGGGGGAGGCGCTGCGCAGGTCGGGGTTGGTGGGGAAGTCGAGCCGGAAGAAGCGATGACTCCGGGGGGCGTTGGTGGCGGGGTCGGCGCGTTCGTTTCTCGCAGAGGGACGGGAGAAAGGGCAGAGCGCGCAGAGGATGATCGCCTTCGCGAACTCCGCCCAGTCTCTGCGCCTCTGCGAGAAATTGGGGCGTTCGCGTCGCTCCGACGCCTCGGGGTAACCTTTGACTTGAGGTGGCCATGTTCGCGAAGACCCTGAAGTTCCTCGACGACCTCGCCAAACACAACGACAAGGTGTGGTTCGAGGCGCACCGCGAGCGCTATGAACGCGACGTGAAGGGGCCGATGGTCGCGTTCGTGGAGATGTTCGAGCCGCGGCTCGCGGCGATGTCGCCGCACCTGCAGGCGGTGGCGACCGGGAAGGGGAGCTCGATCTCGCGCATCCACCGCGACACGCGCTTCTCGTCGGACAAGTCGCCGTACAAGGACTGGATGGGGGTTCACTTTACACACGGCGTGCGGAAGAACGGTCCCGGGCTGCACCTGCACATGTCGCGCCGCTCGTCGGGCGTGGGCGTCGGGGTGTGGATGTTGGAGCCGCCGGACCTGAAGCGCGTGCGCGACGCGATCATCGACAAGAAGCGAGGCTGGGGGCAGGTGCGCCAGGCGCTCGACGAGCACGGGTACGACTTTATCGGCGGCGAGCCGCTGAAGAACGTGCCGAAGGGCTACCCGCCCGACCACGCCTTCGCTGAGGATCTGAAGCGGAAGAACTGCGCCGCCGGGCGCGCGATCGACGTGACCATCGATCCGGAGGAGCTGCTCGATCAGGTGGAGGCGGCGTTCCTGGACGCGTGGCCGCTCATGCAGTTCCTCTGCGACGTGATGGAGCTGCCGCTGTAGCCAGGTCGCGCAGACCGGCTCACGACGAGCGTGCCGTTCATTCGAAGAGTTCGGAGTGGGTCCCGGCGCGAACGAAGTTGAGTTGGTTGCCCTCAAGCTGGTAGATCAAGAGGAAGTCCCCGCCGATGTGGCACTCGCGGTGGTCGGCCCAGTCCCCCTTGAGCGCGTGATCCAACCATTCGGGACCCAGCGGGCCATCGTTCGCGATGAGCAGGAGAATCGCCTCTTTGAGCTGACGCAGGTCGTAACGACCGCTCCGCGACAGCTTCCCCCAGTCCTTTGCGAACTGTCTGGTATACGCCACGGCCCGTGGAAACGACGCCCGCTTGGACGTTTTCGCCGCCTTCATTCCTCGTCGAGCGCCTTGAACAGCTCGGTCGCGTTGCGGAAGCGCGCGTCGTTCTTCTTCATCAGGACGCGCGATTCTCGCATCGCCGCTCGGGTCTGCGCGTTGGGGACCTTGAGCTCCAATGGCACGGTGTGGTCCTTTGCCACCCTGGTGAGGACCATCCGCACGACGTCCGAAATGGTCAGCCCCAATTCTGCGAGCACCTCGGTGGCCTCGTCCTTGATCTGTGTGTCCACGCGCGCCCGCACGAACGTCGTCCCCGCCATGGTGGCCTCCGTCGGAATATCGTAGCTCATTTGAGCAACAGCCACAACTCCGCGTTGGCTGGGGGTCAGACGGGCCGGACGCCGGCCTCGACCGTCTCGTCTTGCGGGAAGTCGTCCGCGACGGGGGCGCCTTCGATGAGCGGCGCGTACAGCTGCTCGACGTAGTCCTTCAGCATGCGGTGCGTGTTGAACCGCGGGATGCCGGTGGCCATCGAGCGCTTCATGCGGCGGATCCACGCGTGCGGGACGCCGTCCGTGCGGTCGCGCCACATCGGGATGATCTCGTGTTCGATGAGGCGGTAGAGCGACTCGGTGTCCGCGGCGTCGGTGGTGGGGATGTCGCCGAGGTTGCCGTCTTCTGGGCGCTTGCCGTGGACGTGTTCGGCGCCGATGGCCCAGCCGTTCGTGCCGTCCCAGCCCTCCGCCCACCACCCGTCGAGGATGGAGAGGTTGAGGCCACCGTTCAACAGCACCTTCTCACCCGAGGTGCCGCTCGCTTCCTGCGGGCGGCGCGGGTTGTTCAACCACACGTCCGAGCCGGTGGTGAGCGTGCGGCCGATTTCGATGTCGTACTCTTCGACGAACGCGATGCGATCGCGGAAGCGCGACGACGCGGCCCAGCGCAGCACGTTGCGGATGACCTTCTTGCCTTCGGCGTCTGCGGGGTGCGCCTTGCCGGAGTACACGACCTGGAACGGCCCGGCTTCGAGCAGCTGCGCGAGGCGATCGGGGTCGGTGAACAGCATGTCGCCGCGCTTGTAGGGGGCGAAGCGACGCGCGAACCCGATGGTGAGCAGGTTCGGATCGAGCCGGCGTCCCGTGCGACGCGCGAGCGTGGCGATCATGTTGCGCTTGATGCGCTGGCGCACATTCCACAGGGCCTCGTCGGGCACGTCGTCGAGGGCGGCCCACAGGGACTGGTCCCAGGTGCGGTCGCGCCAGCCGGGGATGCGGGCGTCGAGTAGCGTGCGCATCTCCGGCGCCATCCAGAAGATGGGGTGGACGCCGTTGGTGACGTGGCCGATGGGCACGTCATCCACCTTGAGCTTGGGCCACATGCCGTGCCACATCTCGCGCGACACCATGCCGTGAAGCTCGGACACGCCGTTGGCCTTGCCGGCCGTGCGGAGCGCGAGCACCGTCATGCACAGGGGCTCGTTCCAGTCTCCGGGGTGCACGCGGCCGAGGTCGACGTGGGCGCCCTGGGGCAGCTCCTGCGCCTTGCGGTAGGGGCCGAGCGTCTTGTCGAGCAGATCGTAGGGAAAGCGATCGTGGCCGGCGGGCACGGGCGTGTGCGTGGTGAACACGAGCTTGTGGCGCACCGCGACGGAGGCTTCCTCGAACGTGGCGCCCTCGTCGACGAGCTCCTTGATCAGCTCGAGGGCGGCGAACGCGCAGTGGCCCTCGTTCATGTGGGCGACGCCGAACTTGTAGCCGAGCTTGCGGAGGGCGCGGATGCCGCCGATGCCGACGAGCGTCTCCTGCTGGATGCGCGTCTCCTGGTCGCCGCCGTACAGGTAGTGCGTGAGGGCGCGATCCGAGCCGGAGTTGAGCTCGTGATCGGTGTCGAGCAGGAGCAGCGGGACGCGGCCGACGTCGAGGCGCCAGATGCGCGCCTTCACCGTGCGCGTGCCGATCGGGACCTCGATGAACACCTGCTTGTTGGTGTCGTCCATGATCGGCACCACGGGAAGGCGCTTGAAGTCGGCCTCCGGGTACGCGACGAGTTGCTGGCCGTCGTCGATCACCTGGCGGAAATAGCCGCGGCGATACAACATGCCGACGGCGACGAGCGGGATGCCGAGGTCGGAAGCGGACTTCAAGTGGTCGCCCGCGAGCACGCCGAGGCCGCCCGAGTAGATGCGGACGCTCTCGTGGAGGCCGTACTCCATACACAGGTAGGCGACGCCCGCCTCAGCGACCGCCGGCGAGCCGGTCTTGCACCAGCCGTCGGCCGCGAGGTACGCGTCGAGCCGCGCGACCACGTCGTCGACCCGGACCGCGAACGCTTCGTCGGCAGCGAGGGCTTCGAGGCGCGCGGCGTCGGCTTCACACAGGAGCGCGTAGGCGTTGTGGTGCGTCGCGTGCCAGCGGCCCGGGTCGATCGACTCGAACAGGGCGGTCGCGTCCGCGTCCCAGGTCCACCACAGGTTGCGTGCGAGGCGTTCGAGGCCAGAAATCCGCTCAGGCAGCATTTGTGCTCATCCTCCAGAGCCACGTAGGATATCCCACCGTACGGAGGAAGCGATGCAGAGCGTGAAACCCTCGTGGACCGCGGGCTGTGTGCTCGTCTGTGGCAACGATCGCGGGCAGGAATCACCGAAGCCTTCGTGTGGTCGCCAGGGCGGCGCGGAGCTGCGCGACTGGTTGAAGGATCGGATGCGGGAGCGCGGGTTGAAAGGGCGCGTGTTGTCGTCGCGCACCTCGTGCCTCGGGGTGTGCAGCTCCAAGGGCGTCACCGTCGACATCGTCCCCGGGCCGGGCGGCACGCGTCGCATGCTGGTGCTGGACGCCGCGAGCGAGCGCGAGGCGTTGTGGGCGCAGGTCGAGGCGTGCCTGCTCGGCGGCGGCGCCGAAGCGCCCGCTCTCGGGGAGCTCTGATGCCGCGTCATCCGCGGTTCTCGCCGCCGATCGAGGGAATGCCGAGCACGGTGTACTCGGCGTTGGCGCACCGGCTGTCGACGATGCCGGGCGAGACGTACCCGTTGCACGTGGGCGACACCTGGATGGATCCGCCGGAAGGCTGCCACATGGAGGATCTGCTCACGCACGAGTGGGCCGGAATGCACCGGTACGCCCCCGTCCAGGGGCTCCCGCGGCTGATCGACGCGATCGTCGAGCGCGTGCGGCACCGCACCGGCGAGTCGATCGAGCGCGCGAACGTACTGGTGACTGCGGGCGCAACCGGCGGCCTCGGCGCGGTGATCGGCGCGCTGCTCGCGCCGGGCGACGAGGTGATCATCCTCGCGCCGTACTGGCCCCTGATCGCGGGCATCGTGACGTCGTTTCACGGCAAGGTCGTGCCGGTGAATCTGCTCGCGATCCACTCGGCGGACGATCTCGTCGCGGCGATCGAGGGCGCGATCACTCCGCGCACAGCGGTGTTGTACGTGAACACGCCGAACAACCCGACCGGGCGCGTGTTGCCGCGTCGGTGGATCGAGGCGTGCGCGGAGGTCGCTCGCAAACACGACCTGTGGCTCGTGTCCGACGAGGTGTACGAGGACTACGTGTACGAGGGCGAGCACGCCTATGCGCGACCGTACGCCCCTGAGCGCACGTACTCGGCGTACAGCTACAGCAAGGCGTGGGGCATGGCCGGGAACCGAGCGGGCTTCGTGATCGGCCCCGCGTCGGGCATGGATCAGCTGCGCAAGGTGAGCACGCACACCTTCTACAGCACGCCGACGGCCGCGCAGATCGCGGCGATCCGCGCGTACCAGGACGACCGCGGGCCGAAGTGGGCGGCGGCGGCGGCGGCGCAGTACGCCGTGACGGGGCGCAAGGCGGCAGCCCGGCTCGGGGTGCCCGCCCCCGAAGGCAGCACGTTCTTGTTCCTGGACGTCCGGGACCACCTCGACGACCGCGGTCTCCCGGGGTTCCTCGAGCAGTGCGTCGACTCCGGTCTGCTGCTCGCGCCGGGGCCGGCGTTCGGCCCGTACCCCGCGCACGTTCGGCTTTGTTTCACGTGCAGCCCGCCGGACGTGGTGCTGCGCGGGATCGAGCGGCTCGCGCCGCTGCTGGGCCGCTGATGGACGACGACGTCGAGCTCGCGATCCCCGCCGAGCGGGACGAGCTTCCCCAGCCGCCATTCGACCGCGAGGCGTTTCGCAAGGCCCACGTCTACGAGGTGGCGGGGCAGGTGACGTTCACCGTCGGCGGCGCCGCGGCGGCGCTCGGCGTCACCTACGCTGCCGTGTGTATCGGCACGAACAACGTGAGCTGGCGCACCCAGTGCCTCGGCCCCGCGCGCATCGCCGTCGGCACCACGGGCCTCGCGTTGGGCGGGGGCGCGCTCGCGATCTACGGCTCGTACGCCGAGGCGCACGCGCTCGACACGGGCTGGTCCGAGGGGATCGTCGGCGTGAGCGCGCTCACGCTGTCGGTACCGGTGCTCACGGTCGGCGGCGCGTACCTGATGGCGGACCGGCCGCCGGGGGTGCCGCTGCTGCTCGCGGGCGTCGGCCTGATCGACCTCGGCGTGGCCGCTACCGCGTGTCAGGTCCGGTACGGCCACCAGGAAGCGCGCCGGCTCGGCCTGATGGATCGTCGAGCCATGCGGCTCCGTCGCGACTTCGTGTTCTGCGGCATGCTGGACGCGTTGACGCTCGCGGTGACCCCGACGAGCGCGACGTTCGCCCTGCGCTGGTGAACCTGCTCTAAGGTGGAGCGCGCTGCGCGAGGGGCATCGGCGAACCCTCGTTGGCTGCGATCGCAGTGGTCGCTGCGACGTAAAGGCCGCGCGCCGTGCCGGCGCCCTGCACCACGATGACGGCCGCGAGAAACAACACCAACGCGCTGACTCCGAGCAGGGCCCACGGAGGGAGCACGGCCTGGCCTGGCTCCGCCGGACCGGCGAGGCTCGTGCTGCTCGGCAACGAGCGGTGCGGCGGCATGCGTCGGCGCCAGTCGGCTTCGGAGCGGAAGCAGCTCGCGATCCACGTCGCGACGTGCGACGAATCGAAGTCCTGACGCTCGGTGCGAATCCACGCCTCGAGCTCGGCGGCGAGCTCCCCGCCGTTGCGGTGGCGGTCGAGCGGATCCGTCGCCATGGCCTTTACGATGATGGCCTCGAGCGCGCGCGGGAACCTGGGGTCGAGGTCGCTCGGCAGCGTGAACTCGTTCGTCATGCGGCTCCGGAGCAGCCGGGCGAGATCCGCGTGGCCGAACGGCGCCACCCCGACCGTCGCGCGGTACAGGCACACGCCGAGGGCGAAGATGTCGGCGCGGTAGTCCACCGGGCGGCCGGCGACCTGCTCGGGCGCGACGTACCCGAGCTTGCCTTTCACCACGTCCGCGGCGGTCTGCGTGAGGCGCTCGCGCGCGAGCGCGATGCCGAAGTCGATGACCTTCGCGTTGCCATCGCGCGAGGCCAGGATGTTGTCCAGGCTGATGTCGCGGTGGACAAGGCCGGCGGGGAGCCCGTCCGCGCTCGTCAGGTCGTGCACGTGATGCAGCCCGCGCGCGGCGCCGGCGATCAGGTGCGCGACGGAGAGGCGGTCGCGTCGATCGAGCTGTTCGGCGAAGTGGACGAGGCGGCTCAGCGAGGGCCCGGGCACGTACTCCATGACGAGGAACGCGACGCCGTCGACCTCGTCCGCCTCGTACACCGAGGCCACGTTCGGGTGGTTCAGGCTCCCCGCGATCCGAGCCTCGTCGAGGAACATCCGCACGTAGGCGTCGTCCTCTGCAAACGAAGCGCGGATCGTCTTGAGGACGACCTGCCGTGTGAACCCCCCGAGACCGGTACGGCGACCGAGGTAGACCTCGGCCATGCCTCCGGAAGCGAGGTGTTCCAAGATTTCGTAGCGGCCGAGGCTTACGCCGGCCGCCAGACGAATCGGATCCACCGTTTGGCTCCCGCCGCCTTCAGTGTACACCTAGGGCGTGATGGCAATCCACCGGATCTTGGAATCGGGCGCCCCGGGCGACACCGCGGCCACCTGGAGGAGCGCGTCTTTGTGGCCTGGGTTCTGGCTTTGCCACGCGTCGCTCGCGGCCCGGAGGCGTCGGCGATTTTGTGGCACGTCGCTGTCGGCTGTGTCGGCTGTGTCGGCTTCGACGACGCGCACGTCAACGAACCGCACCGAGGCGCCGCGGGTGGCGATGATGTCCAGCGCGCTCACGCCGCTCTTCCAGTCGCGCGCGGCGATCGTCCACCCCTGCGACTTGAGCGACTTCTCCGCGACGGTCTGCGCGTCTGCGTGCGACAGGCTCTTTGGAGTCGTGGGCGCGGCGGGGGCCGCGGGTTTGGCTTCTGGACGCGTCGGCGTTGCAGCGGGTTGCGCAGGGATCGCGAGCGAGGCGGGCTGGAGCTCGACCGCGTCAGGGGCGGGCGCTGGAGGGATCGGCAATGCGGCTGGAACCGGTGCTGCCGGTGGCTCTACGACCGAGGCGACCTCGGCGCGATCGAACGGTGGAGCCGTATGCAAGATCTGGAGGGCTGCGTTGATAAGCGCGAGGATCCCGAGGCCGACGAGGACCGCGCTCGTCGCCGTCAGGGCCCACGTCTGCGGGTGCTTGAGGTGGCGTTGCAACCCCACCGAGGTGGGGTCTCCGCCGACAGGCGGCCGAATCGCGGTGGTGTCGCCGCGCTCTTCGCTCGCCCGCCCGCCCGCGAGCGACGCGGCGGAGGGCGATGACCGGCCGGTCGGGCGCGCCCGCCAATCGGCTTCGGAGCGAAAGCAGCTCGCGATCCACGCGGCGACGTCGGAGGTGTCGAACGACGGCTGGGCGGAGCGGATCCACGCTTCGACCTCGTTCGCAAATTGGCCGGCGCTCGCCTGTCGTTCGGTGGGTTCAGCGGAAAGGGCGGTGACGATGATCCGCTCGAGCGCCTCGGGGAACTCGGGGTCCACGTCGCGCGGACGCCGGAACGTGTTGGTCAGGCGCGCCTTCAGCAGCGCGTGCGGGTTCGTGTCCGCGTACGGTGGAACGCCGAGGGTGGCCCGGTACAAGCACACGCCGAGACCGAAGATGTCGGCGCGGTAGTCGACGTCGTCGTTGGCGAGCTGCTCGGGCGACACGTAGGCGAGCTTGCCCTTCACGACGTCGCCTTCCGTTTGCGTGAGCCGCTCGTTGGCGAGCGCGATGCCGAAGTCTACGACCTTGGCGAGGCCGTCGCGGGACGCGAGGATGTTGTCGAGGCTCACGTCGCGGTGGATGAGCCCGGCGCCACGTCCGGTCCCGGCGGTGCTGGTGTGGACGTGATGAAGGCCGCGTGCGGCTCCTGCGATCAGCGACGCGACCGCGACCCGGTTCGGCCGGTCGAGCTGTTCGGAGAAGCGGATCAGGCGGCTCAGCGTGGGTCCAGGCACATACTCCATGACGAGGAACGCGACGCCATCGACCTCTTCGGCTTCGTACACGGCGGCGATGTTGGGGTGGTTGACGGCTCCGGCGATGCGCGCCTCGTCCAGGAACATCCGCGCGTATTCATCGTTCTCGGAGAAGGACGCGCGGACGATCTTTAGGATGACCTGCCGCTGAAACCCGCCAATGCCGGAGCGACGGCACAAATAGACCTCGGCCATGCCACCTGAGGCGACATGCTCGAGGATCTCGTACCGGCCGAGCTTTCCCCCGGTTGCGAGTCGCCCCTGGTCCACCCCGAATCCCCCACCAAAAGCGACTATACCACCCCACGCAGGGGTGGCGAGGACGGGCTATCCTGATCCCGTGATCGCGCTGTTCTACCTGCTGGCGTGCGGAGACCCGGTCCCGGCTTTCTGTCGGGAGCGCGCGGACGACGCGGACTGCGACGGCGTACCGGACGCCGCTGACCTGTGCCCCAACAGCGGCTTGGGGGCGCTCCACGACGCCGTGGGGTGCACGGACGCCCAGGCGGCCGGCTGTTCGGTCGAGCTGCTCACGCCGGAAGACGGCGTCACCATCCAGGGCGAGACGCGGTTCGCGTGGCTCGGGACCTGCGATGCCTATTCCCTGCAATTCGCCGACGATCCCGCGTTCCCGCCGGGAGCGACGCGCACCGCGGTGAACACGGCTGCGACCGAGGTGATCTCGAGCGGTCGTGAGCGCTACTGGCGCGTCGTGGGTGGGCAGCACGGCGCGTCGATGGGGTTCGCGGCGCCGCCACGTCTGCTGGTGTCGCCGTGATCGCGTTTTTGGTCGGCCTCGCTTTCGCGGGCGACACGGACGCGATCGGCCCGTGCATCGATGTTGGGACGTTGTGGGACGATGTGACGGTCCCGAGCGGGATCCGCGCGTACGCGCGCGGGCTCGGCGTGTCGATGAACGACCTCGACGCGGACGGCGACCTCGACCTGTACGTCGCGACCGGCCCGTCCACCGCGGAGGGCGCGGCGTACTACTCGGGCCGCGATCTCGTGTACCTGAACCGCGGCGACCTCACCTTCGAAGAGAAGGCCGTGGAGATGGGTCTCGGCGACCTGTGTGAAGACCGCGGCCCGATGTTCGGCGACCTCGGGAACGACGGCATCCCCGACCTGTACGTCACGGTGAACGGCAACAACGTGCTGTACCGCGGCCTCGGCGGCGGGCGCTATGTGGACGTGTCGTACGAGTCAGGTGAGGCGGCCCACCCGGGTTGGGGCCACCAGGGCGTGCTGCTCGACTACGATCGCGACGGGTTCCTCGACGTGTTCTTCACCAACGGACCGGAAGACGGCAGCGGCTTCAACGTGCTGCTGCGCAACCAGCGCGACGGCACGTTCCGCGAGGTCACGTTCGAGGCGGGCGTCCAGGGCGACCCTTCGGGAAAAGGCGCGTGTGTGCTCGACGTCGATCGCGACGGCTGGCTGGACCTGTTCGTCGCCACCGGCCGCGAATTCGGCAACCACCTGTTCGTCAACCAGGCCGACGGCACGTTCCTCGACGAGGCGTTCGAGCGCGGCGTGTCCGATCCGCTGCGGCGTTTCGGCGTCGGCGCGACGTGTGGCGACCTCGACAACGACGGGGACGACGACATCCTGCTCATCACGCACGATCGCGTGTTCGGCGGGAACGCCCTGTTCGAGAACCGGGACGGCGTGTTCTCGGACATCGCTGACGTCGCGGGCGTCGGACCGTTCAAGGACGGGCACGGCAGCGCGATGGTGGACGTCGACCTCGACGGGCTGCTGGATCTTGTGCTGTCGGGCATTCGCACGCCGCCGTACGTGTTCATCAACCAGGGCGGGCTCGCGTTCCGCCGCGCGTGTGACGGCGCGGGGCTCGTGCAGGAGGACGGCCTCACCTGGGCCGTGATCGCGGGCGACATGACGAACGACCTGTACCCCGAGATCTACGTCGCGAACGGCCTCGGTCGACGCCCGTCGGACGGTCGGCTTTACCGGCACCGCGGCGGGGACGCCCACGGGCTGACGATCGACACCGTCGATCGCCACGGCCGCGCCGCCATTGGGGCGCTCGTCGAGGTCGTCGTCGACGGGCACACGCTCACGCGCCGCGTCGGCGGCTGGTCGACGTTCGACTCGCAGGGGCCGCTGTTCGTGACGGTCGGCCTCGCCGACGCGAAGATCGCCGACGTCCGCGTCACGTTCCCCTCGGGCGTCGTCGTCGACGTCCCCGGTGTGGCCGCGGACCAGTCGATCGTCGTCGAAGAGCCGTCGGTCCCCGACGTCGATCACGACGGGGTCGTCGACGTGTGGGACGTGTGCGCGGGGACGCGCAGTGGCGCTCGCACGGACGGCGAGGGCTGCGCTCCCGAGCAGCGCGGGAGCTTCGAGCTGACCGTGATGGAGCCCGCACAGGATGCGGTCGTCGCCGACGCGCCGACGTTCCGGTGGTCGGGAGGTGCGCACGCGGTGATCCAGGTCGGACTCTCGGGTTCGTTCGGGCCGGCGGACCGGCGCGACTTCGGGCCGTTCGATGCGGCGAATCGAGGCGGAGAGTACCGCCCGTCGGAAGCCGAGTGGCGCGGGGTCGTGGACGAGAACGACGGCACGCGTCCGCTGGTGTGGCGCGTCGTCGCGGTGGGACCACACGGGGAGCAGGCCACCTCCGACGTGCGACGGCTGTATGCAGCGAAGTACGCAGACGTCGTGCGCGTCCCGACCGGCGCCAACCTGTTCGCCCCCGCGCACGTCGCGGTGCCCGTGGGCACGACGGTGACGTGGTGGAACGACTCGGTCACGGGCGGCAGCATCCAGGCCGAGCCGCACGACGTGCAGCTCATCGATCCCGCGGGTCGGCCCGTGTCGGACATGAAGGACTTGAACACCGCAGGCGTGTTCACGTGGACGTTCGACCAACCCGGTGAGTGGTCCTACATCTGCCATCGGCACAGCGGCGATGGCGTGCCGGGCGACGCGATCCACGAGACGCACTCGCACCTGCACCGCGTTGGGCCGTACCGGTGCATGTCCGGCACGGTCACGGTGCGCTGATGGGCTCGCTCGACGCGCTCCCGTCGGTGATCGGGGCCGATGACGCTCCGGGGCTCGCGGCCGTCCCTGCTG
>CANNIZ010000034.1 GCA_947505245.1 Pseudomonadota bacterium | reverse complement strand
CGACGAGGTCCTTGTACAGCTGGGTCTGGTTCTCGGGGCCCGTCGAAGCGAACTTCTTCCCGTCGTCGAATTTGCCGGTGATGTGCTGGCCCGTGATGGTGACGTCGCGGACGTGACCTTCCTGGACCTTCGACATGAACGCGGAGAACGGCACTTCCTCGGGCCCGCGACCGGTCGCGCTCGGCACGATGAACGCGAGCAGGACGATCAGCACGAGCGCGAGCCAGATGATGTTCCGGGACATGTTCTTCACTGACGGCACTCCGAAGGTCTCTGGGTACGCACAACTAGGCCCCATAACGTGTACGCGCCGCCAGACATTTCAAGTGCGCGTGATGCGTTCGGCGTCGACCGTGATCTTTCCGCCTGCTACCTCGATGGTTCCCCCGTCACCGCGCGCGGCGGTGAGCACCGCGTCGACGTGGGCGCTGGAAAGGTGGGGAAACGCGCGCAGGATGGCGAGCCGCGCGATCGGGTCCGGCGAGCGCCGAGCGAGGTCGCGGTCCACGACGTCGGGGACCTCGATACCCCACGACGCAATCGAGGCCTCCAGGAACGCCTGATCGGCTGCGATGTGGGCTGCGGTGCGGGCGATCGCGTTGGTGGCGCCGGGCCGCAGGCCCTCGAGCATGGGGAGGACCTCGTTTCGAACGCGATTTCGGAGGTACCGCGGGTCGCTGTTCGTCGCGTCCTCGCGCCAGGTGAGGTTGTTTTCGTCGGCATAGGCGAGGAGGTCGTGGTGAGGCACGTCCAGCAGGGGCCGCGCGCGTCGCCCCACGCGGAATCCCATGCCAGCGAGGCCGCGCAGCCCGGTCCCGCGCAACAGCTGCACCAGAAGCGTCTCGGCCTGATCCCGCTGGTGGTGCGCGAGGGCGAGGACCCCATCTCCGAGGGTGTCCAGCGCCCCGTACCGGGCTTCGCGGGCTCGCTCCTCGGACGCGTTGGGTGGCAGCTCGACCTTCAATACGCTGCAACGGAGGCCGTGCGCGAGCGCGAGGCCTGCGACGTACGCGGCGTCGTCGGCGCTGTCGGGCCGCTGAGCGTGATCGACCGTCGCCACCTCGAGGGCGCCGCCGTGCCAGCGGTCGATGCGTACGAGCACGTCGAGCAGCACCACCGAGTCGAGCCCGCCGGACACTGCGACGATCACGCGGTCGCCAGACGCCCACAGCGCGTGGTCGCGGATGTTCTCGCCGACGCGATGGAGGAGGGCGCCAGGCCTCACACGACCTCCCCGCGCGACAGCCGTCGAACGATGTCGGCGTCGTCGGGAGGGTCTCCGTCGGTGGCCGCGCGGTTCACCTTGGTGGCGCCGCACGTGCGGCACCGGAACGTGATCACGGGCTCGTTGTGGCGGATCTCGAGCCCGATGGGGTCGAGCAGACCGCCGCAGTCAGCTGCCCGATCGCCGGGGATCACGTCGACATGCAGCGAGCGAAGGCAGAACGGGCAGTGGTCGCGCGCGGTGCGCCCGTGGCGAGGGACGTCGCGACCGCAATGGGTGCACGTAAACGGTTCGTCGATCTTGGTCGGGTTCCCGATCCGCTGCGCCTGCTCTGCGCGATCGAGCAGGGCCCGCACGAGACGCTTCCCGGTCCACGACGCGTCTACGTCGATCCCGCGCTTGTGGGCGAGGTCCTCGAGCCGTAGTCGGAGGGCGGGGTCCCCATCGACTTCCGCGCCCGCACGCTTGATGTCGCCGCGCGACCGCAGGCCCGCGAGCCACTCCTTCACGGCTTGTTACGCTCGATGATGACGTCCAGCACGACATCGCCGCGACGGATCTGCTTGGCGACGCGCATCCCGTCGGTGACCTGCCCGAACTGCGTGTAGTCGCCGACGAGCGAGGGTTGCGGCGACGTGGTGACGAACCACTGCGAGCCGCCCGTATCGAACGCCGTCGACCGCGCCATGCCGACGCCTCCAGTGGCGAACGGCCGGTCGGAGACCTCGTCGGGCAGCGTGTACCCGGGACCTCCGCTGCCGTCTCCGCGCTGGTCGCCGGTCTGGATGACGAAACCGGGGACGACGCGGTGAAATACGACGCCGTCGAAGAAATTCGACTCGGCGAGCCGCGCGAAATTCCACACCGCGACCGGGGCGACCTCCGGCCACAACTCGATCCGCAGCTCGCCGCGGTTCGTGATCACGCGGGCGGAGCGAATTTGCACCGCCTGACCGGCGTCCGGAACGGGGAAGTCGACGCGGCGATCCACCGGTCCGGGCGTGTATTTGAGCTCCTTGGCGAGGTGCGCGGCGGCCTCTCGCACCGGGAGGTCCGCGCTCGAAAGTCCGCGCGCGATCGACGCCTTCAGCACGTTGTCGCGCACGTCGACGTCGCCGGGACGCTTGCGAGCGCGCTCCGCGAGCAACGTGAAGCCCGCGGCGAGCGCGTCCGGGTCGGTGTCGGTGCGGAGCTGCAGGATGAGAGCCGGCACGAACGCGACGGGGTTTGCGCCGGTTCGAGCCTCATGCGCGGTGAGGATCTCGATCGCGGCCTGCCGGACGACGAAGTCCTCGTGCGCGAGCATCGCGAGCGCGTCTTTGGGGCTTACGGCGGTGCCGAGCTCAGCGAGCCGGCCCGCTGCGGCGGAGCGCACGAGGGGGGACACGTCCGAGGCGAGCGTGACGAGCGTGCTGGCGTCGCGCACGGAGGCGATCGCGGCGGCCCGAAGCTGGGGGGCGCCGGTGGGATCGGTGGCGATCGCGACGTCGACGGCTCCTCCACCCGCGATCCGCGCCTCCATTGCCTCGGTGGCCTCCCAGGCGTCCGCGTTGGTGACCTGGGTCTCGAAGAAGATGCGCCCGTTGTCGCCGCCGGTACGCCCGATCGCAGCGGTGGCTGCAGAGCGCACCCCTGCGCGGCCGTCGGCATGGGCGTCCGCGAGGGCCGGAAACGGCAGATCGCCCGCGCCGGCGGCGTCGAGGGCGGCGATGCGAACGAGGGGATCAGGGTCGGACAGCGCGCGCGTGAGCGCGGCCGTACGCTCGGGGGCGTCCATGCGGAGGTAGGCGGCGCGCAAGGCCCAGGCGCGTGCGGGACCCGTCGGGAGCTGGTCCCAGCGGGCCTTTAGCTCGCGGGTGGTGGCTTCGTCCGCCGCCGACACGTCGACGCGTCGGAGCGCCTGCGCGCACGCTTCGACGACTGCGGGATCGATGCGAACGAGGCAGTCGACGAGCGCGGGTACGGCGGCGGCTCCGTTGTCGACCTTTCGGCGCGCGAGCCGCGCGACCGCGTCGGCCGCAGAGGCTCCGTCAGCGCCAGGTTCCGCGATCGCGGCCGTGAGCCGGGCGACATCGGTCGCGTCGCCTTGGCGACCGAGCGCGCGAAGCAGCGCTCCGCGACGATCGTCGGTGACGGCGGGTACGCCCCAGGCCGCCCTGGAGGGGTCGGCGTCCAACATGTGCCGGATCAGGATCGCGGCGCCGGGCGTGTACCCGAGCGCCTCCCGGGCTGCGCTCGCGACGTTCGCGTCCAGGTCGGACGCGAGGCCCTCGAGCAGCCCGAGCGCCGCGGGGTTTCGAAGCCGTCCGAGGCCGACGGCAGCGGCGCGTCGCACCGAAGCGTCAGGGTCGTCCGCGAACGATTCGAACGTGGACGGGTCGCTGCGTTGCCATTCGAGCGCCTGGACCTGCGCGATCGGCGAGGCCGGAGGCGGGTTGTCGGCGGCGAATGCGAGAGCCCCCAGCACGACCAGCATGACGTTCCCCCAACGCGAGGGTATCCCAACGCGGTGGAGGTTCGATGGCCCGGTTCGTGTTCACCGTTCTTGGCGCGGGCATGCAAGGCACATGCGCTGCTTATGACCTCGCGATGCGAGGCGCGGACGAGGTCCGGTTGGTGGACTTCGATCTCGCCCAGGCGGAGCGGTCCGCCGCGCGCGTCCGAGGCCTGGTGGGTGGCGTCAAGATTACCGCGATGCAGGCGGATGCCTCCAAACCCGAGACGCTTAAAGCGGCCCTCGATGGCTGCTCTGCGCTGCTCTCGGCCGTCCCGTACTTCCTGAATCCTCCGATCGCGGCCGCGTGTATCGAAGCGGGGTCGGGCTATTGCGATCTTGGCGGCAACACCGCGGTGAGCGGTCAGGTCCTGGCGATGGACGCGGCGGCAAAGGCCCGCGGGGTCGCGTTGGTCCCCGACTGCGGCCTCGCGCCGGGTCTTGGCAACACGCTCGCGCCGGCGGCCCTGGCGCGCGTGCCGGGCGCCACCGAAGTTCGCGTGTTTTGTGGTGGCCTCGCCCAAGATCCGGTGCCGCCGTTCGGCTACCACCTCGTGTTCGCGATGGAAGGCCTGCTCAACGAGTACGCAGGCTACGCGGACGCGCTGCGAAATGGCGAGCGGGTTCGGGTCCCGTGCCTCGACGAGATCGCTACGGTGGACTTCCCTGGCCTCGGCAAGCTCGAAGCGTTCGCCACCAGCGGCGGCACCAGCACCTGTCCGGACACGTTCGCAGGCAAGCTTCAGACCTACGAGTACAAGACCCTGCGCTATCCCGGGCATATCCAGAAGTTCGTCGCGTACCGCGACGCGGGGCTGCTCTCCGAGGAGCCGATCGACGTGCGCGGCGTCAAGGTCAAGCCGCGCGACGTGCTCGCGACGCTGCTCCGTCCGCGGTTGACCCGTCCCCAGGGCCGCGATCTCGTCGCGCTCATGGTCGAGGCGCGCGGTCCCGACGGCGCCGGACGTTGGGTGTTGCTCGATCGATTCGACGAGAAGACAGGGTTCTCTGCGATGGAGCGCGGAACGGCCTACCCGGCGGCGGTGGTCGCGTGGATGATCGCGGCTGGCGAGACGGACAAGGGCGGCGTGCGGCTCGAGGTCGGCGTGCCGCCCGAGCGGTTCCTCGAGCACCTCGCCGCGCGCGATCTTCCGCTGCGATGGGAGACCGTGGCGTGATGGAGGCCGAGGCCGCGCTCGTCTGGCGTTGGGAGGTGGGAGAGCACCGTCGCTACGCCATCGAGAGCGAGGTGGTGGCCCCAAATCCGTTGTGGTTCTACGCCTCCCGCAACGCGCAGGCGCGGGTCATCGCGTGGCAGGTGCGGGTGCTCGTCGATTGCGTCGCCGACGCGGCATCCTCGAAGCGGTCGTTATCCATCCGCTGCAACGTCGATGACCTCGGTGTCATGGCCGCGGCGATGCCAGGTGATCAGGCCACTGCAAGGCGTGCCGGCCTGCTCACCGAGATCCTGCCCGAGGTCGACCAGCGTGTCACCGGCGCTACGATCGAGCTGTCGCTGCGACGGGACGGTCGTCTTGAAGCATTCGGGCTCGTCGGCCTTCCCAACCGCGAGCGGCGCGAAGGGCTGATGGCCGAGAACGTGCGCATCGTGTTGAGCCGCGCGTTCGCGGCGTTCGAGCTTCCGCTTCCGCGAAGCGGTGCGGCCGAGGGCGGCGTGTGGGCCCACAGCCGCAACGTCCTGTTTCAAGCCCCTACGCTCATCGGCACCGTCGGGAGCGCGGCGTTCGTCAACCGGGCCACGTTCGGCGCGGAGGGGCTGGCGACGATCGAGTCAGCGGGCCGCGGGGTCAGCCAGATCGGTGAAGGGGGAATCACGTTGTCCATGGAGCACCACGGAACCGCGGTGTTCGATGTGGCGGGCGGAGGCCTCGTGGAGCGCACGTGGGACGTGACGGGCACGCCCACGGCGTCGTCGGCGGGCAACGAGGGCACGCGGGCGCCGGACTACCACCAATACGGCCACCTCGTCCGCCTGGCGCCTGGGGAGTCGTTCGACGTCGGTGAGACGGTGGAGGTGGACCTGCCTGACGCACCCACCTCGCTCACGGTGGACCCTGGCCCCGCGCTCGAGGGAGCGATCCCCGTTCGCAGGAAGAGCTGGTGAGCGGCGCGATCCCGGTCGATGTACGCGGGCTGTTGGTGTGTCCCCGCTGCCGTGGCGAGCTCGTGGACGCGCCCGGCTCCCTCGTCTGCGAGCGGTGCAACGTGCGCTGGCCCGTGGAAGACGGCGTGCCGTTCCTGGTCGACGAGTGCGCGCGCCCGGTCGAACCGCACCCGTGAGGGTGCTTCATGTGGACACGGCGCGCGAGTGGCGCGGCGGACAGGTCCAACTCGCGCTGTTGTTGCGCCGGTCGCCGGGGCTCGGTGTGGCGCTGGTCGCTGACGCACCGCTGGCAGGCGCGCTCGCGGACGAAGACGTGCGGGTGCATCCGGTGTTGGGCGGGCCGTTCTCGGCATTGCGTCTGCGCGCCCTCGTACAGGTGCTGGCCCCGGACGTGCTCGCAGCACACACGTCGCGCGCCCACTCGCTCGCGCTGCTCGCGGCGGGGGGCCGACCGGTGGTGGTGCACCGCCGCGTGGACTTCGCGGTTGGGACGGGGGTCGTCGGGCCGTTGAAGCGCATCAAGTACCGAGCGGCGGCTCGCTACGTCGCGGTCAGCGAGGCCGTGAGTGGCGTGCTGATCGCGGGCGGCGTGGAGCCTTCGAACATCGACGTCGTGCCCGACGCGGTCGACGCGGCGCCGTGGCTGCGGGAGATCGATCGTCGGGAGGCCCGTCTTCGGCTCGGTGTGCCCGACGGGGCGGAGTGGTTGGCGGCCGTCGGCGCGTTGGTTGAACACAAGGGGCATCGCGTGTTGATCGACGCCCTGCGCGCGGTCCCGAACGCGTTCCTCACCGTCGCTGGCGAGGGCCCGCTGCGAGGTCGACTCGAGGCGCAGATCGCCGCAGCGGGGCTGGTCGATCGCGTCCGGTTGCTCGGCTCGCGCGGCGACGTTTGTGAGTGGCTTGGGGCCGCCGACCGCTTCGTACACCCGTCGCTCGAGGAGGGCCTTGGTCAGGCCGTGATCGAGGCGATGCTCGCCGGAGTTCCAGTCGTCGCTTCGCGAGCGGGGGGCGTGCCCGAGGTCGTCGGGAAGGACGGCGTGCTCGTGGAGCCCGGTGACGTCAAGGCGTTGAGCGCAGCGCTCGCGTCGCATCCGAGGCTGTCGGCGAGCGCCGTCGAGCGGCTGCGGTCGCGACATGACCCTGCGGCGCTCGTCGCGAGCACGCTGGCCGCGTACGAACGGGCGATCGCCGCACGCGGCTGATCCTCGTGGATGGGGCCTATTCCGCCCACTTCTCGATATAAAATTCGACGCGGCGGTTCTTGTCGTACGCCGTCGTCGTCAGCGCGGGGTCCAACGGGCGCGTCTCGCCGAAGCCGACGGCGCTCAGGCGTGCTCCCTCGACGCCCTTGTCGGCGAAGTAGGTGCGGACCGATTCGGCGCGAGCCTGGGAGAGGCGGAGGTTGTCGGCGTCGACGCCGCGTGAGTCCGTGTGGCCTTCGATTCGAATCATGAGGATTTCCGGGTGGTCGAGCAGGATGCCGGCGATCTCGTCGAGCAACTTGTAGCTTTCGGGCTTGATGATCGCCTTGCCGGTCTCGAAGTACACCTTCTCCTTGATGTCGAGCTTCTCCTTCGTGATGACGACCTTGGCGGGCTGAAGCACGACGTTGAACGACGCGGTCTGGCCTTCGCGCACGGTGGCGGGGAAGGTGCTGGGCGCGAAGCCGTCCGCGCGCACCATCAGCACGTAGCCGCCGGGCGTGAGCTTGGACTCGAGCTTCCCGGCTTCACCGACGCTGGTCGCGGGGTTGTCGTTCAAGGCGTAGGTCGCGTTGGGGATGGGGTTGCCGTTCGGATCCGTGACGCGCAGTCGGAGCGTGCCGGGTGCGACGTCTTTTTGAACGGTGAAACGCTGCTCCACCGGGGGGCCGTCTTTCACCTCGAACGCGGCCGCTGCGAGCGGCAGGTAGCCGGCGAGGATGGTGTCGATCTGGTAGGTTCCAGGCTGTAGATCGAGCTCGAAGTCGTCGTCGCCGGCGAGATTGACCGCTGCGCCTGCGACCTTCGAGGTGACGGTGGCGGCGAGGCCGAGCGCGGGAGCGCCGGTCTGAACGTCATAAACACGGATGCGGATGTGGGTCGTCGGGTCCTTGCAGCCGTCGCTGTCCTCCCACGAGTCCATGTCTTCGGGCTCGTTCGGACACTTGTCGGTGGCGTCGGCGATGCCGTCCTTGTCGTTGTCCAACTCGGGGCAGCCGTCGGCGTCCTCGAACTGATCGACATCTTCCGCGTCGAGCGGGCAACCGTCCGAGGCGTCCGGGATCTCGTCGAGGTCGGTGTCCAGCACGGTCGGGGGCTCGTAGCCGATCCCGACGACGACCCGGGCCACGGGCGCGCCGATCCCGGACGTGAGTCCGGTGCCGACGCCGCCGCGAACGACCCAGCTGTCCGCGGCGCGACCCCACCCGCCGAGCATGGCCTCGACCGGCGTCCCAGCGGCGTTGCGAAGGGAGGCAAACGCCAAGCTTCCGGCGACGTCCCCCGAGATTCCGCAGGCGTCGTTGATCGCGTAGCCGCCGCCGAACCGGAACACCAGCGCGTCGCCGAGCGTGACGTTGGACATCTCGGACTTGTTCGAGCCGCGTACGCCGATGTTTCCCGCGAGGAGTACGCCGTCGGCGACCTCCTTGTCGACGATGGCGCTGATCTCCCAACCGAGGTTCGGATTGCCGATCGGAACGTCGCCCACCTTTCCGGTCGGCAAGGTCACGCGCGCGCTTGCGCCGAGCCCGACGGGCGCGGTCTCGCGGTCAGTCCCGACGACCTTGAGGTCGACGGCGATGTCGCCCAACCCGGCGCCGCCTGGCGAGCTCGTCGCCGAGGACGCGGTCGTCGCCGACAGCCACACGGGGACGTCGATCGAGGCGCGGAAGTGGTTGACGCTGTAGCCCGCGATGAGGTTGAGGCCGGCGCCGTGATCGAATAGCGGCACCCGCTGGCCGGCGTTGGAGACGAACACGAACGGCTGGTGAACGTACCCGGCCATGACGCGAGCGACGGGTCCGCCGTCCTTGTTGACCGTGGTGTCGTCCGTCCACAACGTGGCTTGAGAGTCCACCGGCGTGCGGTACAGTTGCGCGTTCAGGTCTGGGATTGGAATCGGGAGACTGTCTTGTGCGTACGCCGACAGTGCCAAAGATACCAGCATGTATTCCCTCGTCGTGGCCGACGCGCACCGTAGCATGACCCGCGCATGCGCGGAAGGTGTGCGTTCGTCAAGGATTCGGGCTAATCTCGTGGGTCCTCGCGGGGTTTATCATGGTGATCTGGCTGGTCGCTTCTTCCGTTGCAAACGCCCAAGCGTGGCCTCCGGGCGCCAACATTCAAGACGCGGCCTCCGTCCAGGTGTCGCGCGACGGGTTTCAGGGCCTGTCCGACCTCGTCCCCGCGGTCATCCCGGCGGAGCCGATCCCGCTCGACCCGATCACGCAGGGAAGCGGCCTGTTTTCGATCTCCCTGACGAACGGATGGATCGGTCTCGAGGCCACCAACGTAGACCTCGTGCCGGGACTTGACGTCCTCGACGTGACGATCGACATCCTCGTCAATATCAACGACGACCTCGATAAGTTCAACCTCGACTACAGCGTGTTGTTCAGCGACTCGTGCACCGGGTACGTCGAGCCGTTTCCGGTCTCGGCCACCCTTCCGGTCTCGCTCGAGGTGGTCACGGGGCCCGAAGGCAAGCCCGTGTTGGACGCGACGATCGGCACCGCGGTGGTCACGAACGAGCTCGAGAGCAAGTACATCCAGCTCGACTGCGCCACCGGCGACATCCTCGCGATCGACGCGCTCCTCGACAAGTTCACCGGGTTTTCGCTGGTGGAGTTGCTGATCGACTATGCCCAGCCGCTGATCGAGCAGCAGATCCAGAGCCAGACGGCCGACATCGAGGCGCAGATCGAGACGGCGCTCCAATCCGCGTACCTCAACCAGGACGTGGACGTGAACGGCGTGATGCTGCACCTCGAGCTTTACCCGCAGGACGTCACGATCACGCCCGACGGCATGGACCTGCGCATGCAAGGCCTCTCGTCTGCGCCTCCGGCTGAATGTACAACCGAGTTCGACACTCTCGGCGGCTCGATCCGCACGGACGGGACGCTCCCGCCAGTCACGCAGGTCCCGACGGACGCGGACGCCGGGCTGGTGTTGTCCGATGACTGGCCGGATCAGGCGCTGTACTCGATCTGGCGCGGCGGCGTCCTCTGCTACGACCTTTCGAACGGACAGATCGCGCTCCCGATAGCGCTCGATACCGGGATGTTGGGCCTGCTCGGCGGAGACCCGTTCCGCGCCCTGTGGCCCGATGCGAAGCCGATGATCGTGCGGACGGAGCCGAGGCTCGCGCCGGTGATGAAGTACGACGGGGTCCACGACCTCGTCGTGGTCGCGCACGACGTGGGCGTGGAATTCTACGCTGAGCTCGACTACCGCAACGTTCACGCGCTGGGCGTTGCGATCGACCTCGACGCCGGCGTGGACGTCGCGCTCGATTCCACGACGGGCGATATGGCCGTTCAGGTCGCGCTTGGCGATGACGAGATCGCCGTACGGGTGCCTTCCGACGAGTTCGCGCGCGGCACGGAAGCCAGCATCGGCACCGCCTTCGAAGGACTCGTCGGCAGCTTCATCGAGCCGCTGCTGGGTGACGCGCTGCAGAGCCTGTCCTTTGGCCTGCCGAACCTGAACGGCGTCGGCCTGCAGTCGCTCACGCTCGCACCGCACGGCGACCCGACGTGGTTGGGCGCGTGGGCGAGCGTCGGCCCGGTCACGTACACCGGCAGCAGCGGCTGCGGTTGCGGCGGTTGCGGAGGGTCGACGGACACGGCGGCAACGGACACGGGCAGCACCGGCGGTACATGCAACGGCGGACCAGCAGCTCCCGTGGTGGCCGTGCTGTTGGCAGGCGCGTTCTTGCGTCGTCGTCGCAGAAACTGAACGGTCTGGCGCGCCCAGGCGTATGATCGGCTCGAGATGGTCCTTTCTTTTGACGAAACCATGCTGCCACGGCCCGTGGAGCGTGTGCGATTGGTGTTGTGTTGCGCGGCCGCGTGGTCGTTCACGGCGAGCGCGACGCTCGCCTGGACGTCGACACAAGCCTGGAACGTAGCCCACACCCCGTCGTTGTTGGGTGTCCGCTACGTGTTGGCGGGTCCGGTCGTGGCGCTCGCGATGTGGCTGTGGTGGTACACCCTCGGGCGTGCACGGCAGGACAGGGTGATCGGAGTCGGGTCGGTGGCGCTCGCGGTGGCGCTGCTCGCTCTCCGAGCGTCGTACCTCGCTCAACCCGGCGGGCCCTTCGCGATGGCCGCGCTCGGCGTCGCGCTGATGGTGGACCTCATCGCGATCGCCTCGATCGCCGAGCTCTCGCGCGCGGTGTTCTCCGAGAGCGAGGAGCGGCGCCTCGGCTGGTGCGTCGGGCTCGCCGCCGGCCTCGGTCCTGTACTCGCGGGCGTCGTCGTCGCGATCGTGGCGCCGTGGGCTCACGTCGACCAACTGCTCGCGGTGGCGGCCCTGTTCCAGGTCACGGCTGCTGGCGCGACGTTCGCGCTTGGTCGTGCTCATCGGGGTCGCTTCGCACCCGATCGCACGCTCGCGCCTCCCGAGGCCCCCGTCATCGAGGATCTGGCGCGCCTGTGGAACGGACGCCTGGCGTGGTCGATCGGCACGTATGCGGTGCTCTTGATCGCCGCCTACACCATGGCGGACGCGCTGCTGGCAGGGTCGTTCGCTGAACGGCATGCGAACGAAGCGCGCCTGTTGCGGTTCTATGGCGCTTTTTTGGCCTGGGGCTCGCTCATCGCGGGGGGGATCCGCGGCGTGCTGTCGCGCACGGTGCTCGAACGCTACGGCGTGATGGTCGGCCTCGTGGTGCTGCCCGCCTCGCTGTGCGGGGCCCTCGGCGCGGTGGTGGTCACGTCTGGCGCGTCGTGGGCCGTGACCGCCGCGCGCATGATGCCCCTCGTGTTCGGGGTCGCGTCGACCGTCGCGATGCGGCTGATGTACCTTCCGATCGCGAGGGACTTCCGCCCGCGTGCGACCGCGATCGCGCGCCACTTCGTCGTCCCCACCGCCACGACGCTGGCTGGCTTCGGCGCGCTGTTGTTCGGCCCGACGCCCACGCTAGCGGTGGTGTCGTCGGTGTTCGCGATCGGAGCGGGGGTCGCGGGCGTGGTCGGCTGGCACGAATGGACGCTGCGCCTGGCTGGCGCGCTTCGGCCGATGAGCGACTCCGTGCCGCCGGTCGACCCGGGTGCTCGCCCGGCGCTCGCGCTCGCGCTGAACGCCGGGGATCCGAGCCGCGTCCTCCACGCGCTCGACTTGATCGGGACGACGGACGATCTCTCCGTGTGGGCCGATGACCTCGTAATGTTGTTGGGCCACACCTCGGCGCTCGTACGGGCGCGCGCCCTCGGCCTGATCGGGCATACGCCGCGTCGGTCGCAGCTCGAGGCGGTGCGAAGTCGGCTCTCAGATCCTGAGCCGGAGGTGCGGGCGGCTGCGATTGGCGCGTGTTTTGAGCTCGCCGGCGCGCAGTCGGTCGGGGACGCGCGGGCGATGTTGACCGACCCTCATCCCGCTGTTCGAAGCGCAGTCGTCGAGGGCCTGATGCGGCACGGCAGCGGGGAGGGTGCGCGGCTCGCTGGCGAGGAGCTGCGGCGGATGGTGGCCTCGGAGGAGCCGAGACTTCGCGCGGCCGCGGCCCGCGGGCTCGGCTCGTTCTATGCGCCGCCGATGCGCGCGATGTTGATCGGCCTTCTGGAAGACCCGTCTCCGGAGGTCAGATCGGCGGCGATCAGCGTCGCCGGTACGAGCGCGGACGCTGCGCTGTTGCCGAAGCTCGTGATCGCGTTGCGCGATCGACGAACCGCCGGCGCGGCAGCGCGCGCGTTGGCGCGGTTCAAAGAGGGCATCGAGGCGGACCTTGGCTACGCCGTCGACGACGAGCGGCGCCCACCCGAGACACGCGCGCAGGTGGCCCGCATCATCGGGCGCATGGGTACGCGTCTCGGCGTCGAGGTGCTTACGACGCGTATTGGCGTCGCCCACGGGTTGGTGCGCACGTCCGTGCACGCGTCCCTGGCACGCATCGCGGAGGGGCCTGGGCTGGTCGCTCCCGCCGAGCTCCTCGAGGCGGCGGTGGTGGACGAGATCCGTGACGCCGAGGAGTGGCTGAATCGCTGGGTCGACATCGGGGGCACGTCGGCGCACGGCGGGCTGCTCGAAGAGGCGCTCCGCATCCGGAAAGACGCGTCCGTTGAGCGCGTGTTTCTGCTGCTGCGGGCTCGGTGGCCGCGGCACGCGAGCGGACTCACGCGGACCCACGCCGACTGGGTGGCCCGTCGCGGGACTCCAAAGGGGGCCGCTGATCGCGTGTTGACGCTCGTCCGCGGCGACCAGCGCGAGCGGCTCGGGAAGGTGCTGTTGCGGACGGGGACGCCGTCCCGAACGGCGGCTTCGGTTGTTGAACGACTGCTTACCGCGAGCGACCCATGGCTGCGCGTGGCGGCCGTCGAACACATCGGGCGGGCGAGGCTGATGGACCTCGTCCCGGTGCTGAACGAAATGGCGGCCGAGGAGCCCGAGCCCCTGCTCGCACAGGCGATCACGCTGACGCTACAGATCCTCGAAGGACGACCAAGGGAGGACGGAGTGCTGAACGACATCGAGAAGGTGCTCGTGCTGAAGCGGGTCCCGCTGCTCGACGGGCTGCCCGCTGAGCAGCTCGTGAGCGTCGCTCAGATCGCGCGCCCGGTCCGGTTCGACGCCGGTGTCGTCGTGTTTCGCAAGGGCGATGTCGGCGACTCCGTCTACCTCGTGATCCACGGGGAGGCGGTGGTGCAGATCGGTGAGAAGGTCGTGGCGCGCCTCGGCGCCGGCGAGGTGTTCGGCGAGATGGCGCTGCTCGACGCGGAGCCGCGCTCGGCGACGGTGGCGAGCGCGACGTCGTTGTCGACGCTGCGCATCGGACGCGATGAGTTTCAGGACCTGATCGAGGATCACCCCGAGGTGCTGCGCGGCATCGTGCGCGTCCTCACGCAGCGGATTCGCCTGGCGCTCGCGCAGTGACCGAGGTCACTTCCATCGCGTGAGGATGGCCTCGCGCTCAAAGACCTGCGTAGCCAGCCACCACAGCCCGGCGTCCAGCACCAACAGGCAGGCGCACAGGGCGATCACGAGCGGAGCGGACACGAGCACCAGCCCCGAGAGCTGGCCGAAGATCAGGCCAACGAGGGGCAGCACCCCGAGGCCAGCGACTTGCTGAGCGGCGCGAGGGTCCGTCGAACGGGACGAAACCATGAGGCCGATGAGCGTAGAGAACGCCGCCATCAGCGGAGCCGCGAACACCATGGCGAGCGCCCACGGCGGGGTGAGCAGGTGCGCGACGACGGGACGGGGCATCGTGGCGAACGCGATCGCCATCCACGCGGCATAGCCGAACCAGGTCGCGAGGACGCCGGGGACGAGGGGGGCAACCGTCTTGGCGAGCAGAAGTTCGGCGGTGGTGATCGGGGTCGCCAGCAGCGGCTCAAGGGTTTTTGCGTTCTTCTCGCCGACCACCCCATGGGCGGCGATCGTGGACGGGATGACCATCGGCGTCATCAGGAACAGCAGGTGGAACATGCTCGCGAGGTACACCTGGACACACGGGATGCCGTCCAGGCCGTCGCACATCTCGAGCATGTAGGCGGGCAGGGGATCGCCGGTCGGGTCGGGCGGCAAGGCCGCGACCGTCAACATGTTGGCCGAAGCGACGCCGACGAAGATCAGCGGCACCCCGACGACGGTGGCGAGCAGCAGCCGGCTGTGCAGCAGTTCGGACCACTCCTTGGCGATCAGGGCGCGGACGCGCGTCGCCGAGCTCATGGCGTTCCCGCGCGTGCGCCGAGGAGCTCGTGGTAGACCTCTTCGAGGGAGTGGCGCACCTCCCCGACGAACCGAACGTCGGCGCCTGCCGCGACGAGGGCGCGCACGGCGGCGGGGTTGGTGGCTTCGGGGTCGTCGATGCGAGCGACGAGCCGTGAGTCATTCCGGGCCACCTCGATGACGCCGGGCACTGCACGCAACACGGCGAGGAGGGCGTCGTCTGCGCGCCCGACGTGGAACGCGACCTGCCGTCCGAACAGTTGGTCCCTTAGCGCGCGGGGCGTGTCCACCGCGATGAGCCTCGTCTTGAACAGCGCGACCCGATCACAAAGGCGCTCGGCTTCAGTGAGGTTGTGGGTACACAGGAAGATGGTCCGGCCGTCGTTCCTTAGCGACGCGATCGCGTCGCGCACGACCGTCGCGGCCTCTGGATCGAGCCCGCTCGTGGGCTCGTCGAGGAACAGCACAGGGGGGTCGTGCAGCAGGGCACGCGCGATCGCGAGCTTCTGACGCATGCCCTTGGAGAATGACCCAGGTGGGTCGTCGCGTCGCTCCCACAGCCCGAACCGCTCGAGCCAGCGTCGGATGCGCCCCTCGACATCGTCGCAGCCATACAAGTGCGCGAACAGTCGAAGGTTTTGCGCGGCGGGGAGCGTGTCATACAGTCCCGGGGTCTCCGTCAGGAGACCGACGCGCGCGCGCACGTGGACCACCTGCGTGTCGATGCGAAATCCGGCGACCTCGGCCGTGCCGGACGTCGGCGCGATCAGTCCCGCGAGCATGCGTACGGTCGTGGTCTTGCCGGCGCCGTTGGGACCGAGGAAACCGATCACTTCGCCAGGAGCCACCTCGATCGACAGGTGGTCCACCGCGACGCGATCATCGAAGCGCCGGGTCAATTCATGGGCGATGATGGCGTTCACTCGTACCTCGATGCGTCTGCTGCCGGGCTGTTGGGATCGAGCGAGCGTCGCACCGGTGGTGGCGCGATGTGGGTGGGCTCAACGGGACGAGCCGCGGGTGGTTCGCGAAGGCCGACTATGACGCCCCACGCGAGCACCGCGTTCAGCAGGACGAAGCCCTCTGCGGGGACGAACCCGTACGTCGCGACGAGAGCGATGGCGCCGCTGTCCATTACCGCGTGCCAGACGATCGCGACCGGAAGCCACCACCAGGCACCCCGAACGGAACGCGCGACGACGACGGAAGCGGCGACGTGGAACGACAGGGCCCCCGCTCGCTCGACGGCCCCGAGCGGGATTACCCACAGCGCGTGTCGAACCGGCTCGAGTTGGGTCGTCAATACCGTTCGAACGTTGTCCGGGAGTGCGGCGGCGGCCCGCGGGTCTTCCAGCGCGACGGCGAACAGGAACGACAGCGTCGCGATGCCTCCCAGGATCGCAGCTTCCACGCCCCCGTGGCCGGCGCCCGTCGTGAAAGCGTCCCGCCAGCGCGGCGACTGCACGCCAAACCGGAGCGCGAGCCAGCGGGCGGACTCCTCGCAGAGGCCGGCTGACAACCCGAGGAAGACCCACGTGACCCAGGCGTCGGGTCCCGTCTGTTGTGGTAACCACGGGAGCATGACGGCGTTGAAGGGCACGTGGACGAGTTGCGAAGCGATGAACGCGGCAGCGCCGAGCAGTACGAGACGCCACTCACCGCCGAGGCGCCGGGTCGCGTACCACGCGAGCGTCGCGGGTAGCGCCAGCATTACCGCCGCATTGATCGCGAGCAAGAGCAGCATCGCTTCATCTTCGCACGCGTTGGGGTAGTATTCGCGCGACCGCCCCGCGACGTCGCGGGACTGGAGGCACGAATGGCGCAGGAACAACAAGATCTCGGACGGGTTGCGTTTGCTACGTGGGCCTACCTGCTGCATGCAGCAGGGGTGAGGGCCGCGGATGCCGAGGTGGCGAGCGCGTGTGACGCGATCAGCTCGGCCTCTGAGGCCTCGACCGGGGACGTCGCAGGATTGCAGCTCCTCCGGCGCGTGGACGCGTTGTTCGCGGGGCCCTCGGAGCCCGAACGGATGCTCTCGGTCGCCAAGCAACTGTTCGGCGATCGCGCCAAAGCCGAGCTCGGCACGGGCGATCGCGAAGAGCGCGCAGCGAGCTTCCGCAGGTACCAGTTCGCGCAGGGTCTTCCCTGGCTCGCGCGCATCTGGGAGCGGAGCGACGGCAAGGTTGCGCCGAGCTGGCTGCTGATCGAGAAGGTGGACGGCACGGTCCACGCGATGGATCCGAACCCGTGGAACGACATCGACGAAGAGCGCAAGCTCCCGGTCGCGGACTTCCAGGTGTTGTGGGAGCTGGACGGCTGCTCGAACGTGCACCTGCGTTGAGCCTGACCTGGACTGCGGCGGGCGCGGTGTCTGCGCCCGACACGCTGCAGATCCGCGTCGAGAAGGGCTTCGAGGGCCGCGTGGTCGCGGGAGCGCCCGCGCCGTCGCGTGCGTTGTCGGATGACGAGGTTCGCGAGAACGTGCGTCGGTTCACCGTGGCCCGCGTGGGACCGCGCGCGCGTGCAGTCCAGACGCTGGTGTTGTCGGGGCTCGACGTGGACAGGCGCGCCGGGCTGGCGGCCGTGCTTGAGGAGTCGCGTTCCTGGGGCATCGTCCGGGTCGTGATGCACGTGGGACGCGGGCAACGGGAGGCGTTGCGGGGCTCGCCGCTGCTGCGGCACGTCTCGGCTGTCGCGGCGACGGTCACCGATGACGCAGACCTGGCCGACGTTGCCGCGCTGGCGCGCCTGCCCGGTGTTCAGGTCTCCGCGGTGGTGGTGCTCGACGAGGCCGCGCTCGGGCGCCTGTCCCACCTGATCGCTGGCCTCGTGGCCATGGCGCCCACGCGCGTGGTGCTTCAGTGGCCGCTCCCGAACGGGGGGACCGCGGTGCCGCCGCATGCCGAGCGGGTGGCGGTCTCCCTGCTCGACGCCGTCGAACGCCTCGAGGCAGCGCGGATCGCGGTCACCGTGAAGGGTCTTCCAGCGTGCCTTCTCGGGCCCCTCGCGACACGCGCGACGCGCACGGCGAACCGCTGGTACGTGGACGCCGATCACCAGGGCGACCGCGCGCTGCTGTTTCAGCCCGACGTCGTGCGTTTCCTGCACCCCGACGAATGTCGCTTCTGCCAGCGCGCGGACACCTGTGACGGCGTGCCGGAGGCGTGGTGGCGCGCGGGCGTCGTCGGCCGCCTGCGTGCCATCACGTGAGGGTCTGTTAGGACAAATGCACCTTCGGGAGATTCTATGAATTGTCCGCGCTGTGGGATCGCGACCGTCGCGCAGAAGTACGAGTCCGACGTGGAGATCGACCGCTGCGAGCAGTGCGGCGGCACCTGGGTCGGCAGCGGCGAGCTCGAGCGGATCCAGCAGGTCCGCGAGCACGATCTCTCTACCCAGCTGCGGCAGCCCGAAGACACCGTCGGCGATGCGATCGGCATGGCGTTGCAGCGCGATCTTCCACCGGTGACCTGCCCTGTGTGCGGCGACACCGCCGAGCGGAAGGAGTACGGGTTCGCGTCGCAGCTCCTGGTTGACGCCTGTGTCCATGGACATGGCGTTTGGCTCGACAAGGGCGAGCTCGAGGCGCTCGAGGTGTGGTTCGAGCGTCGTCGCGCCGAAGGGAACGAGGAGGCCAGCGGGTTTGGCCTGTTCGCCGCGCTGTGGCAGGTGTGGAAGCGGTGAAGGGCTTCGCGCTGGCCGGCTTCATGGGCGTCGGGAAGACGACCGTGGGCCAGCGCCTCGCGTCGCGCTGCGGGCTCCCGTTCTGCGACCTGGATGCGGTGCTCGAGGGGCGTTTCGGATCGATCCCCGAGCAATTCGCGACCGGCGGCGAGCCCGCGTTTCGCGCGCGTGAGGCAGCCGTCGTCAACGAGCTCTGCGACGGTGGTCGGCGCGTGCTCGCTACTGGTGGTGGCACGTGGGTGGACCCCGCGAATCGCGCGATGTTGCGCCGCTGCTACCATGTCGTCGTGCTGCACGCGCCGCTCGAGGTTGTGCGGGAGCGCATCGGCGCGGGGCAGGGGCGCCCGCTCGCCGGCGAGCTCGAGGCGCGGTACCTCGCGCGCCGGGAGGCCTACGAGGACGCCGACCTTCGCGTCGACGCGACGCTCACTCCCGACATGATCGTCGACCGCATCCTGGAGCACGCATGGACGTGAAGGTCGTGCTCGGTGAGCGGTCCTACGACGTCGTTATCGACGGAGGCGGGCCTGCTGCGGTGGCGCCGCGCATCGCGGCATTGGGCGCGCGACGCGCGGTGATCGTCACCGATGACGTGGTTGGGCCGCTGTGGGCCGGCGTCGTGCGCGACGCGTTGGTGCGCTGCAACGTCGCGACGGTGGTGGTGACCTTCCCGCACGGCGAGGTGAACAAGACCCTCGCGACCTGGAGCGCGCTCGTCGAGCAGATCGTCGCCGCAGGCGTCGATCGGTCCACCGTGATCGTCGCGGTCGGTGGTGGGGTTGTCGGCGACGTGGCGGGCTTCGCGGCGGCGAGCGTGTTGCGCGGGTTGCCGTTCGTGCAGGTTCCAACCACCGTGCTGGCGATGGTGGACAGCTCGGTGGGCGGCAAGACGGCCGTGAACCTGCCGACCGGGAAGAACCTCGTCGGCGCTTTCTACCAGCCGTCGCTCGTGTTCGCGGGGCTCGCGTCCCTCGCGACGCTCCCCGCGCGCGAGCTCGTGGCGGGGCTCGCGGAGGTCGTGAAGACCGCGCTGATCGCCGATGAGTCGCTGCTCCGGCTCCTCGAGCGCGACGCGGATCGGCTCCGGCTCGGCGACCCCGAGGCGCTCGCGCCGGTGATCGCGCGCTGCGTCGCGATCAAGGCCGCCATTGTCGCCCGCGACGAACGCGAGACCGGCGACCGGATCTGGCTCAACCTCGGCCACACGGTCGGGCACGGGCTCGAGGTGGCAGCGGGGTACGGCACGCTCCTGCACGGTGAGGCGGTCGCGCTCGGAACGTTGGCCGAGCTCAGGTGGGCGTCGGCCCGCGGATGGTCCACGAACGCCGATCTCGCGCCGCGCGTGGCGCGCCTGGTCGCCCGCCTCGGCCTTCCGACTTCGGTGCCGCCGATCGATCTTTTCGCGGTCGAAGCGGCTATGCGATTGGACAAGAAGGCCGCGGGGGCTACAATCCGCGTGCCGGTCGTGATCAGCGTCGGTCACATGACCGTCGTACCGGTTCCCATCGACTCCCTCCGAGAGATGCTCACCTCGTGACCCGCCTCCTGCCCGTGCTGCTGCTCGCTGCGTGTGGACGCCTCGAGCCGCAATTGCTGGTCCCGGCCGACGTCGATGTCCCGTGGGACGCCTCGTTTGATGGTGTTGGAGACGGGCTCGTCGCGGTGGTCCCGGTCGACGTGATGATGTACGACGCGAACACGGGAAGTCCGCTGGCCGACGTGGCCGTCACGGTGGCCGTGCCTGACGGGGAAGCTGGCCTGGTCGGTGAGAATGACGTTGTCGTGGCGCCACCGGAAGACGCGGTTTGGGATGCCCGCCGCGACCGATGGGTGGCGTTGGCGACCGACCACCTTGCGCCGGCGCTCACCGTGCGAACGGACGCCACGGGCCTCGTGCGCTTGAACGTGGTGGTCGACGCCTTCGAGGGAGCCCCCGTGCTGGTGACCGTGTCGGCGCGCGGCGTGGAAGACGCCTTTGTCGTGGGGCCCCGGTGACCGATCCCGAACTTGAAATGTTGCGCGAGCTGCTCGAAGAGGACCCGTCTGCCGACGTGTTCCTCGACGTGGGTCGCGAGCTGTGTCGTCGCGAGAAGTGGAAGGACGCGGCGGCGGTGTTGGTCGCCGGGCTCGAGCAGAACGTTGCAGCGCGGGAAGGCTGGGAGTTGCTCGCCCGCGCGGGCGTGGCCTCCGCGCAGCCCGAGATCGCGCTCCAGGCCCTCGAGAAGCTCTCGCCGACGCCGGAAAAACACCCCGAGCTGGTGAAGCTCGAAGTGCAGGCCCTTTGCGGGATCGGCCAGATGGAGCGCGCGGCCCTGCTCGCCGAGTCGCTCGTGCTGTTGCACCCGTCGTTTGGACCCGCGGAATCGCTGCTCGCGGGCAGCGTGGTGGCCGCGCCGCCCGCCGAACTCGAGCCGCCGCTGGTGTTGTCCGTCGACCCCGTCCTGACGGAGGATCGCGCCGCGGCCTATGCCCGCGCGGGACGTCCCGATCGCGCCGTGCGGGTGCTTCGTCGCCTGTTGTTCTACAACCCGCGCAGCAAGCGAATCCGCGAGCGTTTGAACGCCTTGCTCGGCACGCCCTTCGAGCGCGAGTGCGACGACCTCTCGGAGGAGCTGCCGGACCCGTCGAAATTTCCCCCGCCGAGCATCTCCATGCCGCGACCGTACGCGGACGACGGCGCCACGCCGATCAGTGACCTGACGCGGGCGGCCGACGAAGAGACCTCCGATGTGCGCGCGCCCGGCACGCGCAAGCGTCGTTCGCTGCTTAGGCGCTGATGAAGCGGCTCCTGGTGATGAACGGGCCCAACCTCGGGCTCCTTGGGACGCGCGAGCCGGAGGTCTACGGGCGGTTGACGCTCGCGGACATCGGGCGGACGCTCGACGCGCTCGCTGCATCGTTGGGCGTCGAGCTCGAACATTTTCAGAGCGACCACGAGGGCGCGCTGGTCGAACGCGTCCACCTGGCGGCCCGCACGGGCGTCGCCGGCGCTGTGGTCAACGCGGCGGCCTACACCCACACGTCGGTCGCGCTCCGCGATGCGTACCTGGGGACCGGTCTGCCGTTCGTCGAAATCCACGTCTCCAACGTGTTCGCGCGCGAGGAGTTTCGGCACAAGAGCCTGCTCGCCGACGTGTCCATGGGGGTCGTCGTCGGGTTCGGCCCTGTCGGCTACGAACTCGCGTTGCGTGGACTGGTCGCGAGGCTCGGTTAAGGGGCCGTCCTGCTCGCCGGGAGGCACCCTATGGATCTCCAACGAATCGAGGCGCTACTCAAGCTCCTCTCTGCTCACGAAGTGAGCGACTTTCACTACCGCGACGGTGACGTCTCGATGCGGTTCCGCATCGGGCCGCCGCCGGTCCAGATGACGCAGATGCAGATGGCTCCGGCCGTCGCTCACGCGCCCGTGCACGCGGCTCCGGTGGCCCACGCGGCCCCAGCCGCCGCCGCACCGGCTGCTCCTGCCGCTAAGGACCCGAACGTGGTCACGGTAGAGAGCCCGATGGTCGGCACGTTCTACCGCACGCCGTCGCCGGGGGCGCCGCCGTTCGCCGAGGTCGGTACGGTCGTGAAGGTCGGCCAGCCGCTGTGCATCGTGGAAGCGATGAAGCTCATGAACGAGATCGAGTCGGAGGTCGCCGGAACGGTGATCGAGATCCTCGTCGAGAGCGGACATCCGGTCCAGTTCGGTCAGGCCCTGTTCAAGGTGCGAAAGGGCTGATGTTCAAGAAGATCCTGATCGCGAATCGCAACGAGATCGCCCTGCGGGTCATCCGCGCGTGCCGCGAGATGGGCATCCGCACGGTCGCCGTGTACTCGAAGGCGGACGAGAACGCGCTCCACGTGCAGTTCGCCGACGAAGCCGTGTGCATCGGTCCGCCGCAGGCGATGAAGTCGTACCTGCACCAGCCGAGCGTGCTTTCGGCCGCGCACATCACGGGCGCGGACGCCGTGCATCCGGGCTACGGTTTCCTGGCCGAGAACGCGCAGTTTGCACGCGCCGTCACGGCGATGGGCCTCACGTTCATCGGCCCCTCGGTCGAGCACCTCGGCACGTTCGGCGACAAATTGTCCGCGAAGGAAGCTGCACGCCAGGCTGGCCTGCCGCTGCTGCAGGGCAGCACGGGCGCCGTGAAGAGCATCGACGAGGCGCTGGAGACCGCGGCCCGCACGGGCTACCCGGTGATCCTGAAGGCAGCGGGCGGTGGCGGCGGCAAAGGCATGCGAATCGTCGAAGACGACGATCAGCTGCGGCGGTTCTTCACGCTCACGCAGACCGAGGCGCTGGCCGCGTTCGGAAACGGCGACGTGTTCATCGAGCGCTTCCTGCGCGCTCCTCGCCACGTCGAAGTCCAGGTCGCGGGCGACGGCACCAACGCCGTGCACCTCGGCACGCGCGACTGCACCATGCAGCGTCGTCACCAGAAGATCATCGAAGAGGCGCCCGCCCCGTTCCTGCCGCCGGTGCTGCACGAACGCATCATGAACGCCGCGGCGGACCTCGTGCGTTCGGTCGGCTACCGCACCGTCGGCACCTGCGAGTTCCTCGTGGACGGCGACGAGTTCTTCTTCATGGAAGTGAACCCGCGCATCCAGGTCGAACACTGCGTGACGGAAGAGGTCACCGGAATCGACCTGATCCAGCTCCAGATCCGCCTCGCGGCAGGCGAAAAGCTTCCGTTCCGCCAGGAAGATGTGAAGTTCGAAGGGCACGCGATCGAGATCCGCGTGAACGCAGAAGATCCCTACACGTTCGTGCCGTCGCCCGGACGCATCACCGGCTACCACGAGCCGGGCGGTCCGGGCGTGCGCGTCGACAGCGCCGTCCACGAGCACGCGATGGTGCAGCCGTACTACGACTCGCTCGTCGCCAAGTTGATCGTGCGCGGGCGCGACCGCACCCACGCGATTCAGCGGATGTTGTGGGCGATGGACGAGATGGTGGTCGAGGGCATCAAGACCACCATTCCGCTGCAGCGCGAGCTGATCGCGAGCGAAGAGTTCCGCACGATGCGGATCAACACGCGGTACATCGACAGCTGGCTGAAGCAGCGCACCGAGGCGGCCGCCACGGCTGCGGACCCCGCTACCCGACCGACCTAGGTGCCCTATGGGTCTTGTCCGCGACGCCGTTCGTGAGCTGATCGAGCGCGTCGCTGACCACGCCGACCGGGGGGTGCCGTCCGGCGTTTACGCAGCGATCAGCGTGCCCACGGCCGCGACGCGGTCGCGCCTCAAGCACCTGGGGCGCGCGTACATCGACCCGGACGCCGACGTGACGCCTCCGATGGTCGACCTCGACGACACCGCCGCGTGGCTGATCCGCCGCTCCTCTGTGGAGTTCGCTGCGTTCGGAGGTGCGACGGCGGTGGCAGGCCCGGCCTCCATTCCGCCCGAAGCGGTGGGCGAGGCGATCGGCGTCGTTCGGCTCGCACAGCGGCTCGCAGTCGTGTACGGCTTCGACCCGGAGCAACCGAAGGGCCAGATGGCGCTCTGGCGCGCGCTCGCGGCGGGGCTGCGGATCGAGCTCCCGGCGCAGGGGCCGATGGAGGTTCGGCTGCGCGACGTCCCGCGGGCGCTCGTGCCGCGCGCGTCGGTGTCATCGGCGGGGACCTGGTTCGCGCAGCAGATCGTCAAGCAGTCGCTGCGCTCGACGGCATCGAGCGTGCTCCGTTTTGTTCCTGGTGCGGGCCCGGTGTTCGCGGCGGTGATGGCGCGGCGACGGGTCGAGGACGTCGGGCAACGCATGCAGCAGGTGCTGCGGCGCCTCGCCGAGACGCCGCCCGAGCGCCGGTTCGTCGAAGACGCGGTCGAGGTTCGCGGGTCGTGACGGAGGGGGCACCGGTCGCCTGGGCTGTGGCGGACCTGCACGAGATCGTGGACACCGGTTTGATGCGCGGTGGCGACCTCCTCACCGACGAGGAGCTCGCGGTCTGTCGCAAGATCCGCGCGCTTTCGGGCCCGGCCGCTCTCGCGTACGCGCGGTTGTCGGGTCGGAAGGGCACCGTGTTCGTCGTCGAGGATCTCGCTTTGGCCGGCGTGGACGATGTCGAGGGCGCTGTGGAAGCCCTCGTGACGGAGGGTCTGCTGGCGTCCGACGTCCCGTGGGACGTGCGGGCGGCGTATGCGACGGTGGATGCGCTGAAGGCGGGCTGCCGACGCCTTGGGCTCCCGCTCGGGGGACGCCGCGATCTGCTGGTCGCGCGGCTGATCGGGCGCGAAGGCTGGGACGACCGTCGATGGGTGCGGGTGGTGCATCGTCGGCTGCTGGACCGGCTCGCGCGTTGGACGTTCCTGCGCCTCGAGCCCGATCGGTCGGGCCCGGTGCTGGAGCGCATGGGCGTGATCACGTGGCCCGTTTACACACCGACCCCCGGCGGCTTCTTTCGTGATCGGGCGGTGATGCTCGACTGGGAGGCGGCAGTCGAGGCCGCGATCGCTGGAACGGACGCTGCGACCTCGCTCGCGTGGCTGGACCGGCGCGCGGTCTGGCCGGAAGGGGGCTTGTCGCCCGCACGTCGCTTCGTAGAGACCGTGCTGATCGAGGCCCAGGCGCGGGAGCAGGCCGGCGATCCGAGCGGGGCGCGTTCGCTGTACGACGCTCTGGTCGAGCGCGGGCGTCCGGCGCCGACGCTCGCGTTTCGGGTGGCGCGGACCTACGAGGCGGAAGGACGTCCGTTGGACGCGCTCGCTGCGCTGCGGGCCGCCCGACCGGCTTCGGACCCGGTGGAGCGGCTGCAGATCACGCGCGCTGAACGCCGACTCGCGAGGGCCACGCGAACTGGCTACGCGCCGGAGATCCCACTGCGGACGCCTGCGACTCGGACGGTGCGGCTGGTCGCGGCAGGAGGCGACGGGGCACGACCGCTGTGGACGGTCGGCGGCGAGTCTCTGCCAATCGAGGCCGCCGTCGTGCGATTGCTCGCGGCGGCCGGGCGAGAGGCCCTACATGGCGAGGGGACCCTGTGGACGACGCTGTTCGGGCTGCTGTTCGCCGACACGTACTTTCTCCCGGTGCCGGGGATGTTGCCCGCGCGACGGCTCTCAGGGCCGTTGGACGTAGGCCGGCGCGCCTATGCGGTGCGGCGGGCCGAGGCCGTCGCCGAGGTGCGCGAGGCCCTTCGACGGGGGGAGGGACCCGGTCGCATCGAACAAGCAGCCATGAAGCGCGCCCGGCAGGCGTTGGCGGGCGTGTCGTGGCCGCTCGCGCCCGTCGAACGACTCGTCCGGATCGCGCGCGACGTGGGTCCGGCCGTACTCGATGCGGTGATGGGGCGGCTGTTGGAGGAGGGCTGGTCGGTGTCGGCGGGGCTGCCCGACCTGCTGGTCCTGGCGGGGCCCGAGGTGCGGCTGAACGGCCATCCGTCGCGCGTGCAGCCCGGCGCATTGTTCGTCGAGATCAAGGGCCCGACGGACAGCGTGCGGGACGCTCAGGTGGTGTGGTTCGATCGGCTGGTGGCGGCTGGCGCGCGCGTGGAGCGCTGGGACGTTGTCGCGCCCGAATGCGTTACATTCAAATGAACAAGGGGGTTCTCATGCGAGTTCGTAGCGACCTGTTCGCGGTGGCGCTGCTGGCGGGCGTGACGACGGCCTGTTGGCCACTTGGACGGTCTCCTCTACAGGCCGATACCGACGACACAGCGGTCGACACCTCCGACACCTCCGACACCTTCGACACCGGGGAGACCGGATCGGTGGCGTCAAACGTCCCCGTCGCGCGCTGTGAAGCTGCGGTGACGGAGGTCACGGTCGGCGAGTTCACCGAGGTCCACGTCGAAGGCGCCGACAGCTACGACCCGTTGGGGCACGCGATCGAAACCTTCACGTGGACCCTCACGCCACCACCCGACTCGCGCGGGTTGATCCAGCCCGAAGGGCCTTCCGCCCGTCGTCTCCAGACGGACGTGGTCGGAGCCTACGTGGTCACGCTCGTCATTACCACGGATGACGGCCGACAGTCCGAACCCTGCGAGGCGACCGTGGATGCCTTGCCGCCCCCGGACGGACTTGTCGTCGAGCTCAGCTGGGCGATCAGCGCGGACGACCTCGACCTGCATCTGGTCGCGCCGGGTGGCTATGTCACGGGTCAGCTCGACTGTTACTACGGGAACATGACTCCCGACTGGGGCGCACCCGGGGGGCAGGACGATCCGGTCCTCGTCGCCCAGGACACTGCCGACAAGGGGCCCGAAGTCATCGCGTACGCTGCGCCGCTGTCGGGCTCCTATACGGTGGTGGTGAGCGACTACCCGGGTCACGTCGTCGACACCCCGAACGAGGCGACCGTCACGATCATCCTGGGGGGCTCGACCCAGACGTTCACCCGCACCGTCACGACCGAGGGCGAAGCCTACGCGATCGCGACCATCGCGTGGCCGTCAGGGGACATCGTCGTTTGCCCTTCGACCGGCTGCTAGGGCGATGAAGCCCTCCCACCCGGGGAGGGCGCGCCGAAGGCGGGGAGGGGTGGGGAGCCGCCCAAAGGGCGGCGGGAATCAACGTTACTGCGGAAGCCAGCGCAGCTTGAACTGCACGTCGCTCGACCACATCGCGTCGAACGCGCGAACGCAGGTGCCGAGGTAGCGATCGTAGTCTTCGTAGACGCGGTCGCCCCACTGCTTGCGGATGAGCGCCTCGTTCTTGACGAGCCGGTTGTGCCATTCCTTGGTGGTGTGGCGGTAGCCCATGCGCTGCGTGCGCAGCTCTTCGATCTCGAAGTAGCGCGACGACGCGATGACGAGCTCTTCGATGCGGGGATTGAGGCCGCCGGGGAAGATGACGTCTGCGGTGAACCGCAGATCTTCGAGGTCAGCGCGGTTGCGGGGCACGCGGTCCCGCAGGATGGCCTGGAAGCCGAAGCAGGTGCCGGGCTTCATCCAGCCGTGGATGCGCTTGAAGTAGTTGCGGTAGATGTCTACGGCCTGGCCGGCGCGCGCCTGGGCGGGCGACACCATGTGGTCGACCATCTCGATGCTGACGACGGCGTCGAACTTCTCCTCAGGCACCCAGGTGTTGAAGTCCTGGAGGCGGAAGTCCACGTTCGGCAGGTTGCGTGCCTTGGACCACTCGAGCTGTTCCGTGGAGAGCGTGATGCCGCAGGCGCGCTTCACGCCGCGCACCTTGGACGCGTACGCGAGGTAGCTGCCCCAGCCGCAGCCGATGTCGAGCAGGTAGCTCTCAGGCGTGACTTCGGCCCAGTCGGACAACAACGCGGCCTTCAGGACCTGCGCTTCTTCGAGCGTCTCCTTGCCCGTGCGGTAGGTACCCGACGTGTAGTGCATTTCCTCGTCGAGCCACAACTTGAAGAAGTCGTTGCTGACCGAGTAGGAGACTTCGATGTCTTCGTGCTTCGACGTCATGCGGAACCCCGAAAGTGAGGGCCCGCTTTAACGGACGGGACCTTCGAGGTCAAACGCGAGCGGGAGCAGCTCCGACAGCGTTGAAATGCGGATCTCCCCGCGATCGTTCCCCATGATCACGCGACCGACCTTGAACGAATGAAGCATCTGGCGGCACGATCCACACGGGGCTGCTGGCGGACTCGAGACCGTGTACACGGCGACGGCTTCGATCGTTCGCAGGCCTTCGGCCATCGCGGTCTGAATCGCGACGCGCTCGGCGCAGTTCGACAGCGACAGGATGATGTGCTCGAAGTTGCAGCCGCCGATGATCCGCTCGTTTCCAGCGGCGTCGCGGCAAAGCAGCGCGGCGCCTACGTGGTAGTTCGACAGCGGAGCGTACGCGTTCGCGGCGTACTTCTTCGCGACGTCGAGCAGGTCCTGGTCAGAGACGGACAAGGGCCACCTCGAACAGGTCCCCGAGCTGCTTCGCGGCGCGTCCGGCGATGTCCATCACCTCGTCGTGCGTGAGCGGCTCGGAGGCGAGCCCCGCGGCGCGGTTGCTGACGACGGCGATGGCGGCGGCCTCGAACCCGATGTGGGCGGCGGCGATCATCTCGGCGACTGTGGACATGCCGACGAGATCACAGCCGACCGAGCGCAGGGCGCGGATCTCGGCGGGCGTCTCGTACGAGGGGCCGGTCATGGCGCCGTAGACGCCCTCGCGCCACGGGAGGCCCTGGCCCGCCGCGGTCTCGCGGAGGATCGCGCGCATGCGCGGCGAATACGCCACGGAGAGGTCGGGGAACCGCGTCCCTCCGGGCCAGGCCGGGCCGATCAGCGGGTTGTCGCGCTGGTAGTTCACGTGGTCCGAGATCGCGACCAGCGCGCCCGGCTCGATGCCGTACGTGATCGCACCCGCCGAGCACGTGAGCACGAGGCGCTTCACACCCCACTGGTGCAACGCGCGTACGTACCGCACGACCTCGTTCGCGCTCCAGCCTTCATACAGGTGCACGCGGCCTGAGATCAGCGCGACCTCGGCCGCCCCAAGGGTGCCTCGAATTACGGTGCCTTTGTGGCCGTGGACGCTCGACACAGGCAGGCCGAGATCGCTGAACCCGGCCTCCCGCACGCCGCCGAGCCGTGACACGAGCGCGCCGAGCCCCGAACCGAGCACGATCGCGGTGGGCGGCGCTTCCCCGAACGTTTGCGCCAGCCGTTCCGCCGCATGGGCGACGGGACCTTCCTCCGGATGCATCGAACCTCCGTCGGCGAGCATAGCGCAGACGGTGCGAGATGCGGGTTTCTTAAAAACGCGCTAAGGGGCGCGCCCCGAGGCCTCCCATTGTTTGACGAAACCCCGCTCGTCCTCGTAGATACCAAAGAGCTGCTCCAAGAAATGGCCGATCGTCTCGGCCGTTCCAAGGTGATCGGTGTAGACACCGAATCGGACAGCTTCCACCACTACCAGGAGAAGGTCTGTCTCCTGCAGTTCTCGGACCTCGAGGGCGACATCATCGTCGACCCCCTCGCGGTGGACAACGACCTGACGCCGCTGGCCAAGGTGTTTGCCGACCCGAACGTGGTGAAGATCTTCCACGGCGCGGACTACGACATCGTCTGCCTCAAGCGGGACTATGCGTTCGAGATCCGCAACCTGTTCGACACGATGGTGGCGTCGCAGCAGCTCGGGGTCGGTCGCATCGGTCTTGCCGACTTGATCGGCGAGTTCTTCGGCGTGGACATCGACAAGAAGTTCCAGCGGCACGACTGGGCCAGCCGCCCGCTTTACCCGGAGCACATCGAGTACGCGCGCGGCGACACGCACTGGCTGCTCGCGTTGCGCGAGATCCTCACGCGCCGCCTCGTCAAGGCAAACCGCCTCGCGCGCGTCGTCGAAGAGTGTCGCATCCTTGAATCGCGCGAGTGGGAGGGCCGCCGGTTCGATCCGGACGGGTGGACCCGCATGAAGACGCGAGGCGTGAAGCTCGACGACGACGGTCGGCGCGTGCTGCGTCACCTGTGGCGCTACCGCGACGCGCAGGCGAAGCAGCTCGATCGTCCAGCGTTCAAGGTCATCCCAGACGAGGTCCTCGTCGAAGTCGCAGACGCGCGGCCCGAGTCGGACGCCGACCTCGAGAAGCTGTTCCCGCGCTCCAAGTCGGCGATGAAGCGCCGCCACGGGCCCGAGTTCCTGAAGGCCGTGGCGACGGGTCTCGATGACGACATGCCGCTCCCGGTGCCCGGCGCCAAGCGCGCAAAGGGCCCGCGTCCGCGGCTCGCTGGGCGCGCGGCGGACCTCGCGTTCGAAGCGCTCAAGGCGTGGCGGAACGACCTCGTCGCGGCCGACCCCAAGCTCAACCCGCTCGCGGTCGCGTCGAACGGTGTGCTGAAGAACATCGCGAAGATGCGCCCGTACGACTTGATCGAGATGGCGGCGGTGCCCGACATCCGCGTGTGGCAGGTCGAGGCGCACGGCGAGACGCTCCTCGCGGTCCTCGAGAAGGCCGTGCCGCGCAGCTCCGTGAAGGACACGCCCGACGAGGATGAGGCCGAAGGGGAGGCTGCGGAAGGTGCGCCTCGCCGTCGCCGTCGCCGTCGCCGTTCAGGCGGCGCTGAGTAGCAGCCCGGTCTGGCGCCGAGTAGCGGTCGCTAGGGCGCGTACGTGTGCGTGTACGGGGCCTGTTCACCAGGGGCCGTGAGCGTACCGGTCAACGTCTGCATCACCACACCGGCCTCCATCATCCTGAGCGTGTAGTCGGAAGGCTCGGGTTCCGCGTAGTAGTAGTAGTAGTCCAACGGGTCCGAACACGACCCGTAGTACTGCACGGAGACCTGGTAGTCACCGGCGGGGGCCTGGCTGCCGTACTCCCAGAAGATGTTCTCGTTCGGCCCCTGGTCGCAGTTGCCGCAGAAGCAGTCGACGTCGAGGGCCCCGCCGGTGGTGTCGGTCTTTGCGGAGTAGTCGATCTCCTCGCCGCCCGGGGTGACGACGTGCAGGTCGAGGTCGACGTTGGTCTCGTTGGTGAACTGCAGGTTGAACCGAAGCTCTCCGTCGCCGCCCACGAAGCCGGTGACCTCGTACTCGGGCGCGCAGCCGGCGGCGAACAGGGCGACGGGGATTGCGAACCTGTACACGTTCACCTCGACTGCAACCTATCCTGGCGGCGGGGCAGGGTATACTGTCCAGATGCGTGGTGCCGTTTCGTTGGCGTTGTTCGTCGGTGTAGCGTCGTGTGGTGGCCGAGGAGACGCTCCCGAGGCGCAACCACCGGAGCCGCAGATCCGCCGCCTCACGAAGCTGCAATACACCAATTCGATCCACGACGCGCTCGGTGCCGCGATCGTCGTGCCGACGTCCCTCGAACCCGACGAGGACGCGGGCGGGTTGTATTCGGTCGGGGCGTCGCTCGCGTCGATCTCTCCGCGCGGCGTTGAGCAGTACGAGTCCGCGGCGTTCCAGGTCGCGGGGCAGGTGATGGGCGATCCTGCGTTGCGTTCCGCGAACGTGCCGTGCGAGCCGGCAGCCGTGAGGGACGATGCCTGCGTCGGTGAGGCCATTCGCGCGGCTGGGCGGCGACTGTGGCGGCGTCCGCTCGAAGACGTCGAGCTAGCGACCCTGGTGGGCGTCGCGGGGGGCGCGGCCACCGCGCTCGGCGACTTCGATGGCGGGCTCGAATACGCGCTGTCCGCGCTGCTCCAATCGCCGAATTTCCTGTTCCGCGTCGAGCTCGGAGAGCCCGATCCGGAGCGAACGGGCGCGTATCGCTTCACGTCGGTCGAGATGGCGTCGCGGCTGTCCTACCTGTTGTGGAACACCGCGCCCGACGAGGAGCTGCTCGCCGCGGGCGAAGCAGGGGAGCTCGTCGCGGCCGATGGACTCTCCGCGCAGGTCGATCGGCTGATCGCCGATCCGCGTGCGCGGGACGGGCTCCGGAACTTCTTCACCGAGATGCTTGATCTCGACCAGCTCGACGCGTTGAACAAGGACACGCTTGTGTTCACGCACATGGCCGCGGATGTCGGCCCTTCAGCGCGCGAAGAGACGCTGCGCGGCCTCGACGCGATCGTCGACGAAGACGGCGACCTGCGCGACTTCGTGAACACCCGACGCGCGTTCTTGGACCGCAAGCTGTCCGCGATCTACGGGATCCCGGCGCCTTCGATGGACGAGTTCGCCGAAACCGAGCTTCCTGAGGATGGCCTGAGACGGGGGTTCCTCGGGCAGGCGAGCTTCCTCGCGTTGCAGTCACACCCCGCGAACACCTCGGTCACGTTGCGCGGCAAATTCCTTCGCGAGGTGCTGTTCTGTCAGCCCGTGCCGCCGCCACCGTCGAACCTGAACACGGCGATTCCGGAGGTCAGCGCAGACAACCCGACGATGCGCGACCGCGTCGAACAGCACCTGCAGGACCCGTTCTGTGCGGGCTGTCACAACGTGATGGACCCGATCGGCCTGGGGTTCGAGAACTTCGACGGGCTCGGCAGCTACCGGGCGTCCGAGAACGGCGTCGTGATCGATGCGTCGGGTGAGCTGGATGGCGACCTGTACGCCGGTCCGGTGGAGCTCGCCGATCTCGTCCACGACGACGAGAAGCTCGCGCGGTGCGTGGTGCAGACGTACCTGCAGTACGCGAGCGGCCACGTCCTCGGCATCGCCGAACGCGGCTCGCTCGAGTGGCACGACGAAGGCTTCGCCGACGAGGGACATCGCATGCGTGCACTGATGCGCGACGTCGCGATGGGCATGGCGTTTCGCGGCGCAGGGGCCGTCAACCCATGAAACCTCTTTCGCGTCGCGCGCTGCTGCGCGGGTTCTCGGCGGCGGGTCTCGTCACGGTCGGTCTGCCGCTGCTCGAGTGCATGTCCGATCGCCGCGCCTACGCGTGCGGCGGCATCATCCCGCGTCGGTTCGGCCTGTTCTTCTGGGGCAACGGGAACATCCCTTCGCGCTGGACCCCCACCGGCGAGGGGCCAAACTGGCAGGTCTCCGAGCAGCTGTCACCGCTCACCGGGCTCGAGTCCCGCGTCACCGTCGTGACGGGAATGTCCGTGAAGGTGCCGAACGCGGTGCCGCACATGAGCGGCGCGGCGGGCATCCTCTCGGGCGCGAAGCTGTCCGTGACTGACGCGGGCGAGACGTTCCTCGCGCCCTCGATTGACCAGGTGATCGCCGCCGAGATCGGTGGGGACACCGCCTACCGCTCCCTGCAGACGGCCGCGACGAACAACGAGGGCCTGTCGTACAACGGCCCGAACAGCAAGAACCCGCCCGACACCGATCCGTACGCGCTGTACGAGCGGCTGTTCGGCCCGTCGTTCCGTGCGCCCGGTGAGGGGGGCGTCGTCGACCCCACGTTGGCGCTCCGCCGGAGCGTGCTCGATGCGGTCAGCGGAGACCTCGTCGCGTTGCAGTCGCGCGTCGGGGCGGCGGACAAGGCGCGACTTGATCAGCACGCGACGGGCCTGCGCGAGCTCGAGTTGCGGCTTGCCCGGTTGCAGGCGGACCCGCCAAACCTGGAAGCCTGCAGCCGTCCGCCATCACCCACGCTCGACTTCAGCGACGTCGAGGGCCGCCCGCAGATCAGCGCGCGCAGCCGCGCGATGGTCGATCTGCTCGCGATGGCGTTCGCGTGTGACCAGACGCGGGTGTTCGGTCACTACATCAGCCAGCCGGTGAACAACTACCTGTTCCCGGGCGCGTCGCAGGGCCATCACGAACTCACGCACAACGAGGCGGACCCCCAGCCCGAGGTGAACGCGATCACGACGATGTGCGTCGACGAATACGCGTACCTGGTGCGGGCGCTCGACGCGATCCCCGAGGAGGACGGCACCTTGCTCGACAACTGTGCTGTCCTCGGCTGCACCGAGGTCTCGCTCGGCCGCACCCACTCGCTCGACGAGATGCCGCTGCTCATCGCGGGCAACGCGTGTGGGTTCCTGAAGCAGGGCATCCACTACCGCTCGCCGTCGCTCGAGAACGCGTCGATGGTGCTGCTGTCGCTTATCCGCTCGATGGGCGTCGTTCGCGCGGACTTCGGTCAAGACGAAGCGCACGTGACAAGCAGCCTGATCGGGATCGAGGCATGACCATTTTCGCCCTGTTGATGGCGTGTCGACCCTATGACGAGCGGCCTACGTGCGACGTCGCCGACAAGCGCGACGTGTGGGTGATGGACGAGATCCGGTTCTCGCGCCAGGCCGAGGGCGTCTCCGACGGCTTCGATCTGGACGGCACCGCCGACCCCGTGTGCGGCGTCGAGGATCGCACGAGTCCCTCGGGGCAGCCCGGCATCGACAATTCGTTCGCGACGCTGATCCCGGCCCTCGAGCAGACGGAAGCGATGGCCGTTGAGAGCCTGATCCTCGCGGCGATCAACGACGGCGATCTATTGCTGATGTACGAGTTCGGCGGGCTCGACGATCGCACCGAGGATGACTGTGTGTCGTTCGAGTTCCTCCGCGGCCACGGCCTGCCGCTGCTCGGCACCGACGGCTACCTTGAGGCCGACCAGACGATCGCGCGCGATCCGGACGCCGCCAGCTACCCGTTCGCCGAGGCCGCCGTCGTAGACCGGTCGATCGAGGTCGGGCCGATGCTCGTCGATCTGCCGTTCCACATCTTCGCGCTCGATCTCGAGTTCGGCCTGGAAGACGCGCGGATCCGCGTCGACCTGCACGAAGACGGCACGTCGTCGGGTGTGTTTTCGGGCGCGATGGATCCGCAGCAGGTCCTCGACGTCGCGGCGAACGAGGACGTGGACGCCGCGTTGTACGGCATCCTGGTCGCGTTGTTCGCGAACACGAAGGATCTGGCGCCCGACGAGACCGGCGCGTGCACGCGGATCTCCGTCGGGTTCCAGTTCACGACGCGGCCGGCGTTCCTGTACGAAGAGTGACGCCGAGCGCCTCGGCGAGCCGCTGCTGCCCGATGTGCCAGGTCGTCGCGAGCTCAAGCGCATCGGCGCGCGACTTGTCGCGGTCGACCACGTCCGAACGCTCAGCCGCGATCATCACGTTGCGACCCGTGTGCTCGGTGGCGACCCACTCGAACACGCGCGCGGCGTAGCCCGCGGCGCCGAGGAGATCTGCGCGCAGCGCGTCGGTGAGGAGCTCAGCCTGGCGGTCGAGCAGGATGCCGTGCCGCATCGCCGAGACGAGGCCTGGGGGGGCTTGAAGCTGCGGCCGCACCTGCTTGTGGCAACACGGCGAGCCGACGATCAGGCGCGCGTTCACGGCCACGGCGCGCGCGAACGCGTCGTCGGTCGCGGTGTCACACGCGTGCAGGGCGATGACCACGTCCGCACCTTCGAGGGGGGCGTCTGCGATGGTGCCGGCGACGAACCGCACGCCGGGGATCGCGAACTTGCGCACGAGCGCGTTCGCGCCGTCGACGAGCGCGGGCCGCAGCTCGACGCCGACCACGTCCACACCAGCGAAGCCGCTGCGGGCGAGCCACACCGCGGTGGCGACGGCGAGGTGACCCTTGCCGCAGCCCATGTCCACGACGCGGATCGGAGCGGTGCGTGGCGCGTCCGTGAGCAGGTGATCGAGGATCTCGACGAAGCGGCGGATCTGGACGAGCTTGTCCTTGCCGTCGGCGGTGGGCTTGCCGTCGGGGCTCACGAGGCCGAACGCCATCAGCCACGGCGTGTCGTCCACGCCGCCGATGCGGTGCTGCTTCTCGCGGTCGTGCGAGCGCGACGGTGCGGCGCGGACCTCAGCGGGCTCGTGCACGAGGTTCCACGGCTGCTTCTCGCGCTGCTCGAGGCGCCACGTTCCAGCGGTCGTGAACAGGTCCGCGTGCCGGTAGCGGGAAAGGTTCGCGTCGAGCGCGGCGGCGGCGTCGGCGAGATCGACGTTCGACGTCTTGTCGCGGCCCGGAGACTTTTCGACGATCTGCAGGCGCGTGCCGCCCTTCACGTCGACGAGGCGCGCCGTGACGTTCTTCGGCGACGAAGCGTCCACGGGACCGCCGAACACCAGCTTGGCGAGGGTTCCGGTTTTTACGGATTCCGCGAGCGCATCGCGAAACGAGGACAGGGCAGCGTCACCACGGATGCGTTTCATCGGGCCCTGGTAACGCGCTCGGGCGCGGAAGGTTCCGTGTTACCCGGTGCGGCCGGAGGTCCGATGCTCCCTTTGCTCGCCTTGTTCGCCGCCACCGCGTCCGCGTCGGAGGGCTACCTCCGGCAGCCCGATGTCTCCGGTGACCAGCTCGTGTTCTCCGCGGAAGGTGACCTGTGGCTCGCGTCCGCCAGAGGTGGCGCCGCAAAGCGCCTCACCGCCTACCAGGGCGACGAGCGGTCCGCGCACTTCTCACCCGACGGGACGCAGATCGCGTTCACCGGCGAGTACGACGGGAACATGGACGTGTTCGTCGTTCCCACCACCGGAGGTGAGCCGAGGCGGCTCACGTTCTTCGGCAGCCCCGACGACGCGGTCGGCTGGACACCCGACGGAAAGAGCGTCATCTTCCGCAGCAACCGCACCGATCCGAACCACGTGATGCGGCTGTACACCGTGCCCGTCACCGGCGGCGACGCGACGGAGATCCCGATCGGCTGGGCCTCGCGGCTCGACATCGACCCGAAGACCGGTCGCTACGCGTTCACGCGCATCGGTCGCGAGGCTGCCACCTGGAAGCGCTACCGCGGCGGCTCGGCGGACGACGTGTGGGTCGGCGATCCGGCGAAGCAGGACTACGCAAAGGTGACGGACTTCACCGGCCCGGACAGCTACCCGATGTGGGCGCCGGACGGGCGGATCGTGTTCCTGTCGGACCTCGGCGGCACGGCGAACCTGTGGTCGATGAAGGCCGACGGCACCGACCGAAAGCGCCTCACCAACCTCACCGGCGGGTTCGACGCGCGCTGGCCTGCGTCCGATGAGGCCGGTCATGTCGCGTTCATGCTCGCGGGCGACATCCACCTGTACGATCCGAACACGGGCACCGAGTCGAAGGTCGCCATCGAGCTCCCCGGCGAACAGGTGCTCACGCGCACGCGCTACACCGACGCGGCGTCGAACCTGACGTGGTTCGCGCTCGCGCCCGACGCCGATCGCGTGCTGCTCACTGCGCGCGGCGAGGTGTTCTCGGTTCCGGCGGAGCTCGGCGTCACGTTGTCGGTCACGGGCATGACGGGCGCGCGCGAGTCGTACGCCTCGTACTCGCACGACGGAAAGCGCGTCTGCTACGTCACCGACGCCACCGGCGAGGAGTCGATCGTCACCGCGGACGCCTGGGGCCGCGGCAAGGTCACCACGGTCGTGCAGCCGGGAGCGAAGGGCTGGCTGTTCCCGCCGATCTGGGCGCCGGACGGCAAGCGACTCGCGTACGCGGACGAGACGCAGACGTTGTTCGTCGTCCAGGCGGACGGCGGCGCCCCGCCGAAGGCCATCGATCACGCCGTGCAGGCCGAGATCCGCGAGTACGCCTGGAGCCCCGACGGGCGGTACCTCGCGTACAGCAAGGTGGACGCGCGCTCGTTCCAGAACCTGTTCGTGTGGGATTCCGTGGACGGCACGATCCGCACGGTGGGCGGCACGAACGTCGACAACCACAGCCCCGCGTGGGACCCCGACGGTCGCTACCTGTACTTCCTGTCATCGCGCTGGACGAACCCGTTCATCGGCGCGCGCGACATGGACGAGGTGCTGCGCCCGTCCGAGCGTCCGTACGCGGTGCTGCTGCAGAAGACCACGCCGAACCCGTTCGCCGAGAACAAGGGCCTGCCGCCCGCGCCGGAGAACCCGGCCCCGCAGGCGGTCGCCGAGAAGGCGAAGAAAGAGAAGGTGAAGAAGGACAAGAAGAAGGAAGACCTGATGCTCGAGCCCACCGAAGAGAAGCTCACGCCGGTGGTGATCGATTGGACGGGGCTGGACGACCGCATCGTGGCGTTCCCGGTCGACCCAGGCCCGATGGGCGGCCTGATGGCGTCGTCGTCGAAGGTGTTCTTCCTGACCTGGGGCGAGTCTGGAATGAACGAGCCGTGGAACGTCACGGGCGCGTCGTTGCAGGCGTTCGACCTCGAGTCAAAAGAGGTCAGCTACATCATGGGCGACGTCGCGTCCTACGATCTCGCGCCCAAGGCGAACAAGCTCGCGGTCCTGCAGTCTGGAAATGTGTACGTGTTCGACGGATCGGGCGCGCCCGGCGACACCGCGAAGGCGCGCATCCGCATCGAAGACGCGATCGTCGAACTCGACCCGCGCGAAGAGTGGAAGCAGGCGTTCGACGAGGCGTGGCGCCAGGAGCGCGACTTCTTCTGGGACGCGGGGATGAGCGGCCTGGACTGGAAGGCGATTCATGACCAATACGCGGCGCTGCTGCCTCGCCTCGCGACGCGCGGTGATCTGAACGACCTGATCGGCGAGATGATCGGTGAATTGGGCACCTCGCACACCTACGTGGGCGGCGGCGATCGCGGCGTGTGGGTGCCGTCGATGTGGAACGGCACGCTCGGCGCAGACCTCGTCCGCGAAGGCAGCGCCTACAAGATCGGCCACATCTTCCACGGCGATGCCGCCGACAACGTCGACGCGCCGCTGCTCGAGCCGGGCGCCGGGATCGCGGAAGGGGACTACATCCTCGCGGTCGACCACGTGCCCGTGCGCGGCGACGTGCCGATCGACGCGATGCTCCTCGGTCGCGCGGACAAGCGCGTCTTGCTCACGGTCAATTCGAAGCCCTCGATGGACGGCGCGCGCGACGTCGCGATCACGCCGATCGGCGACGACGGCATGCTCCGGTACGTCGACTGGGTGCGGAAGAACCGCGAGTACGTCGCGAGCAAGACCGACGGGAAGGTCGGCTACCTGCACATCCCCGACATGGGTGGAAACGGCCTCACGCGGTTCGAGACGTGGCTTTACCCGCAGTCGGACAAAGACGCGCTCGTCGTCGACGTGCGGTGGAACCGCGGCGGCTTCGTGTCGCAGCTCATCCTGGACAAGCTCCGGCGGCCGATCCTCGGGTTCGACATCCCGCGGCAGGGCGGCTTCGATCCCTACCCGTACGCGCGTCGCCGCGGCCCGTTCGTCGTGATCACCAACGGCTTCGCGGGCAGCGACGGCGACATCTTCCCGCGCGCCGTGCAGTTGGAAGGGCTGGCGCCGGTGATCGGTGAGCGCTCCTGGGGCGGCGTGATCGGCATCCGCGGTGACAAGCCGCTCGTGGACGGCGGCTTCATCAGCCAGCCCGAGTACGCGTTCTGGTTCCGCGAAGGCGGCTGGTCGGTCGAGAACCAGGGCGTGGTGCCGGACCTCGTCGTGGCGTGGGATCCGGGCGACGTCGCGAAGGGCCTCGATCCGCAGCTCGACGCGGCGATCGCGGAGGCGCTGAAGCGCAAGGCGGCGACGCCACCGCTGCTTCCGCCGACCGACAAGTTGAACGACAAGAGCCGCGGCGCGTACGAGAAGAAGGAGAAGTGATCCCCGGTTGCTGCGCAGCTTCTCCGCTGGCAATCGCCTCTGCATGCGGCCCCGGTGCTACGATGGGACCGATGCGGTAGCCTGCGGCGCTGCGTTGGGGTGGCGTCATGATCACAGCCTTCGTCGCGACCGCGCTCGCCGACGTCCTCAACCTCGGGCCGGAGCTGCCCTGCAATTGCGCCAAGGGCCAACTCGAAGAGGTCGAGTACCGCGAGGACCGCAAGGTCAGCGCGAGGATCTATGATGAAAATGGGAACGTGGCGTACACGGTAGGCGATCGCATGAGCGCGATGGGGTACACCCACACCTGCACGCTTGACAGAGGGCATCGTTTGGTGTGGTGCGGTCCGAAGGGCTCCCTGCCGATCTGCAAGTCGACGCCCTGCGGTTTGGGCAGGGAGGTCAAGCGGTGGTCCGAGACGGGTACCGTCAAGACCGTCGAGGGCGCCGTTGCCACCTGCCGCACCTGGGATGCCAACACGCGGATGACCGTGTTCTGCGCGCCCAGGGTCGCGGTTCCCGTCGCCGAGGTTCCCGTCGCCGAGGTTCCCGTCGCCGAGGTGCCCGTTCCGACCGAGGCACCTGCTCCTCCCACACCGGCTTCCGGGGTCGAACCTGCGGCCTCCACGTCTTGTGGATGCCAGCCGGGCGGCATCTCGGCCAGCCTTGGCGGGCTGGTGTTGCTCGCGCTCGCGGCCCGACGGCGGCCTGGCGACAAGAGCCGCGGCGCGTACGAGAAGAGGGAGAAGTAGAGAGCGAACGCCGCCCCCTGGCGCGTCAGTCGTTTGACCGATAGAATGGGGCACCTCCTCTCCTCGGTGCACCATGTTCGGCAAGAAGAAGGCACCTACGCCCGGTCCCGCCCAACAGCGCGAACAGGCGCCGCCAGACACCGAACAGGAGTCCGGCGGCGGCGTGCTTGGAGGCATCGCCGCCTGGGGCAACGACGCGCTCCAGGGCGTGCTCGGCCTCGCCAAGAACCCGAAGCAGGCCGTCTACGATGCGCGCCTGGGCATGGAGGGCCGCCAGGAGAGCGTGCTCGACGACGCTCACGACGTGTCGAACCAGGACGTGATCCTCGAGCAGCTCGCCCACAAGGGCGCCTACGGCGGCCTCGACAACCGCAAGCTCGCGGGCTGGGGCTACAAGGAGATGGGCGCGGCCCAGGACCCGGAGAGCGGCTTCCGCGCAGTCCTGTTCGTTCCCACCGAAGAGGCGCTCGCAGGCAAGACCGATCAAGCCAAGGTGATCACGGCGATCCACGGCGGGAAGCCGCCGCCCGTGCTCGCGTTCCGCGGCACCAAAGAGAAGCGCGGCATGCAAGACGACACCACCAAGGCCGGCGTCGGTACCTACCAATTCGCCTCGAACGAAGGGCGAGTGAAGGACATCATGGGAATGGCCGGCGGCAAGGTGATCGTCGCGGGGCACAGCCTCGGCGGCGCCCTCGCTCAGCTCGCGGCCACGCACTTCCCCGGCAACGTTTCGCGCGTCGTCACGTTCCAGTCGCCCGGCATCCCGAAAGAGGAGTCCGACAAGCTCGACGAGCACAACAAGAACGCGGCCCCCGTGGACCAGGTCAAGTCGACCCACCACCGCGCGGAAGGCGACGCGGTGCACCTCGCCGGCGAAGCGCTCACCGATGGCGACGTGTTCACCTACGGGAGCGTCGGCGTCGGAAACCCGATGGACCACATGTCGTTCCCGTTGGCGCGCCTCGCGGCCGCTCGCGGCGACATGATCCCCGGCATCAACGACGCGGATGTTGGCGACAAGGGCGGCGACAAGCTCGTCAACGTCGAGAAGACCTCCGCCAAGGACGAGAAGGACAGCCTCATCGCCAAAGGCAGCGAGGGTGCGCGCAAGTTCTTCGGTGGCGCCGTGCGCGACAAGACCATGGACAAGTACGTCACCGTTTGGAAGGACGTAAAATCGATGATCGACAGCAAGGCGTTCGGCAAGAACTACGTGCTGGGCGTGATCAAAGACAACCCGGACCTGACGCCTGATCAGAAGGTGAAGATGCGCGATCAGGCGACGAAGCTGCTCGAGGCGTAGCCCATCATGGACCGCCCCCACGTACGCCCGCGCGTGTCCCTCCGCGTCCCGCAGGACCCGACGGCCCTCGCGGTGCTCCTCGAGCAGCGCCTGGCTGCAAACCCGCGCCTCGAAGGCCGCGTGCGGCAGCAGGCCGTGCTGGTGTGGATGGCGCCCGCGCACCGCTCGTGGTGGTCTCCCTGCCTGGAGCTCGCGATCCGGCCTGACGGCGAGGGGACGAGGCTCGTTGGGCACTATTCGGCCGAGCCGCAGCTGATGACGGCGATGGTGTTCGCGACCATCCTGCTGGGATTTCTTGCGCTGCTGTCCGGCTGCTGGTCGCTGGTGCAGTTCCAGAACGGGGAGTCGCCGCATTGCTCGTTCGGAACGGTCGCGGCGCTCGGCGGTGTTGCCGCGATCTACGGCATGAACCGCGTCGGCCAGCGGTGGGCGATGTCCCAGATGCACGAGGTGGCGGCGCTGCTGCAGGACCTCGGCGCGGTCGAGGTCGATGAGGCGCTCGCGTTCAGCTGACGCCGCTCAGCGCGTGACTTGCAGCTTCATCACGGTCTTGCCGACGCCTACCGTGTCGCCGGTCTGAAGCCTGCAAACGGAGATCCGGCGGCCGTTGTGGTACGTGCCGTTCGTGCTGCCGAGGTCGCGCAGGAACACCATCTCGCGACCGAACACCTCGATCACGGCGTGGTTCCGGCTCACCTCGACGTCGTTCAGCCCGACCTCGCCCTGCTTGCGGCCGATGCTCACGTTGCCGCGCGCGAAGCGGAACACCTTGCCGATGTCCTGACCGGCCACGACCTCGACGATCGCGTTCATGCCGGGCGGAAGGCGCAGATCCTGGCTGATCACGTCGGCCTGGGTGCGCGTGCGCTCGCCTGAGCCGCGCAGCTCGACGAGCTCTTCATCGAGCAGCCACGCGATGTCGAGCTGGGCCGCGCTCTGGCGATTGGCGGCGTCCGCGTCGTCGGGGGCGTCTTCGCCGACGTAGAGCACCATTCGCACGCCGCCCAGCGCGATCTCTGCGCCGGGCTTGAGGCCGATCTCGTGAACGATCCGGCCGTCAACCAGGGTGCCGTTCGTGCTGCCGAGGTCCTTCAGGACGACGCGGCCATCTTTGTGTACGATCTGGCAGTGGCGGCCGCTGATCAGCGGATCTTCGAGCAGAAGGTCGCCCTTCTTGCGCCCGATGACCACGGTCGTCCCGTCCTCGAGGGGGACGTTCAGCCCCTGCCGGGGACCCGCGGTGATTTGGAGGAATGCGCGCCCCAAGAGGGTTTCAGCTCCCCGCGGCGAGCTTCGCGCGACGTGCGCGGGCTCCGAGCCAGTACTGATGGTAGCGCCCTGGCAGCGTGCGGCCAAGCACTTCGCTCATGAACGCCCCCGCTTCACACGCCGCCTCGAGGTCGATTCCTGTGTCACAGCCTTCGCGCTCGAACAGGTGGAGGAGGTCCTCCGTGGAGGCGTTTCCGGCAGCGCCGGGCGCGTACGGGCAGCCGCCGATGCCTGCGATCGACCCGTCGAACGTGGTGACACCGACCTTCCACGCGGCGTAGGCGTTCACGACCGCGGTGCCGCGCGTGTCGTGCAGGTGGCACGCGAGGTCAGACACCGGGATCCCGGCGGCCACGAGGGCGCCGATCAGATCCTGCAGCTGGGACGGCTCGCCCATGCCCGTCGTGTCGCCGAGGGCGATCTCGTTCGCGCCAGCCTCGCGCAGCGCGAGCGCGAGATCGACGACCTTGAACACGGGAACGTCGCCTTCGTAGGGGCAGCCGAGCGCCGTCGAGATGTAGCTGCGCACGCGAATGTCATGCGCCGCAGCTCCGCCGATCACCTTCTTCAGGCCAGCGAGCGACTCTTTTACGGTGCGGTTGACGTTCTTCTGGTTGTGCGTCTCCGACGCGCTCATGAACGTGGCGATGTTGCGGATGCCCGTCTCGACGGCCCGGTCGAGCCCGACGGGGTTGGGAACCAACGCCCAGAACCGCACGCCTTCGGCTTTCGGCAGGCGCGCGATCACCTCGGCCGCGTCGGCAAGCTGCGGAATGAAACGCGGACTGACGAACGAAGTGACCTCGACGTCCGTGAAGCCAGCCGCGACGATCCGCTCGATCAACGCCACCTTCGCGTCCGTAGACACGATCTCGGGCTCGTTCTGCAGGCCGTCCCGAGGGCTCACCTCGTACAGGCGAATGTTGCCGGCCATTCTGCCTCCGTTCTTCAGCATAACACCGCTACGGGTCGGTTCCCGGACCGAGCACGACGCGGCGCTCGGTGCAGCCATAGGCGTGAGGGACAAGCTCGATGACCGTGTGCAACGGCACTGGAAGATGCGGGACTTCCTCGCGCGGCTTGTCCGTGAAATAGGCGAGGAGCGCGCGAATCACCGCCTGGTGCGCGATGACGAACGTCGGGCGCCGCTCTCGTTCGAGCTCGACGAGCACGGGTTCGAGGCGCGAAATCACGTCTTCGTACGATTCTCCGCGCGGGTACCGGTACCGCAGCTTGTCGACGCGGCGCGCCGCGACCTCGTCGGGAAACGACGCCTCGACCTCGCTGTAGGTGAGGCTGTCGCAGACGCCCACGTCGATCTCGTCGAGCGCCTTCCACGGGGTCGATGGGACGCCGAGCAACGACGCTGTCTGGCGCGTGCGCTGGAGCGTGCTCGTCCACACCACGATCTCGTCTTCGCTGCGCGCCCAGCTGTGAAGGAACGGCGCGAGGCGCCCGGCGTAGTCGAGCCCCCGGGGCGACAGTGCAGGATCGCCGCCGACGCGGTTCTCGCGGTTGTACAGGCTCTCACCGTGGCGCGAGAACCAGATCGGGCGGTGTTGGATGTGCAGGTTCAGCAGGAACGAGACGAGCTTTGCGGGGACGTAGCCGTCCACGCGGTTCGCGATCACCTGGCGCCCGACGTCCACCAGCCGAACGAAGCTGCCTTCGTCCTCCGTCATAGGCTCGTAGGAGCGCGTGTAGAACGCGATGCGCGCGAGGAAGTCGCGAACGGCGTGCTCGGGATCGACGCCGGCGTAGTCGGGCGACGAGATCTTCGTCTCGCGCACGTTTCGCTCGATGATCGAGGCGTCGTCGCAGAGCGACTCGATGAACAACAGGTCGATGCCTGCCTCCTTGAACCGGCGGCTCACCTGCGCCCGCCGCGCGCGCGTCGAGTTCGTCGCGTCGTAGATAGCGATCCCCGCACCGTGCTCAAACCACGCGATCATTTCGTCGAGCGCGTGCATCGCCACCTTCTGGCGCGCGGCAGTTCCTTCGACGTTCGCTGGGTCGAAGAACGCGGCCGGCTGCCCCGCTCCGAGCCTCTCCCTTCGGTAGTCACCGACGTTGAACGTCGCCGTGCGGTGCCCGAGCCAGGCGAGGTATCGGGCGATCCGTCGGGCAACGAACGTCTTTCCGCGCGCTGGCAGGCCGACCATCGCGATCGCGAGCTTCACAAGACGAACCTTCGGATCCCGTTCACCTGGCCCCGGAGGTCGCCGCGAAAGTCGGGGTGGGCGATCGAGATCAGCCGCTCAGCGCGCTCGCGAAGCGAGGCGCCGTGAAGGTTCACCGCGCCGAATTCGGTCACGACCCAGTGGACGTGACCGCGCGTCGTGACGACGCCGGCGCCGGGCTTCAATTCGTGCGTGATGCGCGACACCGTGCCCCTCGCGGCCGTGGACGGGAGCGCGATGATCGCCTTGCCGCCTTTGCTTCGCGCGGCGCCGCGCACGAAGTCCATCTGACCGCCGATGCCGGAGAAGATGCGGTGACCCATGGAATCGGCGCACACCTGGCCGGTGAGGTCGACCTCGAGCGCCGAGTTGATCGCGTGTACGCGATCGTTCTTGCCGATCAGCGCAGTGTCGTTGGTGCGGTCGCACGGGTGAAACTCGACGAGGGCGTTGTCGTCGATGAAGTCGTACAGCGCCTGGGTGCCCATCGCGAAGCTCGTGACCGAGCGCCCGGGGTGGACCTTCTTGTCGGCGTTGGTGATGTTGCCGTTGCGGGCGAGCGGGATGATGCCGTCCGAGAACATCTCGGTGTGAATCGCGAGATCGTTCTTCTGGCCGAGGCGGGCGAGGGCGGCGTCGGGGATGGCGCCGATGCCCATCTGTAAACACGCCCCGTCGGGGATCAGCCCCGCGACGAGCTCCCCGATGCGCGACTCGATGTCTCCGATCTCGGGCATGGCGTGCAGGTGAATCGGGCGATCGACCGTCATGTACGCGGTGATGCGCGACATCGGGACGACGGTGGCTCCGTGGGTTCGAGGCATGCGCGGGTTGATCAGTGCGAGCACGATGCGCGCGCTGTCGACGGCCTCGCGGGCGGCATCACACGAGGTCCCGAGGGTGCACTGCCCGTGTCGATCAGGCGGCGAGAGCTGCACGATCGCGACGTCCAGCGGGACGTTGCCGGAGCGGAACAGACCTGGAATGTCCGACAGGAACACGGGGATGAAGTCGGCCTTGCCGCTCTCGACGGCCTTCCGCGCGTTCGGACCCGTGAACAAAGACAGCGAGTGGATCCGGTCGCTGGCGGCGCTGTCGGGGTCGAGGAACGGCACGTCCCCGATCAGGTGCAGGTGGTACGCGCGCACGTCGGTAAGGTCTGCGCGCTGGCTCAGCGCGACGACGAGCTCAGTCGGGGTGGCGGCGGCGGCGTGGATGAACACGCGGTCGCCGGACGAGACGTGTTTGATGACCTCTTCGGCGGAGCGCGCACCCTGTAACCACGACGACATTGGACCTCCGATCCGTTCCCATGGGTTAACCGCGCCCCATGCGTTGGTTCTGGCTCTATCGTCCCCAGGTCCCTACGCCGCGCGCGCAGGCGATTCAGGTCGTGCACATGGCGCACGCGATGGCCTCGCGCGGTCACTTTGTGCGGCTGTGCGTCGAACCGGTGCAGGCGACGAGCGCGCGTGAGGTCCTCGCGTACTACGGGCTCGAGCCCGTTCCCGGGCTTGATCTCGTCGTGCTGCCCGAGGGGCGGACGGTGGCGTCGTGGGTGTTTCGCGCGCGATTTGCCGAGTGGGTGCTCGGCGGGAACGAACCTGCGGTCGTGGTCGCGCGCAGCAAGCGCTACGCGGTGGAGGCCGCGAATTGGCTCGGTTCGCGGTTCCGCCTCGTATTGGAGTCGCACGAATTGGACTCGGCCCTCGCCGCGGAGCGCGGTGAGAACACCGGTCCCGTGGAGGTGCTCGAGGCGCGCGCGCTCAACCGCGCGGTCGGTCTGGTGTGCAACGCGCCGGGCACGCTCGCGCTGTGGGAGAAGGCTCATGGCAAGCGCGTCCCGAAGGCGATCGCGCTGCAAAACGGTGTGCATCCCGGCCAGGTGCGCGCCCCCGCGGACGAAGGGGAGGGGGCCGCGTACGCAGGCAGCGCGCTCGACATGAAGGACGTGGTCACCGTAGCGACTGCGGCGGGCCTCGCAAACACGCCCATCACGATGATCGGCGCGCGCAACGAGGAGCGGATCCGACTCGGCGCGCTCTCCAAACACAAGCTCCAATTCCTGCCGCCGTGTCGCCCGGTGGACGTCGCTGATCTGCTGGTGAAGTACAGGGTCCTCGTGCTTCCGCTCGCGCCGGGTGTGTTCGGCGAGCACCTCGCGTCGCCATTGAAGCTGTGGTCCTATCAGGCTGTCAAACGGCCGATCGTCGGCGCCGATCTGCCGCCGCTCCACGCCGCGGCGCCGGGCGCGTTCCTGCCGTACGCGCCGCTCGACGCGCGCTCCCTGGCAGACGCGATCGATCGCCTCCACGGGGATGCGTCGCTGCGCGCCGCGCTCGTCGCCAACGGGCGCGTGCGAACCTGGGCCGAACGCGCCGCTGAGCTCGAGGCGTTCGTGGCGACGCTGCCGTGAAGGTCCTCTACGTGCTGCGGTACTATCCGACGTTGACCGAGACGTTCGTATACCGCGAGGTGTCAGGCCTAAAGCGTCGCGGCGTGCAGGTGGACGCCGTGGCATGGGGCACCCGGGCGGACGGGGCGCTGCAAGACGAACTTCCGACGTGGTCTGTGACGCGTGCGCCGCGCGGCCTCGGTTCGATCGGGTTGGTCCCCGCGCTCCGACACCTCGCGCGACCGACCGGGCGCGCCTCGTTCGCCGCGATCTCACGCGGCAAGGACGGGCTGCGCGCGTTGTGGCTCGCGGATCTCGCACGCGGCTACGATCGCGTTCATGCCCACTTCGCCGGCGAGGCCGCCGAGGTCGCGTCGGCGGCGGCCGCGCTCGCCGGAAAGCCATTCTCGGTGACCGTACACGCGGTGGACCTGTGGAAACCACGTCCGGCGCTCGCAGACGTGCTGCGCGCTGCGCGGCCCGCGATCGCGGTGTGTGATGACGGGCGACGCGAGATCGCCGCGCGCTACGGCGTCGACGCCGCGCTCGTTCGCGTCGGAGTCGACCCGGACGGCCCGCTCGCGACCCCCGAGTCACCGGGTCCGCTGCGGGTGATCGCGGTGGGACGCGACGTGCCGAAGAAGGGCTTCGATGGGCTCCGCCGCGTCGTGGCGCGCGCGGGCTTCCCGGTCGACCTGCAGATCGTGTCGGATGTGCCCTCGTCGAAGATCCGCGG
>CANNIZ010000033.1 GCA_947505245.1 Pseudomonadota bacterium | reverse complement strand
TTCAGCGCAGGTGCCCAGCTCAGGCGGTCGTGCCAGTCGACCACCGCAGCCTCTTCCATGTGTTGTCCAGCCATCTGTGCTCCCGCCCACGCAAACGCTGCACGGCCCAGGACTTCAGGACGCACAGCTGATTAGGTTTTTCGCCGACACTTCGCCACCGTTTCGTTCGCGTAGGCGCCTACTTGAGGGCGGTCCGGCAGTGCTTGCAGAGGCGCGCCTTCGGCGACACCCGCCCCCTGCAGTGCGGACACGTCGCGGTTTCGCCGTCGCCCGACGACAGCACGGCAAGGATGACGCCGAGTGGCCCCAACAGCGCGCCCATCAGAAAGCTGCCGATCGCGTCGCCCTTCCGTGAGCCGATGGACGCGGCGAGTAGCGGGCAGATCGGCCAGATGGCCATGACCAAGCACAAACAGCCGCCGAACCCCGTGCTGCCGCCATCGTGGTTCATGGCGACAGCCGCGTTTCCAGGCCCTTGGCACTGCCCACCTCGTGACGCCCGTCGCGCACGAGAAGCGACGCACGCGTCGGGTCGTCTGGCGAGTCGATCGCCACCCAGTTCGCTGCCATGGCGCTGATGTCGTCGAACCTTGTGCGTTCGCCGTGGATCATGAACATCGACTTCACCTGCACGATCACACGGTGTTCGTCCTTCGGGTCGAGCGCGACCGACGCGATGATGAGCCCCGCGGGGTCCAGCGTCACCCGTTCGAACGCTGCAAGGCGCTCCTGCGGCGTCGCTGTCGGCGCCGCGGGCGCTGGGGCGGTGGACGCCAGGGCCTCCTCGCTCTGCCTCTTGTAGGTGCCCTCAGCGAAACCCTCGCCCTGGAGCGTGTCCGCGTCGACGACGCGCAACGTCAGGTCGCTTGGATCGGCTTCCACGTAGATGCGGTCGCCCTCCTGGGTGAACGACGTCTCGTAGAAGCCAGCCACGTTGACGCGGCCACCGGGCCTGAACACCAGCTGGCCGTACAGGCAGCCGTGGCACGCGTACGTGCCGATCACCGTGCTCGTGTCGGTGACACGCGCGGCGACCTGACTGCCCACCGCGACGATCCCCAGCGGCAGGGCCACGCTGAGCGTGATCGTACCGACCACACCGAGAACAGCGCCGACCACACACCCGGATGCGAACACGCCTTTGTTGCCCATCTAAGCCTACTCCTCGGCAATGTTCGCTATTGGCGAACTGGTAAGTGACGCGGTTGGCGTAGTCAACCGAGGTGGAACAACAGGACGCGCCTGAACTCAAGCGCCGGCTCGCGGCCCGCCTACGCGCACTCCGTGAGGAGCGCGACCTGACGCAGGAGGCGCTGGCCTACTCGGGCGACGTCGTGCAGTCGAAGTCGTACCTGTCCGAGCTGGAAGCTGCGAAGAAGCTGCCGTCGCTCACGGCCCTCGCCGACCTTGCGAACCGGCTCGGCGTGGAGCCGTTCGATCTTCTCGTCGATCCCATCGCCTCTCGTCGCGAGGCCCTGGTCGACCTGTCCCGCACGGCGGACGCCGCCGCGGTCGAGGCCGCCATCGCCCTGCTCCGTGGGCGACCGACCCGGAAACGGTGACCGTCGCTACGGCCTGACCAGAGCCTTCCGCGCCGTGTGACCCTGGACACACCAGGGACACACGACCACCCGAAAACGCCTCGAACCGTCGTCAACGGTCGTCATTGGTCGCCGGTGAAGTGTTTGCTTCAAAACCGAAGAACGGCCAAGAACCGCGGTCGTCTCAGACCCCCTAAACGTTGAAGCGGAAGTGCATGATGTCGCCATCCTGCACGACGTACTCCTTGCCTTCGATGCGCAGCTTGCCCGCCGCCTTCAGCGCCGCTTCCGTCTTGAGCGCCTTCAGGTCGGGGATGCTGTACACCTCCGCCTTGATGAAGCCCTTCTCGAAGTCCGTATGGATGACGCCCGCCGCCTGGGGCGCTTTCGAGCCGATGGGGATGGTCCACGCGCGGATCTCCTTCGGGCCCGCAGTGAAGTACGTCTGCAGGCCGAGCAGGTGGTAGGTGCCGCGGGCGAGCGTGGCGAGGCCGGGCTCGGCGAGGCCGAGGTCGGCGAGGAAGCCGGCGCGGTCCGCGGGGTCGAGCTCGGCGATCTCGGACTCGACCTTGGCGCAGATCACGACGACCTCGGCGTTCTCCGACGTGGCGCGCGCCTTGACCGTGTCCACCATGGCGTTGCCGGTGAGCAGGCTCTTCTCGTCCACATTGCAGACGTAGAGCACGGGCTTGCTCGTGATCATCTGCGCTTCCTTCAGCGCCACGCGCTCGTCGTCCGTCCACTTGCCCGCCAGCGCGGGCAGGCCGGCGTTGAACAGCTCCAAGAGCTGCTCGGCGACCTTGGCGTGGAGGGCGGCCTCCTTGTCGCCGCCCTTGGCCAGCTTGCCGTACTTGTTGGCGCGCTTCTCGGCGGATGCCATGTCTGCGAAGATGAGCTCGAGGGTGATGATCTCGATGTCGCGCATGGGATCGATGCTCTGCTCGACGTGCGCGATGTCCGAGTCTTCGAAGCAGCGAACGACGTGCAGGACGGCGTCCACGGTGCGGATGTGCCCGAGGAACTGGTTGCCCAGGCCTTCACCCTTGGACGCGCCGCGCACGAGGCCGGCGATGTCGACGACCTCGACCATGGCGGGGAGCAGCTTCTCCGTCGGCATCAGCGTGTTGATCTCGGCGAGGCGCGAGTCGGGCACGGTGAGCATGCCGATGTTCGGCTCGATCGTGCAGAACGGGTAGTTCGCCGCCTCGGCCCCCGCCGCGGTGAGCGCGTTGAACAGCGTGCTCTTTCCGACGTTCGGCAACCCGACGATGCCCGCTTGCAGACCCATGATGACCTCCGAGGGCCGCCATCTATGCGTTCCGGCGCATCGCGGCTACCTGCGCGAGCCGACGAGGGGGCGGGACGTTTGGTCGTGGCGCGCTTCCTGCAAACAGCTTCGGTAGGTGACCCCGCTACGGTGAGACCGCATCCACCGGGGCCGCCGGAGCAACATGCGCGCGCCAGAGTGGTCGGTGGTTTGCCTGGTGGGCCTGCTCGCAACGCGGCCCGTCGAGGCTCATGACCTCGCGTCGGGCCTGCAGTGGGCGTCGACGTGGCGGCAGGTCCCGTCGCATGGCGGGTTTACTCAGGACAGCACGGCGCGGTTCGTGTTTACGAGCGTTCGCGTCCGACCGCTGGCCCCGTTTCAGGCGCCGTGGCCCGACGCCGTGAGCGGGCCTTTCGTCGAGGTGAACGCGACCACCATCCGCGAAGGTCGCGTGAATCGCGTCACGATCGACAATTTCGTCGGCTACGTATTCCCCCTCGTGCCCGCCGTCGGTGTAGGACCCATGGTGGGCTATAGCCGCGCCCTGCGAGCCGACGATCTGTGGGCTGCCCCCGCCGACAGCGACTTTTTGACGGTGGGCGTCAACGTGGTGGTCGGCCGCAGGTAGAATGGGCGCGAGGTGGCGGATGGTGATGGCCCTGGTGTTTTGGGTGGCTGCAGCGATGGCGCGAGCGCCGGCGGAAGATCCGCACCCGCGCCTCGAACGCACCTCCATCCCCGGCTGCGGCTGTGCGTTCTACGCGCCGAGCGGCATCACGATCGACGCGCCGGTGACGTCCGAAGATGGTTCGCTGGTGTGGACCGTGGACTCGGACCTTGGCGGCGGGTTTCACGCGGGCGTCATCGCGGTGAAGTTCAAGGAGAGGCTCGCGGACGGGCCCCCGGAGGAGCGCGGCGCGCTGCTCGAGTCCTACCTGGAGTTCTTGAAGGGGCAGCTCAACGTGAGCGAAGCGGCGGGGGTCGGTCGCGGTCACACGCTGGACTCCGAGCCTTCCGCGGTCGGCGTGATCGATTTTTGGAAGGACAAGGACGGCGATGAGTGGGCGATCAACGGCTGGGTGAACCAGGACCGCCTCGCGGTGATGTTCGTCTACGGCCCGCGTTCCTACGACATCATCACCTGGAAGGAGATGTTCTTCAACGGCTTCCGGTTCGCGGATGACGCGCCAGCGACGACTCCTGCGACGGTGCCATGAGCGCGATCGAAGACAACCACGTCTCCGCCTCGGGGCGTCGCTACCGCATCCTCGGCGTGATCGGCGCCGGCGGCTTCGGGCAGGTTTACCGGGCGCGCCTCGAGGGACCGAACGGGTTCTTCAAGGACGTCGCCATCAAGCTGTTGAAGGCCGAGGTGGCCGACGAGGAGATGTTGCAGCGGTTCCGCGACGAGGCGCGAATCCTCGGCCTGGTGCGCGACCGCGCGATCGTCGGGGTGGACCCGCCGGTGCGCATCGCAGGCCGTTGGGCCGTGGTGATGGACTTCGTGGACGGCGCGTCGGCGGCGCGTCTGGTGAAGGCGCACGCGTTCCCGCCATCCGTCGCGCTGGAGGTCGTCGAAGAGGTCGCTCGGACCTTGCACAAGCTGTACAAGCACCCGGGTCTCGACGGGCAGCCGTTGAACATCCTTCACCGCGATCTGAAGCCTGCGAACATCCAGATCACGCCGACGGGCGAGGTGAAGCTGCTCGACTTCGGCATCGCGCGCGCCGACTTCTCCGAGCGGGAAGCGGCCACCAAAGCCAACCTCGGCGGCACGCCCGGCTACATCGCGCCCGAGCGGCTGGACGGTGAGGAGTCGCCGGCCGGCGATGTGTACTCGCTGGGCGTCGTGTTGTACCGCCTGGTCAAACAGGAGATGCCGAACAAGCAGCGCCCGGCGTACTTCCCGGCGTCGGGCATGATCGACATCGCGACCGACCCGACGGAGCGCGTCACGCTGCTGGCCGATTGGATGCGCTGCTTTACGCCGTCCGATCGGCCGTCGATGAAGGACGTACAGGACCTCACGCGTCGGCTGCGCGCCGAGATCGGCGGTGAGTCGCTTCGGGACTGGGCCGAGCGCATGGTGTCGGACGTGTCGGTGATGCCGGACGACGAGCTCGTCGGTAACGTCGTCACCGAGATGACCCGCACGGAGGCCTTCGCCGCACCGACGCTCGCGCCGCCGGGGCCCCCGCCGCCGGGCGCGATGCCGCCGTGGGCGCCCGCCGTCGCCGGCACGCTGGCCATCGTCGTGGTGTTGTCGCTGGTCGTCGTGGCGGGAATCGTCGCGAGCGGCGCGCTCACGCCGCCGCCGCCGCCGGCGCCGATCGTGGTGGCGCCTCCGCCCGTGAAGGTCGAGCCGCCTCCGGTCGTGGCTCCGCCGCCCGTGGTCGTGGCGGCGCCCGTGGTCGAGCCGCCGCCGGTCGAGCCGGTAAAGGTAGCCGCGAAGGCCGAGGTAAAGAAGGCCGTCCCGGTCGTGGTGGCCCCGGTGGAGCCGCCCGCGCCCGCGGCGAAGACGGCGGACGTCACGCTCGGGTCCGTGCCGCTCGGCGCCGAGGTGTTCGTCGATGGCGTGTCGAAGGGCACGACGCCGCTCACCAGGCTCGCGCTCACCGAAGGCACGCACCAGGTGAAGATGGTGTTCGGCGCGTCCGAGATCGTGCGGGACGTGCGGGTAAGCAAGCGCAGCGCGACGCGGTTCTTGTGGCGGGTCGAGACGGGTGACTGGGAAGCGGGCTATTAACGGGGAGATCGCATGTTGTGGTTGAGTCTGTTCCTCGACACGGCGTCGGCCGGCTGCACCGACGCGCAGGGCCTCGTCGAGGTCGCCAAGTCCGCGATCGTCGAGGGTCGCCTCGAAGACGCCGAGCGCGCGATCTCGCAGATGGAGGGCTCGGCGCTTGGCTGCGGGCCGTCCGTGAGTCCCGATCTGCTCGCCCGGTTCTGGCTCGCCGAGGGCGCCGCGCTCGCGTTCTCGGGCGACCGCGACTCGGCGGCGGACTCGTTCCGCGCGGCCGGGCGCGTCAAGCCCGGGTACTGGAATCCCGAGCTCGGGCCGGTCGTCGAAGGCTGGTACAAGGAGGCCCTCGCGGCGCCCGCGGCTACCCCGGGCGAGCTCGCGCTGTCGCCTGCACCGCAGCGGTACATCGGCGTGCTCGACGGCATGATCGTCGCGTTTCCGACGCCCGCCGACGCGGGCCTGCACCTCGTCGAGGTCGGGCCTCCCACGGGCCCGATGAAGTACGGCAAGTTCGTGTACATCGAACCCGGTCAGAGGCTGGTGATCAACACCGGACTCGCCGAAGAGGTCATCGCCGTGGTCGAGGCGCCGCCTCCACCGCCGCCGCCGGTCGTCGCGGTGTTGCCGCCCCCGCCGGTCGTCCCGGAGAAGCCGCACAAGCCGCTCCCGGTGTTCGCGATCGCAGGTGGCGTGCTCGCTGCGGGCGCCGTGGGCTCGGCGGTGCTGTGGACGGGGGAGAACGGCGCCATGCGCGACGCCACCACGCTGGACGCGCTGGACGCCGCCAAGGGCCACCAGATCGCGTACGGGGCCACGGGGCTGTCGCTCGTGGTGTTGTCGGGTGCGGCCTTCACGCTGCAGTTCGCGTTCTAGGCGAATCACCGCCTAGAGGGACGGCAGACTGCAAACCCCGTCGGCGGCGAGGGCGGCGACGTCTGCGCGGCTTAGGGCGACGTTCCACAACCCCACCTCATCGAGCGCGCCGACGAGGTTGCGTGCGCCGTTGTTGCCGTCCTGCGCGAGCGTGTAGGGGTTGTCGCCCTGCGCGATTGAGGCGTAGCCGACGTCGTACTGGGACACCGCGTAGCCGTCCACGAACAGGGTCGCGTACCCGGCGTCGAACGTGACCGCGAGGTGCGTCCACTGCCCCAGGGTGAGCGCGAACGGCGCGTCGAGCAGCCTCTCGTTCGGTTCGGTCAGCGACTCGGTGTAGAGCCGCGGCACGCCTTCGGTGGTGAGCAGCAGGCTCCAGCCGGTGTAGCTCTGGGGTCCGGTGCCGTGGTTCGCTACCGCCTGGAACTCGGGCGAAAGCGAATCGAGGCGTACCCAGCCCGCCCACGTGAACGCTGCGCCCGAGAACGGCGCGGTCGAGGACGCGGACCCCGTCGCGAACAGCGCGCCGTCGCCGACCTGGGCGCTGACCTTGTCGACGGTCCCTGTGGGGGTCGCGTCGTAGGTACCTGCGGAGTCGACGAGGGTGCTGCTGCCGGCGTCTTCGAGCGCATAGAACGCGGTCGGAGCGGCGCCGACGAAGGCCTGGATCGTGCATGACGGCGGCGCCTTCGTGTCGTCGAGCGGGTCGGTATTGGCGATCACCTCGACATTGTCGGTTGCGCCGTCGTCGTCGGAGTCATTCGAGTTGGCCCACGTGCCGAGGGCGAATTCCTCCAGGTTCGTGAGGCCGTCGAGGTCGGGATCTTCGGTGGTGTCGTCGCGGGAGCCGTCGAGCCCGTTCTCGGACTCCCACCCGTCGTACAGCGTGTCCGCGTCGAGGTCGTCGTAATACTCGAACAGGATCGCGTCGGGACCGGCGATCATCCCCAGGTCCGAGCGACTGCCGTCGGGGTCGAGGATCGCGGGGTCGCCGACGTCGATCAGAGTGGAGTCTGGCCTTAGCAGCAGCATCGATGCGCGGAAGTCGTTCGTGGACGGGTAGGCGAGGAAGCCGGGCGCGGCATGCAGGTTGCCATTGAAGCCGGTCAGGTTCGACATGCCCGAGTAGTCGGCGACGGTGTTGGCGTACAGGTCCGAATAAGAGACGGAGGGAAGTTCGGATCCGGTGGAAAGCAGCCCGTAGCCGCCGTTGTAGGCGATGATCGAATTGACGATCGACAGGGCGTTGGCGTCGTCGGTGTGCACGACCAGGCCCGTACTCGAATTGCCCAGCACCGACAGGTTCTGCAGCGTCACGTCGTCGCCGGGGTTGGGGACGACGTGGATCCCGGCACCGTCGGACTGCGCGACGAACAGGTTGCCGAGGTCGAGGCGGCCTTGCAGGTACAGGGCGGCCTGGCCTTCGCCGTAGCTCTTGAGCACAGCCCAGGCGCGGATTCGGCCGTCGCTTCCGCCGATGATCGCGGCCGTGCTTCCGAAGCCGACGGAGCTGTTGTCGCCGAACAGGGCGAGGTCCGAGTCGATGCCGGTCGTGTCCTTCAGGTAGAGCGCTCCACCTGCCCCTCCGGCCTTGTTCGTGCCGAAGCTGTCGTTGGAGAACGTGAGGCCGTCGACGTTCTCGACATAGATCGCGCCGCCGTTGCCGCCGGCCGAGTTGTCGCTGGAGGCGATGTCCTCGAGGTGGACGTTGGCGCTGTCGCGGATGTAGATGGCGCCACCGTTGCCGCTGGCCTTGTGGTTGTTTTGGTGGCTCTGGATGCTAAGGCCGTCGGTGTCGGACACGTAGATGCCGCCGCCGTCTTTTGTGGTGCTGCAGTCTGACGTGGCGGCGCCGATGTACACGTCCTTGCCGTGCTCGACGCGGATGCAGCCGCCGTTCTCGGTGCCCGCGTGGTACTCGATCCATAGCGTGTCGAGGCTGCCGCGCGACATTCGGACGACGGGACCGGTGTCGCCGTCCTTTCCGCGGATGGACGAGTTCTCGCCGATCACGGCGATGTCCCGATGCCCCATGTCGAAGCTCTCGAAGTACACGCCGCCCGCGATGTGCACGGTGTCGCCGTCGCAGGTGGCGTCGATCGCGGACTGGATGGTGGGGTAGTCGGTCGAGGGAACCTCGAACGTGCGGTCGAGCCCGGGGTGAAGATCCGGGTCGGTGTCGTCGCAGTCGGTGCCGTCCAGGTCGTACGCGGCGAACCCGTCCCCGTCCGCGTCGTCATCGTCTTCCGGTGCGCAGTTCTGGTCGACGCCGTCGTAGAACACCTCGTCTGCGTCGGGAAACACGTCGGGGTCCGCCGGGTCGCAGTCGGTGGTGTCCGCGGACTCGCCGTCGTCATCGCAGTCGAGGTCGGTCGACGCGACCAGCGCTGCGCTGCCGAACCCGTCGCCGTCCGTATCGGCGTGGCAGAGGTCGCCGCCGTCGCAGTCCTGGTCGATCCCGTCGGCCGGAACTTCGTCGGCGCTTGGGAACGCGGTCGCGTCGTCGTCATCGCAATCGTCGGCGCTCGCGTAGCCGTCGCCGTCCGCATCGGTGAGCGCGCCCACACGCTCGTCATACAGCGACTTGTTGTACAGGCAGCCCGTCGTGAGGAGGGCGACGAGCAAGGACGTGCGGTGCATCAGATTCCGGCTGTACACGGGGTTTCTCCTCACGGTCCGCAGTCGACGAGTAGATCGAGCCAGGCGCTCTGATCGCAGGCGTTGTCGGTGAGGGGGTCGACCTCGAGATCGACCGTTCCTGGGACGACGGCGAGCGTTCCGAACGGCGTCGCGACCTGCGCCTCCAGCTGCGTGCCGCTCTCCCAGAGGAGGGACGCGTCCTGGCGGATGCGGAACACCGCGCCGTCACCGCAGGCGCCGACCCCGAACGCTGCGATGCCGATGCTGCCGGACAGACCGTGGCACCCAGGCGGGATGGTGACGTGGATCAGGCTCGGCGCGTGCGCGAACACGCCGGTGCAGTGGTGCTCGCCGCCGACCTGGAAGCCCATTCCCACATAGGTGTGGTCCACCCACAGGTCGCCCCAGCCGACGGTGCCGCTCAGCGCGAGGTCGGCCGGCTGGAGGTCCGCGGGGTCGGTGGGTTGGACACACGACGGGTCGACGGCGGTGTCGTTCTTGTCGATTGGATCGGTCCCGACGTCGACTTCGAGGTCGTCCGAGGCGCCGTCTCCGTCCGAGTCGTAGCTCGTTGGAATGGTGCCGAGCGCGAACTCCTCGGCGCTGGTGAGGCCGTCGCCGTCGGGGTCGAGTGCCGCATCGTCCGTTGCCGGGTCGAGGCCGTACTCGCTCTCCCAGCCGTCGTATAGAGCGTCTTCGTCTACGTCGTCGTAGGACTCGTAGTAGAGCGCGTCGGGCCCGGCCCACATTCCCATGTCCGATCGCGAGCCGTCGGGGTTCAGCAACTCCGGATTTCCAACGTGTTTGAGCGTCGAGTCGGGTCCGAGCAGGAACAGCGTCGCATTCAGGTTGAGCGTGGACGGGTACTGCAGGAAGCGCGGGTCGCTTTCGAGGTTGCCTTCGATCCCGAACATGTCCGGCAGGCCAGAATAGTTGTCCCCGTCGTTCGCGAACAGGTCGGAGTACGATACGTCGGGGTCCGCCGTGCCGGTGGACAGCAGCCCGTAGCCTTTGTTGTAGGCGAGGATGGAGTTCGTGATCGTGAGCGCGTGGGGTACGTCGGATCGCACGACGAGTGCCGTGCTCGCGTTGTTCAGCAGCAGGAGGTTCTGCAGGGTGACGTCATCTCCGGCGTTGGGCACGACGTAGATACCGGCCCCCTCGGAGTTCACGACGAACAGGTTGCCGAGGTCGAGGTGGCCCTGCAGATACAGGGCCGCCTGGCCTTCGCCCATGCTGTCGACCACGGCCCAGTCGCGGATTCGACCTGCGCTGGCGCCCGCGATGGCTGCGGAGCTGCCGACGTCTGCGGAGCGGTTCGAGAACAGCAACACCAGGTCGGAGTCGATGCCGGTCACGTCGGTGAGGTAGAACGCGCCCCCGGCCTCGCCCGCGGAGTTCGCGACCGCCGCGTCCTGTTCGCGGAACCAGACCCCGTCGATTCCTTCGAGGTAGAGGCCGCCGCCATTTCGGCCGGCTTTGTTGTTCTGCAGCGTCAGGCCCGTCAGGTGCACGTCTGAGCTGTCGCGCACGTAAACGCCGCCGCCGTCGCCGCCGGCCTCGTCGTCGTTGTGCTGGTTGCGGATCGTCACGCCGGCAGAGTCGCTCACGTAGACGCCGCCTCCATCCCCGGTGGTGGTGCAGCGGCTCGTGTGGGCGCCGATGTACACGTCCTTCCCGTGCTCCACGCGAATACAGCTGCCGTCTTCGGTGCTGTCGTGCTGTTCGATCCACATCGTGTCCAGGGTGCCGCGCGAGAGCCGGACGACGGGCCCGTTGTCATCGGGGGCGCCGCGCAGGGACGTCCATCCCGTTCCGAGGACGGAGATGTCGCGGTGTCCGAGGTCGATGCTCTCTTCGAACACCTGGTCCGCGAGCTGCACCACGTCTCCGTCGCACGTCGCGTCGATCGCCGACTGGATGGTGGGGTAGTCCGTCGAGGGGACCTCGAACGTGCGGTGGAGCCCAGGGTGAAGTTCCGCGTCGGTGTCGTCGCAGTCGGTGCCGTCCAGGTCGTACGCGGCGAACCCGTCTCCATCGGCGTCGTCGTCGTCTTCCGGAGTGCAGTTCTGGTCGACGCCGTCGTAGAACACCTCGTCCGCGCCGGGAAACACTTCGGGGTCTGCCGGGTCGCAGTCCGTGGTGTCCGCGGACTCGCCGTCGTCGTCACAGTCGAGGTCGGTCGAAGCGACCAGCGCTGCGCTGCCGAACCCGTCGCCGTCGGTGTCGGCGTGGCAGAGGTCGCCGCCGTCGCAGTCCTGGTCGATCCCGTCGGCCGGAACTTCGTCGGCGCTTGGGAACGCGGTCGCGTCGTCGTCATCGCAATCGTCGGCGCGCGCGTAGCCGTCGCCGTCCGCATCTGTGATCGCTTCGACCCGATCGTCGTAGAGCGACTTGTTGTACAGACAGCCCGTCGCGAGGAGGGCGACGAGCAAAGACGCGCGCGGCATGGGGGTCTCCGTAGCCCGCGATGGTACCACAGAGGCGCGCGAACCCGGCGCGCCCTACATCTGGTTGAACGCCCAACACACGGGGGTGAACTCCGACGTGTACGCGAAGCTGACGGCCTGATCGGTGGTCGCGTGGTCGGGCACCGCGACGGTCCATTGGTCGTCGCCCCAGATCAGGTCGCCCGGGTCCTGGCAGCCGGCGACGTCGTTGACATCGATGTACCAGACCACGGCGAGGCCGACGTCGGTCGTGGTGATCGACTGCGGGAACGACGCGGCGAGCGCGCCGTCGGTGGGGACGGTGCCGTCGACGATCGCGATTACGGTGCGCTCGGTGAGGTGGACGAGGGCGTAGTGGACGGGCTTGTTGGCGTCGACACCGTAGCCGGTGCCGGTGAAATCGACGTCGAACACGTTGGCCGCGGTGTCGGTGTTGGTGTCCGTGTCGGTGTCTGCATTGGAGTCCGTTCCGGAGTCCGGATCGGGCGTGCAGGCCGTGACGCCGAGGGCTCCCGTGAGCAGCATCCAAGCAGGTCGCAAATCGCCTCCGCAGGTTGAGCTAGGATTGTCGCATGAACCGATGGCGATGGGTTGTGCTGGCGCTTGTTCCGCTGGGCTGTGGCGAGTCGCCCCCGCCCACGTGCGGCGGCGAGACGCTGTTTGGCGCACCGAACGCGAGCACCGGGCTCGGTGCGGACGCGTGTGGGACCACGTGCGAGTGCGGTGGCGATCCCTGGACGCCGCCGAGCTACCCGGCCGCGGACCGCGCTGAGCTGCGGACCTGGCGCCTCGCAGAGCCGTTCGCCGCGTTGGCGGCGGACCCCTACGCCGCGGACGTTCCCGCGCCGGCGACCGGGGACGACCCCGTGTGCGCGCTGCTGCCTGAAGGCGACCACACCTATCGGCTGGCGACGTTCCCGACGCCGCAGGAGGCCACGCGGGCAGGCGGCCAACTCACGCACTTCGGCGGCTGCGGCGTGTGCTCCACGCTCGACGATCTGGCGGTCTACATGGAGCAACCCGACCTCACCGAGCCCGTCCGCGCCTGTGGGCTCGCCAACCTCGCCGCGCCCGTGGAGGACCTCGTGACGTGCATCGAAGCGATCGGGTTCACCCACCCGTGCGCGCAGGTGTGGGCCTACAACACGCTGCACACGCGCGATTTGTGCGGCGCGGTGTGCCTTGCCTCGTTGGACGCGCCCTACAACAACGCGGACGGGTCGATCAACGACTGCCTGCAGTGCGACGAAGACGCGAGCGGGCCGGTGTTCAAGGCGGTCGCCGGCCGCACACGGCGGAACACGGGCCTGCCGTCGTCGATGTGTCGGCCCTGCTCGGAGGTGCGTCCGGTCGAGCATTTCTATTCGTCGCCGGAATAGCTAGAGCGACGAAAGTCCACACTCGCCGTCAGCATAGAGCGCGGCGATGTCTTCGGCGGACAGCGTGAGCTCCCAATACCCGACCTCGTCGAGCGCGCCCGTCAGGTAGCGAGCGCCGTTGTAGGCGTCGCGTCCGAGCGTGTAGGGGTTCGTCCCCATGACCACGGCCGTATAGCCGACGTTCTGGCTCGCCACGGAGACGCCGTTCACGTAGAGCGCCACGTTGCCGTCGCCGAACGTGAGGGCGAGGTGCGTCCATTCCCCGAGGGCGAGGGGCGCCGTGCCGTTGGTGGCGATCTCGGTGGGGCCGGTGCCCCCTTCGGTGAACAGCTGCGGAACGCCGGTGCTCGAGACGACCAGCGTCCAGCCGCTGAAGGACTGCGGACCGATGGCGACGTTGGCGATCGAGCCGAAGTCGCCTGGCATCGCGTCCAGGCGCACCCAGCCGGCCCAGCTGAACGATTGGGCGTTGAACGTGCTCGCAGACGACGTCAGGTGCGCGGTGGAGCCGTCGAACGTCGCGCCGTTGCCGACCTTTCCAGCGACGGACGCGACGGTGCCGGTGGAGGTCGCGTCATGGTCACCGGCGCCGTCGACGATCGAGGCCGTGCCAGCGTCCTCGAGCGCGTACCAGATCGCTGCTGGGGCGCCGCCATACGCCTTCACGGTGCAGGTCGTGTCGGTGTCGGTGTCTGCATCGGTGTCTGCGTCGGTGTCTGCGTCGGTGTCCGCGTCCGTATCTGCGTCGGTGTCCGCGTCCGTATCGGCGTCGGTGTCGCTGTCCGCGCTCGTGTCGGTCTCTTCGGTCTTCCCGCAGGCCACAAGGGACAAGGTCGCGAGCAGGTACAGGTCAAACGGCTTCATTGGCTATCCTCGGTGGGTACGTCGATCAGTTCGGGTTCTTCTGCTCCCTGGACGATGCGCCAGCGGTGGCCCGCGGGCAGGGTGAACGTGGTGGTCGGGCGCGCGGGCGTGGGCCACGTGACGGTGACCTCGGCCTCACACGCTGTGCCGAGGCCGAAGTGCTGGACGAGGTCGTCCTGGGCGCCGAACTGGCCGTGCCCGCCGTCGACCTGGTGGGTCTCGTGCAGGTCGCCTGCGACCACGTCGACGCGGGCTCCGATCGCCGAGCGGTTGCTGCCCTCGCCGCCGACCACCTCGACCTGGACGAAGTTGCCATTGAGCTGGTTCTCGAAGAGGTGCACGGAGAAATTCTCGCGGCAGTCCGAGTCGCAGCGCGCGCTGCTGTGCCCGACGACGAAGTCGAGGTCGCCGTCGCGGTCGAAGTCGGCCGTTACGCTGCCGTGGCTGCGCGGGTTGTCGACGCCGTCCGGGATTGAGACGGGCGAGAACTGCAGGGGCGCGTCCTGGTGGAACAGCAGCCCGCGCGAGCCGGGGTAGTCCGAGTTGCCGATCCACACGTCGGTCCAGCCGTCGTTGTCGAAGTCGAACGTGCTGCCGGTGATGTCGCCGTCGTTCCAGTCGGTGCGCTCGTGCTCGCGAATGAGCCCGGTGACGTCGTTTCCAGGCCGATCGAAGGTGACGTCAGACTCCTGCAGGTTGTGCAGGATCTCCGAGGGGTCGCTGCTCTGGCCAACGTCCCAGTGCACGATCTCGGACGTGACGAGGTCCATCCAGCCGTCGTTGTCGAGGTCCGCGCACTGCGTCGCGCCGCTGTTCCCGCCGAGCCGGAACGCCTCGCGGTCGAACGTCTCGTCCCAGCGGAACGCGTCTTCGACGGTGTCGCAGACGATCAGATCGACGGGCGGAACCCCGACGCAGTCGGGCTCGTCCGGGTTGAATTCGCACCAGCAGCGAGCGGACTGGTTGTCGCTCCAGTCGGTGTTCTCGTCATACGCGTAGCCCGAGAGCAGGGAGCGGTTCGTGTAGGTGCCGTCGTTCTGGTTCACCCACAGCGCGTTGGGCGCGCGGCCGTAGCTCGCGGCGAGCAGCTCGGGTCCGCCGTCGTTGTTCAGGTCGCACGCGAGCGCGGCCCACGAGCGGCTGTGTGAGGCGCCGGTGTTGATCGCGGCGATGTTCGACCACGCCAGCGTCGTGAGGTTCGCGTCGGACGTGGTGTCCTCGAACGTGCCGTCGCCACGGCCGTGGTACAGGTGCGACTGCTGGGGGCCGTCGCTGTCGTCGTATTGGGCGACGTACAGGTCGAGCACGCCGTCGCGGTCGTAGTCTGTGAACGCCGCTCCGAACGGCATGTCGCCGGCGCCGACGCGGAGGTCGCTTTCGTCCGACGCGAGCGTGAAGTGCCCGGCGCCATCGTTGAGCAGGATCTCCGACGTCTCCTTGGACGTCCCCGCCGCGTCGGGGTTGCCGCTGTATGCGTCCAGATCGCCGTCGTTGTCCACGTCGCCGAACACGTAGTTGGAGCCCGGCCGGCCGATCATCGGGTCGTCCCCGTACCGGGTCTGCACGAGGCCTGAGGCCTGCGTGACGTCTTCGAACGTCTTGTTGCCGGTGTTCTTCAGCATCCACACCTGGCGGACGCCGTCGGGGTTGAAGTCGTCCGCACCGGAGCCCTTGCGCACGATGAGATCGGTCCAGCCGTCGTGGTCGAAGTCGACAGCGGCGATTCGCACGCCTTCCGGCAGGACCGCGGTGATCCCCCATGCATCGGTGGTGTCGACGAACGCCGCGGTGCCGGGGGCCCAGGGCTGCGCCGTCGTGTCGCACACCGCCTCGACCTTGTGGTTGCACGCGAACAACAGCGAAAGGGCGACGACCATGGAGCCTCCGGGGCTGCGCAAGGTACCCTATGCGCTGCAAAACGGCGACGGTCTGCGTTATGCTGGCAAGATGCGTTGGTTGCCTTTGCTGGGTTTGATCGGGTGCTCGTCGGCCGGGGTGGACCTCGGCACGCGCGAGACGGACACTTCCGACGGCGTCATCGGCGGCTCCTGTTCGTACCCGACGGGCGCTATGGAGCCGATGGCGGTCGGGTCGGTGCTAAGCCCCTATTCGTGGCCCGAGGCGATCGACCGTCGCACCGACGCGCGCGTGGTGCTCGACCTCGCCAACGTCCCGTGTGCAGCGGACGAGGTGATCGACTGGTCCCCGTTCGATGTGCTGCTGTTCATCAGCCTCCCCGCCTGGTGACCCGCCTGTCGCGGGCACGCCAGTTCGGTGGCCCAAGTCGAAGATGAGCTCGTTGCAGCCGGCGCCCAGATCGTGTGGGTGTTGGAGGATGACCCGTCGTTCCAGGACGGCACGGCCGACTCCTGCACGACGGTGATGGACACGCTCGGCGCGCAGGATCAGGGGTTTTGCGTCGGCGACGGGCAGACGCAGCCGGTGCCGAACACGTTTGACGACTCACCGTTCTCCGTCGCGCGCGGCTTCGACATGATCGTGCCGCGCTCCACGATGCAGGTGGTGTGGAGTTCGAGCCACGGCACCCCGACGGGCAACGAGAACCTGACCGGTGCCGACGTGCTCGCCGAGGTCCAGACGGTCGTCGACGGGCTGTAAGCGCCTCTCTGCATCGGCACTGCGCGCCGGCAGAAGCGAAGCCTAAAGCTGGCAGATTTTTGACCGATGCGACGGCACACGATCCGTCACCACCGGGAAAACACCATGCCTCTCATCGCTTGGGACAAGAAGTTCGTCACCAACAACCTGGACGTCGATCGGCAGCACCAGGAGCTGTTCGTAATGGTCAACACCCTGCACGACGCAATCACCGCGCGACACGGCAAGGACGTGTTGGTGCCAACCCTGGACAAGCTCGCCACGTATGTCGTGAAGCACTTCAAGACCGAAGAGGTGCTGATGCAGGCGAAGCGCTACCCGAAATACGCCGAACACAAGACCAAACACGATGAACTCACGCGCCAGGCGGTGGAGATCATCAACGGCTACAAGAGCGGTCAGCTGGTGCTGACGCTCACGTTGTCCCGGTTCCTCGGGGACTGGCTCAGTACGCACATCCTGGGCGACGATCTCGCGATGATCGCCTGGATCAAAGAGCACCCGTAGGGTGACTCAGACGCGCATGCCCGGCGCTTCGTGCCCGGTCTTCGCGACGTACTCGTCGTAGGTGCCGGGGTACGCGTGCGGCCCGGCCTTGCCGAGCTCGAGCACGCGGTTGGCGATCGCGCGCAGGAACGCGCGATCATGGCTGACGAACACGAGGGTGCCCTCGTATTCGGACAGCGCCTTCACGAGCGCGCGCTTCGTGTCGAGGTCGAGGTGGTTGGTGGGCTCGTCGAGCACCATCAGGTTGGGCGCCAGGTACATGATCTTCGCGAGCACGAGGCGCGACTTCTCGCCGCCTGAGAGCACGGAGATCGGCTTGTCGGTGTCGTCGCCCGAGAACCCGAACGCACCTGCGAGGTTGCGCAGCGTGCCGAGGTTTGCAGCGGGGGCGTGGTTCATCAGCTCCTCGATCACGGTGCGATCGGGGTCGAGCTGCTCCATCTGGTGCTGCGCGTAGTACGCCATCTCCACCGCCGCGCCGATCTTCACGCCGCCGGCGTCCGGCTCGGTGGCGCCTGCGATCAGGCGCAGCAGCGTCGTCTTGCCGGCGCCGTTCTCACCCATCACGGCCCAGCGCTCGCCGCGCCGCACCTGCAGGCTCACGCCGTTGTGGACGACCTTGTTGCCGTACGCCTTCTTCGCGCCGGCGACGTTGACGACGTCGTCTCCGGACCTCGTGCACTTCTTGAACTCGAACCGCCGCTCGACGAGGCGCTTCGGAGGCTCCACGCGCTCGATCTTGTCGATCTTCTTCGCGCGGCTCTGCACCTGCGAGGCCTTGCGCGGCTGGGCGCGGAACCGCTCGATGAAGCGCAGCTCCTTCTGGAGCATGGCCTGCTGCTTGTCGTATTCGGCCTCGCGGCGCACGGCGTCTACGGTGCGCTGGGCGACGTAGAAGTCGTAGTCGCCCGAGAAGCTGCGGACCACGCCGCCGTCGATCTCGACGATCCGCTTCACGACGCGGTTCATCACGTCCTTGTCGTGGCAGGTCATGATGACGGTGCCCTTGTACTCGCGCAGGAACGTCTCCAGCCACAGGATGGACTCGATGTCCAGGTGGTTGGTGGGCTCGTCGAGCAGCAGCACGTCGGGCTTGGCGAGCAGCACCTGGGCGAGGGCGACGCGCATCTTCCAGCCGCCAGACAACGCTCCGACGTCCTGGTGGATCTGCTCGTCGGACAGGCCGAGGCCCGCGAGGATCGCGGCCGCGCGAGCCTCGAGCTCGTACCCGCCGAGCGAGGAGAACCGCTCCTGAACCTCGCCGAACCGCTCGATGATCTTGTCGTAGTTGGGGTCCTCGACGTCCTCGAGCTTCCGCTCGAGCGTGGCCAATTCCTGCCCGAGGTTCGCGACCTCGCCCGCGGCGGAGACGGTCTCGAGCAGCGCGGTGCGTCCCTTCATGTCGCCGACGTCCTGCCGGAAGCAGCCGACGGACAGCTTCTTCGGCCGCTCCACGCGGCCGTCGTCGGGCATCTCCTCGCCGAGGATCAGGCGGAAGATCGTGGTCTTGCCTGAGCCGTTGGGCCCGACGAGACCGACCTTCTCGCCCGGATCGACCTGGAACGAGGCGTCGATGAAGAGGATCTGGGGGCCGTGCTGCTTGGTGACGTTGCTGAAGGCGATCATGCCCGCCCCGTAACGCGCTCAGCGGAGGCTTGGGGCGTCCCCGCCTGCGGCAACGGCCCGGCGACCGAGCCAGCCCTTCCCAATTTCGCGATCGCGCGAGCCAGTCCCTTCGAGTTTCGCGATCGGCGCCCCATGCTCGGGTTTGCGCCCCCTCCGCGCTGAACTTCCGGCGTTCGCTCGTTGAGAGTCGACCACCTCCCGCCGTACAACGAAACTCGACGGGGCTGGCTCCCTGATCGGCGAAATTCGCGACCGCTGGCTGCCACCGCTCGCGCTCGTCGTGCTGCCTCCCGTGCGAGCCTTCCGCGACGTGCGATCAGCCGCAGCAGCGTCGTCTTGGCCTCACACCCACCACGTCGCTTCGTCTTCACCCTGAAGCGAGATGAAGCCGCTCGAGCCCTCCCGGCCGTCCACGCCGACGAGCTTGCCGTCTTTCCACAACACGATCAGGTTGCCGGCGATGGAGGAACGACCGCCCCGTTCCGCGATCCCCGCGGCCATCTGGTGCAGGCTCGCGCCCGCAAACGGGTTGCCAATTTCGCCGGGGGCGACCATCAACCAGCCCCGCTTCGGCACGATCGCGAACAGCGTGTCCGTGCGCAGCAGCTCGGCTGCCTTTTTCATCGCGTCGGGGATGAGGAGGAGTTCGGTTGCGAGGTCGTCGATGCCGCCACCGTCGGTCGTCATCTGCGCGACGGGCACCGTGAGATCGCCCATTCCGCGGAGCAGGCTGGGCCGCTTCCACAGCCAGAAGCCCGACTGTTCCGACACGCTCCACGACCAGGTCTGCGCGCGCGTGGTCTTGGTGGCGGCGGCGATCAGCGCCTCATCGGCGGCGCGTTCGCCGCGCTGGGCGAGCACGAACGACGCGCCCTCGAGCCCCGTGGCGACCGCGACGTGCGGGTACGCGACGCCGACGACGCCGACGAGCGGCCTGCACAGGTGGGTGGCGTGCTGCACGGTGGTGTGGGATACGACGACGAGCCGCGGAAACACGATGTCGGCCAATGGAACCTCCAGGTATCAGCGCGAAGGGAGAGGCAGGGGCCTATTCGGGGACGCTGGCTGCGGGTGGCGTGGACGCGGGCCGTGGCTGCGTTGCCAGCGTGCTGCGCAGGAAGTCCGGCGTCGCGTCGACCTGCACGTTGTACAGGGCCCCATCGGGCCGGACAAGGAACCGGATGGCGCCTTCCGGCGTCTGCTTTTGACGGAACACGCCGGCGACAGAGGAGTCGACTTCGTCGGGCCACCAAGGCGAGCCCCGACCATCGATCGCATCGAGCATCAGCGTGCGATCGGATCCGAGCAGCAACGCGCCCGGAAGTACAGCGGCGTACTGGAGCGTCGCCTCGGGGCCGAGATTCCACACGTCGTCGGACTCCTCGGCCTCGTCGACCTGCTTCGTGAGCGCCTTGAGGGCCTTCTTCGCCTTGTCCATCGGGCACCACAGCGCCGCGGCAATGCCGTCCGTCGCGAAGGTGGTACCCGCCGCCCACGGTTCGCAGGTGAGGGCGGGCTCGCCCTCGACCCCGCCGTCCGGCGCACGCGCGGTGTTGTAGCGCATGAGCACGTCTGGCACCCAGGTGGTGCGGGGCGTCGGTGCCGTCGGCGATTGGACGCTCGCGTCGAGGAACTCCGGTGTTAGACGGGCGAGCCCGTTGACCGCGTCGCGTGCGAGCCAGCTGTCGATGCGTGTGAGGTCGGGCGTCATGTGCATCAGCCCCTCGGGCGTGCGGTGCCATACCCAGCAGCCCGGCGAGGACGTGTCGATCCGGTCGAGCAGCGCCGTCGAGGGCCCCGCCGGCGAATCGCCCGCGAGCGCGTGAAGGCTGCCTTCCAGGAACAATACGAACGGGCCCGTCGCGGGGACGGTGTCTGGGATCGCGTCCAACACTCGCAGATCTTCGAGCTGCGACCGGTCGTCACACGCGATCAATTCGGCGGCTGCCTCGGGTACGACGACGCCAGCGCTCCACGCGACAGCAGACCAGAACGCGAACATGGGCACCTCGGGGGGAGCCGCCAGCTAACCGGTCGTTGGACCCCTAGCGCGTCGTCGGGAACCCGAACTTCATCGCCAGGTTGTCCCGGTCGACCACAGGATGCTGTTCACCGTCGGACATCGCGGCGACGTGCGCCGCCACGTAGCTCCGCAGCTCGTCCACGCTCACGACGCCGTCGTCATCGACGTCGGCCGCGCCTGCCAGGCCGTTGAGGATCTCGTACGTGAAGAACCCGTGGCCGATGTCCGCGCTCTCGAAGCTGTACTCACCCCCGCGCGAGGCGGAGAACACGATCGCGCCGGTGCGACGAGAAAGATCGTTGTAGATGTAACGCTCCCGATCGTACAGCCACGGGCGCGGCAATAGCGACCCGAGCTGGCTGGCGGCCCATACGCCGCGCGGAAGTCCGCGGGCGCCTTCGACGACCGCGACCTGCGGCGACGCATCCTCGGCCTCGCCTGACTCACAGGTGTCGAGCAAGAGCAGCTTCTTGCGCGGGGCGACCCCCTGCATCAGCGCTTCGATGCGGTCAAAGCTCGCGGCGGTGTCGGCGAGACGGGCGTACTCGGCGTCGTGGGGGAGGAAGTAGTAGGTCGCGTTCGCGTCGGTGTCGTGCAGGCCGTGCCCCGCGACGAAGACCACGAGCGTGTCGTCGATGCCGGCCTCGTCCGCGAACGCGCGCGCCTCCGTGACGGCCGCCGCGGTGACCTCGGCGTCGGTCAGCACCTTGACGTGGACGTGGTCGTACGAATCAGTCATGGCGGCGAACCTCGCGCCGAGGGCCTTCGCGTCGTCGTCCGCGAGGGCGAGGTCCGGCAGGGCGGGGTCGTTGTAGTCGGAGACGCCGAAGCCGAGGAACCACAGGTCGCCGCGTCGGGTATCGTCCGCCTTCGCCGCGACGGTGGCTCGAAGCGACTCGACGCCGGCGGCGTCGATCACGGCGACCTCGACGGTGTTGTCGCCGTCTCCGAGGGCCACCTGTTCGGTGATGGTGGCGGTTCGGCCCGTGAGCGGTCGCCCGCCCGCGTACACGGGGACGCCGTTGACGTAGACGTCGTAGCGGACGAGGTCCTCCTCGGCTGCGGTGGCGTCGAACGTGACCGCGAGCGTGCGACCTTCCTGAGCGGTGCTGGAGAGAGTGACGTGGGGGACGTCGTCGGCGCCAACGAGCGCGTGCGCAGCCACGCCGAGCTTCTTGAGGCGGCGCTCGTAGCGGGCCTCCCAGTGCGCCGCGAGCTCCGGAGCTCCGAGTCCGAGGCCGGTGGCGAGTCGATCGGGGCGGTTGGTCTGGGTCGCGAACTGCTCGACGCCGAACGCCTCGGTCCCGCCGACCACCGCGACGAGGTCCCCGCCGTCGCGCGAGGCGTCGAACCAGCCGTTGTTGGCGAACAGGATCCAGTCGTCGCGCTCGTCAGACGCGAGCTGCACATCGAACCCGTTGTCGACGCGCCACAACCGCGCCGCGTCGACGAGCCCGGCGGTGGCGACGAGCCCGTCCGCAGCGATGTCGGCGGCGGCCACGGAGCCCGCCTGCTGGAGCGATCCGATCTCGTCCCAGGTGGCGACGTCCCACGCGCGCACGAGGCCGTCTTCGCGCGTCGCGACCACACGCGACCCGTCGTGGGAGATCGCCACGCCGATGATCCCAACGTCCGGGTCGTCGAACGTGAACGTCGCCTCGGGCTCGTCGTTTCCGGGGCGCCACACCTCCACCTCGCAGGGGCCGGACGTTCCGTAGGTGCTCATCGCGTCGAGGATGCCGTACTCGTCGTCACGCCCCCCGCAACCGGCCACCGCGACCAGCGAGGCGTCGTCGCTGACGTCGAGCTCGGTGCACACGAACGACTTCAACGGCACCGACCAAAGCGGCGTGTCGAGCGCTCCCGCCGACCGCGTCGAGAGCTCGCCGATCCCGCACACGGCGAGCGTCTTTCCGTCGGCGCTGGAGCCGACGTTGCGCACACCCTGCTCGAGCGCGAGCTCCCCGAGCTTCTCGCCGGTGGTCGCGGACGAGATCGTCGCGACGGTGTCGCGGAAGACCGTCACCACGCGGCCGCCCTCGAGGAACGCGCCGCTCGTCGCCTTCTCGTCGGTCAGCTCGGCGACGCGTGCTCCGGTCGCCACGTCCCACACCGCCGAGGGGTACCCGGCGCCGCTCTGGGGGTCGTTCAACGCCACCAGCACGGTGCGCCCGTCCTGTGAGGCCTCGAGGTCGATCACCGGCATCGACCCGACGTTCAGCGTACGCTCGAGCGACAGGGTGTCGAGCGACCACACCGCGAGGGTGCCGTCGGTTCCGCCCAACGCGACCCGATCGTCGAGGAAAGCCACCGACGCGATCGCGGGCGCGCGACCTGCGAACGTTCGCTCCACCGTGCCGGTCACGAGGTCGAACACGTCCACGTCGCCGTCGTCGCGATGCCCGAGCAGCGCGTGCGTGCCGTCAGGCGAGAGCGCGATCACGCGCGGCCCCACCGCCCATTCGCCGAGGCGTTTGCCGGCGTCGAGGTCGAACCAGCGCAGCGTCGTGTCGTCGGCCACGAGCGCCCGCGTGCCGGTCGCGTCGACCACGACGCCGTCTGCGCCGTGGGGATCGGCGTTCCGGATCCGCCGCACCCGCTTGCCGGTCGCCACGTCCCAAACGGTGAGGTCTGGCTGCAGCAGGCCCTGTCCGCCGTTCATCGCGACCAGGCGCGCACCGTCGCCGGAGAGGGCGAGCGCGTTTGCGCCTTTCACGTCGAACGCCGGGCCCGTTCCCTGGCCGATCGGCCGCACCCGAAGCGTGACGGTGTCGGTCGCCGCGACCACGCCGGGTGCGACGGCCATCGCGATCCACCGCAGGCAGAAGCCCTCCTTGCCCGAGATCACCGGCTCGGTCTCGAGTTCGGCGGACTTCACGTCCCCGACGAGCACCATGTCGCAGCCCCAGTTCCCCATCGAATCGCGCTCGCGGCTGTTCGGGTCGCCGTTGGTGAACGCGATCGTCGAGCCGTCAGAGGACAACGCGATCGCACCGGTGCCCACGTCCACGCGGGAGACCTCGGTCATCGTGGACACGTCAAAGCGGCGCGTGAGCCGCTGGTCCGCGATGACGAGCAGTCCGTCCGCGTCGAACGCCGAGACCGGCTCGGACCCGGTGGGGATGAGGCCCAACAGGTGGCCCGACGCGAGGTCCCACACGCGCACGGTCTGGTCGTTGCCGCTCGACACGGCGAGCGCGCCGTCGGGCGAGTAAACGACGGCGTTGATCGAGAAGGTGTGGCCGAGCTGAACCTGCAGGCGCAGGGACGGTTCTTCGGCGAGGGCGAGGTTGGTGGTCAAGGCGAGCAGAATCATGGCCGCAGCCTACCAGCCATTCGGGACGTCATCTTCGGCGACATCGTTTGCGGCTCGTGCGAACGCCACGGAGGCGAGCGCGACGAGGACCAGGCTGAACGCCACGCCCACGAGCATTCCGATGCCGCAGAACATGCCCCCCAGATGGAACACGCCGGCGCTGTTCGCGAACAGGCAAAGGACGGCGCCCGCCAACGCCATCGACGCGCTCCCGCGGGCATCGGTCCCGGCCCGCACCGCGCCGGTCGCGCCGAGGCCCGCGGCGAACACAAACGCGATGATCTGGGCGACGTCCACGACCAGGAAGAAGCCGTACATCGCGATGGCGAACTGGTTCGAGTTGGCGTTGCCCGTCGACATCGGGCCCAGCGTCACTGCGAGCATCAGCCCATCCTGGAGGATTGAAAGGCCCGTCGCAAGGGCAAGTGCAATGGCGCCAATCGCGACCAGCACCCCAGTGATCCGACCCAGCACGGCCGCGGGACTCAGCACGAGCAACCTCTCCGCCCCCTATCGCATCATCGGTGATACAAACCGGTTGGAGGCACCCGATGGCCGACGCACCCCGACTCCCCGCCTGGACCCGCGACCTGCGCGATCGGTACGTCGCCGGCGAGGCGAGCCTGTTCCTCGTGCACGGCAGCGTGCGCGATCTTCACGCCTGGGAGCAGGACGGCAAGACCGAATGGGTCGATCTTCGCGCGTTCCTCGAGCGGTTCCTCGGCCGCACGCGCGACATCGTCGCGTCGTACAACGTGTCGCAGGGCTTCCTGTTCCCCGACAAGGGCCACGAGAAGCGGTTTCAGCGCGCCGTCGACGCGAAGCGCGCGATGGCCGGCGAGGAGCTGATGCAGCAGTGGCCGCGGTCGCCGGGCCCCGCGGTGGGCCTGATCGAGGAGCTGATCACCGACCCGACGCAGGCTTCCGGCGTGGTCATCGACTACTTCGAGACCGTCGCGCCTGCCGGCGACCTCTCGTTTGCGTCCCTTGAGGACAAGCAGTCGCTCGTCACGGTGCAGCGCTGGTCCACGGACCCGGCGTTCCTCGGCACCGACAACCTCGTGATTCTCGTCACCGAGCACCTCACGGACGTCGCGCGGCGCGTGGTGAGCTCACCTCAGCTCGTCGCGATTCAGGTGCCGTTTCCGGACGCGGACGAGCGCGTGCGGTTCCTCAAGGCCGAGGACATGTCCACCATCAAGCTGGAGATGACGGTCGAGGCGCTCGCGAAGGTCACCGCAGGCCTTTCGCTCGTGCAGATCCGCGCCATCCTCCGCGGCGCGCGCCAGACCGGCGAGGCGATCACGTTCCGCACGGTGAGCGGGCGCAAGAAGGCGATCATCGAGCAGGAGTGCCACGGGCTCGTCGAGCTCGTCGCGCCTGAGCACGACTTCTCCCACGTCGGCGGCATGGAGGGCGTGAAGGCGAACCTGATGCGCGTCGCAGACGCGGTGAAGTCGGGCCACAAGAACCGCGTCCCGATGGGCATGATCTTCGTCGGCGCGATGGGCACCGGCAAGACGTACATCGCCGAGGCGTTCGCCGCTGAGTGCGGTCTCACCTGCCTGAAGTTCAAGAACTTCCGCGACCGCTGGGTCGGCTCCACGGAGTCCAACCTCGAGAAGGTGCTCAACCTCGTCGACGCGCTCGGCTACGTGCTGCTGATCATCGACGAAGCCGACCGTAGCTTGTCGATGTCGGACAACGACGGCGGCGTCGGCAGCCGCGTGATCGCGCGCCTGAAGGAGTTCATGTCGGACACGCGCCACCGCGGCCGCGTCGTGATGTTGATGATGACGAACCGCCCCGACAAGCTCGACACCGATCTGAAGCGGCCCGGTCGGTTCGACCTGAAGATCCCGTTCTTCTTTCCGGAGGAGGTCGAAGAGCGGCTCGCGGTGCTGAAGGCCAGCGCGCGAAAGAACCAGCTCCCGCTCGCGCCGGACGTCGATTGGCGGCCTGCAGCCGAGGCGACCGCCGGCTACTCGGCGGCCGAGCTCGAGGCCGTGGTGCTCGCGGCGGCCTCGAAGGCGGCCGAAGACGAAGACGCGACCGTGACGACCGCGGATGTGCTCGCGGCGACCGCGGACGTGGTGCCCTCGCGGGACACGCGCATGCTCGTGTTCATGGAGATGCTCGCGGTGTTCGAGTCGAGCTCGCGGAACATGCTCCCCGAGCGGTATCGGCAGCTCTCGACGGAGGAGGTCCACGCGCGTCTGGACCTGTTGCGCGAGCAGCTCGGCCGACGCGCGTTGGTGTAGCGCAGGTCTGGCGGCGGGCCCTGGCCGGTAGAACAGTCCTGAAGGGCGCTTCGCGAATGTAGAACGGTCCTGAAGGGCGCTTCGACGAGTTCGCGCGCATCGCCGCAACGAGACAACGCCGCGTTTCGCGTTGGCCTCCGTCGCGCTGAACGCGGCACGCGCCCTTCCGTGCTGTTCTACTTTTTCAATGCGCCCTTCCGACCCGTTCTACCTGCTGAGGTATGGCGGCGACCCGCTGCGCGGGTCGGTCCCCTGCGGGGCTCGCCTGCGGCTCGGTCTCGCGGCTCGCGCCGTCGGCTGCGCCTCCGTCACGCCCGCGGGACGCGCTTCGCGCCCCCTCCGGGCACCTCGCCGGGCCGCGGCCGGACGTCGTCCCCCCACCGCGGTAAGAGGACCGGAGAACGTGGGTTCCGGGAGTCGACCGTGCAGCTGCTGACCGTCCTGTTCGCGTGTACGTCGGCCCCCGAGGCGACCCCCGGCGTCACGCCGCAGATGAACTTCGGCACGGACTTCTTCGCGTCGCCGTTTCCGAGCGACGAGCGCCGGGACGCGGACGGGCGCGTGGACGTGTCGGCCTGGCCCGGCGTCGGGGACAACCTGTTCGCCGGCACCGTCCACGGGCTCGTGAACGGCGCCGACGGCTTCGGTCGGAGCACGGCGATCCTGTTCACACTCGACGGCGACGTCGACCCCAACGGGCTCCCCGACGTTTGGCGCTCGATCCAGCGCGGCAGCCCGGTGGCGCTCGTCGACGTCGACCCGACGTCCCCCGAACAGGGTTCGCTCTTCCCGGTGGACGTCACGTACGACCCGATCGGCGGCCCGTACGGCGCGCCGCACCTGCTGTCGCTGTTGCCGCTGCAGGGCCGCCCGCTGCGCGAACACACGCGGTATGCCGCGGTGGTGATGCGCTCGTTCGGGGACGCCGACGGAGCGCCGCTCGGGGTGTCCCTTCAAATGGCGACGCTGGCCGCGGGCGCACGCGCGGAGGGTCTTTCCGACGAGGTGAACGACGCGTACCTCGACGCGCTCGACCGCCTCGGCGCGTTCGGCTTCGCGCGGAGCGACATCGCGGGCCTCGCGGTGTTCACGACGGGCGATCCACTCGCGTCCGTGCGGGCCGTGCGCGACGACATGCTCGCGCGCGCCCCGGTGCCGACGGGCTTCGAACGGACCGACGTGTTCGACGAATACTGCGTGTTTCACACGACGGTCGACGTCCCCACGTACCAGCAGGGCGAGCCGCCGTTCATGGGGGACGGCGGTGGCATCCTGTTCGAGAGCGACGCCCCGATGTTCGTGCGCAACGAGCCCTCCGCGCTGTGGGTGACGATCCCGCGTGCGACGGCGCCGGAAGGTGGCTGGCCGCTCGTGGTCATGGTGCAGACCGGCGGCGGCGGGGACCGTCCGCTCGTCGATCGCGGCGTCCACACCGTCGCCCACGGCGAGCCCACCGCGCCGGGGGAGGGGCCGGCGCTCACGTTCGCGCGCGCGGGGTACGCCGGACTGTCGGTCGATCTGCCGCACGGCGGGCTGCGAAACCCCACCGGCGGCGACGCGCAGCTGCTGATGTTCAACCTCGGCAACCCCACCGCGATGTTGGATAACTTCCGCGAGGCGGACGCCGAGGTGGCCCTGCACGCCCACCTCCTCGACGGGGTGACGATCGACACGTCGTCGTGTGACGGCGCGCCGGCGTCGAGCACGTTCGCGACGGACCATGTCGCGTTGTTCGGCCACAGCATGGGCGCCACGATCGCGCCCACGGCCGCCGCGGTCGAGCCCCGCTACGACGCGTTGATCCTGTCGGGCGCGGGCGGGTCGTGGCTCGCGAACGTGATCTACAAGCAGTCGCCGCTCAACGTTCGGCCCGTCGCGGAGGCCACGATCGGCTACGCCGCGCTCGGGAGGCCGCTCACCGAGTCCGACCCCGCGCTGTCGCTCGTCCAATGGGCGGGCGAGGCCACCGATCCGGCCGTGCACGGCGCGCTGCTGCGCGACCGCGACGTCGTGATGTTCCAGGGCATCGTCGACACCTACATCCTGCCGCCGATCGCGAACCCGCTGTCGCTGTCGATGGGGCTCGACCTCGCGGGGCCCGAGCTCACCGATCCGCGCCTCGCGACGTACCGGACGTTCTCGGAGCTCGCACCGCTCGTCGGGAGCACCACGACGGCCTACCCCGCGTCCGGCAACCAGGACCACCACACGCGCGTGCTCGTTCAGGTGCGCGAGGACGGCATCGAAGACGGCCACGAGGCCGTGTTCCAACTGCAGGAGCCAAAGGACGCCTACCGCTGCTTTCTCGCCGATCGTCGTGCTAGCGTCGTGCCGCGCGTCGACCCGGAGTGCCCTTGATGAAGTCCGTTCACGATCGGCTCCCACCGGCGCTCGCGCGCGACTTTGACGCGCGCCTCGCAAAGTTCAAGCTTGCGAATCCCGGCAGCGACCTGTCGGCGTTCCTGGCGTCCCTGCACAAAGACAACGAGCTCGACACGGCGACGCTGTGCGAGATCGTGGGGACGCTCGAGGTCGAGCTCACGCAGCCCGCTGCGAAGCCGGACAGCAGCGGGTCGGCGGCGAACGCGCTCGGGTTGCTGGGGCGCGGTGCGATGGGCGAGGTGCTGCTCGCGCGCGACGAGCGCCTGAACCGTCACGTCGCGCTCAAGCGCATCCTCGGCACCGGCAAGACCGATCCCGTCTCGCTGCGGCGGTTCCAGCAGGAAGTCCAGATCATGGCGCAGCTCGACCACCCGGCGATCGTGCCGGTGTATGGGGTCGAGTCGGGGCCAGACGGCGTCGCCGGCTACGCGATGAAGCTCGTCCGCGGAATGACGCTCCAGGACTACCTGCGCGTCGCCAAGACCCAAACCCAGCAGCTCGGAGAGCCCGACGAAGATCACACGCTCGCGGCGCGCCTCGACGTGTTCCTGCAGGTGTGCAATGCGGTTCACTACGCTCACACGCGCGGCGTCATCCACCGCGATCTGAAGCCTGCGAACATCATGATCGGCGCGTTCGGCGAGGTGCTCGTGATGGACTGGGGCATCGCGCGCCTGATCGGCCGCGGGCCCGAGATGTCGTCGGACGAGGAGGCGCCAGCGGACGCGTCGAGCACGATGGTGGGCATGGCGATCGGCACCCCGTCGTACATGTCGCCGGAGCAGGCGAACGGCGGGAATTCAAACCTCGACGGTCGCAGCGACCAGTACACGCTCGGGATCATCCTTCAGGAGGTGGTTTCGCTGGGTCGCGCGCTCTCGGGCAAGAACCCGTCCCAGGTGTTGTGGCGGTCCGCGCAGGGCGAGCGCGATCCGTTCGTCCACGCCGTCGAGGGCGAGTCGATTCCCCGCGAGCTCGTGGCGATCGTGGCGCGGGCGACTCAGCTCGAGCCGGCCCAACGGTACGCCGACGTGGACGCCCTGGCCGACGACGTGCGCCGCTACCTGCGCGACGAGGAGGTGCTCGCCGCCCCGGATCGCCTCGTGCAGCGCGCGACGCGGTTCATCGCGAAGAACCGCACCGCCACGCTCGGCGTGGTGTTGGTGCTCGTCGTCGCGCTGTTCGTCGGAGTGGGCGTCACCGTCGCAGGCGCGGCGACCGTGGTCGAAGGCCTCCGGTACCGCGCGGCGGTGCGGGAAGAGGGTTTGCAGCGGATCTCCACGGCCGTTGCGACCCGCGCGCGCACGGTGGACGCCAAGCTGCAGCGCTACGAGTATCTGCTCAGCGGCCTCGCGTTCGCGGCGACGCACGCGCTGCGCACCGAGCCTCCGGGCGGCGTTCACTTCGTCACGCCGGACACGCGCGCGAGCGACCCGGCCGTGGTCGTGTCCCCCGTCTACCACGACTCGATCACCGTCGACGTGCCGATCATCTGGCGGACGCCAGACACCGCCGACGCGTCGTTCGCGGCGTCCGCTCCGCGCCTGGCGGGCCTCGACCACGAGCTCGTGCGGGTGCTGCTCGCCAGCCACAGCGACGCCACCGAGCTGCTCCCGCGCGCCGACTACACCGCGCTCGTGGCGCAAAAGGGCGTCCCCGTGGTGTGGGCCTACGTGGCGCTCGACGACGGGACGATGGTCTCGGTCCCTGGCGCGGGCGGGTACCCCGCCGACTACGATCCACGCGCTCAGACCTGGTACAAGAACGCGCGCGCCCGGCGCACGGTCGCCTGGGACCCGGCGGGGACAGACGACAGCGACACCGCCGCGATCGGGCTGCTGGTGTCGGCGGCCACGGGCTTGTGGCACGGGGACCAGTTCCTCGGCGTCGCAGGGTTGGACGTCTCGGTGCACTACGTGGTGGACGAGATGCTCGCGATGCCAGGCCTCGGAGCGCCCGTGGATACCTGGCTGGTGGACGATCGCGGCCAGACGATCGCGACCTCCACCGCGCTCACTGAAACACCGCCGTTTCCCTATGCAACGGCGTTCGCCGCTGAGAATGGCGCGGTATCCGGCGCGATGGAGGTCGAGGACCCGTCGGGCACGAAGCTCGTGGCGTGGTCGCGGCTCGCGGCCGTGGATTGGACCTTCGTCGTGGTCGGGTCGTCGGAAGCGCTGCTCGGAGCGTCTTCGGCGGCGGTCACCGCGCGCTGATCAGCTAGGCCGGGTCGAGGTGGACGATGACCTCGCAGCCGGCGATCGTGTCGCGGAGCTCGTTCTCGATCACCTCGGCGACGTCATGGGCGGCGTGGAGCGTGCTCGACCCCTCGAGCTCGAGGTGGACCTCGACGAACCGGCGCGGGCCAGAGCGGCGCGCGCGCAGGTCGTGCCAGCCGACGAGCAGCGTGCGCTTCTGGTCGAGCACGGTCTTGATGCGCGTCATCTCTTCGGGCGACAGCGCCTTGTCCATCAACTCGTCGACGGCGTCGCGTAGCAGCAACGCCACGTCCCGCGCCATGATCAGGCAGACGACGAGGGCCGCGAGGGAGTCCGCGCGGGGCTCGTTGAATGCGAGCGTTCCGATCAGGCCGACGATCGTGGCGCTCGCGGTCCAGCGGTCCATGCGGTAATGGGCGGCGTCGGCGCGCAGGATGAGCGAGCCTGTGCGCGTCGCTGCGCGGTCGAGCAAGGCGGCGATGCCTGTCGACCCGATCAGGGACACGATCATGACCGCGAGCGCCGGCCAGGCGAGCACGGTGTGGGGCGTCGCCTCGAGGAGCGACAGGACGGCGCGGTAGCCGACGCCGACGATCACGGCGGTCAGGAACACGCCCTGCGCGAGCGACGCGAGGCCTTCGATCTTGCCGTGCCCGTAGGGGTGGTCCTCGTCGGCGGGCCTTCGCGCGTGCCGCATCAGCCAAAGGTTGGCGGCCGATACCGCGACGTCTCCGATCGAGTCGGCCGCCGACGCTAGCACGGCCTGGCTGCCGGTGAGCAGGCCACCGACGAGCTTTCCGACGCCGAGCACGGTCGACAGGCCGATCGTCAGCATCAGGGGTCGGTCGGTCTGCGCGTTGTCGGGGCTGGTCACGCGGCTCTGTAACGCGTCAAGGCATGGCGAATCCACGTGTCCGTCCGTCAAGACCGGCCCAATCCACGATTCTGCCTCCGTCCCGGAGCGCGCCGACGAACGAATGCCGCGTTTCGCAGCGATGGGCCGTTTGGCGAGGTCGGATTGCGGATCCGCCACCCTTTGACTGCCTCGGGCGTGGACTCGGGGTCGATTGACGGAAGCTGTGGCACCGCTACCGGGGGGGCAGGCGCGCTTCGATCACGTTGGGGCCGCGATCGTCCCGCGCGGCCCGGACGGCGCCCTGCACGGCTGCCGCGTCCGTCGCGTCCACGACCTGCACGCCGATGCCGTAGGCCCGCGCGAGATCGGCCGCGGAGGCCGCGGTCTGGCGCCCGAGCGGCGCGTCGCCGTCGAGCGGGTGTACGGCGACGAGGAACACCACGTTCACCCGCAGGAGAGCGGCGAGGTTGAGCGCCTCGTGGAACGCGCCGTCGGACAGCGAGCCAACGCCAAGATGTACCAACGCAGCCTGTTCGGGGTTCGCCGCAGCGAGCCCGACCGCGACCAGGGCGCGCAGCGCGGGGTGGGCGGAGGGCGGAACGACGTTGCGGTCGCGGAGAGCGCCGCCTGCTTGCTCACGCAGCCCGGGCAGCCACCAGTCGTTCGGGTCAAGCCCGCTCACCGCGCCGGCGACGAGCGCGTCCAGGTTGCCGAGCGGGAGGGGAAGCTCAGCGTTCTGCTGCAGCGCGCGGTCGGCCGCGCGCACCCGTTCGAGCGCCGCCGCCAGGCTCACGCGAGCTCCAACACGAGCGACTCGGGGGCCTCGATCAGCTCTTTGACCACGGCGGTGAACCGCGCGCCGACGGCCCCGTCGATGATTCGATGGTCGAAGCTGTTCGAGAGCATCATCATCTTGCGGATGACGATCTGCCCGTCGCGCACGACCGCCTGGTCGCGGATCGCGTTGGTGCCGAGGATGCCAACCTCGGGGATGTTCAAGATCGGCGTGGCGAGCACGCCGCCGATGTTGCCGACGCCCGTGATCGTGAACGTCCCGCCGGTCAGCTCGTCCGCGCGGGCCTTTCCGGCGCGTGTGCGATCCGCGAGGTCGGCCAATTCCGCCGCGATCTGGAGGATCGTCTTCTGTTCGACGTTCTTGACGACCGGCACGAACAGCCCGCTCGCGGTGTCCACCGCGAAGCCGATGTTGTGATCACCGCGCACGACGAGCTCGCCCTTGTCCTCGTCCATCACCGCGTTCACGTTCGGGTACTCGCGGAACGCGATGCTGCAAGCCTTGGCGAAGAACGGCAGGAACGACAGCTTGACGCCCGCCTTCTGGGCGCGGCCCTTCAAGCGTTCGCGGAACTCGACGAGGCGCGTGCAGTCCACCTCCTCGACGTACGTGAAGTGCGCGGCCGTCTGGCGCGACTTGCGCATCTGCTCGGCGATCTTCCGCCGCAGACCGATGATTTTCACGCGCGTGTCGCCCGCGCTCGCCCGGACCTGGGGCAACGCGACGGGAACCTTGGCGAGCGGCATCGCAGGGGCGCCCTTTACGGCGGCGTCGACGTCCGCGTGGGTGACGCGCCCCTTGGCGCCTGTGCCCGCGATCGCATGCACGTCCAGCCCTTCTTCACGGGCATGGCGCCGAACGGCCGGGGCAGCGCGCGTGTCGCCGCTGGCCGTTGCAATGGGCGCTGCGGCGACGGGTGTGGGCGCTGCGGCGGCGTGGGCATGCGCGGGCGCGGCTGCAGGAGCAGCTTTCGCGGCTCCGCCTTCGTCCAATTCGACGAGCGGGGCGTGCACCTTGATGATGTCACCGGGCTTGCCGAACAGCGTCGTCACCGTGCCGGCGCGCGGGGAGCTGATCTCCACCGTCGCCTTGTCGGTCATGATGTCGCACAGGGGCTGATCGACGCGGACGGCGTCGCCTACACCCACCTTCCACGCGACGACCTCGCCCTCGACGATTCCTTCACCGATCTCGGGCAGCGGGAACACGAACGCCATGGAGGCCTCCAAGCGCGCGGATAACCGGCGGACGAGTCCCCTGGCCAATGCGCGCGCGTGTTCGGCCCCACGTCGGGCGTCTGTGGCGTCGATAGGATAATAGTGACGACTACAGGTCTCCTCTTTGCATTGGTGGTTGGATGGTTTCGTCCGAGTCGTACAAGGCGCTGCAGCAGGAACTCACCGCCGCGGGCTGCTTCGACGCGCCGACGTACCGGACCTGGTTGAAGTTCGCGTTTGCGACCGGACTCGCGTTGGCGATCACGCTCGTGGTGTTCGCGTCTTCGTCGTGGTGGGCGCTACTCGCGCTGATCCCCGCGTCCTTGTTCCTCGGGACGGCCATCATGATCGGCCACGAGGGCGCCCACGGGGCCGCCTGTGAGAAGGAGTGGCAGAACGATCTGCTCGTCTCGGTGGCCTTCGGCGTCGTGTCGGGTGTGAGCTCCACGTTCTGGAAGTACAAACACAACGTGCTCCACCATGGCAGCCCGAACGTCCTCGGCAAGGATCGCGACCTGCTGCTCGGGCCCGTCGTCGTCGCGAAGGTCCACTACGACGCGATGCCAGCTCCGCTGCAGTGGTTCCAACGGAACCTGCAGGCCGTGATGTTGTGGCCGCTCTCGGCCTTCCTTTCGCTGCTGATGCGCGTGCGCAGCATCACCGTGCTGTCGCAGCACCTGGTGCAGGGGAAGGCTGACGCCGCCTGGGCCGTCGACCTGCTCGGCGTGGTCATGCACTACGTGTTGTGGATCGCACTTCCCGCGTACTTCGTGGGAATCGGGTGGACGCTCGCCATCTACATGGTGCTGTTCGCGGGCGTCGGCGTGATGCTGAGCTACATCTTCATGCTGGGCCACACAGGCCTCCCGCTCGCCGCCCAGTGGGACGATCGCTGGTCGCTGCAGGTGCTGACCGCGCGGACCGTCACGCTCGGCCCGATCGGACGTTGGTTCTGGATCGGCCTGGATGCGCAGATGGCGCATCACCTGTTCCCGAAGATCTCGCATTTGAACCAGCCAAAGGCCGCAGCCACCATCCGCGCCTGGTGCCGTAAGAACGGTCTCGAGCCTGTCGAACAGGACGTGTGGACGGCCACGCGGGACGTGGTGAAGCACCTCCTCACGTCCTGGCAGGACGAGCCGGTGGACCTCCGGCGCGCTCCGCCGAGCGTCGCGGTCGAAGGCTAAGGGTGTCGCCCCTGCTCGTGCTGCTGGCGGGCTGCGGCTTGAAGCAGCTGATGCCGTCGGGGCCTGTCACTGGCGCGTTCGAGCGCGTCGACGCGTACCCCGAGCTGCCCGCGTCCGTGCACTACCTCGACGACGCTCGCACCGTGTTTCCCGTGCTTCCCGTGCTGCCTTGGGGTGTGGCGTACGATCTCGACCTGGTCATGGTCGATCGGTCCGACGCCTGGGACATGCACGAGTACGCGCGCGTCACCGGTCCCGACGGTCCGATCTGGCTCGCGAAGGACGCGCGGCTCGGCACGCTCGAGCAGACCGTGGTCTCCGAGATCGACGGCCTCGACACGTTCCTTCCCGAGCTTCCGGTTCATCGCGTGCAGCGGCCGATGGTGGTGGCCGGTGAGGCGACCGCGGACGGAATCGACCTTCACATCGCCTACGAGAACGTCGACGGCGAGCAGGTCGAGGTCACCTACCGCGGGCCCGCACCCAAGGCGCTCGAGCCTAAGCGGAACGGTGGCACGATGGGCCACTCCCGCGGCAGCCTGCTCGCGGTGCTCGACGTGTCGAGTCGGGCGATGGCGACGAGTGGATCGATGCACCTCGCGTCCAAACCCGACCCGCTCAAACACATCGTCGGCCTGGTGCCGTTTCGCATGGCGCTGGTGCAGACTCAGGCGGGGCTCGCGGCCGCCGACCTGTCGATCGCACCGACGGACGGGGGCTTCGCGGTGGCCCATCGCGTGCCCGACGGCGTGGTGCAGTCCGACTGGACCGTGCGCGAGGACGGCGAACACGTGGTGCTCGCGCAGCACCAGGACCTGCGCGACCTCGTGATCGAAGGTGTCCACCGGGATGGCGCGTTCGAGACGACGGGGGCCACGGTCGTGCAGTGGGGCCGCGCTACGCCGGTGTTGCACGTCGCGTTTTCGCCGGCGATTCCGGACCTGTCGCGACGCTGGGACGGCGAGGCCCACAGCCGGTTCGTCATCGACGTGAACGGCCAGGAAGGCCACGCGACGGGGGAGGTGGTGGCATATTGGAGGGGCGAAGAAGCCGTCGTCGACGTGCTCCCCGACGCGCCCTGGTGGGTGGCCGAGCGCCCGATGCAGACGATCGCGACGTACCCCGGCGACGGCACTGCTGTCGTGAAGATGACGATGTTGCCGTACCCGGACGCCGAAGGCCGCGGCGCACGAAACCGGTCGCCCGCACCGCGCCCACCCCATTAGGCGGCGGCCCGAGGCTCCGCGACCACGAGCCGGAACGTCTGAGCGCCGCGTTTGCGGAGGATGGCGTTCTCGATCACGCTCAGCCCCCCGTCATCGACGACGTTGAGAAAGTCGGCCTCGTACGTGACATGCCCGAAGTCGATCGTCGTCAGGTGCACGAGGAACGGTTTGAGCTTCTCCATCAGGGGACTGCGCGTCTCCTGGAAGGTCTGCGTGAAATACACGCGGCCGCCTGGCTTGAGTAGGGTGCTCACGTGCCTCAGCGCGCGGGATGGATCGGGCATCAACATGAAGCTGGCGCCGAAGTAGGCGGCGTCGTAGGGACCGCCCTGGTGGTCGTAGATCGACTGCAGGTCGATCGTGACGGCCTCGGACAGGCCCGATTCGGTGACGGCCTTGCGCGCCTGTTTGACGTAGTCAGGGTCGATGTCCACGCCATGGACGCGCAGGTTCTTGCTGCGAACGAGGTCGCCGTTTGCCACGAGCGACCGGCCCGTGCCGACTCCGATGTCGAGCAGGCCGGACCCGGGCTGTACCTGTTCGAGCACGCTCCGGTACCAACGTACCGTGAGCGGCGCGAACGCATGATTGTAGATCCACGCTCGCATCGTGCGTCACACCAGAGGGGCGGATAACCTGCACGTGATGCGGCGTCCCCTCGTCATCGGCATGTTGGCTTTCACCGTCGGATGTGCGCGGCACCTCGATCCGTCGATGGTGCCATCGTCGTCGGTCACCTATACGACGGATGATGGCTGGACGGGCCAGATCCGCCACTACGCAGCGGACGGCCCTCCGGTGTTGCTGGTGCACGGGATGGGCGCCAACCACTACAACTGGGACTTTCGCCCCGAGGTCTCGCTCGCGGCCTGGCTCCAGGAGCGGGGCTACGACGTGTGGATCCCCGCCCTGCGCGGGGATCAAGACACGGTGGCGCCGTCGCGCCGAGCGCGTCGCAGCATCACGTTCGACGACCTCGCCGTGCATGACGTCCCCGCGATCCTCGACACCGTGCGCGGCGTGACCGGCGACGCGCAGGTGTCCTGGGTGGGCCACTCGATGGGCGGCATGTTGTTGTACACCACCCTCGCACAGTGGCCCGATCGCATCGCCGCCGGCGTGACGATTGGCTCGCCGGCTACGTTTCCGGACACGTTGTGGGAGCACCGCGCGTTGGGCCACGTCGGTTGGGCGCTCGCGGGCCGCGGGCGGTTCCCCGGGGCCGTGCTCGCGCGGTGGTCGTCCGCCATGTTCGGCCTCAAGACACCTCTTTTCGGCCTGATCGCGGATCGCGAGAACCTCGATGTTCCAGTGGCGAACGGGCTCGCACGCGTGGCGCTCACCGACCTGTCGCGCCCCATGGCGCGCCAGGCGGCATCGTGGATGAAGGCCGGCACGATCACCCGCGTCGATGGCTCGGCGTGGGTGGAGCACGGTGCTGACGTGCCGCTGCTCGCGATCGGTGCGTCGCACGACAAGGTCGTCCCGCCGGCGAACGTCGAGGCGACCTGTGTGCTGTTTCCGGCCTGTGACTACGTGTTGGCCGGCACGGCGACAGGTTTCTCGCGCGATTACGGACATGTGGACGCCGTCCTCGGCACCACGGCGCCGCTCGAGGTCTACCCCTTGATCGGCGCGTTCCTCGACGCCCACCCCGCGCAGTGACGGCCGAAGACGCGATCTGGCAGGAGTGTGAGGCAAACAACCTCCTCACCGCGCGGCGGCTGGCGGAAGAGCTGCTCGTCACGGACCCCGAGAGCTACGTCGCGCACTACGCGGTAGGGCGCGCGTACAGCGACGAAGACGGCAACCTCGGCAAGGCGCGGTTCCACTTTGACGAGGCGGATCGCCTCTACGATCGGCTCTACCCGGCGCCGGGCTCGGAGACGCCGTGGGAGAGGCACTACCTGCTCGTCTGGTACCGCTACAACACGGCCCACCTGCAGGAAGACTTCGAGGCCGAGCTGTCGATCATGGACCACCATGACGCGTTCTTCGACCCCGACGTCGGCGCGGACCGCGGCTGGGCGCTGATGAAGTTGGGGCGCGACGACGAGGCGCGCGCCGTCGCGGAGGCCGGGCTCGCGAGCGAGGACCGCGAGCAGCAGTCCCTCGGGAACAACGTCCTGTGCGTGCTCGAGTCGGAGGCGGGGCATCGCGAGGCGGGCAACGCGGCCTGTTTTGCCGCCTACGAACACGAGCGGACCGACGCGAGCCCGGACCTCACCGTGGACGCGTGCAACGCCGCGAGCAGCGCGATGACGGTCTTCGATCACGGCCTCGTCGAGCGCCTGTACAAGGAGGCGACCACGGGCGGGACGAACAACGCGACGAACCCGTGGGGGTACCTGTCCTGGCTGTACGTGCTCGAAGGCCGCGGCTCCGAGGCGTTGAGCGCGGTCGAGAACATGCAGGCGTGGCGCGCGCGACAGCCAGCGGACATGCGCGACCAGTCGCGCGCCGAGACCGACGTGTTCCTCGCGCGGTTCCTGCTCGCTGCGGGGCGACCGGACCGCGCGATGCCGATCATCGACCGCGCGATCGCGTTCCCCGACCGCCGCGCGATGAACTCCGAAGGTGAGGAGCAGTCGCGCGGGGCCGCGCTGCTGTTGCGCACGTCGATTCGCAAGGCGCTGCGCGCGCGTGAAGACGAGGAGGCGTCCACGTATGGCGTGTGGATGCGCTGGACGCACTGGCTCGCGTCGTGGGCACCCGACTTCCAGGACTGGAGCGACCGTCGGCGTGTGGCCGCCGTGCTCGTCGACGAGCGTCGCCTCGCTCGCACCGTGCGCCCGTACATGGACGGCGGCGTGTACATCCCGCCGTGGCAGCTCGGCGACCTGTTCCCGATCGCCGGAGACGGGGTGATCTCCGCGGTGCTCGAGGCGCAGGAGCCCAACGAGGAGCTGCCGGCGGCCTCGGGCTACTACGAGGCGTACCGCGCGGAGCTCGCCTGGCGCGCCGGCGATCGCGAAGCGGTGCTCACCCACGCCGACCGCGCGTTCGCGCAGCTGTCGACGTCGGAGGTCGCGCTGCGCGCTCGGGTCGCGGCGCTCGCGGGGGACCTCGCGTGGCGCCACGGGGACCTCGATCAGGCCCTCGCGTACCAGGAAGACGCGCTGCTGCACGACCCCGGCGTGTTTCGACGCCTCAACCTGCGCGTGCCGGCCTCGGTGGCGGTGGACACCCCGGGCGCCGTCCCCGACGCGGTGGGCGACATGTTGTGGCGCTCGCCGCGGTTCAGCGCGGACGGTCGCGGCTTCAGCGTGCGAATCGACGGTGACGCCCAGTCCGTATCGGTCTGCTTGTTCGGCGCCTCGGGGGCGACCTTGTCGTGTACCGACGTGGACCGGCCGGCGCCCGAGGAGGGTCAGCTGCCGATCGACGACGCCGCGTTCGCGAGGCTCGTCGCGATGGAGTTCCACGATCGCGCGTTCGGGCTCGCCCTCGGCGCGTCCGTCGTGGACTACGACTCGCTCGACGGCACCACGACGGCGCGCGGCCAGGACGCGCGCGAGCGGGTCGACAAGCTGCTCGAGCAGCTGCCATAGTTGACGCAGGTGTCGCGATAAGCGAGCATCCGTCCATGAAAATCGTCCTTGCCATCTCCTGGTTCATCCCGAGCGCCCGCGCGGACGAGCCTCCCGCGTTCACCCTCGTCGTGCCCGAACCGGACTCGTTTGTGTCCGAGCTGTGTTTCCCCTCGGGGCTGCGCGTCACCATCCAGAACGACAGCCGGCAGCACCTCGCGAGCGTGACGACGGTGGTGGACGGTGGGTTCGGTGACGCGGACGCCCGCGCTGGCCAGACGCCGCACCTGCTGGAACATGCGTGGTTCCTGGCTCGTCCGGGGGGCGGAGCGACGGTCCGCGAGCGCCTGCTCAGCCTGGGCGCGGAGTACAACGGCTGGACGATGCTCGACACGACCGCGTTCACCACGATCGGGCCGGTACAGGCGCTGCCAGAGCTGCTCGCGCTCGAGGCGGCGCGGCTGGTCGACCCCATCGCGGGGCTCGATGACGCGGCCTTGGCGACCGAGCGCACCGTCGTCCATCGCGAGCTCGCCGAGGGGCTCGGTGGAGGCGCGGTCGACGCGAACGCGGTGCTGCGCACGGTCCTGTTTCCCGCGGGCCACCCGTACTCGACGGCCTCGTCGGCCTCGGAGGGCGACCTCGCGTCGATCGGCCTGTCGGAGCTGAACACCTGGCGCGGCACCTGGTATCGGCCCGAGAACGTCACGGTGGCGATCGCAGGTGACGTGAACGCCCGAACGCTTCAGCCGATGCTCGAGAAGGCGTTCGGCGAGGATCTGCTCTACAAGGACCGGTCCGGCGCCTTCCCCAAGAAGGGGGATTGCTCGCCGCGCGCAGTCGCAGCGTCTTCGGCTCCGGTCGCGCCGGTGCGCGCCGACGCGGGAACCCAGCAGCTGCCGATCGAGCGCCCGGTGGTGCTGCTCGGGTGGTCGATGCCGCCCGGCTATTCGGCCAACGATCTCGGGGCGCGCATCGCTGTGATGTACCTGCGGTCCTCTCTTGAACAGGTCGACCAGCGCCTCGGGACGCGGGGCCTGCTCGACGTGTCGTGCGCCTACCAGCCTGGTCTGCGCGCCTCCTTGGCGACCTGCGCGCTCACCCTGGCCCCGCGCGCTTCGCTGGAGCGCGTGTTGCGCGAGGTGCGCGCCGGGCGTCCCGTGGAGGTGTTGTCGACGGATCTCGCGCATGGGCAGTTCGATCAGGCGCGGTCAGCGCTGTTTGGCGAGACGCTGCGGCGCTTCGACGTGCCGGCCGGTCCGTGGGACACGTCGTCGATCGATCCGGTCCTGTATTCGCACATCATCGGGTCGCCGACGTGGTCCACGGACTCGCTCACCCAGCTCGAGAAGTTCGACCTCACCTCGGCCGACGCGCTCTCCAAGACGTGGCTGTCGCCCGAGCGCATGGTCTACGCGGTGTTCCTGCCGCCGGGCGCCGACGTGAGCGGTGCTGACGAGGGCGCCTCGGAGCGTGAGAGCGCCTGGTCGGCGAGCGCGCCCCCACCGGCGGACGGGCTGGTTCGGCAGCTGCCGTTGGTCGCGGCGTCGAGCCAAACGCCTGTCGGCGAGCCGTTCGCGCTCGCCACCCTCCGCCAGGAGACGCTTCCGAACGGTATGAAAGTGGTCGTCTACCCTTACGGCGACGCCCCGCTCGCCCACGTGGCGCTCCGGTTCGGCGGCGGCTGGGTGACCGAGCCTGAAGTCGGAACCGACGCGCTCGCGTGGAGCGTGACGGGATTTCATCCCGAGCCGTTGCCGTTCAGCTTCGGGATCGCGAAGCTCGCCATCGGAGCGGAGTGGGACGTGACGACCTCAGCGGTGTCGCGCACGGCTCACCTCACGACGTCGTCGGGAAACGTGGACGATGCGCTCTACCTGCTCGGACGATTCGCGATGAGCGCGGAGGCGGTGGAGGACTGGCGCCCCGACGCGCTGCACGGCTGGCAGGACGTCGCCGAAGCGATGGCGGCCGACCCCGCGAGCCGCGCGCAGGCCGCCCGCGACGCGCACTTGTACGCAGGCCACCCGCTGGGTCTAGGCGTGGAGGCGTGGGTCGATCGTGCGCAGCTGGTGGACGCCAACGAGCTCGATCGTTGGGTCCAGAACGTCTACCGCCCCGACAACGCCACGCTGATCGTGGTTGGCCGCGTCAACCCGGACGAGGTCTTGTCCTACGCCCGGACGCGGTTCGCGTCGTGGAAGCAGCCAAAGAAGCCGATCCCCGCGGCGCCTCCGCTGTCGCCGGCCACCGCTGCCGCGGCGCGTTCCGTGCAGGTGTTCGACGCCACGGGCGCCCTCGCGACGGTGGAGGTGGCCTGCCAGGTGAAGCCGTTCAACGATGAGGTCGGGCACGTGCTGCGCGGCACCGTGGAGCAGCTCGCGTGGACGTCCCTCCGCGAGGGTTCTGGGCTCACGTATACGCCGGCCGTGCGGCTGATCCACGCGCCGGGTGCCCCGGACGTGCTTTCGGTGAGGGCGACGGTGGCGCCCGCGCAGGCCGGTCAAGCCGCGCGCGCCGTGTTGGAGTCGTTCGCGAGCCTGCAGCGCGCCGCGCCAGCGGACCTCGTGGCGGCGGTCAAGGTCCACCGGGCGGCCACGCTCCCGCTCGCCTGGCACACCGGCGATGACGTCGTCGATCGGCTGGTCGAGGGGTATGACGCCGGCGGCCTGGTCGCGGTGTTCGGTCGTCGCGATCGCCTCGAGAAGGTCGCGCCGGCGGATCTCCAAACCACGCTCGCTCAGTGTGTCGGGCACGAGATCGTCACCGTCGTGGGCCCGGAGGCGGTGGTGAAGCCGCTCGTCGCGCCGCTTTTGTGAATCTATCGTAGGATGCCGGTGACCGCCCGGAGCCCCGCCTTGCGTCGCATCGTCCTCCTTACCCTCGCTCTGCTCGTCCCCACCGTCGCGTTCGCCGATCCAAAAGACGACGCGCGCCGCCACTTCGTCGAGGGCCTCGAGTCCGCGAAGGCCCGCCAGTACGAGGTGGCGCTCCAGCACTTCCTCGCCGCGCAGGAGGCGTACCCGCACCCGTCGACGCTCTACAACATCGCGCGCACCTACCAGGACCTCGACGACCTGACGAACGCGTTGTCGTACTACAAGCTGTTCGCCGACGCCGCCCCCGACAAGGCTGGCGACGTTACGCCCGTGATCGCGGTGATCGAGGCCCGACTCCAGCAGGAGCGGACGCCTGTCGTGGCCCCGGTAGCACCCGCTCCGACGCCCACCACCAGCGGCTCAGCGGTCGCACCAGAGGTCCTTGAGCGCCTGCAGGCGCTGTCGACGGAGGTGCGCGCCAAACTCGACGAGGTTGACGCGCTCACCGCCGCGATCGCCGAGGGGTCGGTCCTCGTGCCGACAGAGGGCGCTCCCGTCGAGGGTACTCAGGTTGAAGGCACGCCCGTCGAAGGCGCAGTCGTGGTCGCGCCGCCGCCGCCCGACCTCCCCGACCTGCCCGCCGTCGACCTCATCGAAGACGCCTACACGCGCATCGTCGTCACCGCGTCGCGCTACGGCCAGGAGCCGATCGACTCGCCGTCCGCGGTCACCGTGCTCACCGAAGAGGACATCCGCCTGTCGGGCGCCACCTCGGTGCCCGATCTGCTGCGCCAGGTCGTCGGCGTGGACGCGATGAGCCTCGCGTCGGGCCAGACGGACCTGTCCATCCGCGGGTTCAACCGCGAGATCAACAACAAGGTGCTGATCCTGCTCGACGGCCGCTCCACGTACGTGGACTTCCTCGGCACCACGTTGTGGAACACGCTCACGGTGTCGCTCGACGAGATCGAGCGCATCGAGATCATCCGCGGCCCCGGCTCGGCCGTCTACGGCGCCAACGCCGTGACGGGCGTGGTGAACATCATCACGCGCACGCCGGGTGACGGGAAGAACGAGGTGCGCGTCGACGCCGGCACCACCGGCTACGCGTCGGGCAACGCGCTGCTGTCGGGGCGCCGCGACCGCACGTCCTGGCGCGCGTCCGTCGGCTACGATCGGGCCGGGCGCTGGGCGAAAGAGGTCGACCCGAACACGGAGTCGATGGACTTCCCGGTCGCGAACCAGGACCTCGGCCAGCAGGCGCTACATGCGACCGGCCGCATCGACCGCACGTTCGGCAAGGAGAGCTTCGCGTCGGTCTCGGGCGGGTTCGTCGACGGCGTCTCCGAGTTCTACAACCTCGGCGCGCTCGGCGACTTCTACCTCGACCAGCGCAGCACGTGGCTCCGCGGCGACGCCGCGTCCGGTCCGGTGCACGTTCGCGCGTTCTGGAACTCGCTCAACGGCGAAGCGGGCGCGTGGGCCGAACCGAAGGACTGGATCCGCACGCTCGGGTCCACCGTCGACTCCGACGTCATCGACGTCGAGGCCGAGGCGAACGGCAAGGTCGACACGGGCGCAATCCACCACCGGCTGAACGCGGGCATCGGGTATCGGTACAAGCGCACGGACATGCCGGGGTTCATCACCGACGTCGTCTCCGAGCACCACGGCAGCGCCTTCGTCCAGGACGAAGCCACCATCGACAAGATCAAGCTCGTCGCGTCGCTGCGCGCCGACCAGCACCCGCTGCTGCCGCTGTCGGAGACGCTGTCGCCGCGCGGCGCCATCATCGCGCGCGTCGCCCCGCACACGAGCCTGCGGGCCACCGGTGGCACCGCGTTTCGCGCGCCGAACCACATCGAGAGCTACATGGCGTGGACGCTCCCGACCGACACGGACGTCGCCTACGTGCGCGACTACGGCAGCACGACGCTGCGTCCCGAGCGCATCGTCACCGGTGAGGTCGGGCTTCACGACGAGTCGACGAGCTACCACACGGCCGATCTCACACTTTATGCGAACCGCCTGACAGACATCGTGTACCTGTCGAGCCTGGACGCGCCCTCGGTCGCGGACCTCGCCTACAACGCCGAGGAGGGCGGCTTCCTCGCTGGCACCACGGGCTGGGTGAACGTGCCCGACCAGTACCTCGGCTACGGCATCGAAGCGGAGGCCGAGCTGTTCCCCACCGACGGCCTCGACGTCTACGCAAACGTCGATCTCCAGCGCATCGACGTCACCTCGCCCGGGCAGTCGCCGGTGCGCGACAAGTCCACCTCGGCCGCGAAGATCAACGGCGGCTTCACCTACCGCACCCCGTTCGACATCGACTTCGCCCTGCACGGGAGCTGGTCGTCGGCGCAGGTGTGGCGGCTGCGCACGTTCGACGACGCGGGCGCGCTCACCACCGTGGAGCAGCCGATCGACGGGCGCATCGTGTGGAACGCCAAGCTCGTCGCGCGGCCGATCCCCGGCGAGGACGTCGAGGTGGGCGTCGGCGCGTGGAACCTCGGCGCGTTCCTCGGCGACGCGTTCAAAGAACACCCAAAGGGGCAGCCCGTCGGACCGCGCGTCTACGGCACCCTGAGCTACCGGTTTTGAAAATGAAAACGATGAATTCCGTTGGCAGCCTGCTCATCGTCGTGGTCGCCTCTGGTTGCGACTACAAGGCCCCGATCGTCCCGGCGACCGACCCGTTCACCGGGGCCCAGGAGTTCCCCGCGAACGTGATCAGCGGAACCCTCGTGCTCGGCGGCCCCGTCGAGACGCCCGGCCCCGCGATGGTGTTCGTCACGGACGCGGCGAACCCGATGCCCCCGTACGGCACGGGCCGCCCGTTCACCGTCGGAACCGTGCCCGCTGAGGCGTTCACGTCGGACGGCACCGGCGCGATGTCGGCTCCGTACAGCGTGAGCGGCGTCCCGAACGGCGAATGGATCGTCACCGCGATGATGGACGTGGATCGCAATTTCAGCCCGTTCGTCGACGCGATGAGCGGCGCCACCTGCGGGGACGTCGCCGGCGCGCACCTCGCCGACCTCGACTCGCGGACCCTCGGCACGGTCGTCGTCGCCGACGGCGCCTACGCGGACGACGTGTCCGTGCTCCTCGGCACCACGCTCCCGTTCGAGCGACCCGCGTTCACGATCGCGGGCTTCGGGTCGGGCGGCAACAGCGTCGACCCGTTGGGCACGCTGACCGATCCCACGTCACAGCGGGTTACGCTCGTGGCCCAAGGCATCGGGTCCGCGGTGTACACGCTGCCCGGACCTACGTCGTTCGGGCCCGGTTCGTGTGGGGCGATCTTCCCGGTGCAGGCCCCGGACGCCGACGGCGACGGCGAGTTCGACCCGCACCCCTCGTTCGGCGCGCTCGGTTTGAAGGACCTGTGGCCGAAGGTGTACCTCGAGTACCTGGGCGTCCCGGGCGTCGATGACAGCGGCGCGCTCGTGTTCGCGAACGATCTCGCCGAGGGCGAGTCGTGGGCGGCGGAGGCCGTGCCGAGCCCGGCATACGCGCTCACGGGGCTGGTGTTGCCTGGGGAGACGGCGTTCTTCCCGTCGCTCGAGGTCGCGTGGCTGCCGGCGGCGTCGCACACGCTCGCGGACGGCAATGAGGAGATCGTCATGAACCCGACGGAGCTCCCGAAGGGCGCGTGGTCGGTGAGCGTGGTCTCGTTCACGGGGCAGACGTGGACGGTGCCGAACGAGCTTGCGGGCATCCCCGCGGCGGACGGGGTGTTCGAGCCGGCGTCCCAGCTCGTGTGGATCGAGGTTGAATAGAGCCGACGAAGCGACGCGGCCGTGCTCGCCCCAGGCGGAGGAGGGGATCGCGTAAATTGTGCAGGAACGAAGGGACATGAGCGAAAGCACCATGAAGACTGATCGATTGTCGATCGGTTTTCAAGGATGATGTCGTACTGACGCCTACAACACCGACTTCAAGGCCCACCGACCGTCACGCCTCGACCATCACGCCAAGACGCCGCCGCGGCGGCGGATTTCGCGCAGGCGTTGTCCGGACCGTCGTCGTCGCTTGCCTTCTCGGCCTTGATCGAGTGTTTCACCTTGGAGCAGCTCTCCACGGCGCCGCGGCCACTCAGGGCACCATGGTCGACTTGGTCGGGGTTGTGGCCGCCCCTGTCCAGAAGGGATCAAGTCGTCCGCGCCGCGCCGTCAGGGCGCGGGCTCGACCCAGGCGCACGTACCGTCCGAGTGCATTGAACAATCGCCCGGGTAGGGCGCGATACTGTCGCAGTCGGCGCTGTCCTCGGCGTAGGGGTTTTCGGCAAACCACGCGTCGTAGTCGGTCGCGGCGATGCACCACACGTCGCAGGGCTGCAGGATCACGCAGCCGGGATCCACGAAGACGTCGCTGGCAGGCGGGTCGTCGCTCCAGTCGCAGACGAAGGGGCTCGTACCACGTTCGTCACAAAATGCAGCTGCTGGAGCCGGCGTGCCCTCGCATACCGCAAAGCCAAGGATTGGATCCCCCTGACCCCTGGCGCTGTTGCACACCGGGTCGCAGCCGTCCCAGCCGATGAAGCACCAAGGGTGCGCGACGATGTGGTCCGGAACGCGCGGGGGTACGGTGTCGGTCTCCGCGACCGCGGGCGAGTCCGAGTCCTGGGTCGACGTCGTGTCCGACTCCGACGGGGTCGTACGGAAGCAACCGAAACCAAGCGCCGCCAATACGATCATTGCAACTCCCAGCGACTCGCGTCCGGAACTCCGCAGGGCGAGGCCCCCTAAAACAGCCCCATCAGCCGATCCAGCGGAAGCTCCACGTAGATGCCGATCGTCGTGATCGGCGTGCGCTGAAGCTCCCACCCCGCCGGCAGCAGGATCGCCTGCGTGGCCTGCCCGCCGATCGTGTAGTCCTTCGCGACGTACGCACCGTAAAAGCCGACGTCGCCGTACGGACGCGGGTCGAACAGCCCGTCCGGGTCGAGGCTCGGGTCGACGCGCTGCGTGTCGAACCCGACGCCGCCGTGCGCAAGGACTCCAAGCTCGACGATCTCGCGGTACTTCTCGCGCCCCTTGAACCGCTTCTTCTTTCGCGGCGAGTCCTTCCAGACGACCGCTGACATGCGTCCGCCCGCGGCCGCCGAGATGTTCCCGAGGTGGGCGAGGTTCCCCGCGCCGACGTTCACGAACCGGAACGAGAGCTCGGGGTAGACCTGCCACATCAGGTTCGCGCGGGTGAGCTCGACGGGCACCCCGGCGCGCAGCGCGGCCGCGAAGCCGATCGTGCGACCCGGCGAGTAGGCGCCCGCGAGCTCGATCGACCCGGTCGGCTCACCGTCCGCCGCGAGGGCGGCGCCGAACACCAGCGCGAACAACGTCATTGCAGTCTCACGAGGAGCGCGCCCTGCGCGACGTTGTCGCCGACGCGGACGCGGATCTCCGCGATGACGCCCGCGAGCGGTGCGGTGATCGGGTGCTCCATCTTCATCGCCTCCAACACGACGAGCAGGGTGCCCTTCTCGACCGCGTCCCCTACAGACACCGCGACCCGCGCGACCTTTCCCGGGGTGGTGGCGACGAGCGTGCCGGGCTCGGCTGTGGCCTCGGGCGGGACGAAGCGGGGGACGCGCTCGACGAACGCCTCGCCGTCGCCGAAGTGGACGTAGAACGTGTCGCCGACGCGCGCGACGCGCCAGTTCTCTGCGACGTCGTCGATCTCCACGGTCCAGGCGTCACCCTGGTGGGCGAGCACGCGCACGGGCTGCGGCCAGCCGCCGACGTCCACCACGAGGGAGTCGCCGTCGTCGGTCACGCCTGCCTCCACCTCAGCGGCGCCACAGCGCCACCG
>CANNIZ010000032.1 GCA_947505245.1 Pseudomonadota bacterium | reverse complement strand
TGGGGTCGCCCGTCGGTCGCCATCGGCGTCGAAGGACACCGCACGTCTACACCATCGCCGCGAAATCAACGATCATTATTGTCAGCCAACCATCCCGAGATTCAGAATACTTCCACCACCTGCTGTCTCATTTTCATTGACACGTTCCGGCGCGGTACAATGCCGCGTGAACGTGGAGTGAGCCTATGGCCGCTGTGCGAGGAATCTCGGACCGGTCCGGACCGGTCAGGACGGACGGCGCTCCGATGCGTATCGCAGGACGATTGCACGAGGCCGGCCCGTCCGCCGTAGCGGCGGACCTGCACAGACATCGGGGGGGCAAGGGCACGAAGCTGTCCAGCGTGGAGCGCACGGTGGGGCGCTGGGCCTCGGGTGAGCGCGTTCCCAGCCGTGAGGACCTCGACGAGATCCTCGATGCGATCAACGCCACGGAACGCGACGCTTGGCTTGCCGACCGCGACGCCGACGACGCGGCAAGGCGCGCACGCGCCGTCGTCCCGCCCGCGCCAAAGCCTGATCCGGCTCCCGTCGAACAGGTCGGGACCGCACCCAGCCGCGCGGAGCGGGACCTCGACGCCGAAGTGGCCCGGCTCGCACGCTGCGCGCAAGCCGCCTTCGCGCCCTGCGTCCAGTCCGCCGTCGTGGCGGGTGCAGCTGGCCTACCCCGTTGGGAGCAGGCGATCCGGCTCGTGCCTCCTGCCTTGATGGAAGCGCTGGAGCGAGCGATTGCGAGAGAGGGCCTCCAAGCGATTGCGTGGGCACGCCGGGACGACGCGTTCGAGGGAAGGTCGCCCGGATGGCTGCACCCTGCCTGCCCCGTCCTACACACACTTGAGAAGGATGCGTCCTCGGTGCGCCTTGCCGACGAATCGGTGCGCCCCGCCGACGAACGGCAGGAAGCCACGAACATCATCGTCCGGTGCCTTGACCGCTACGCCAGGTACTATGGCGATCCGAAATAGAGTCAGTGTTCGTGCTGCACTACTGACGTACGCGGGCGCCCGTTTTCAGGCGTTCTCGTCGGGCTCGGGCGGCTCTCGAAACCCGGCCTTTCGCTCACGGCTGGACATCGGTGCTCCGTGGCAGGTCGCCGAGGATCTCCTCGATCTGTGCCAACGCCGCGCGCAGGTCGTCGGCGATCTCCTGCGCGATCACGTCCGGATCGGGCAGCGAGTCGGCGTCCATCAGCGAGTCGTCTTTCAGCCAGAACAGGTCGAGCGAGCACTTGTCGCGCGCGACGATCTCGTCGTAGCTGTAGCTCCGCCAGGCGCCTTCCGGCGTGGTGTCCGACCACGTCGCCTGTCGCTTCCCGCGTGCCTCGGCGTTGTACAGCGCGACGAAGTCGTCGAGGTCTGACCGCTTCAGCGGGTTCGTCTTCAGCGTGAAGTGCTTGTTCGTGCGCAGGTCGTAGACCCAGAGCTTCTTCGTCCAGGGATCCTTGTTCGCCGACTTCCGGTCGAAGAACAGCACGTTCGCCTTCACGCCCTGGGCGTAGAAGATCCCGGTCGGCAGGCGAAGCAGCGTGTGCACGTCGCACTCGCGCAGCAGCGCCCGGCGGACGGTCTCGCCGGCCCCACCCTCAAACAGGACGTTGTCGGGCACCACGACGGCGGCCCGGCCTTCGATCTTGAGGAGCGACTTCACGTGCTGGACGAAGTTGAGCTGTTTGTTCGTCGTGCTCGCCCAGAAGTCTTCGCGCTCGTACGAGATCGTCTCGCGATCGGTATCGCCGGCGTCGGTCACGACGGTGATCGACGACTTCTTGCCGAACGGCGGGTTCGTTAGCACCACGTCGAAGCGGGCGGCGCCGAGCGAGCGCAGCGCGTCGTCGGTGCGCACGGGCAGGAACTTGTCGTCCTGGCCCTCGGCCTCCGAAGCGGTGGGGCCGACGCCGTGCAGCATCAGGTTCATCGCGCACAGGCGCGTCACGCTGTCGACGATCTCGACGCCGCGGATCGCGTCCAGCCGGAGGTGCTTCTTCTCGTCGCGATCCAGCTTTGGGTGCTGGTGCACGAGGTAGCTGTGCGCTTCGAGCAGGAAGCCGCCCGTGCCGCAGGCGGGGTCGATCACGGTGTCGCCGAGCTTCGGCCGCACGCACTCGACCATCGCCTGAATGAGCGGCCGCGGGGTGAAGTACTGGCCGGCGCCGGACTTCGTGTCCTGAGCGTTCTTCTCAAGCAGGCCCTCGTAGGCGTCGCCCTTCACGTCGGCGTCGAGGCTGGTCCACTGCTCCTTGTCGATCAGGTCCGCGATCAGCCGGCGCAGTTTCGCGGGATCCTGGATCTTGTTCTGCGCCTTGCGGAACACGAGGCCGAGCAGCCCGTGCTGGGTGCCGAGGTGCACGAGGAGCTTGCGGTAGTGCGTCTCCAGCGCGTCGCCGTCCTTGCCGACGAGCGACGGCCAGTCGTACCCGGCGGGCACCGGCGACGGCTTCTTCCACGGTGGCAGGGTCTGCTCGTGGGCCATCTTCAGGAACAGCAGGAACGTGAGCTGTTCGAGGTAGTCCGCGTAGGAGAGGCCGTCGTCGCGCAGCACGTTGCAGTAGGACCAAAGCTTCTGGACGATGCGGGTCGATTCGCTCACGTTGGATTCCTAGGCGGGAATGAGCCCGTGGAGGGTGTCGGCGACGATGTTCACGGAGGGCACCCGGCCGCCAAGGCAGTCACGAACGGCCCTGGCACCTGCAGCGGCCCGCTGGAGAACGCGCTCGCGGTCCTGCATGCCGGTCCGCTTGTCCAACGCGGCCTTCAAGACGGCGGCCGGAAGTGCCTTGTCACAGTCGCCGATTCCGCGGATGACGGACTCCAGGTTCGCATCGAGCGGCAACAGGCGAACCCGGGCAGGGGCGGGGTGACTCGCGATGAACGCTGCACAAGCGGTGGCCGCATCGGCGCCGGCGGGAAGGTCGCGCACCCATCCGCGGCGGACGTGTTCAGCGAGCCTATCGGCATCGACGATACCGACGGCGACGCCTCCCGGGGTCAGGAGGTCGTAGTCGTGGAACAACGCGCTCAGCACGTTGTCGACGCCTCCCTTTGGGATGCTCCGGACGCCTGCCCCGTGGGGGAGGACACCCGCATCGACGCCGCGCCTGTCGCCGACCAGCGCCATCAGCAGGATGTGGAGCGCGAAGCTTCGCCCAGAGGGACCTGCGGCTCGGTGGTCCTCATAGAGCACAACTACGCCGGCCATCAGGCCTTCCCCGGGTACATCGTGTACTCGTAGCCTTCCGCACGCACGCGCCCGTACCCCGAGTAGCGTTCAAGCCAGGCCGCGAGCGTGGTCGGGTCCGGTCGTAGCAGGCTCGTCGAGCCGTCGGCGTTCGACTGCGCCAGCACCACCTGCTCCGACGGGGCGGGAAGCATGTCCAGCAGGCGATCCGAGTGCGTCGTGAGCAGGACCGGGTGGCGGCTCGACGTCGCTGCACACAGGTCGAGCACGCGCGAAAGCAGGTACGGGTGCAGGTGAAGGTCGACTTCGTCGATCGCCAGCAGCGAGCGTGGAGCCGGAAAGCGGTCCAACGCGACGAACGCGAGCCATGCGAGGATCCCGTCCGAAAGGCCCGCCGCTGGGACCTGCATGTCGGGCACCCGGTACTTCAACCACAACGCGACGTTGCTGGCCGCGTCGGGCCGAACAGAGACGCTCTCGACGTTGGACCCGAGGCCGAGGCGCACGACCTCCATTGTCGCCTGCCAATGGTCGTCGCCGAAGTCGTTCTTCAGCGCTTGATAGACGTTCGCGAGGTTGGTGGCGCCGAGTGCCACCCGATCGGCCGGGACAAGTGGGGAGGCGCCGCGCACCCCGAGGGGCCGCTGCTGAGCGGACGCGGCCCACGCGGGCGACAGGTCCAGGGGGAGGTGCACGTGAATCTTCTCAAGCGCACTGCACAGGCGCGCGACCGACGGGTGTGACAGCAGGTGCGCCACCGCCAGGTTCAGCCGGGAGGGGTCCAACTGGGGCCCACGCAGGGGCACCTGCGCACCCTTCTCAAGCGCCCAACCGCCGGCCTCGGTTCGCTGGAGGATTCGTGTCGGGTCCTTGTCGGTTGGGAGCGGCCCGTAATCGATGATCTCGGCGACAACGGCGAGGACCCCACCGCGGCTCTCCCACGTGGCCTGGTAGTGAACGGGGAACTCGCCATGAACGTCGCTCGTGACGGTCACGCCGATCTCCATTCGGGTTGCTCCCGCGCGGATGAGTTGTGGGGCGCGGTGGAACCCGAAGAACTGCCCGGTGAACTCGGTGCTCGCCATGCGCCGGAGGATCTCGCAGACCTCGATGATCGTGCTCTTGCCGACGCCGTTGTCACCGATCAGCACGGTCACGCCGGTGAGGTCAAGCGAAGCGCTCGTGTAGGTGCGTACGTTGGTGAGGTTGATGCGGGTGATGCGGTCCATCAGGTCTTCTCCGCGGCGTGGGGAGGTCGTAGCACGGCGAAGGGGGCATTCAGGGCGCCGAGCGGCCGCGAGCGCTGTCCGTTCTCACACAAAGCGACAGAGCCGGCCACGGGAGTGCCACGCGTGGCCATGCTCGACTCTCCTGTCGGCATCTGTCGTGCTTGCTGGTGATTGGCCATCACGGGGCGCCTCCGGCGCGCCAGGTGAGGAATGCTTCGAGGTCCTTGGCCTTCAGGCAATCATCGAGATCGGTCGGCGGCCAGTAACAGAACCCGATCGCTGGGACCGTTCCATCGCCTCCCCGGCCGGGGCCGACGAGGCCAAACAGGTTGAGGACGACCTGGGCCCATTGCTCACTGACCTCGGGCAGAAGCGGCTGAAGTTCCGCCCAGCCGAGGAAGGCAAGATCTCGATCGTCGTCGGGCTGCTCGCGCCACAGGTCCAGTGCCTTAGCCACGATCGACCGGACCACCGGCGCGTACGTGCTGGCCAACATGCCGCGTGCGCTTGGGCGATAGATTTCCCGAGGCCGCTCGCCATGCATCGCGATGTGGCCCTCGTCTTGGAGGAGGCGAAGCGCCGTGTCCGTCACGGCTCCGGTGGATGCAAGGCGCACGTTGGCCCGAATGAGTCGTCCATCAGCGGGGCCGCCGCTATCTAGAAATACCTTGCACACCCGGTCTCGCACGATGGCGCGCCGCGCGCCGGCAGGAATCCGCACCTCCTCAAGGTGTTGCTTGATCTCCGCGACGGGGGCGTGCCGCTCGTCGTTCGTGGGCAGCAGCACGAGCAGATCCGCCAGTAGAGCCGGGTCCAGTACGCGCAGGATTCGTTCGGCGATGGTTGCCGGACCGTCGTCCTCACTTCTGCGGCGCATCGGAACACTCACGATGCGCCAAAGTCGATCCGGTCCATCTCTTAGGCTGTTGACGAGGTAGTCGTGAGGGCCGGTGTCGCTCGAAGGCGCGACCTCCCGCCAAGCGACGAACATGTCGAATTCCCAGAGATGTCCGTCCAATGTGCCCGAACCGAAAGCTCGTGCAGCGATCTCAGAGCCCCGACCGCGAACTTCCTCGGACAAACTTGTTCGACGGTCTGGTCCACAATCGCGCACGAGTTGGTTGAGCAAGCCGATCGAAAGCGTGCTCTCACCATGCGCATCGAGCAGATCGTGCATCCATTGTTGGATGTCGGGCCGCACCTCGCTGGCGTGCATGAGCACCTGGTACTTGGGACACTGAATCCGGCGAATCGCACCGACCAGCTCGGCGGCGACGTCGACCGAAGGAGGTATCAGCGCGAAGGCGCCCGGCACACATTGCGACATCTGAAGAATTCGGGCGCAGATGGTGACCGAGTTGGGTCGTTCCGCGATGGCCTCTGGGTAATTCGCGATTTTGAAGAGCCAGTGCGGGAGCCGATCCGCTACGGTGTCCGCCCATTCGCGGATCGACTCGTCGTTTCCGGCCGACAGGAGGCCATCAAGTGCGCCCCACATCCCGGAATCGGTCCATTCCAGCGGCCCGAGGGTCCAACGGAAGTAGGCGTCGAAGAACTCGGGAGCCGCCAAGCGGCGACTACGGTGGAGCGCGGCGGCACGTGACCCTCCCTCGGAAATGATCTGCGGCGTACAAAGCTCCAGCAGGTATCGAACCATGTGCTCGTTGCGGCTTCGATCCACGTTCGATGAGTGGTTCTCCGCGTCGGCGATGTCCGCGGTTAGTTCCTCAAGGCTATGGTTGTCCAGGAACGCGCGGCCACGTCGCGCAACCAGGCGGTACAGGTCCGGATCCAGGACGCGCAGCGTCTCGACACACAGGAGGTCAACCGGATGTGTCTGCTCGTGAACAGCCTCCAGAGCGAGCGAATACCCGTTGACGACCCGAGGGATGTCGCGGGGATGGCGAATCAGGTGCCGCAAGGCTCTCTGCCACGCCTGGTAGAAAGTTCGCGTGCGTTCGATATCGGGACCGAATTCGTAGGGGGCTAGGGCGCTCTGGACGGCGTCCAAGAAGGCATGGTGGAGCGCCTCCGGGCTCGGCTCGGGGAGGTCGTAGACGACGGTGAGCACCTTCTCCAGGTACGCCTGACCGTCGCCGAATCCCGAGTTGGTGAGCGCGTCGGCGACGCGGTCGCGGTCCAGTGCCACCAAGTACACGGTGTTTGCGAAGTTGCCGAGAACGGCGATGAGCCGGAACACCTCCTGAATGCGGTCGTCCGGCAGGCGATCCAGGTCGTCGAGTTTGACCACGAGCAGCTGTTTACTGCTGCGAAGGGCCTCGGAGACCTCTTTCTGGAGGCTCTCCAGGGACGGTGGCGCCTCGGCCTCTTTGTCGGTCTGAACGCCCTCGGCGACGACCGTCGCGACGCCCTTGGCCAACCCTGCCCACGGCAGCCCCGCCAACTCGGCACCCGCCAGAGCCCAGGGCAGCGCGCGGACGGCGAGCTGCGCCATTCCACGTGCGGCCTTCCCCACCTGCGCCATCGTGCTCTTCTGATGGAGCTGGGCCGCGATCTCCGCCAACAGTCGGGCGGCCAGGTTCGGCTCCTGAGCCAACACCCACGTCGAGAGCCCGACCACGACGACGGTGCGTCCGTCTGGCTGGGGCGCGGAGAGCTGCTCCGTCATCAGGTTCAGGAACGACGTCTTCCCCGAGCCCCAAGCGCCGCAGATGCCCACGGTCAGCGCGATGTCGGACTCGTGCCGCGCCAGGCGTCGCGCGAGGAGTTCGGCGAGGCGCGCCCGTTCGAGGCGGTCCTCGGTGCGGTTCGCGATGGGTCTGTCGGTGAGGATCGTCATGTTGGGTCCGCGTTGAATGCGCTCCGGGCTGCCGGCCTGGGCTGCTATTTCTCTTTTTTGTTCGCGAGGACCGCGTCCACGATCGGTCGAGCCAGCTGCGCCATGATCGACCCCACCCGCTCGGCGACGTCGTCGATCGACTCGCCGGCCACGGGCACGGGCGCCGTCACGAAGTGGTTGCCTGCATCGTTCTGCCAGACCTGCAGGTCGAGGTGGGCATTTTTGACGGCGCGCTCGACGGCCTGAACGTGCCGCGCGTGCGTCCACATCCCGATGTGGATTCCCATCGTCGCTCGGCCCCAGGTGGCCATCGTGATGCTGGCGGACGCGTCGCCCAAGACGAGCGGCATCCCAACCGAACGGTTCTTCCGCATCGTCGAGCGGCGCGTCCGTCCCCTCTTGAGGTTCTTGGCGCAGGCGTGGCCCTTCACCTTCTCGGCGAAGGCGTCGCGCGTCGCGACCAGGATGGCTTCGATCGTGTCTAGCGTGTGGGCGTGTGCGCGATCGATTGCGTCGTTCTCCTCGGCGGAAAGGACGCCGATGTCTTCTTCGCCAAAAACGATCTCCTCGGCTTCGTCGCCGTGCGCAAACACGAACGCAGCGATGTCGCTGACACGCTCAACCATGGGCGTCTCCAGGGGGCCTAAGGAGGCGAAGGGCACCATTGCGGTGGTTCAGAGACCAGTCCGCGCCGGGCGCTCCGGTCTGGCGCAAGACGTCGCGCGCGAGCGCTGAGAGCCAGGCGCGCAGGTAAACAGCGGTCGGGTGGCTACCGACCGCGTGCGGCAACCACCGTGCGACCACCGTGTCAAAGCCGAGCCGGACGTCGGCGACGCCGCTGGTGCCTTCGTGGCCACGCGGGGTGAGGAACACGAGCTTTGCATGTGGGTGGTCGCCGCGGTGGGCCTGAAGGTGGGCCCGGTAGTCCGCGAGCTGGTTCTTTCGCTCGGGGGCGTCGATCTTAACCTCGACGTAGACGAGGGCCGCGCCGGGAATCTCGACGTGAACGTCGAGACGCCCGTGTCCGCCGAGGTCACGCTCTCGGGAGACCCGCCAGCCATCTGTCGGGAGCGTTGCATCCAGCCCGACGAGGCCGAGCCACGATCGGCGGCACGTTTCGCCGACGTCGTCCTTCTGCGCCAGGAACCACGCCAGCAGGCGCGAATGCGTGACTTCGTCCCGCGCGAGGCCCAACGGCGCGAGCAGCGACGGCGACTCCTGCAGGACACGCAAGCGCGCGTGCTCGTCGGAGGAGAGGGCTGCCAACTGTGCGTCGACACTGTCGGTCAGGCGATCCACAATTGACCGCCACGGCGCGATCAGGTGGGTGCGAACCGTGTCGAGGTCGTAAGCGCGCTCGGCCGTAGATCCGGTCGCGTCAACGCTTGGCAGGGAGCGGATGCGCGCGACCAGTCCGTCGAGGAACGCTCGCTGTTCGGGCGTCACGTGCGGGACCGTTCAGCGGCCACGTCCTGCGGGACGAGGCGCCCCTCAAACGCCATCTTGAGCACGGACTGCCGCAGGCGCTCACAGCGCGTCAGGTTCGCGTCGGTCGCGGCCTCGACCGCGTCGAGCACGGACAGGCGGCGCTCAACCTCGGCGACGATGCGATGCTGCTCGGCGAGAGGCGGAATAGGGGCGGCGACCTTGCGGAGGATTTGGAGGTTGATGTTCTTCTGGGCTGTGGCAGGAGCGAATTCCGCAATCCGACGGCGCTCGGTCCGCATGAACATTTCGAGAAACCGAACTGTCACGGGTGCACACAGGCCCGAGAAACCGACAACGCTATCTGGAAAGCAGGCGTCGATGCCAAGGATTGCCGTCTCGGCGATGTTGGCGGCGATTGTGATACACAGGGTTCCGGCGGGCCACAGACGCGACTGTGCAAGGCCAAAGGCCGAATAGGTAGCCGAGAAAATGCGGATGGTCCCATTCGCCTGCCGAACGTCACCCGTCTGTATGAACGGGTACGGTCCACCCAGGAGCCTGGGATCATTGCGAGGTCTGTGCTTGGATTTTCCACGATCAAGTTCGCCTAGTTGGGGCATGGTCGCCCACGTCCACCCCTCGGGCACTGGCAGACTGGTCAGTTCCGGCTTCTCGGGTTGCTGGTACCTCCCCTTGGCCCCCGACTCCGACCAGCGGCGCCGACGCTCCTCAAGGATGCGCTCCAGCAGCTTTTCCGCGGGCTCGTACGCGCGGCCGTCCGCCTTCGCGAGCGCGGCCTCGGTGGGTACGAGGCGCCCTTCGACGGCGGCCTTGAGCACGCTGGCGCGGGCCCGCTTGAGGTTCACCTTCACGCGCTGGAGGGACGCGACGGCCGCGTCGAGGCGGCTGAACTGGGTCTCGATCTCGGCGACGATGCGCCGCTGCTCAGGGAGTGGGGCGATTGGCAACTGCACGTCGCGAAGGCCGCGCACACTAATGTTCGCGATGTTGACCGTTTGGCTCGCCGTTGCGCGAATTGCTCTTGCGACGTCCGGCGAACGAACAGCGTGGTGCAGGTACCGAGGATCGACAGAACGTGGTCGCAGAACGCCGAGAAAACCTCCGAACGTGGTCCTGGGCGGTGGATTCCAAGCCAGCGCCACTTTGCCGACGAGCGCCTGACTGTTGGCCATCGACATCACGATGTCACCGTGGCGTAGCCACTGATCGTCCCGTCGAACGTACTCGCCCGGGACGTGTAGCACGTCGTCGAACAGCAGTTCTCGCTGCACGTTGCTGGTCCGAAGGCAGACGACAGCGCCGGGCGTACCGGGCGCTGACTTCGCGGTCGCGGGAAACGTGATCCCGCGCACGACGTCGGCGGCCTCCTCAAACGGAACACGACGCCAGCCTTTCGGAAGCTCGCTCACGCGACCAACTCCCGGTTCAGCTCTTCGATCACGTCGCCGACGTTGTCCCCGAACAACGCGAACCCCTTCCCGAGCCCGCCGTGCTGGTTGAACGGCACGCCGTCCAAATCATCGACCGTGATCTCGGCGCTCCCAGCCACCACGTCCCGCATCATCCGCAGCCACACGACCTGCTCCTCGGTGAACGCGCGCCCGCGGTTGCCCTGCTGCGCGAGCCAGTTCTCGAACCTCGCATCTACCCGATCCGCGAAGGGCACGAGCGCGTCGTCCTGGTGCAGCGCGAACCGCACCAGGGACACCAGGTCCGTGAGCAACCGCTTCGCTCCGGCGCCCTTCACGCGGTCGCGTTCCAGCGTCTCGTACGCGGCCCACAGCTGCTCGGGCGTCCACGAGTGCGGTGGCTGGCGGATCGCTGCGGCGAGCGCCTTGATGTCGTCGAACCGGAGGCGGTCCTTGTATGGCCGCGCGTAGAGCACCTGGAGCGCGGTGATCTCGTCGTGGTGCTCTTTGATGAACGCCTCGAACGACGCCACCACCCCGCGCGCGATCTCTTTGCCGACGTCGGAGAAGTCCGAGTGCACGACCCGATCGACGGTCACCACGTCGATCGTCTGCTCCTGCGCTTTGCGAACTTCGAGCAGTGCCGCCCCGAGCTTCGGGGACGAGAACGGCGCCGCCGCCGCCTCGCGAACCGCCGGGTCGACGACGTCGGGGTCGAGCGAATCGAGCAGCGTGGTCACCATGTCCCGCAGCGGCACGCCGCCCGTCGCCGCCTCGACGACGGCCTGCTGCTCGGGTGTGAGCTTGCGGTCCATCCGATCAAGGCGGGCGGCGAGCGCTGCAAGCACCTCCTCGTCGCGGTTGCCGAACCGGACCATCTCCAGCAGTCGCTCGAAGGACACTGTCTTCTGAGTGTCCAACGGCTGCGTGTCGGTCTTCTGCGCGCGGAACACCCCGACCGCGTCGACCACCACGAAGTGCGTCTTCACCTTCGCGTCGGTGGTCACGGACTGGAAGTCGGTGTCCGGCATCACGCGAACGCCGCGGCCGATCATCTGCTCGAACAGCCCGCGGCTCTTCACCATCCGCATGAACACGACGACTTCGAGCGGCTTGATGTCCGTGCCCGTCGCGATCATGTCGACCGTGACGGCGATGCGCGGCTGGTAGCTGTTGCGGAACCGCTGGATGACGTCCTCGGCCCGCTTCGACGGCGGCGCCTTCGTCGGGTCGCCAAGGCCCTTCTCGGGCTTGTACGTGACCTTGACCGCCTCCTCGTTCCCGAGCCCGAACTCCTCGCGGACGATGCGCAGGATGTCCTCGGCGTGGTCGTCGTTCTTCGCGAAGAACAGCGTCTTCGGAATGTCCTTCCGACCCGGCATGATGTCGGTGAATAGCTTGTCCTTGAACTCCTTGATGACCGTCCGGATCTGGCTCGGCACCACCACGTCGCGGTCGAGCGCGGTCGCGGTGTACGTCACCTCTTCGTCGGTCTGCTCCCAGCGCAGCTCGCGCGTCGCGCGGTTGCGGCGCTGGATCGTCTCGCCCTCGGCGACCACGCCGCCGTCCGTGCCGACCTCGGTGCGGATCTCGTACACCTCGAAGGGCACGTTCACCCGGTCGCGCACCGCCTGATCGTGGCCGTACTCCATGACGAGGTTCTTGTTGAAGAACGCGAACGTATGCTTCGCAGGCGTCGCCGTGAGGCCGATGATCGTCGCGTCGAAGTACTCGCTCACCTGCCGCCACAGCGTGTAGATCGACCTGTGGCACTCGTCGACCACCACGACGTCGAAGAACTCGGGCGGCAGCAGCTTGCTGTACACGACGGGCGGCGGCTCCTTCACGAGCAGCGACCCCTCGAAGTTGCTTCGCTCTTCGAGGTCGTCGTCGACGTCGGGCTCACCCTTCAGGATGGAGTACAGCCGCTGGATGGTGGTGATCACCACGCGGTTCACGGGCGGGATCACGTTCGAGCGCAGGTTGACGACGTTGTACAGCTCGGTGAACTTCCGGCCGTCATCCGGCGTTGTGTACGCCTGAAACTCCTTCAGCGCCTGCCGACCGAGGTTGCCGCGGTCCACCAGGAACAACACGCGGCCGCAGTCGCCGTGCTTGATCAGGCGGTACAGCGCGCTGATCGACGTGAACGTCTTGCCCGAGCCCGTGGCCATCTGCACCAGCGCGCGTGGCTTGCCTGACGCGATCGACTGCTCCAGGTTGCGCACCGCCCGAGCCTGGACGTCCCACAAGCCCGTCGTCACCAACGGCGGGGCCTTCTGCAAACGCCCCAGGAATGTCGGCGCGGACTTCGCGCCCGGGAGGCCTGACTGGATCGCGAGCGCGTCGTCGAGCCACGCCCGCAGCGTGTCGGGCTGGTGGAACGAGAACACCCGGCGTGCGCGGGGGCTGGGGTCGAGCAGGGTCGTGAAGAACGTCTCGGTCCCGGTGCTCTCGTACAGGAACGGCAGCGGGCGCAGCGGCGGCGTGAGCCACTTCGGCATCTTGCCGGCGTACTCGCGCGTCTGCACCTCGACGCCCGACAGGTGGGTGCCCGCTCGCTTGGCTTCGAGCACGCCGACGGGCCGGCCGTCGACGAACAGGACGTAGTCAGACGGCCCGACCACCGACATGAACTCGCGGACCGCGACGCCGGGCGCTGAGGTGACGTCCGCGTCCTTGCGATCGGCCAGGAGCCAGCCCGACGCGGCGAGCATGGCGTCGATCATTCTGCGCGCTGCCTGCTCCGGCTTCGGGTCGATCATGGCGCGAGTGTACACGGTGCGTCGCGGTCGTCCGACGTCGCGGGGAACCTACTTTTGACGCTTATTTTCATGTGCGGTTTAAATAATCGGCGTACAACCAGTGTCGAAAAATTTTCCCACCAGAATCACCGACACGTTCGTACAAGCACGATTTCGTAAATCGGCGTTTAAGCATGACATTTGAAATCGCATCTGTGTCGTAAGCGTCCGCTCTACCAGGGTGGCTGCATGGACCTGGGGCTCCCCCATGCATATCCGACGACCGCAGACCTCATGGCCCTGGATCGATCGCACTGAGGCGCATGATCCAGAACGGCTCGCCCGCAGAGCCAGAGTCCGTGAGGCTTTTCTCCTGAAAGTCGTGACTGCCGATCTCGGGCACAAGGTTGCCGCTGAACACGACCGTCTGGCCGACGGTTAGGGCCGCGAGCTTGTCGAACAGAGGATCTGACGACTCCACAGTCGTCCTACCTCCGAGGATGTCGGATATATCGTTGTTCCACGTCCCGACCATCACGCCGCATGGCAGGCCGATCTCCACAGTCGCGCGATGGCTGTTGGTGGTGCTGAGCTGCTCCACCCTGCCGACCCAATCGTTGAACGGGCCCTTCTTTCCAAGGAGCTTCACGACCTCTGTCTGGCGCGCGATGAGCGCCTTGGCGTGCTGGATGTCGTTGGAGCCCTTCGCGAACTGTGCAGCGGCTTCGACGTTGGCGCGGCAGAACGCCTCTTCGGTCGCTGGCATCGGCACCTGAACGACGACCACCGGACGGGCTTCGGTGTCCACCGTCGCAGCCGGTTCTGGCATCCGCAACGGCCGCGCGGGCTCCCCCAAGCTGCAGCACCAGCAGGACGCCCCGACCAACGCGACGACAAGCCACAGGGACCACCCGTGAAGGCCGCATCCCAGCGGGGCTCCCAAGAACCCGCCGATGTACTTCTGACAGTGCGGACAGGTGGACGCGCCGTCTTTGACGGTCTCTGCGCAGTGCGGGCAAGTCCTGGTCGATGACGTCGTCACTTGTTCGACCGGCTCGACGTCGGGGAGTTCCACGTCATCGTCGGTGTGCACGTGAGGCCGCTCGCCCGCCTTCGCACGTGTCGCTCTGACGGGCGGCTGCTCGGCAGTGCGCCTATCGGGCCAGTAGTCGTCGTCGCCATCGTTCGCCATCGTTCGCCATCGTTCGCCATCGTGGCCCCTGTGCGTCGTCGTGCGGTTGCGTACCACGCATATCCAGTCATTGACCTATGACGTCGTTCCACGCAGCACACCGGCGCAGCACCCTCTCGGCGAGGACGCACCCGATGGCGAGGCGACGCGATCAAGACCTGCTAGACCGGGTCGGCTTGAGGATCCGGCGCCTCCGCGACGAGCGCGGCCTCACGCAGCGCCAGCTCGCCGAGGCCGTCTCCCTTGAACCGGAGAGCATCTCGCGGGCGGAGGCTGGCGCGATCTCGCTGTCGCTCACAAGCCTCGCGGGCGTCGCAGCTGGACTCGATGTCCCGCTCGCTGACCTATTCGACACGGCGCGTCCGAGCCCGCCAACGGCACCGCCCGCGGAGCTGGAGCTGCTGCGCCTTTTCCGAAGCCTCGATCCATCGCTGCGGGAGGCGGCTCTGGGCGCGGTGAGGGGAATCGCGCGCGCGAGGCACACCAGCTGAACCCGCTGCGCCGGTCAGCGCGGCGCCGACGCCAACAGTCCCGCACCCACGCGACCTCGTAAACTGCGACGTCGTCGCGTTGTGCGGGTCGCTGTGCGGGCCTGTGCGGGTCGGTGGCTGAAAGGGGCGGATCTGGGTCCCGCACACACCCGCACAGCCGACAAAGGTAACGGCTTACAAGCTCTGTCTTACCTGCGGGAGCCGCATCTTCCACAGGAAGCCGTCAAAGTAGAAGTGCGCCATCGAGTGCCAGATCGTCCAGTAGAACAGCCACGATCCGGCCTTCGTGCCAAGGATGACAAACGGCTTCGGCGCCAGTCCGACATCATCCCCGAAGTCGAGCCAGAAGCCGAGGCCGCCGACGATGCCGAGCAACGCGCCGTACGCGAGCCACGGATGCTGCAGCAGCCGTCCGAGGAGCGGGTCGTGCGCGAGGGGCGCCGCGTACCGCTTTCGCTGAAACGCCCACACGAACACCATGTATTCGAGCGCGTGCGACACGCCGTACGCCATGTACGCGAGCACCGGCGGCACGAACAGGAACGACGCGTTCAGGCCGGTCGTGCCGAGCGCCATCGACACCCGGGCGCGGTTCGTCAGCCCATAGCTTCGATATTCGTGGAACACCCAGATCGCCATGCTCGCGGCTGCCAGCAGGAGTCCGAGCGGCAGCAGGACGGGCTTTCCTGCGATCATCACGTCGGCCAGGGGAAACAGCCACGGCTTCGTGGACGCGTAGTGCTTGGCGAGGAGCGGCTTCGCCACCTCCGACAGGACCACGAAGTAAAGCGGCACCCAGCCGAACACGAACAGGCGATCGACCCACGGCGGCGGACGCTTCTCTGGTGGGACCTGCGACTTCGCGGCGTACATGCGAAGGATGCCGAACTTCTGCATGTAGACGTGCCACACGTTCCACGCGCCCGAGAACACCGCGACGGCGCTGATCACGAGCTTGAACGGAAACGCCGCGTGCGCAGGCGCGGTGACCGCCATCGACGCGAGGCCGATCGCCGCGAGCAGGGCGACGCCGACGGTCGCGGCGTGGCCGCGGAGGGCATCGCGGGACTGGGTGGCGACGGCGGCGACCGACCCGACCAGGACGAGCGCTACGACCGCGGCGTGCGCGGGGGCGCCGATCAGCGCGCCGATCAGCGGCACGAACGGCAACAGCGCGCCGGCGAGGAGCGCGGGTCGCGAAAACGAGTGCCCGTGGCGATCGAGCCACCACGCGTGCACGCCCGCGAACACCATGGCCGCGAAGGCGAGGGCGTCCGCCGGTCCGAAGAACCCGGCGGGGACCTTCCACGACCAGCCGAGCGGCGTCGCGAGGAACCCGGCGAACAGCCACGCTGGCACCACCACGAACCGCGGCCAGTGCTGGAGGAACACCTGCCGGTCGAGGTACACGTACGGCATCGTGAAGTGGCGATGCGTGAAACCGAGCGTCATGCCGACCGCCCACACCGCGAACCAGCCCGGCGCGCCCTCGTGGCCGATGATCAGCAGTGGGACGAGGATCCACAGCCACGAGAAATGGTACGCGAGCACGTCGACGACGGGCGAGACGTGCCAGTCGGTCGGTCGCTGCGGCTCGACTGTCGCGCTCACCCACCCTTCTTCGCGAGCACCGCGGACTTGAGCTGGCCACAGCCGGCGGCGATGTCGATGCCGCGCCGCACGCGAACGGTCGCGGCCACGCCGTGCTCAGCGAGGATCTCGACGAACCGACGCGCGTCGGCGTCGCTCGAAGGCTTCTCGCCGTAGCCGGGCGTCGGGTTCAGCGGGATCAGGTTGACGTGGCACTGCAGGCCGCGGAGTAGCTTTCCGAGGCGCTCAGCCACCTCTGGCGTGTCGTTCTTTCCTGCGATGAGCGCCCACTCGAACGTGACGCGGCGTCCGCCCCGCTCGACGTAGTCGTGGCACGCGGCGATCAGCTCGGCGAGCGGGTACCGGCGGTTTACCGGCATGATCTTGCTGCGCTCCTCGTCGGTCGCGGCGTGCAGGCTCACCGCGAGCGTCACCTGGATCCCCTCGTCCACGAGCTGGCGGATCTTCGGCACCAGGCCGACGGTGCTGATCGTGATGTGCCGCGCGCCGACGCCGAGCTCGCGGTTGATGCGGCGGACGGCCTCGATCACCGCGTCGTAGTTCGCGAACGGCTCGCCCATTCCCATCATCACGATGTTCGACAGACGCTCGCCGCTGGCTTGCAGCTCGCGTGCGAACAGCGCCGCCTGCTCGAAGATCTCGGTCGACGTGAGCTGCCGCGCAAAGCCCATCTGACCGGTCGCGCAGAACGTGCACCCCATGCCGCAGCCCGCCTGGGAGCTGATGCACGCGGTGCGCCGACCGTCGTCGTAGGCCATCAGTACAGCTTCTACAAGCTGGCCGTCGTGCAGCTTGTAAAGCCGCTTGCGCGTGCCGTCTCGGCTCACCTGCTCGGTGTCCACCGTGATCGTGCCCAGCGCGACCTTGGCTTCGAGCACGTCGCGAAGGCCCTTCGGGAGGTCCGTCATCTCCTGGAACGAGGCCGCGCCCTTCTCGTACAGCCACGCGCGGATCTGTTTGCTTCGGTAGCGGGGCTGCCCGAGCTCGACGAGGAGGTCGCCGAGCGCGGCTTCGGAGAGGGCGTAGGCGTCAATCAAGGTCCTTCCCCCACCACGAGACCGCATACGCGATGAACCCGACGAGGCCGAACGTCACGTAGTCCGTGGGCACCCCGAGTATCCAGTGGATGTGCCACGGCACGTGCGCTGGATCGAGCTTGGACCACCCGTAGGCGGGGTTCAGGATGAACCAGAGCGCGTCTTCGACGATCCAGAACTGCGAAACACATGCGAGTGTTCGGAGCTGCAGCTTGGGCGACCAGCGCCCGAACGCGACGAGCGGCAGGTGGAACATCAGCGCCATGAAGCTGAACACCCACGCGTGGTAGCCGGTCATCGGGCGGCCGCCCCAGAACAGGTCGAGCAGCCAATGGTGCTCGACGCGGAACGTGACTGGCAGCTTCGCGGCCCAGCCGTCCGCGCCCTCGATCTGGATCTCGACGTTCGCGAAGAAGTAAGCGACGAGCCAGACGAAGACGAGCAGGAAGGCGGCTCGTTTTACGCGGGTGCGCAGGTCCGGGGGCATCGACGTCTCCTGGCAGGTCGCCTGTTTAAGTCGAGCGATCGAACTGCGCGAACAGCCACCTGAGGAACAACAGCGGCCGTTGCGCCTCGTCGGGCAGGAACCGCACCTCGAGGGTGGTGGTGCCGTCCTTCGTGAGCAGCGCCCAGCGCTTCGGCGACGCCTCGATCAGCGCGCGCGCCCGGTCGGGCAGCTTGCTGCGGGGGTGCAGTTCGAGGGTGACGCGCACCTTGAGCCACGCGCAGCGCACCACGCCCCACCGACGGCACAGCAGCTTGGTGCGCGCGAGCCCCGCGAGGTTCCGCGCCGGATCGGGGAGATCGGTGCCGAACTGCTCCTCGAGCGCTCCGAGCCACGCGTCGATCTCGGTCTCGGAGACGGCGCCAGCCAACGAGCGGTACCGACCGAGGCGCTCGGTGACGTCGGGGAACAGCGCGTCGGGGAGGAACGCGGCGACGGGGACCTCGACCTCCGGATCGATGCGCGTCGCCTCGTGTTCGCCGCGGGTGTCGGCGATCGCCTCCTGGAGGAGCTCGAGGTATGCCTCGTAGCCGATCTGATCGATGTTGCCGGACTGGTTGTCGCCGAGCAGGTTCCCGGCGCCGCGGATCTCGAGGTCCGCCATCGCGATACGGAAGCCCGCGCCGAGGTCGGCGTGCTCGACGATCGTGCGGATCCGACGCTTGGCATCGTTCGTGACCGGGCCGCGCACGCGCCGCTCGCCGGGCAGCAGCTCGGGCTCATCGGGGACGAGCAGCAGGCAGACCGCCCGCTGCGTTCCGCGCCCGACCCGCCCGCGGAGCTGGTACAGCTGCGCAAGGCCGAAGCGATCGGCGCGGTTCACGATCATCGTGTTCACGTTCGGCAGGTCGATGCCGCTCTCGATGATCGAGCTCGACACGAGCACGTCGGCCTGCTTGTCCATGAATCGGATCAAGGTGTCTTCGAGGTCGTCGGCCGCCATCTGACCGTGCGCGACGAGGAACCGCGCCTCGGGGACCCACTCCGCGAGCTGCTTCGCGAGCGCCTCGATGTCTTCGACGCGGTTGTGGACGAAGAACACCTGCCCCTTGCGCTCGAGTTCGTAGAGGATCGCGTCGCGGATCCGACCGCGCGCGAAGCTCGCGACGGACGTGCGCACGGCGAGGCGATCGGTGGGCGGCGTCGCCATGATCGACATCGCGCGCATGCCGGACACGGCCATCTGCAAGGTGCGCGGGATCGGCGTCGCTGACATCGCGAGGAAGTCGACCTCGCTGCGCATCTTCTTCAGCCGGTCCTTCTGCGTCACGCCGAACCGGTGCTCCTCGTCCACCACCACGAGCCCGAGCTTCGCGAACTTCACGCTGCGCCCGAGCAGGCGCGTGGTGCCGATGACGATGTCCACCGTGCCGTCGCGCAGCCCGGCGATCACGTTGCGCTCTTCCGCGGGCGACGTGAACCGCGACAACATCGCCACCTTCACCGGAAAGTCGGCGAACCGCTCGGTGAACGTGCGCAGGTGCTGCAGCGCCAACACCGTCGTGGGGCACATCACCGCGACCTGGCGATCCGACTCCACAGCGCGCATCGCGGCGCGCATCGCTACCTCGGTCTTGCCGTAGCCGACGTCGCCGCAGACGAGGCGGTCCATCGGCACGTCGAGCAGCAGGTCTTCGTTCACGTTCGCGATAGCGGCCGCCTGATCGGGCGTCTCTTCGTGCGGGAACTTCGCCTCGAACAGCGCGTAGGCCTCGCCGGGGTAGCGGTACGGAGGGCGCGTCGCGACCTCGCGGCGCGCGTAGACCGCGAGCAGATCGGTCGCGAGGGCCAGGATGGAGTCGCGGACCTTTCCCTTGCGCAGCGCCCAGGTGACGCCCCCGAGCTTGTCGAGTTTTACGTCGCCGCCGTCGTGCGCCTGCACGAACCGCGACAGCAGGTCCAGGCGCGTGACCGGCAACATCATGCGGTCGCCATCGCGGTACTCGACCTGGACGAAGTCCTGCTCGACGGTGGTGATCCCGTCCGCCACCTGGCGAGGCGTGCCGTCCGCGCGGGGAAGATCGACCTGCACGGGCACGCGTACGAGGCCACGGTACCGCCCGACGCCGTGCAGGCGATGCACGACCGCGTCGCCTTCCTTCAGCTCCGACAGCGACGTCACCGACGCGTCGAAGAACGCGTGCGCCTTCTCGATCCGGCGCGCGGCCCGCTCCCCGAACAGCGCGCCCGCGGGGATCACCGCGAGGCCTGACTCGATCGCGACGAAGCCGCGGTGCAGCGGGCCGATGATCACCGCGACGCTGCTCGGCGGCACCGCGTCGAGGCGGGCGACGAGCGGCGGCTTCATGCCGTGCGTCGCGAGCATCTCGACGAGCTGGGCCGCGCGCCGGCTGTCTTCCGCGATGAGCGCGACGCGCACGCCCTGGCGGACGAGTCCGCGCAGCTTCTGGACGCTCGGTTCGAGGTCCGACGCTTTGACGAGGAACCCGTCGGGAGGCCGCGCGCCGAGGTCGACCGTGCCTGGCACCGGTTGTTCGCGCACCGGGTGCATCACCGCGAGCGCCGCGATCACGTCGGTCGCTGCGGCGTAGCGTTCGGTCGGCGAGACCAGCGGCCGGTCTTCGTCGTCCTGGTGCGACCACCGCTCGTGAATCGTGCGCTCGGTCTCGTGGAGCGCGTGCGCGCACGCGTCGGGAAATACGACGATCCCGCGCAGGTGGGCGAGGGCCGCCATCGGCGTCTCGGTCTCCATGAGCGCGGGAAGATACGACTCGACGCCCGCGAACCGGATGCCGCTGCGCACGTCTTCGGTCAGGCGCCGCCGCAGCTGGAGCCCGCGCGCCTGCGCCGACACGTGCGCGGAGATCTGCGACGGGAATCGCTCTTTGGCCTCCGCGGAGAACCGCTCTTCGCGCGCAGGCAACACGGTGACGGGTCCTGTCGGGCGGGGCCCGGGGCGCTGGATTGTCGGATCCAGCCGCCGGATGTCTTCGACCTCGTCGTCGAAGAAGTCGATGCGCAGCGGCTGACCGCCCATCGGCCACAGGTCTACGACGTCGCCGCGGACGGCGTAGGTGCCGCTATCTTCCACGCGTCCGACGGCGAGGTAGCCCACCTCTTGCAGGTGCCGCACGAGATGATCGCGGTCGAGGTGATCGCCGCGCGCAAACGTCCGGATCGCGGCCGCACGCTCGGCGCGGGAGGGGACGCGTGGGAGCAGCGCCTGCACGGGAGCCACGACGACGACGGGGTCGCCGTTATCGACGTGCCAGAGGGCGCGCAGACGCGCGGCGGGCAGCTCCGAGCCGGGCGAGAAACCGTCATAAGGGCGCACGTCGTCCATCGGGAACGGCAGCACGCGCTTCGGCTGCGGGTGAAGGAACTGCAGGGCGTTCACGAGCCGATCTGCGACGTCCTGACCGTCCACCACGACCAGCCATCGCCCGTCGCGCGTGACGTCCGCGAGCACGACCGCGAGCGCGTCTCCGTGTAGCCCTGCCCACCCCTGACCGTCGGCGAGGAGCCTCGCCGCGTCCTGGAGGAAGCTCACCCGCGCACCTCGGTGGGCGCCGCGAACGGGTTCTTCGTGTCGGGAGCGGCGGCCGGGGCGGCGACGGGGGCGGGCGTCGTCAACAGCGCGACGCGGTCGCGATAGAGCTCGGCGAGCGAAAGCTTGATCAGCGCGGCCGACAGCATCCACAACGTGCCTTCGATGGCGTGCTGGTACCAGGGCGCGGTGGTGGGGTCCATGAACGCCGTCACCCACGCGTTCGGATCAAGGCCGCACGTGAGCGCGGCGATGCCGAGCGAAGGCAGCAGGTAGGGCGTGAACGCGAGGAATTGCGTGAGGAACACGCGGCTGCGTATGCCGCGCGCGACATCCGTGGACCAGGCGTACGCGGGCCGTTCGGGGTGGAACAGCGCGGCGAGATCGGCGAACGAGTAGGTGATCGCGTAGTGGATGCCGGGCAACAGCACCTGCAGGCCGATCCAGATCGCGGACTGCGCGCCGCCGTGGATCGCGACCACGTCGAGCCAACGCGTCCGTGCAAGGTCCATCGTCTTTGACCACGCGTCCGAAAGCGAGTCACCTTTGGCGAGGCGATCCCCCATCGCGAGCCACAGGAACGCGAGCGAGCCGCCGACGAACGAGCTCCACGCGAGGTCCAGCGCCTCGTACGGCAGCGACAACACGGCCATGCCGAGGTCCCGCGACCCGCGCAGCCAAAGCGCGAGCCCGACGAGGCCGAGCGGGATGGCGAGGAGGGCGGGGATCCAGCTCGCTCGGGTGACGCTCTGGCGGCGCGCGAGCTGGATGAGCGCGAACAACACCAGGAACGCGGCGGCCCCGCTGATGCCCTGGGTGGTGCTCTCGAGCGTGTCGGGATCGCCGTGGCGGATCCAATCCAGGAAGCGCACGACGAGGTCGTTGGCGCCGCCGTACGCAAGGCCCGACACCATCGCGGCTGGCAGGAACACAGGCAGGGCGGTGAGCCACACCTTTCCGCCGCGCGTCACTGCGGAGACGGCGCCGACCTTTTCGGGGCCGTAGGCGCGTTGCCACTTCTCGACGCGCTTGTTGTGCAGGTCCTCGTTGGGCGTACCCTGCGCGAGGCACCGGTAGAACACCCACAGGTTGGCGACGGGCACCATCACGACCAGCGCGTCATCGGGGTCATACCCGATGTCGGCGAACCGCCACCGCGCGATCACGGCGTGAAACAGGAACGAGGCGACCACGAACCCGTAGACGACCGCGGACATCGCTGACCCCGACAGCGCGCCCAACGCGGGCATCGACTGCACCAGAAGGGCGACCAGCGCGCCCCAGCCGCCGGCTGCGAGCCAGTATTGCCATCGCGCGATTCGTCGCATGTCGTGTCCTCTCGGGGCGGGTCCGTAACCGCCTACGCGTTGGACCGCCGACGTCTTGCACCACCTCGCTTCAATCGCGCCTCGACGACGTCGTGTTGGCGCTGCTTGTACAGGTGATGGGCGTTCTCGCCGGTCTCGTTGTTGCGAGCGGTCTGTTCGTCGAGCAACTGGAACTCGACCATCACGTAGACCACCTGCCCGAGCTCGAAGTGGAACCGCCCGAGGTCGCTCTCTGGCAGCCGCACGGGGTAGTCGACGATGAAGTTGATCATCCGGTACGACGCGCCCGAGAATTCGTTCTTGCCGAACTGCGCGACCACGGGCTCGTCAACGACCGGCTGGGCTTCGGCGTCCCCCGGCGGCGCGCGCGCGATCACCTCGGCGGGGTCGAGCAGGTTGTTGTAGCTCTGCCCCGGGATCACGTAGTTGAACGGAAACATCTTCTGCGCCATCCACGACAGCGCGCGGAACAGGTCCTCGTGCCGCTCCACGACGAGCCTGAACCGGAGCTCGTCAAAGATCGTCGCGGCGAGGTTCTCCTTCTTGGCGAGCAGCTTGGCGATCATCGACGCGCGTGACTTCCGCGAGCCATAGAACGAGACGACCGGGATTCCGTCGTCGCGCATCCTGCGGGCCTGCTGCAGGATGTGCGCTTCGGCGAGGTCGAACAGCACCTCCTGGGCGATGGGCGCGCGGAACTTGAGGTCCGCGGCTTCCATGTGGTGGATGACGTGCATCAGCTTGCACACGACACACGCGAGGATCTGCTTCTTTCGGAAGCGGTCCGCGTGGGACGCCCACAGGAACACCTCGCGCACGTCCACCGGGTTGCGCATCTCCGCGGGGAACCGCAGCCCGAGGTTCTCCTCGAGGTAGCTCACCGCCTCGTTGAACACGTACCGGAGGCGCTCACGATCCGCCGGGTTGCCCATGTCGAGCAAATGCGTCGCGAGGTACCGGTCGATCTCGTCGAAGTTGTTCCACGCGAGGCGCTGCCAATCCACCACCGACCCACCGGACAGCAGCAGACGAACGGCCTCCACGTCCGCCAGGGTGGGGATGGCTTCGACGGTGGCGGCTCCAGAGGCAAGATCGAGCTCGAGCACGTCGCGGCGCACGGAACCTCCGGAGGCAGCCTATCCCACAACGACGAAACCCCGTGCGCAGCGTCCCTGGAAAAGCCGGGACGTTGAACACGGGGCCACGCGCGGCCCAGAGGGCCTGCGCTTTAACGCTTGCTGAACTGGAAGCTGCGGCGCGCACCCGCGCGGCCGTACTTCTTGCGCTCGACCTCACGCGCGTCACGCGTGAGCAGACCGGCCTTCTTCAGGGCTTCGCGGAAGCCGGGGTTGGCGACGAGCAGCGCGCGAGCGATGCCGAGGCGAACCGCGCCGCACTGGCCCGTAGGACCGCCGCCCTTGACCGTGACCGTCGCGTCATACGCTTCGTTCGTGGCGGTGGCGAGCATGGGACGCATCATGTCGATGCGATGCGTCTCACGGGGGAAGTAGTGCTCGAACGTGCGCGTGTTGACCACGATCCGACCAGCGCCGGGACGAAGGAAAACGCGGGCCGTGGAGGTCTTCCGGCGGCCGGTACCGTAGTGCATGACAGTTTCTTTAGCCATTTCTCGTCCAGTGTTGCTCGGGTAGGGCAAAGCCCAACGCGCGAGCGGCGTAGGTTAGGGAAGGGGTTCGGGATTCTGGGACTTGTGCGGGTGCTCATCGCCGCCGTAGACGCGGATCTTGTCGATGATGACCTTGCGCGTGAGTTTGTTCTTCGGAAGCATGCCGAACACGGCTTCGCGAATCATGCGCTCGGGATCGTTGGTGCGGACGTCGCGCGCGGCGATCGTGTGCACACCACCCGGGAAGCCCGAGTACCGCTGGTACTTCTTCTGGTCGAGCTTGTTGCCGGTGAGCCCGACCTTGCAGGCATTGATCACGATGACGAAGTCACCGGTATCGACGTGCGGCGTAAACGTCGGCTTGTTCTTGCCGCGGATTACCGTCGCGATCTTGCTCGCGAGGCGACCGAGGTTGTAGCCCGAGGCGTCGACGACGTACCATTTGCGGTCGATTTCGCCGGGCTTGGCGGTCCAGGTCTTCATGACGTTTCCCATTCCCGCTGTGCGGGGCAATGATTCGAGGCCGTACGGCCGGGCATGTCGCGGCCCTAGAGCCGACAACAATGTATGGCACGGGCGCTTAACGGTCCCCTGGGAGCGTGTCAACGGTAGGGGCCGGGCCGGGGTCGATCGGCGCCTCGGAAGGTTCGGGAGGGGCGGGCGTTCCCTGGGGAACAACGCCGACGTCCTCGACGGGAAGGGGGGTCACGTCGGGCGCCATCACCGAGGAGGGGACCGGAGTCTCCGGTGCGGGAACCGGGGCGATCGCCTCCGGGAGGGGATCGGCCGGGAGGGGATCGCTCGGCGCCGGCGCGGCCTCGGTGACGGTGGCCGGGGGCCGATCAACGGCCGGTGCGGCACCAACCCTGGGGCTCGCGACGTGGGTTCGCGGCTTCTGTGCCGACGGGACGCTCGGGCTTGCGTCCGGCGCTTGGGGCGTGGGCGCGACCTCGATCGGAGCGGCCGTGGAGTCCGCGAACGCACCGTACGCGAACGCGAGGCCAATTCCCGTCACCAAAGAGACGATGACGATCAGCCCGAGCGCGGCGGCGAGGCCGGTGCGGGGCACGAACGTGGGCTCTGGGCCGAGGTCCGTCGTGTCGATCGACGGGAGCAGGCCGTTTGGGATCACGGGGATGATCACGCGCGGCTCGATCGGAACGTCGGAGTTCGGGTCGATCGCGCCAATGTCGGGCGCCGCGATCTTAAGCTTCGAAAGATCGGACAGGAGCCAGTGGTCCCGCGTGGTCGGAGCGCCGAACATCGGGGCACCGGCGTCATGGAACGTGATCTCCTTCTCGGCGTCGCCGCTCGCCTCGGGGAAGAACGGCTCGGGCATGTCGGGCACGGCCGTGTTGGTGGCCGCTGCGCGATCGCGCTCGGCGTCGGTCGAGGCCCGCCGGGTGCTCTGGTCGCCTCGCCAGATCGCCAGCAGCCGGTCGCAATCCTGGATGCGTTGGTTCCGGTCGATCGCCAACGCGCCCATGATCGCGCGCTCCATGCGGTCGGGGATGTTCGGAACGAGCTCGTGGATGGGTCGGAACGTCCCGCTCGTGATCGCCGTGTACAGCTTCACGATGTCTTCGCCGACGAACGGCTTCTTCCCGGAGACGAGCTCGTACAGCATGACGCCGAGCGAGAACACGTCTGCGCGCTGGTCTACGTGCTTGCTGTCGCGGATCTGTTCGGGCGCCATATAGGAAGGCGTTCCCATGATCATACCGGACCGGGTGTGGTGCATCCCCTCCGGCTCGTCGCCGTGCAGCAACTTCGCCAGCCCGAAGTCCGTCACCTTTGGCACGAGCCCCGTAGCGCTGTTCGCGAGCAGCACGTTCGCCGGCTTCAAGTCGCGATGGATGAACCCCTTTCGGTGGGCGTGCGCGACGCCCTCGAGGATGGCGGTAGCGAGCGCGTCTGCCTGCTCGAGCGTGGGTCGGTAGCGCTCGAGGAGCGACTCCAGGGTGGGCCCGTCGACGAACTCCATCACGAGACCCGGCGAGCCGGAGATCTCGACAAGGTCCGTCACGGGCACGATGTTTGGGTGGCGCAACGACCCCTGGACGCGCCCCTCGCGCAACATCCGGTCGCGCACGTTTGGCGACGGTGTGTTCAACACCTTGAGCGCGTGGAACGTGCCGAGCTGGGTGTGCTTGACCTTGTAGACGACGGCCATGCCGCCCTGGCCTAGGACGCCCTGGACGGTGTAGCGATCAAGCCTGGTTCCTGGTGCGAAGCCCACGGGGCGCACTGTAGCAGGAATCGTCCCGGGCAACCGTCACGGTACGTCGCCTCGACGGGGGACCGCGCACGGGGTACGGGGGCGGCCTTGCCCGGAGTCCGTTTCATGATCGACAAGGCGAAGCTCGGCACGCGCTACGTGTGCTTCAAGTGCGGCACAAAGTTCTATGACCTCCTGCGCCCCGTGCCGAACTGCCCCGAGTGCAAGGCCGACCAGCGGGAAGCCCCTGCGCGAGACATTCGCGCGCTCCTCGGCAGCAAGGGCGCCGTTCGTAAGTACGCGGACGAAGACGAAGGCGCGGCCGAAGAGGTGGCCGAGGCTGGGGACGACGATGATGACGCCGGCCTGCTTGGCGGCGCCGAAGACGAAGACGAAGACGAAGTCGACGTCGGCGAAGACGACGAAGCCGGTGAAGAAGAAGCTGCGGGCGGCGGCGACGAAGACGAGTAGTCGGGCGTCGCGCGCAGAGCCGTATTCGACCGCACAGTCGCCCCGCGACCGGCTACGCTAACGCGGCGTCGGGCGGGGCTCTACGCGTTACAACTGCATCCGAGGTTGTCATGTCCACGTGGTCACCGCCCGCTGTCGTCTCTTGGCTCGTGTTCATCGCGCTCGCCGGGTGCAGCAACAAGCTCGGTGCCGCCGACACGGACGGCAGCGGCGATCCGGACACGGACGTGGTGGACACCGACACCGGGCCGATTGAAGACGACGCGGACCTCGACTCGTTCACGGAGTCGCAGGGCGACTGCGACGACAACGACCCCACCGTCTACCCGGGGGCTCCCGAGGAATGCAACGGCAAGGACGACGACTGTGACGGCAAGACCGACGATGACTTCGATGAGGATCACGACGGCGTCGCGGACTGCGAAGATACCTGCCCGATCTATGTAGACGTACACGCGACGGCGGGGCTGCAGAACGGCACGATCACCGATCCATTCCTCGCGATCCAGGATGGGATCGACGCGGCTGCCGCGCTGAACTGCTCGATCATCTACGTCAAGGCGGGCGACTACGAGGAATCGGTGGACTTCCTCGGGCAGGACCTGCTGGTGCAGTCTGTTGATGGCCCCGTGAAGACGCAGATCATCGGCGACGGTGCGCGGTCGGTCGTCACGTTTGCGAACGCCGAGTCGATCGACGCCGTTCTGCGCGGCTTCCGCATCACCGAAGGTGGGGGCGCCCATGGCGCAGGCATCTACGTGAATGGCGCGGACCCCCTGATCGAGGGAAACGACTTCATCGACAACCGCGCCAACAGCGGCGATCAGCAGGGCGGTGGGGTGTTCCTGTTCGACAGCGACGCTGTCGTGCGCGGGAACACGTTCTCGTTCAACGACGCGGGCTACGGCGGTCTCGAGACCGGAAACGACGGTGGCGGCATGTTCGTGCGCGGCGGAGCCCCGCAGATCGACGGCAACACGTTTATCGGCAACACCGCGGGGGACGGCGGCGCGATGTGGTTCGCCCGCTCCGACGCGCTCGTCGTGAGCAACTTGATCGTCGAGAACGAAGCCTACGACCAGGACCCCGTCAAGGGCGGCCAGGGTGGCGGCGTGGACGTGCAGATCGGCACAAGCGAATTCTACTTCGCTGGGAACCTCGTGTTGTCGAACATCGCTTCGACCCACGGTGGCGGCGTCGCGGTGTACGAGTACGCCGACACGGAAGGCGACCCCTGGATCGTGAACAACACGTTCGCCTGGAACGTGGTCACGGACACGGATTACGGCTCGGCCTTCGTCGGCTGGTCGACGACCCACTCCCATGTCGTCAACAACATCTTCTATGACAACAGCGGCGTCGCGGTGTGGCTGAACAGCACCACGTTCTTCGCCTACAACGACCTGTACGCGAACACGACGAACCTCGGTGGCGATCAGCCCGGTGCGCTCTCGCTCAACGGCAACATCGCGACCGATCCGCGGTTCACCAACGTCACGGACGACAGCGACGAACACAACGACGACTGGACGTTGCGCAGCAATAGCGCGTGCAGGAATGCCGGTGACCCCACGATCTTCGACCTCGACGGCAGCCGGTCCGACGTCGGTGCCAGCGGCGGCGCGTACGCGTGGTGAGCTGCTAGATCAGCCAGTCGAGCAGCCCGAAGCCGCCCGCGAGGGCGCCCATGGCGAGCACCAGGAACACCAGCAACAGCGCGACTGAGACGACGGCGCAGCCGATCATCGCGTTCGCCAGGGGCGCCTGCCCCGATCCTTCCGGTTCGGTGTCCACGGCCATCCCTTAACGCGTCGGCCACCCCAGCGCGCGGAGGAGTTCGCCCACCGACTGCGTGGTGCCGACCTCGAGCGCACGGCAGATCTGCGCGTGGCCGATGCTCACCTCGTCAAGTCCAGGTAGATCGCGCAGGCCCGCGAGGTTGCTGGTGTCGAGGTCGTGCCCTGCGTTCACCCCGAGGCCGACTCGCCTTGCGGCTTCGGCGGCGGCCCAAACCTGGCGCGTCGCCTCGGCCTGCCCAGGCGTGCCCCAGGCCCAGGCGTACGGGCCCGTGTACAGCTCGACGCGGTCGACGCCGGCGTCGGCTGCCGCGGACATCGGCTCGGGATCGCAGTCCATGAAGATCGACACGCGGACGCCAGCGTCCTTCAGCCGCTTCACGGCGGGCACGAGCTCCGGCCCGTCGGCCGGAAAGCTGTACCCGTGATCCGACGTGACCTCGCCCGGTCGCACGGGCACGAGCGTGCACTGCGCCGGCCGGATCGCGAGCACGAGGTCGATGAGGGAGGGGTGATTCTCGCACTCGATGTTGAATTCCACGCCGGGGTGGTGATCGCTGAGGTGGGAGGCGATCGCCGGGGCGTCGGTGAACAGCACGTGTCGCTGGTCCCGGCGCGGGTGGACGGTGATCCCGTGGGCGCCGGCTGCGAGCACCACGTCTACGACGGAGAGGAGGTCAGGCGAGTTGTGACCCCGGGAATTTCGGACCAAGGCATACTTATTGACGTTCACGGACAATTTCGCTGGCATCGGCGCTCCCTCGCAGCAGATGTACCTCTCATCGGGCTCGACGGGTACCCGCTGGACGGGGTACTCTCCCGGCGGCGCAGGGTACTGTGGCCGTCAGGGAGTCCCGGTGGGAACCGCCACTCGCACGATCTGCTTCACAGACCTGCAAAACTACACTGCTACCGCGTCGCGCATGGACCGTGAGGGTCTGCGGCGCATCCTCGCTGAACACGAGGCGCTCGTCGCGCCGATCGTGCTGCAATACGGCGGGCGGATCATCAAGAATCTTGGTGATTCGTACATGATCACGTTCCCGTCGGCGACGGATGGCTTGCGGGCGGCGCTGGACATTCAAGAGATCGTCATGGCCCAGGGGTCGATCCAGATCCGCCTCGCCATGACCACGGGCGACATCGAAGAGATCGATGGCGACGCGTTCGGAGAGGCAGCCAACCTCGCTGCCCGAATCCTCGCCAAGACGCCCGCGACTGAGATCTGGTTCGGACCCGGCACGTTCGTTTGCTGCAACCTCGCCGAGATCCCCTACGAGAGCGTCGGTCGCTTCTCGTTCAAGGGCATCCCCGGCGAACTCGAGTGCCACCGCGCGGTCCCGAAGCAGAAGGCGTGGCTTCCCGACGCGGTCGCGGCCGCCGTCAAGATGGGCACCCTGGTGCGCATCAAGCGCGGCTCGCGCGCGCCGCTGTTGCCGCCCGACCCGATGGTGCTGCTCGAAGGGTTCCAGGCTGGCACACCGGCGCTCGAAGAGGCGGTTTCTTCGCTGCCTGTGCTCAATCCCGCCTCCCTGTGGCTGGCCACGCACAACATCGCGCCCGTCGATCGCGGCGCTTGGACGGAGACCGGTCGCGGCCTCGTGATCGGTACGCCTGAGGCGATCGAGAAGGCGATTCAAGAGACGCTCAAGACGGTGTCGCGGAGCTCGGGCTCAGACACGATCGTGCTCGATGTCGGGCACGAGGCCGAGCTCGAGCTCGTCATGTGCGGCCTCGCGCTCCCCGCGGTGCCGCTGTCGGAGGTCGTCGCGCGGTACAGCTACGATCTGCTCCCGGACGGCCGTTGGGTGAACAAGAGCGATCGCGCCATCCTTCGCGTCGACGTGACCGAGCAGGGAGCGCGCCTCACGGCGCTCGCGACGGGCGTGTTGATCAGCGGTCGCGCGCTCGCGTCCGGCGAGACGATTCAGCTGCAGGACATGCACGAGATCAAGGCGCCCCAGGGCACGCCGCACGTCTACCGCAAGGCCGATCAGGGCTATGACGGCGTGTTGATCGCGGACACGGAGATGCGCCTCGGCGTCGTCTCGGCGCAGACGGCGCAGCTCGGGCGCGAGCCTCAGCACCCCGGCCTCGCGTACCCGGATCGTCGCGGTCAGGACAACATCCAGTGGTGTACGGGGCCGCGCGCGGCCCGGGCCCGTCAGGGTGGTTTCACGCTCGATCGCGCGCTCGCGGGCCGCAAGCAGGCGTCGATCACGATCGTCGGGGACCAGATTCACATGGTGGCCGAGCACGATCGCTGCCCGACGTTCGTTTTGCGCGGCGATGGCACGAACCTGGAGAAAGTCGAATTCCAGCAGACCGTGTTGCTGGCAGTCGATGACCTCGTCATCGCCGGCACCTCGGTCGTGGCGCTCCGAGCGCCGCTCGACTGACGCGGGCGGCTCGGCAACGCATCCCCGCAGGCGTGCGTGGCGTGGGGTACGATGCGCTCCCGGAGGCTCCGTGTCCCTCTTGCCTGTCCTGTCGCTCCTGGCTTGTTCCCGCTCGCCCGACGCGCCCATGGCGGCGGAAGGCGGCTCTGCAGCTGCCAGGGTGGAGACTGCGTGGTCGAGCGACGCAGGCGGTCGCGCGGTTGGTGAGGTGCTCGGCTACGCGGTCGCGAACGCGGGCGACGTGAACGCCGATGGCTACGACGACGTGGTCGTTGGCGCGCCTGCCAACAATTTGAACGTTCAAGGCGGCGGTGCGGTGCGGGTCTTGTTGGGCGGCAGCTCCCCGATGGTGGAGTTCGCGACGGTGTACGGCGAGTACGCGTACGATCAGCTTGGAATGTCCGTCGCCGGCGTCGGAGACCTGAACGGTGACGGCTATGCGGACGTGGCGGTCGGCGCGCCGCTGTGGTTGAACGGCACGGGGCGCGTGGACATCGTCTACGGCGGCCCGGTCCCGGCCTACGCCGCGCCTATTCAGGGGTCCGCACAGGGCGATTACTTCGGTTGGTCAGTCGGAGGTGCAGGCAATCCCGACCACGACTGTTGTGACGAGCTCGTCGTAGGCGCTCCCCAGTACGGCACCGGAAACTTCGGGTACGCCCAGGTGTACCCGGGTACGTCCTCGGGCGTTTCGTCGTTTGCGAGCCAGACCTTCCCGGGTAGCGGGTCCGATGGCGGGATGGGGTCGGCGGTCGCCGCAGGCGACTTCGACGGTGACGGAAACACGGACCTCGCGATCGGCCAGCCCAACCTGGGCTTCGGGTCGGTGCAGCTGCTTCGCTGGCAGGGCAACTCCGTTTACACGCTGTCCGCGAACCTTGTCGACAACGCTCAGCCGACCTTTGGAGCGGCGCTGGCGTCGGGCGGAGACGTCGACGGGGGCGGCTACGACGACCTTTTGGTCGGTTCTCCGAACGCGAACACCATGGTGTCCGGCGGAGGGCGAGTACAGCTGTTCCTCGGTGGTGCCAGCGGCGTCTCTTCGGCACCGGCCTTCGTCCACGACGGCGATCAGTTCAACGAGCAGCTCGGTTACTCGGTTTCCATGGTCGGAGATCTCGAAGGAGACGGCCGGGCGGACGTGGCCGTCGGGTCCTACCAGCACCAGAGCGGAGCGGGTCAGGCGGGCGCGGTGTTCGTCTTGTCGGGCGAGCCTGGGGGCCTCGGCGCCGGCAACCCCGTGCAACTCGTTGGGCCGGGGAACAGCGGCGAGATGTTCGGCTTCGCGGTTTCGGGCGGCGGGGACTACGACAATGACGGCCACAGCGACGTGATCGTCGGGTGTCCCAATGACAGGTCCGGCGACGGGGCCGTGTACATCTTCCGCGGCTTCGCTCAGGACGACGACGGGGACGGCCTCACGGTCGACCTCGACTGCGATGATCAGAACTATTTCGTGGGCATGGGCCCCCTGTTCAACGTGGACAGCGACGGCGATGGGTTCGGCGATCCCACGATGTCGCTTTACAGCTGTTCCCAGGGACCCGGCCTGGTGCTGAACAGCTCGGACTGTGACGACACGAGCCCGTTCATCTACCCCGGTCAGATCGAGATCTGCGACAACGTCGACCAGGACTGCGACAACGTCGTGGACGACGGGCTGTTCACGAGCGTGTACTACTTCGACGGTGACACCGACGGCTACGGCGACGACGCCACTGCGGTCGAACAATGCGGGCCGTTCGGGCTCGTCGGCGCAGGCGGTGATTGCGACGACTCGCGCAGCGGGGTGAACCCCGGAGCGACCGAGATCGTCGAGAACGGACTCGACGATGACTGCGATCCCGCGACGATCGACGGGGACGGCGACGTCGACAATGACGGCATCAGCGACGCGGACGAGAACACGCTCGGCCTGGATCCTCTTCTGGCCGACTCGGATGGTGACGGTCGTTCAGACCCTGACGAGGTCGGGTCGGTGGCGAACCCCGACGATTCCGATGGCGACGGCGTGATCGACGCGCTCGACGAAGACGATGACGGTGACGCCATCCCCTCCCTGCTCGAAGGCTGGGACGACGCTGACGGCGATGGTGTACCGAACGCGCTCGATCTGGACTCGGACGACGATTTGTCGGCGGATGAGGCAGAAGGCTCGGGCGACGTTGACGAGGATGGCGTACCGAACTTCCTCGACGACGGTTCCGTCACGCGGGAGGAGCCTCCTCCTGTGCCCCCGTTGTGCGGCACGGCCACGGCCCCGTCCTGGCTCGGATTCGCCGCGGCTGCGCTGCTCTTCCGCAGGCGTCGGAGCGCGTGAGGCGCTGAGGCGTTGCACGTGCCCACAGGTCGCACCGCGGCGCGTTATTGGGCGGCATTCTCTACCGCGACGATCGCGTCGCGAAGGGATTGAGGAGGCAACATGGCGCTCCCGCGCAAGGCATACGTCATCGGTGGCCACATCACCTCGTTCATCGGCAAGGGGTCGCCAGACTTCATCTGGAAGGGCCACGCTGACTTTGGCAAGCGCGAGAACGCGTCCATCGAGGAGCTGATCACGACCTCGGTGCGAGGCGCGCTCGAGGCGACGGGGACGTCGGCTGAGTTGGTCGAAAAGGCATGGATCGGCAACTTCGTCGGCGAGCTGTTCTCGAGCCAGGGGCACCTCGGCGCGGCGCTCGTCGGAGCGCACCCGGGCCTCCGCGGCAAGCCCGTGATGCGCGTCGAAGGCGCGTGTGCGTCGGGCGGGCTCGCGTTCGCATCGGCCGTCGAATCGATCCAGGCGGGCACGGACATCACGCTCGTCGCGGGCGTCGAGGTCCAGACCACCGCGTCCGCGCGCACAGGGGGCGATTACCTCGCCCGGGCGGCCCACTACAAGCGTCAGCGTTCGATCGACGAGTTCACGTTCCCCGCGTTGTTTGCGTCGCGCGTCAAGGCCTACCGCGAGGCCTATGGCCTGTCGGAAGAGGACCTCGGGCGCGTCTCGGTCAAGGCGTACGCGAACGCGAACAAGAACCCGCTCGCGCACATGAAGGCGGTGAAGATGTCGCTCGCGCAGGCCGCGAAGGCGTCTGAGAAGAACCCCGCGTTCCTGTCCAACCCCGAACTGCAGCCGTACATGAAGGTGTCCGACTGCTCTCAGGTCTCGGATGGTGGTGCCGCGCTGATCCTCGTCAGCGAGGCGGGCCTCGCAAAGCTCGGGAAGTCCGTACACGACGCGATCGAAGTGCGTGGCCTCGGCGTGGCCACCGGCGATCTTTACGTCGATGGCGATCCCCTGCGCATGGAGATCACCGAGCTCGCGGCGAAGAAAGCGTACGCCCAGGCGGGCATCGACGCGCGCCGGGTCGGCGTCGCGGAGGTCCACGACTGCTTCACGCTCACCGAGCTGCTGATGTACGAGGCGCTCGGTTTCGCGCGCCCCGGCGAGGCGATCGAGCTGATCAAAGAGGGCCGGACCGACATCGAAGGCGACGTCGCCACCAACACCGGCGGCGGCCTCGTCGGCTTCGGCCACCCCGTCGGTGCCACGGGCGTGAAGCAGATCCTCGAGATCTGGCGCCAGATGAAGGGCCGCTGCGGTGACTACCAGATCCCGAGCGCGCCGGAGATCGGTCTCACCGCGAACATGGGCGGCAACGACAAGACCGCCGTGGTTACGGTACTTGCAGCGTGCTGACGGCGGTGAAGCGCAGCTTCCCTGCGCTCACTGACGACAGCAGCGTGTTCATGAAGTCGAGGTCGGCCGAGGTCGTGTGGGTGAGCCCCGCGACGCCGATCGCGTAGACGCTCTCGCCAGCGAACGCGGAGCCAGGGATCTCTACGGTGGTGAGCGGCGTGTTGTTCCGCGAGCGGTCGTAGAGCTCCTTGATGCCGGTGGGGCGGTTGTCGTAGGTGGAGGCGCCGGTCGCGTTGTCCATCACGACGATCAGCACGTCGGTGAAGCCCTGGCCGGTGACGTCGAGCGTGATCGGCGCGTTGACGGCGTGCTGGGTGTCGAACGTGAACGTGGCCGCCGGCGGCAGCGTCACGTCGGCCGTGGACGTGTCGTTTGACGTGAGCGCCGTGAGCGTCCAGGTCGCGTTGTCCTGGTACTCGAGCGCCGGGTCGGGACCGATCTGGTAGGCGCCGTCGCCGAGGTTGGTGGCGTCCAACGCTGCAAGGTTGCCACCGGATAGCGAGACGGTCGCGTCGGTGACCGGGGCGTCTTCGATGTTCTGCGCCTCTTCGGCCGACGCGAGGAACAGGGTGGCGGACGCGCCGTTCGCGAAGTCGCTTCCGGTGAGGTCGATCTCGGAGGGAGGAGCCTCGACGCCGAGAATCAGCCCTTGCCCCACGATCGGTGCCGTGACCCCCTCGTACGTGTTTGCGAGCTTGTCGCAAGCAACGAGCGGCAACAATAGGGCGATCCATCCCTGGCGCATGTGTCCTCCATCCGCTTGACGTGCGGCTCCTGGCACAATAGCCAACCTGGCCGCGCTGTGTCGCGCCAACTTGTGCACCCCCACAGGGGGACGGAAAGAAAAGATGGCTTCAAGGACCGCTGTTACCGAATATCGCCGCGCACGCCGAGCCCAGAACGCGGGCAAGGAAGGCAAGAAAGAGCGCCGCAACAAGGGCACCACGCCGGCTTTCCCGGTTCACACGCCGGAAGTTGACGCCAAGGCGCCGCCTGCCCAGGTCGCACCCAAGAAGAGCTGATGATCGCCGGGCACACGTCGGTGCGCGAGCGGCTCCGTGCCGCAGTGAACCGCGGGTCCCTGCATCACGCGCTGCTGTTCGAGGGCCCGGCGGGCGTCGGCAAACGCCGCGTCGCCGAGTGGCTCGCGCAGCTCGCTAATTGTACGTCCGGAGACGTGCGTCCTTGTGGCGCCTGTCCGACGTGCAAGCAGATCGCTTCGGGCGCCCACCCGGACGTGATCCGCCTCGAACCTGACCCTGAGAAGGCCACCGCGACGATCGCGGTCGATCGGGTGCGCGAGGTGATCCGCACGGCCGGGTACCACCGGTACAACAGCCGCATGCGGTTCGTGATCGTCGACCCTGCCGAAGCCCTCGCGCCGGCGGCCGCAAACGCCCTGTTGAAGACGCTCGAGGAGCCGCCCGACGGCACCGGCTTCATCCTCATCGCGACGAGCACCAGCGGGCTGCTTCCAACCATCCGCTCGCGGTGCCAGCGCGTGCGGTTTGGGGCCGTGCCCGAGGCCGAACTCGTCCAGTTCCTGGTCGCGCGCGGAGTCGCGTCGCCCGAGGCCGTCGCGCGCCTCGCGCAGGGGTGTCCCGGCCGTGCGCTCGTGATCGCGGAGGAGGGGCTCGACGGTCGGGCTGCGCTTCGCGAGGGAATGCTCGGAGCGATCGCTGGGGACCTTGGCGGCCTTCTCGGCTTCTCTGAGAAGCTCGTGGGCGGCTCGGGGCGTGCGGACTGGCGCCCCAAGGTGGATGCGCTCATCGAGGTCATCGAGGATCTCGTCCGCGACGCGTCCATCGTGGGCTCTGGCGCCAACCTCGAGCTCGTCGACCCGGCTACGCGCCCTGTCGCCGAGTATTGGGCGCCCGTCCTGTGGCCCGGCGGCGTCGTCGCGATGCAGCGCGCCGTGGCAGACGCCCGCGCACAGTTGCTCGCGAACGCCCAGGGTCGTACGGTCGTAGATGCCCTGCTCGCGAGGCTACGCGCCGAGCTCGGCCCAGCCCGGAAGGTCGCTTAGCAGGGGGTGCCACCATGTTCGACTCCGCGAACCTCGATCACGTCGTGGACAAGGCGACTTGGAAGAAAGAGGAGCCGGTGCTCCGCGAGGCCCTGCTCAAGGCGCAGCTTGATCTCGCCGCTCAAAAGCGGTTCCCGGTGCTCGTCCTGGTGGGCGGGGTCGAGGGCGCCGGGAAGGGTGAGGCGGTCAACAAGCTGCTCGAGTGGTTCGATCCGCGCGCCGTGCACGTGCATGCCTTTGGCGAGCCGACGGACGAGGAGCGCGAGCGCCCGGCGATGTGGCGCTTCTGGCGCGGATTGCCGCCGCGGGGTCGGGTCGGGGTTTTCTTTGGCGCATGGCACACCCAGCCGATCGTCAATCGGGCGCTTGGACGGACCACGGAGGACGGCTTCGAGAACGCGATCGGCGACATCGTGCGGTTTGAGCGCATGCTCGCCGACGAAGGGGTGCTGCTGCTCAAGTTCTGGTTCCACCTCACGCGGAAGCAGCAAAAGCGGCGCTTCAAGGACCTGTCGAGTGATCCGCGGACCGCCTGGCGCGTGACGGATCTCGAGTGGAAGTACCACCGCAGCTATGACGACTTCGTGCCGACGGCGGAGCAATTCCTCCAACGCACCAGCACTGGCGATGCGCCCTGGTTCGTGATCCCCGGGGCGGACGAGCACTACCGCAACCTGTTGTTCGGCAAGACCCTGCTCGCGTCGATGCAGGAGCGGCTCGCTCAGGGGGCCCCGCCCGTGCCCGTGGATCGGACGCCCGCCTTCCCCGAGCCGGTCGACGCGGTCAACGTCATCAACACGATCGATCTGAAGAAGAAGCTCTCCAAGGCGAAATTCGAGAAGGAGCTCGAGCACTGGCAGGGTCGACTGGCGTTGCTTTCGCGCCACAAGCGATTCAAAAAGACCAGCGTCGTCCTGGTGTTCGAGGGGGCCGACGCCGCCGGGAAAGGCGGGGCCATCCGCCGGATCACCGGCGCGCTCGATGCGCGCGTGTATCAGGGCATTCCCGTCGCGGCGCCCACGGAGGAGGAGCGCGCGCAGCCGTACCTCTGGCGGTTCTGGCGCCACATGCCCGGTCGTGGGCGGTTCGTGATGTTCGATCGGAGCTGGTACGGGCGGCTGCTCGTGGAGCGCGTCGAGGGCTTCTGCTCGGAATCGGACTGGATGCGCGGCTATTCGGAGATCGTCGACTTCGAGCAACAGATGGTTGACCACGGCTACATCATCTTGAAGTTCTGGCTTCAAATCTCGCAGAAGGAGCAGCTGCGTCGCTTCAAGGAGCGCGAGCGCACGGCGTGGAAGCGGTTCAAGATCACGCCTGAGGACTGGCGAAACCGCGAGAAGTGGGACGCCTATCAGGGAGCTGTTTGCGACATGATCGATCGTACGAGCACCGACGCGGCGCCGTGGAAGGTCATCGCGGCCGAGGACAAGAACCTCGCGCGGGTGACCATCCTCAAGACGCTCGTGGAGGCGATCGAGGCGCGGCTGGATTTGTCCAAGGGCTGACCGCGGTCAGAACATCCACCGCGTGCCCGGCCAGGTGAACACCAGCCCGGTCCGCCAACCCTCGGTGTCGTCGTCGTACCACGCGTGGCCGACGTCAAAGCCGATGCCCATGCCGGGCAGCGCGAGCCTGCCGCCCACGAGCAGTCCCTTGGCGGAGTCGGGCGTCACGCGTCCGTCGTCCTGGAGGGTGTTGCTTAGCCGCCAGGTCTCGCCACCGTACGCGTCGAACCGCATCGTGCCCTGGCCGCGGAACAGTCGCTGTCGCAGCCCCACCTGGACCTCGCCGCTCGTCCAGGACACCGTTCCGCGCTGGACAGCCTCCCATTTGGCCTGAAAGGGCACCGCGAACGCGCCTGACAGGACGAGGTGGTCCCGGAACGACGCCTCGACGCGACCGCCCGCGCTGATCGTGCCTGCGGCTCCGCTCTGCAGTTGGCAGAGGACCTCGGCGCCGATCGTGCCGCCGAGGGGGCTCATCGGGTGGCGGTCTTCCGCGAGCAGCGCCTCGAGCCGATCGGCGCGCGCGGCAAAGCCGAGGCCATCTCCCGGGATGCGTCGACTCACGACGCCCATCATCAGGCCGTCATGGTCCACGATCGGGCCACCGCTGTTGCCGGGGTTCACCGGCGCGCTGACCTGCACCGCGCGGTCGCCCACCGCCGAGACCACGCCGACCGAGGCGGACCACCGCAGCGTGCCGGCGAGGAAGCCGACGGGGATTTGAGCCCCCATGGGGTGACCGAGCGCCCACACCTCCTCGCCGAGCACGGCCGGGGCGGTCCGGAGCACGAGCCACGGCTCTCCGGCGAGGTCGGGCACCTCGATCACGGCGAGATCGTTCTTGCGGTCGAGCGCGACCACGCGCCCGGTGACCCGGGTTCCGCGGTGGGTGGTGATGGCGGGGCGGCCGCCGGATGCGACGCAGTGGTAGGCCGTCGCGACCGTGCCGTGTTCGTCGATGATCGTGCCGGCGCAGGCGGTCACGCCCTGTTCGATCAGCACGACGGCGTCGAGGGGGGGCGTCAACGCTTCACTTGTTGGAGCACTTGCCCCACGACACGGAGCATTTCACCGTGGTCTGGGCGTCCGAGACGGTGATCGTGCCGAGCCCGTGTAGCGATTCCGTGTCCCACGCGCCGATGATCGCGTACTGGCCGGGCGGCACCTCGGGCATCACGCTGTACCGCTTGCCGTCTGCGCCTTCGAGCATGAACACGCCGGGCTTGTCGCCCGTGATCAGTACGCCGCCGTTCTTTGCGGTGGGCGCCGCGGGCGGCGGAGGGGGCGGAGGCTCGACCTTGGCCACGACGCGTTTGGTCACCTTCGGCTTGTCGGGTACCACCTCCGGAGGCTTCTCCTTGACCTGGATCACCGGCATCTTCATCGGCTTGGGCGTGGCGTCCATCTCCTCGACAAGCTCGGGAGGAGGCTCCTGTCCAGTGAGCACGTAGTAGTAGTACGCGACGGCTGCGCCACCCCCCATGAGCATGATGCCGCCGCCGCCACCGACGACGAGGAGCAACAACAGGAGCGCGACTGCGATCAGGACTTTCTTGTTCACGGTGTCACCAGCGGGTCTTGATGCCGATGACGGCCCCGCTGCCGTCCAGGAAGTACTGACCGAACAGGAAGCCTCCGGTGCCACCTACCACCATCGCTGAGCCGGCGATGATTCGATCACGAGCCTGAAGGCGGCAAACATCGCGGGGGTCTTCTGGGCAGATGTTCGTAATGTCCCAACCCGCGAGGGAGATCAGCGTGGCGCCAGCGCCAGCGACCGCGGCGGCGCCGCCCGACACGAGCAGGCGCGCGGACGTGGGCGGGCGGTCTTCGTAGATCGGCACCATGTCGTAGATCGGGTCCGGATCGGCGGGCCACAGGTACGCCGTCTCCACCACGCGATCGACGATCTTTCGCTGAAACAGGGTCGGTACGTTCTTTGGCCGCTCGAGCGTGGCCTTGCCGTCCAGGAACACGGAGCCACCGTCTTCGGTGGGCTGCCGCAGGTCGACCTTCGTGATCAGGTCGAGCGGGATCGCGTTGTACTCGGCGCGTTCGGGGTCGAGCGGGCCGGCCAGCCACGACGGCAATTCGTACGTCGCGTCCAGCGAGCGCGCGGACGCGAACGCGAGGCGCGCTCGACGGTCGTTGCCGTCGGAGATGCGGACCTTGAGCGCGGTGAGGCGGTGGATTCGGGCGACGAGGTCCGGTTTGGCGATTTCCGTCAGGCACGGGATGCTCGCGATGATGCCTTCCGCGCGAGGAAGGAACGACCCTTCTTCAAAGCGCGGGTATTCCTGCATCGCGTCGTCAATCGACGTCCGCAGCGTCTCCGCCGAGACCGGCGCGGCCGTGCAGGCCGCCTCGGCCGTCGACGTCGCGCCCAACGCGATTGTAGCGGCCACAGCCCCCATCCACGTCCGCATGATGTCTCCTCCGCGGACAGCGTAGCACACGCGTGATCCCGCGTGGGGCTGGGGATCATCGGCCGAGGTGGACGCCGAGCCCGAACCCCGCGACGCCTACGATCTCGTCGCCGCCGTATTCGATGCGGCCTTCGACCTCGGTGAAGTACCGCGGCACCACGTAGTAGCGCAGGTTGACGCCCGCCCCGGCCACGCCGCGGCCGGCCGTGAGGTTCGGGTACGGGCCGTCCGACGGCTGGTGTCCGTAGCGGAGGCCGAACGCACCGAACACCCCGGGACGCAGCTTTCCGCCTTCGTACGCGAGCATCAGCCGGGAGCCGAGCTGCACGTCGTACCCGCCGTCGCCCCAGGTGGTGAAGCCGACGCGGTCGAGGCCGACCGACAGGCCCTCGGTGACGATGACGTCGGCGGACAAGCCCTGATGGAACGGCCAAGGGCCTGCGCCGAAAAGTCCGCCCCAGCCGATCGTGGTGCCCAGGATCGGCCGCTTGTCCTCGAGGTGCTTGACGTTGTAGGTCGCGTCCGCGATCGAGGCGCCCCACACCATGGCGCCCAGGACGGGCCACACGCGCGGGTCGAGGTCGTCGACGCCCTCAACACCAGAGGGGCCGAGGCGCGGGACGAACAGCGCGCCTGACATCAACACGGCGGTCGCGCCGAAGTATAGGGCGCCCTTGCTCTTTTGGCCGTTGTAGAACTGACCGGCGCCCGGGATCATGAACGACGATGTTCCCGCGATGACGGGTGAGTGGCCGAGGTTCAGGCGCTTCTCGTAGTCGAGGCTGTCGCGAATGAACTGTTCGACGCGGTCGACGTTCGCTTCCGGGCCCCCGCGGGCGGTGCCCGCTTCGGGACGACCGGCGCCCCAGTCCTGCAACGTCACCACGGCGCCTTCGCGGATGCCGATCGCGATCTCGTACAGGTCGCCGTCCTCGCGGCGGCGGACCAGGTAGCGCCCTTCGGGAACGGCGAGCTTGAGCTCGCTTCCTGACAGCTTTCCGACCTCGGCGATCTGGATGCGGTCGGGCATCCGCAGCACCTGGATAAGGCCCGTGCTCTCGGCGGGCACGACCAGGGTGGCGCTCGCGTTGCGCAGGTCCGTGAGCCCGACCCCGCCCGAGCCGGAGAGGTCGTAGTCGAACATCGGGTGCTGGGCGCCGGCCTCGGTGCCGCCGGTGCGCGCGACGACGCGGTCGAACGTGTAGCGGTACAGCTCGGACAGGTCGACGACGCCGTCCCCGGTGTCTGCCGCGCCGCGCATGCCAGACATGAGGTAGTGCGTGAAGAAGCCGCTGCGGAGGTCGTCGGACTCCTGCGCGAGCTCGTCCGCCGAGGAGGCCGTCAGCCACGCCTCTCCCTCGGCAGAGGTCTCCTCTTGCTGGAAGATCGACGCGGTGACGGCGCCGCCCTTGAGTCGCGTGATCGCTCCGGCGCGGCACGCGTCGAGCACGCCGATGCTCACGTCCGCGTTTACGGCGCGGAGGTCGTGTTTGAGCGCGTCGAAGTAGAACGTGTCCTCGCTGAGCCTGAGGCCGTTCGCGTCGGCGTGACCGGAATAGTAGAAGACGAACAGGTCTTCCGGGTAGGCCTCGGTGACCGACGCGTGCGCCCCGAGCGCGCCGCGTAGATCGTCGGCCGTGGGGGCGTACAGGACGGTGACGAGGTGCTCGTCGAAGCCGCCGAGTTCGACGAGCAATTCGGCGAACTGCTGCGCGTCGTTCTCGGCGTACTTGAGCGGTTCGAGCACGCCGCCACCGTCGTTCGCACCCACGATCACCGCGTGCCGAACGGGCTCCGCGTGGGCGACGGCGATGGCGAGGGAGAGCCACATCAGCGCTTCTGCACCGCGACGGAGCGTACCTGCAAGTCGGCGCGACCGCTGGTCAACGCCTGTTCGACGTCGTGTGCGGTGAGCGGGGCGTCGCTGGTCACGACGTAGAATTCCTGCTTTCCGTGCGACGCGTCGAGCGTGATGCCGAACGGTGACGGGGTGAGCGTGTCGTGTACCGGCAGCTCGCCGTACACCTCGACGCGCCCGCTGCTGTCGCGGCCCGCGAGCACGGCATGCCGCGCGCCGTTCGTGTCGTACAGCACCTGCACGACGGCGCCCTCTCCGAGCGTCTCCTCAGGCCTCAACGCGCGTGGACCTTCGGAGGTGCCGACCCACAGCTCCACGTCGGGGAGGGTGCCCTTCGTACGCACGCCCGAGTCGTTCGGTGACAGCACCGCGAGGAGCAGCGCGGCGGCGAGCGCCAACAGGGGGGTGGCGCCAGCGAACAGCTGCAGCCATGGCCCGTTGGCGGGCTTGGCGAGGCGTTCGATCGCCGATGGGACGTCTTCGGCGACGAAGGCCGTGCGGGCCGCCTGCTGAGCGCCGAGCCGCGAAGCGCATCGCTCGCACGTCGAGCAATGGGTCTTGACCGCTGCCCGTTCGTCAGCGTCGAGCTCGTCGAGCCGGTACTGGTGCAGAGCGAGGGCGGAAGGGTGGCTCACACGGCCTCCATGAAATCGGCTGGCAGGCGGGCCCTGGCCCGTTCCCGGAAGCCGGCGATGCGCTTCCTCACGGCGGCCCCGCCGAGGCCGAGCATCTCGCCGGCCTCGTCGTGGGTCATTCCATCGACGAAGTGGTAGATCACGCATAGTTTGGTCGTCTCATCTTCGCCGTCGATCGCGCGATCGAGCAGATCGCGTACCTCGACGGGGTCGAGCATCGAGTCGCCGTAGACGGTGACGTCCTCGACCGGGTCTTCGGGGCGGCGTCGCTTGGAGCGAAGGCCGTTGAGGCAGGTGTGCGTGGCGATGCGCCACAGGTACGTGGATGGGCGCGCGTCCCCGCGGAACGCGTCGCGGTTGCGGTGGACTTGCAGGAACACGATCTGGACGGCGTCACGGGCGTCCGCCTCGTTGCCGAGCAGCACGCGACACCGCGCGAGGACCATGTCCCCGTAGCGTCGGTACAGCTCGGCAGCGTCGAGGCTCATTTTACGGGCAGCCGCCCGTGTCTTCCGGCGCTCCAGGCGGCGTGACGGTGAACGGCAGGTCGACGGTGAGCACCTGACCGTCGGCGAGCTCGACGTCGATCGTCGAGGTGCCGGTGGTGGCGTTGGGGTCGATCGTCGCGACGATCAGCACCTGATCGGCTTCGGCGGTGAACTGGTGAATGGTGACGTCGGCCGTGAACGAGACGTCGACGACGAGGGACAGGTCGAGTTCGACGGTGGACGTGAGCGTGATCAGCAGCGTCTGACCAGCCTCAGCGTGATCGGGCGTCGCGACCAGACCAGAGGGGGTGGGGACTTCGGCGGTGTCGGACGTGTCACCTGGGTTGGACGTGTCTGTCGAGCCGTCGTTCCACCAGTCGCCGGGGTTCAGGTCCTGGTCGCCGTTGTTCTCGTAGATGATGCAGCCGCTGGGGGCGAGAAGCAGTGGCAGCAGCAGGGCGATCGCGCGATTCATGGTGTCCTCCGTTCAGGTGCGCCGTATGGACACCAGGGGTCCGCGAAAGCGCTACCAGGAAAACGCGGAGGGGTCGGTTTTCTTCGATTGTGGCGTGCGGAAGAGCGCAACCCCCGCGGAAAGCTAGCGCGCGAGGAGCTGGCCGAGCCGACGCGCGACCGCGAGGCTGAACCCGACCGCCCGTTGGACGTCGCCGTCCATCATCGCGCTCATCGCCCCAAACGGGCCGACGGAGGCCGCGCCTTCGCGCCGGACCTCGACGAGGGCGCGCGTGGCCTTGCCCATCACGTCCACGGCGCGAGGATCGAAGGCCCCGTCCTGGATGAACGCGTCGACTTCGGGCGATCGTGAGAGGGCCGCCGCCCGCGCGAGCAGATCGACGGCCTTGTCGGCGAGGGCGTTCTGGTCGACGCCTGCGGCAGCGAGCTTCTGCTCGAGCAGGTCCACCTTGTCGAGCGCCATCTCGAGCCGATCGATCCGGGTGACGACGCGGGCGAGCGCGTCGATCGTGCGCGGCTTGCCGGCTTCCAGCGCGAGCGGCACGAGCTTCTCGAGCGTGCTGATCGGGTCGATGCCGTTCTTGATCGCGAGCTCCCAGGCGTATTGAGCGCTCGCTCCCGCAGCGTCGCCGACGACCGGCGCGCGCTCGGCGAAGTGCTGCCAGGTGCCGTACATCGCGTCGACCTTGGTCTCCATCCGGTCGAGCCGCTCGAGGATTCGTCCAAGCAGCTCAGCTTCGGTCGCCATGGTGGCCTCCGCGGCCTTCCTAACCGGGCGGCGCGTTCAGCGGGAGCCCCACCGAGCCATGAAGTGCTTGGCGGTCTGCTTCTTCCACCACGGCCAGTCGTGTACCGAGTCTGTGCCCCAGATGTCGCGTTCGTGGGGGACGCCCTTGCGACGAAGCAGGTCTGCGAGCATCAGCGTCTCTTCGATGCACCCCTCCTCCCACTTTCCCCGGCCACACACCAGCGTCAGGTGCGTGTTCCGCCGAACGTGGTCCAGCGCCGCGCCGTCGAGCTTGGGCATGTAGTGGAGCGGGCTGTGGAAGTAGAGCTCGCTGTTCATCTGGCCGTCGGTGAGCTCGGTCATCAGGTAGCGGCCGCTCATGCAGATCGCGTCGCGAAACACGGTGGGGTACTTGAGCGCGAAGTTGGCCGCGTAGCTCGCGCCGAGCGAGCAGCCGACGCCGACCATGGGTGCTTCGGGCCACTTGCAGTCTTCCCGGATGAACGGGACGAGCGTGTCCAGGACGAAGCGCTCGTAGGCCGCGTGGCGCTTCATCCGGTACGAGAGCGGCGCGTCCTTCTTGGTCCACGTCTCCGCGACGTTGCTCTCGGGGCAGTAAAGCTTCAGCCTGCCGGCCGCCAGGAGCGGTTGCAGCAGGTCGATCATATTGTGGGACTGCCACTCGTGGGCGAAGCCGGCGGCAGAGGGAAACACGATCACGGGTGGGCCGAAGTGGCCGTACGCCCAGAGGTGAACCTTGCGCCCGAGGGCGGGGCTGTCGAGCAGCAGATGCCGGCCGTTCATGTCAGAAACGTCCTGTCACGACGAAGCCGCCGCCGTCGGTCGAGATGAACGCCGTGGCGCCGACGCCGAGCGCGGCGACGCCAGCGATCGCGGAGCCGAGCACGAGGGCGTTCGTGCGGCTGCGTACCGCGACCATTGTGGCCGTATCGGGTTGATCGGCGAGCGTGCCGGCCGTGAGCCCGGCTACGACGTAGAGCGCACCCGCGACCACGCCCAGTCCACCGGCTGCGCCGAGCTGTACGACGCCGATGCCGCCCGGGCTCGGTGGCTTCGCGGGCTTGGGGGGTTTGACGGGCTTCGGAACAACGGGATCGGTCACCGTCGTCGCGTCGTTCGTCGCCACCGCGTCGGTGGTTGTAGTCGTGGTGGCGTCCGTGGTCGTGGTGGCATCTGTGGTTGCCGCCGTGGCGTCCGTGGTTGCCGTGGCGTCCGTGGTAGCCGTCGTCGTGGTGGTCGCCGTGGCGTCTGTGGTTGCCGTGGCGTCCGTGGTAGCCGTCGTTGTGGTGGTCGTCGCGTCGGTCGTGGCGGTTGCGACCGCCTGCCCACCGAACACCTGGTCGCCGCCCGCCTTCGTGTAGTCGTTGTCTGCGACGAACCAGGCGGCTGGCTCCGTAGGAGGTGATCCGGCTGCGACGATGTTGGTCGGGAACGCCGCCCCGTCCTGCCAGAAGGCGCGAACGATGACGCCTTTCTTGTCGGTGACCTGCAGGAAATTTGGCACTTCCGCGCGGGCCTTGGCGTCTGCCTGTGGGCTGCCGTTCAGGAACACGGCGTACTTCTTTTCGACGAGGAAGCCGCCACCGGGGCCGCCGAACGGCGGATCCTCGGCCTCCATCAACGTGGCGCGAAACGGGTGATCTTCAGGCACGGACCAGGGGAAGTCGTTCGCGGTATACCGGGCCGTGAGGCCCCACTTGATCGCGGCTTCTTCGTCCTGATCGAAGAAGTAGACGATGGCCTCCTGGCGCGCAAACCGCGCGAGGTGGCCTCGTTTTGCGACCTCATCGAGGCAGGGGAGGAGCGCCCTCACCTTGTCCAGGCCTCCGCGCGCGGCCTCCATCTCGGACTGCTTGAGCGCACCGTCGATCTCGTTCATGGCCGACACCCAGGTCGCATGGCTGAACGGCGCCGTGCAGTTGGGGTCGAGCGCGCTCGCGACCTGGGGCAGGAACAACGCGAGCAAGGGAAGGCTACTGAGATGACGCATTCGGGCCTCGGGTGTGGACTGTACCAGCGAGACGTCGCGCGCGGAAGTCAGAACTGGCCGGTGACGCGCAGCCCCCCTCCGTCATGTACGATCAGGGCCCCGATTCCAAGCCCAAGCGCGGCGGCGCCCGCGACTCCGGCGCCGATGACGAGACCGTTGGCTGCCGAACGGGCCCGGAGCATCGAGCTCGCGTCGGGCGCGTCGTCGAGGCTTCCGGCGGCGACCGAAGCGAGGCCGTACAACCCGACTGCCGCGAGGCCGAGCGCGCCTGCTCCAGCCGACGCGAGCAGGGGGGGCCGATCGTGGTGGTCTTCGAGGGGTGCGGCCGGTCCGACGAGCCCCTCGGCAAAGGCGGCGCCGTCCTGCCACGCGCCGCGAACAACCTCGCCATGGTCGTCTACGATCTGGACGAAGTGAGGCAGCTCCGACACGACGGCGGGGACGGCTGATGGGCGACCATCGACCCACACGGCTGCGCGCCGATCGACGGCCCAGGCGCCGTTCGCTGCGACCGTTACCGGGGCTTCGGCGGAGTCGATGAGCACGCGAAACGGGTGGTCCTCGGGCAGGTCCCAGGCCAGCTCGGGAGCCGCGAGCTTCGCGGCCGTACCCCACTCGAGCGCGGCCTCCTCGTCCTGATCGAAGAAGAACCACGCCGCGCGGAGGCGGTCGAAGCGCGCGATGTGGTCGGGATCTGCCGGTACGTCAAGGCACTGGAGCCCGCGCTGAACCGCCGCGAGGCCCGCGCCCGCGCGCTCCATCTCCGAGGCTGCCAGGAGGCCGTCGACGCGCGACATATCGGACTCCCAGGTGGACATGCCGTAGGGAGACGCGCAGCTCGGGTCGAGCGCGAAGGCGGACGTGGCCCACAGAAGCGTGATCATTGGAACCTCGGGGTCGTTCGTGGTGACGACGAACGGTTCAGGTGTAGGAGACCTTTCGTCGCTGCGAAGGTTCCGCAGTACAATGACGGGCTGGAGGGGCTGTGCTCCTGTTTTCGATGTTGGTCGCGTGTACCGGAAAGGCGCCGGTCGACTCGGACACGGGCCCGCAGACCGTGCCGTGGAGCCGCGAGCTGCCGGAATCTGCGGAGACGGCGCCGCCGCGTGGCTTCCTGGCCCGCCGATCGATCGTGCACTTGCACTCCCCATGGTCCCACGACGCGTGCGATGGTGAGCCGCTCCCGAACGGTCTCCCCGATGAGGACTGCCTGCAGGACCTGCGCGGGGGGCTTTGCGACACGCGCGTCGACATGGCGTTCCTGACGGACCACCCGGCCCATGCGGCCTACCAGCCCTACGATGATCTGTTCCACCACCGCGACGGAGACGAGTGGGTCGACGTGGACGGCAAGCACCGCGCGAACCGCATCCATTGCGAGAGCGGCCACGTGGTGACGTGGGTCCCGGGCATCGAAGACGAGCTCATGCCGGTGGGGCTCGATCGTCACGTGAGTCTGGACTCCACAGAGAACGACGCCATCTACAACTCGTACGACGCGACGGGCGTGGACTCCGAGGAAGCGGCGGGGGCGCACGTGTTCACGGCCCACACCGAGCAGCGCAACCTCGTCGACCTCTCCATGTTGCAGGA
>CANNIZ010000031.1 GCA_947505245.1 Pseudomonadota bacterium | reverse complement strand
GTAGGGCGATCGGGCCCCGGCGCGCAGCGCGATCGCGTAGACCTCTGTCGACGCGTCGAAGAACGGCTCGCTCCGGATCGCGTCCCACGGGTGCCCGACCACACTCTCGAAGTGGCGATCCGACAACACGTACAGCCACTTCCCGTCGTTCGAGAACGACGGCGACCACGAGCGGAAGCGATCGGTCGTGGCCGCGATCGTGACCTTGGATTCGGTGTCGTACACGGAAACGCGCGACATCCGGTTCGCGTCCGGCCACGTGTACGCGAGCCAGCGCGAGTCGCGGGACCACGCGAGATCGCTGATGTCGCCGGTCTTTCCGGTGTCGAGCAGCGCGTCGTCACCGGTGGCCACGGTGAGCAGCCACAGGTGCTTGTTCTTGTCCGTGTGGGCGATGAACTTGCCGTCCGGCGACGGCGTCGTCGTCCAGCGGAGGATCGCGCCGTCATGCGTCAGCTGCTTCGGTTCACCGACGCCGTTCTTCGGGGTCGTCCAAAGCTCCACCTCGCCCGACTCGTCCGACAGCGTCACGAGTTGGTCCGCGTCGAGGAACTGCGCGTCACGCAACCGAACGCCAGGCCGCTCGATCGCCACCGTTCGACCCTGCGGGTGCGGGATCACGAACGCCTGGCCGCGCGCGGTCACGACGATCGACGTCCCATCCGGCGACACGTGCGTCGACGTCGCCCAGTCCCACGGTGCGGTGACCCACTCCTCGCGCACCTGATCGTCGTCCCCACCGATGGTGATCGGCACGAGCGCGTCCGCGCCGGTGGCGAGGTCGAGCACCCAAAGATCGGCCCCGAGGCGGTACGCGAGGCGCCCGTTCGACACGGAGAGCGACGAAACGTCGAAGCCCTGATGCTTCGTGTGCTGTTTCTTGTCGGTGCCGTCGGGACCCATCGACCACACGTTCATCGCGCCGTCGCGATCGGACACGAAGTACACGCGACCGCCCGACCACACCGGCTCTTTGCTGGTGCCGTCGTATTCGTCGGTCAGCGGCAACGCCTCAGCCGCCCCGCCCGCCCAGCTCCAAAGATGCTGCGCCGTGCCGCCCGCGTACCGCTTCGTGTGGCTGCCCTGGGCAGCGAGGCGGGTGAAGAACAGCGTGCCGTCCGGTGCCCACGTGCCCTGCGCGGCCTCCGCCAGCGGGACCGCCGTAGCCGCAGCCGTCACCGGATCAATGAGCGACAGGCGCGTCGACGGGAGGTCCGAGCCCGCCCTCGTCGCGACGACGACCTTGCCGTCAGGGGTCCAACCCACCGGGCGCGCGCCGATGCCAACGTACGTCAGCCGCTTCGGCGCACCGCCCGCGATCGGCATCACGTAGGTCTCGGTCGGACCCTCGTAGGTGCCGGCGAACGCCACCATCGAGCCGTCCGGCGAGATCTGCGGCAAACCCTCGCGTCCCGGGTGGGTCGTGAGCCGCGTGGCCGCGCCCCCGCTGCGGGACACGGTCCACAGGTCTCCCTCACAGACGAACACGAGCGTGTCGCCGTGCAGCGAGGGTTCGCGGTAGTAGCCGACACCCATCGTGGGGTCGGCGGCCAGCGCGAGGTTCACGAGCAAGGCGACCATGAAAGCTCCGGGCGAGGCCCGTCAGCTATCAGCCCGCCTTGGCGAGGGCCTCGAATTCCTTCTGGAGCAACGGGCAGACCTCGAACAGGTCACCGACGATTCCGTAGGTGGCGAATTCGAAGATCGGCGCGTCCGGATCCTTGTTGATCGCGACGATGACCTTGGAGGTGCGCATACCGGCGAGGTGCTGGATGGCGCCCGAGATCCCCGCGGCGATGTACAGCTGCGGGTTGACGATCTTGCCCGTCTGGCCGATCTGCTCGTCGTGGGACGTGTAGCCCGCGTCCGACGCCGCGCGCGTAGCACCCGCCGCTGCACCGATCGACGCCGCCAACGGGCGGATGACCGTATCGAAGCCTTCGAGCGACTTGAGCGCGCGACCGCCGGCCACGATGCGCTCGGCTTCGGTGAGGTTCGCGGTCTTCACCTGCGAGGTGATGCGCTCGACGAGCGTGACCCGACCGTCCGACGCGTCCGCTGCGAGGGCGATCTTCACGACCTCAGCGCCACCGGCCGCGGGCGTCGGTTGCGGGAAGCTGTTCGGGCGCAAGGTGAACACTGCAGGACGCTTGCTGATCTTCACGTCCGCGAGCAGCTTGCCCGCGTACATCGGCCGTCGGCCGACCACCGCGCCACCTTCGACGCGAAGCTCGGTGCAGTCGCTGCCCTGGCCGGTTCCGAGCCGGGCCACGAGCCGAGGTGCGGCGTCCTTGCCGATGTAGTTGCCCGAGATCAGCAGCACGTCGGGATCGGCCGCCTGCACCGCGGCGTGAAGGGCGCGCACGATCTGGAGCGTGTTGTACTGCGAGAAGTCGGCTTCGACCTGGTACACCTTCGCCGCGCCAAACGCGCCGAGCTCGGTGCAGGGCGCGTCGCCGAGGACGACCGCGGACACCGAGGTGCCGAGGGTCGCCGCCAGCTCTTTCGCCTTTCCGAGGAGCTCGTAGGCCCCTTTCCTGAACTTCCCACCTTCGTGTTCGGCGAGAACGAGAATTCCGCTCATGTGTGTCTCCAAAATGTGTTGAGGTTGGTTGCCGCGATCGTCAGCGCGACTTCAGATGACCTTCGCTTCTTCCCGAAGCAGACGGACGAGCTCCTTGGCCTGCGCTGCCGCGTCTCCGGCGAGCTTGCGGCCGGCCGGGCGCGAGGGCGGGGGGCTGTAGGCAGAGAACGTGGCCGCCGGGGCGATGGCTTCGGCCGAGAGGCCCAGCGCCGCGAGGTTCTTCTTCTCGAGCTTCTTGCTCTTCGCCTTCATGATCTCGGGAAGCTTCACGTAGCGAGGCGTCGCGATCGTATCTTCCGTGGTGACCACCACCGGGAGCGCGCCGCGCACCTTCTCGGTCGCGCCGCCCATGTTGCGGGAAGCGACGAAGTCCGTGCCGTCGATCGCGAACGCGCCAACGAACGAGATGTGAGGCCAGCCGAGCAGCTCGGCGACCATCGCGGGGACCTGCGAGTTCTCGTCATCGGTCGCCTGACGGCCGCACAGCACGATGTCGAGGCCGTCGAGCTTGATCGCTGCAGCGAGCGCCTTCGCGATGCCGAGCGCGTCGGTGCCCTTGGTCGCTGCGTCGTCCACCATCACAGCGCGGTCGCCACCGAGGGCGAGGCCGTCGCGGAGGTTCTTCTCGGTGTCGCCCGAGCCAACCGAGTACAGGACACACTCGCCGCCGAGCTTCTCCTTCAGCGACACGCCCACCTCGAGCGCGCCCTTTTCATAGTCGCTGATCACCCACTTGATGCCCGCGGTTTCGATGCCCGTGGCGCCGGCCGCGACCTTGAGTCGCGTGTCTGCGTCGGGGGTTGACTTGATACAAACGCCAACTTTCATGTGGCCTCCAGACCTTTGATGAAGATGTCCGCGACCTGATCGGCCGCGACCTCGAGCGAGAATCGATCGTTCTTCTTTGACAGCACCCATTGCATCGCGAGCTCGTCGAGCGCGCCGAAGAAGCCCCACATGACCACGAACGGGTCGCGATCCTTCCGGAAGTGCCCGCGATCCTGGCCCTCGCGGACGATCGTTGCGAACACGCCGAGGTACTCCCACAGCTTCTCGGGCCGGTACTCCTTGAGGAACTTGTGCGAGAGTCGCAACTCGACCTGAAGGACCTCCGCCGCGGCGCGGTTGGTGCGGACCTGCTGGTAGTGAAAGCGGGCGAAGCGACGGATCCGATCGGCGGGGTCGTCGACGCCGTCCAATTCCACCGCGAGCCCTTCGAGCAGGATGTCCATCTTCTCTTCGAAGATGGAGAGCAGGATGTCTTCCTTGTTCTTGAAATAGAGGTAGATCGTGCCGTCAGCGACGCCCGCCTTGCGCGCGATGTCGCTCACCCGAGCCTGACGGAAGCCCTTTTCGGCGAACACCTCGACGGCCGCCTCGGTGATGAGGTTCCGTTTATCCGCCTTTTTCGCAGGTAGTTCGGACATCCGATCCCATCGTCCCGGAAAATGAATGGGGGCTCATTCATTAGCCTGGGGGTCCAACAACGTCCACGATCACGACCGACGATTCCAGGCCACTCGGTCCATTCACAAGGGTCGCTGTCGAGCGTTCCCGATCGGGGGTGCACAACGCCTCGAGGACCGACACCTCGGTGCGGTCGCGCCAGACCCCGACCGTCGCCAAAGCGAGCCGATCACCGACCCGGAGGTCCTCTTCGCCCGTGGCGACGATGAGCGCGTCGCGCAGGCCGAGTCGCTGGAGGGGAGCCGTCGCGAGGGGCCCCGACGCGGAGAACCCCTCGGCGCCGAGCTGCTCGGCGAGGGTCTGGTCGCGGGACAGGCGTTCGGCGCGGCCGTCGCGGACCCGGTACACGCGGCAGTCGCCGACCCAGGCGAACGCGACGCGACCCTCGCGCAGCGCGAGCGCGGCTGCGCAGACACCGAGGGTCCCTCGTCCCCGGAGCCGCACGTGGGCGTCCCGAAGCGCTTGTTCCGGGTCGGGCCCGAGCTCGAACAGGTCGCCGGCGACATCCCCGTAGAACACGAGGGCCGACGACTCCCCGACGAGCGTCCCGTGTTCGTCGGGACGATCGCCCGCTGTCGACCGCCACGACATCGCGAACGCGCTCACGGCAACGTCACCGCAGGGAAGCGCGCCGGCTGGTGGAAGTCCGGGCGCGGGCCCGGGAGCGGCGTCGCACACAGGTAGCGCCGCGTGCCAACCCCGTGGATCGCGAACGCGTTCGCCCGGTACGGCCCAGCGGGGAGCAGCCCACGAGGCACCCGAGCGACGCCCGTCCAACGCGCTCCGCGAATATCCGCCGAGTAGGTGATCGGGATCGACCGCTCGACCGGGTTGCGGGCGCCTCGCAGGCGCAGCACCAGGAAGTGCCCGCTCGGCCCGAGCTCGATCTCGACATATTCCTCGCCAGCGCCGACGAGGAACAGCTCGACGACCTCGTGCTCCCACAGGCCGTCCAGGCTGCCGGTGCCGGGGGGCGCGGGATCGTCGTGGAACGGCGCCGCGACGGAAATAACGAGCGCGTCGCGCTCACCGTCGATTTGGACGGACACACGCTCATCGTCGGCGACGGGAGACCCGTCCCAGGTGAAGGAGACGTCGAATACAAGCATCGCCGTGGGCTAACGCAGTGGTTAGAGCCGGGGCGTCGGAGGGTGATCAATGTCCGTGGAGCTCGACGTCCTGATGCAGCAACTCGATGAGTTGCTGACCGAGCCCGCAGTCGACGCCGAAGACGCGCTCGAGATCGCGTGTGTCGCGGGGCTCGCGGCCCGACTCGACGCCCCGGCCACCGCGCTCGCGGATGCGGTCGGGTTCCGCGACGGCGTCGGCAAGGAGCTGCTCGAGCAGGCGTTCGCCGAGCTCGACGTCGAAGATCTGCTCGGCGAGCTCGACGGCGTACTGTCCGACGCCACGCCCGAGCAGGTCGAAGACGCCCTGTCGGACATCGACGACGTCATCGCAGCGGCGATCTGGTGCGGCCAACGCAAGGCGGTGAAGGAGCTCGCGAAGCGAACCGCCAAGACCGTGCGGGACGTGCCCGAGGCGTTCGCCGCGATGGCCCCGGACGGGGTCGAGCTCGCGAAGAAGGCGGCGATCGCGCGCGACTTCGACCTGTACGACTACTGGCTCGCCGTGGCCGACGCAAAGGCCTGGAGCGAGTAGGAAGGTCGCGATGTTGTCGCTCGTGGTGATCGCCAAGAACGAGGACGATCGCCTCGCCGACTGCCTCGGATCCGTGCCGTTCGCCGCCGAGCGGCTCGTCCTCGACTCGGGCTCCACGGACACGACCGTGAACGTCGCGGAGCGCGCTGGAGCGCGGGTGATCGCCACCGACTGGCCGGGGCACGTCGCGCAGAAGAACCGCGCGCTCACCGCCGCGACCCAGCCGTGGGTGCTGTCGCTCGACGCCGACGAGCGGCTGTCGCCCGAGGCCGTCGCGTCGCTACAGCGCGCCCTGCGGGATCCTGGCGACGCGGTCGCGTTCTCGTTTCCGCGGCGCAACGTGTGGCTCGGCACCGCGCTCACAGGCGGTCGCTGGTACCCCGACCGCAAGGTCCGCGTGGTGCGCGCGGGGCGCGGCAGGTGGCAGGGCGACGACCCCCACGCCCAGCTCGTCGCGGACGGACCCGTTCGCGCGCTTTCCGGCGACATCATCCACGTCCCGTACCGCGACCTCTCGGAGCACCTGAGCACGATCGACCGCTACTCGGCCATCCACGCGTGCGCGTTGCACGCCCGCGGCGTTCGCGCGCGGCGCCGCGACGTTGTGGTGCGGCCGGCCTGGCACTTCGTCGACGGCTTCGTGTTCAAGCGCGGCTTCGTCGACGGCCCCGCCGGGTTCGCGGTCGCGTGGCTTGGAGCGACGCACACGCTGTGCAAGTGGTGGCGGTTGCGCGAGCTCGGCGCGTGAAGATCGCCCTCGTGCTCGAGCGCTTCGGAGCGGGAGGAACCGGCCTGTACGCGGTGCGACTCGCCACCGGCCTCGCCGCCCGCGGCCACGCCGTGACGGTGTTCGCGGTCGCTGGAGCGCCCGTCGACGGGGTCGATCTTCGGCCGCTCCGCGTGCCCGTACGCCGCGGTGTGCTCGGCCTCGCCGCCCTCGTCCACGCGTCACAAGCCATCCCACGACACGAGTTCGATGTCGTGTCGGGCTTCGGGCGCACGCTGGGGCACGACGTGTTCCGCGCGGGAGGTGGCGCCCACGCAGCCTGGCTCGACGTCCGCAAGACGCTGGACGGGGCCACGCTCGCGGTCGCGAAGGCGCCTCGGGACCTGTTCGAGCGGTGGATCGACCGGCGCGCCGTCACCGAGGCGAAGCGCGTGATCGCGAACTCCGACATGGCGGCGAACGACCTGTACACGTTTTATAGCGTGCCCGCTGAGCGGGTTCGCGTCGTGCGAAACGGCGTGGACGCGACGCGGTTCCGGCCCGACGCGGATCGCCGAACCAGCGGCCGCGCCAGCCTGGGCGTCCCCGACGACGGCCGCGTCGCGATGTTCGTCGGCCACGGCTTCCTCCGCAAGGGCCTCGCCACCGCCGCGGACGCGTTCTTGCGCGTCGCCGGGCCCGCGGACCGGTTCGTCGTCCTCGGGCACGACGCCCACGCAGAGCGGCATCTCCGGCCCGTTCGCGCGTCGCTTCGCGAGCGCCTCGTCGTGCTCGGCTCCGTCGCAGATCCCGAGCGATGGCTCCCGGCCGCCGACGCGACGCTGCTGCCGACCTGGTACGACGCCGCCGCGAACACCACGCTCGAGGCGATGGCGTGCGGGGTGCCGCCGGTCACGTCCACGCGCGACGGGAACGCCGAGCTGCTCCCGCACGACCTGATCGCCAGGCCAGGCGACGTGGCGGGTTTTGCAGCAGCGCTGTCCGCCGCTTGGGAGGGCGCTTTCGGGCCGCTCGTGCGCGAAGCGGCTCTGCGTTGGCCCGACGTTCGCAATACCGAGGCCACTGAGAACGTCTACCACGAGATCGCCCCATGACCTCCAAGTCCAAGACCCCCGCAAAGCCGCCGCCCACGCGCCTCCGACGCCTGCTTCGCCTCCTGGTGCAGCTCGGGCTGCTCACCACGGCCGTCGCGATGATCGGCGCCCTCGGCCTGTTGTACGCCTACAACAAGTACGTCGTCGAAGAGCCGGGACCCCAACTCGACGAGACGTACATCCGCGGCGTGATCGCCCAGGAGTCGCCCGTCTACTACCGCGACGGCACCACACGAATCGGCGTGTTCTTCGCGGACGAGCACCGCACCTACGTGCCGTTCGCGGAGCTGCCGAAGACCTACGTCACCGCGATCGTCGCCGCCGAAGACGGTACGTTCTGGACCCACCACGGCGTCGAACCCAAGCACATCGCGCGCGCGATCTGGCAGAACCTCACCAGCGGCGATCTCGTCGCGGGCGGGTCCACGCTCACCCAGCAGACCGCGAAGAACATCTACTACAGGCCCGATCGCAGCCTGAAGAGCAAGGGCACCGAGCTCGTGAACGCGCTGCGGCTCGAGGCGCACTACACCAAGCCGGACATCCTCGAGTTCTACGCGAACCAGTTCCACGTGTCGGGCAACGGGCGCGGGCTCGGGATCGCGGCACGGTACTTCTTCGACAAGGACGTTTCGGAGCTCACCCTCGCGGAGTCCGCGTTCCTCGCGGGCCTGGTGAAGGGGCCCTCGAACTACGACCCCTTCCTCGGCGACAAGGACCGCCAGGCGCGCGCCCGGCAACGCGCCCACGACCGCACGTCGTACGTGTTGCGACGAATTGTAGATGAGCCGATCGAGAACCTGACCGGCCCCGCGGTGGCCTCGCCGTTCCCGAACGGCGGCTCCCCGACGGCCGAGGATGTCACCGCCTACAAGCAGGCCGCGCAGGCCCTGCTCGACGGCGGCTTCGAGCTCGAGTTCCGGCGCGGCAAGTTCCGCTTCGACAGCAACGCCGTGCTCGACGAGGTCGCTCGCCGGCTCGCCGAACCGCCGTTCGACGAGGTCCTCGCAAAAGCCGGCATAGAAGACCCTTCGCGCGCCGGGCTCGTCGTCGTCACCACGCTCGATGAGCAAGCCCAGAACGAGTCCGTCTACGCGCTGTGGCACCACCTGACCGAGGTGGGCACCATGCTGGAAGCGACGGAGCCCGCCGCGTACACGGCCTCCGCCTCGCAAGGCCCACACTGGGACCCCGCCCGGCCGATCCTCCTCCACGAATTTCGCGTCGCCGAGGTCGACCTGCTCCTCGGGGACGCTGGCAAGAAGTACCTGATGCTCGACCTCGGCGGCACCCCATGCGTCGCCGACCGCGAGGCCATGGTGCGCGTAGCGTCCGCGATCCAGCGCGGTCGCAAGCAGGACAAGAACGCCAAGGTCTCGGCCGCCTTCGTGGACGAGATCGTCGGTACCTTCCCGAAGGGCGCGCTCGTCACCGCGTCCGTTCGCTCCACCGACGACGGCGCAGGCCGGGCCGTGTGTGACCTCGAGGTCCGCCCGGAGCTTCAGGGCGCCCTCGTCATCGTCGAAGACGGGCAGATCCGCGCGATGGTCGGCGGAAACGACAACCGAAACTTCAACCGCGCCGGCGCGCTGCGGCAGCTCGGCTCGACCTGGAAGCCGCTCGTCTACCACTCGGCACTTCAGCTCGGTTGGGGCCCCACGGACGCGCTGGACAACCGCCGCAACGGCTTCCCGTTCAGCACCACGTTCTACTGGCCGAGCCCCGATCACGCGCCCGGCGACACCGTCTCCATGGCGTGGGCCGGGACGAATTCCGAGAACCTCGCGTCGATCTGGCTGATGTACCACCTCACCGATCGCCTCGGAGATCGCGAGACCGCCGAGCTCGCGGCGAAATTCGGCCTCGCGAAGCGCGCCGACGAGACCGACGACGCCTACCGGCTACGAATCCAGCAGGCTGGCGTGCTCCCGACGCCGCGACGCGTCGACGAGGCGCTGTTCCTCCAGTCGCGGCACGAGGTTGCAACGAACCTCGTCGACCAGGGACACCCCGAGGATCGCCTCGCGCTCGAGACGATGCTGTATGGCTGGGGCTTCGAATCCGAGCGCGCCAAGGTAGGCGGTGACGCCGCGCGGCAGGCCTCGCTCGACCGATCGTGGCTGGTGCTCGGGCGGCGCGCCGACGTCTGCGCGTCGCAGTACGCCGCCCTCGCGTCGGCGCTCCCGAAGAACGCGTTGCCGTTGCCCGAAGACATCGCCGACCTGCGCGTCAAACGCGACGGCGAGCGCGTCCACGTCGCCTGCGGAGCGGCCCCTGCGGACTTCGCCCCGCCCGACGAGACGCTGCTCCTCACGGCCACCGCCCCCGTCGAGACCGAGCGCCCACGGTTCATCGACCGGTGGTTCGGTACCGCGGAGGAGCCGGTCGCCGCCGTCATCGGGCCGACGCTGGACGCGGAAGGGGACGTCCTCGTCGACGGCGCGCTTCATCTCGGCACGCTGCGTCAGCTCCAGACAGGCATCGAGCGGCGTCGCGCGGCCCGCGAGGCGCTCGGCGACGAGGCACCCGGCCTGTACGACCCTGATCTGCTCTATTGGCACCAGGACTTTCGCGTCCTGCTCGGCATGAAGTTCGTCGCCGAACTCGCGCGGCAGTACGGCGTCCGCACGGAGATTCACGAGGTGATCGCGATGCCGCTCGGAGCGTCGGAGATCACGATCGAAGAGGCGACGACCCTCTATGAAGGGCTCGCCACCGGCGCGACCTGGGACTTCCCCGGCACCACGGGCGGCTTGATCGGCGGCGCGGTCGCGGCGCCCGCAACGAGCACCCTGCTCGTCGCCGAGATCCGCGACGTCGACGGCAACGTCCTTTACCGCGCCGAACCCGTCAAACGCGTGGTCACGTCGCCCGCTTCCGGCGCCATGACCGCTGACATCCTGCGCAACGTCGTCAAGTACGGCACCGGCAAGCGCGCGCTCGACGCGATTCAGGTGCGGGGCGCCGACGGCGTGGAGTTCGCCCTCCCCATCGGCGGAAAGACCGGTACGACCAACGACTACAAGAACGCAGCGTTCATCGGGTACGCTCCGAAGGCCTCCGCCGACGGATTTCACGTCGAAGATGCCCTGTTCGTCGGCGTCTATGTCGGCTACGACGACAACCGCTCGATGGACGTCGGCAACATCCGCCTCGCCGGCGCAAACGGCGCCCTGCCCGCATGGATCGACGCCACGCGCGGGCTCGCGCGCGCAGGCCTCCTCGGCCCCGCCCCGTCGACGCGGCCGTCCGAGCCGTGGTGGCCGCTCGTGTCGTCGCCCGGACTCGCCGTCACCACGGTCGACGCGAAGACCGGCCTCCCGTTGGACGCGGCGGCGACCCAGGACACCGACGGCACCGCCGGAGCTGGTCCGACCGTGCTCATCGACGGCACACCGCAGAGTGAACCGCAGGTCGACCTCGGCTTCGAACCCGTCACCCGGCCTGTCCGGATCGCGCCGCACACCGAAGACGCCAGCTCCTTGCCCGCTGTCCCGCTTTGGGGCGCCGGTGAGGACCTGCCCGAGTGAGTCCGGTGCGTTAGTACGCGGGGATGCGCATCGATGGTCAGGCCGCCAGGGAGCTGTCCGATTCCGCGGGAACCGGCGACCGCTCCGCGGGGCTCGACGTACCGCCCGAGCACCTTCGCGCGGCCGAGGAGATCCGCGCGCACCTCGTCGCCGTCCGCGGGGGAGCTCCCTTTCTCTCCAGCGCAGACGCGCGGCTGCTGGTGCAGTGGCTCGACGAAGGTGTGTCCGTGGCCGGCGTGCTGCAGGCGATCGAGCGCGCCGCGGACGCCCGCCGAAAGCGCCGCTCTCGGCTCCCACTCACGCTCACCCGCGCCAAGGCCCACCTCGGGAAAGCACCTCTGCTCGCCCACGAGCCAGCGAATACCACCTCGAACTCCCACCCGTTCGCCGGCGTAGGCGCCAGGCTGACGGCGCGTGGCGAGGCCTCGCTCGCCGAACGCCTCGTCGCCATCGTCGCGATCGACCCCGAGGAGCGGCTCCGTCAGGCGCTCGCGCTCGTACGGCCGTTCCTTCACGCTCGCTGGGACGCGCTTCCCAAAGCCGAACGCGACGCCCGCGTGCGATCCGCGTGTGACGAACTCGCCACCCTCGACCTCGCCGAAGACGAGCGCGAGGTGCTCGCCGAGGAGATCGTGCGCGACGAGATCCGCGGCGAGTGGCCCATGCTCGATGCGGCTTCGCTGTTCGCGCTCGCCCATGGAGGCTCCCGGTGACGCTCCCAGGCGCTGACCCGACGTGCCCGCGCTGCAAAGGCGATGGTTACACCGTGATCCGCGACGGCGAATACGTCAGCACGCGAACCTGCGGGTGCGTGGGCACCTGCCCGGAGTGCTCCGGTGCCGGCTGGGTGGCCTCCGACGCCACCGCGACCCGCTCGCTGCGACGCCCCTGCACCTGCCGAAGAGTGCGCGCGCGCCTCGCCCGCCTGCAGGAGACCCGCATCCCAGGACGCCACGCGGGAAGCACGATCAAGAGCTTCGCGCCCTATGAGCGGCCTCTGATCAAGGTCCGCAAGCAGGTCGAAGAAGTGCTCACCGACTGGCGACCCACCGAAGACAACCGCGGGCTCGTGTTGTACGGCGATGTCGGCCGCGGCAAGACGCACCTGTTGTGCGCGATCCTCCGCGACCTCGTGCTCGTTCACGGCGTCAGCGCCCGCTTCGTCGAGTTCAGCCACCTGCTCGCGGACATCAAGACCGGCTTTGATCGCGGCGAGGGCGGCGGCAAGCTGATCGACGAGCTCGTCTCGGTCGATGTCCTCGGCATCGACGAGCTCGGCAAGGGCCGAAACACTGAGTTCGAAGGCACCGTCCTCGATGAGCTCGTGAGCCGGCGGTACAACGCCGCGCGCCCGATCTTCGCCACCACCAACTACGCGCCGGTGCCGTCCACCGGGCGCGCCACGCCGAACCTCGCAGTAGCGCAGGCTGACGTGGCCCTCGTCGACCGCGTCGGCGCGCGCGTGTTCTCCCGCCTGCGCGAGACGACGGACTTCCTCGAGGTGCCGGGCGTCGATTTCCGGCAACGCGACGCAAACGCCGCCGCCAACCCCACTCCCGGCCGCACGCCGCGGCGCGGGGTAGAGTAGCGTCCCATGGCGTTCACCGTCACGTTTCCAACCGCAACCGCAGCCCCCTCGATCCCCGCGCTCACGGCGTGGCTGGTCGAGCACGGCGAGCCGTTCGAGGAAGACGGCGCGTCCGTCGTCCTGAAGGCGCTGCCGTTCCGGCTCGTGCGCGACGAGAAGGGAATCACCGGGTGGATCGAGGTGAACGAGACCACCCCCCTGCCCCGCCTGATCGACCTCATCTTCGATTTGTCCGTGCGCCTCGGCTCCGACGTGAAGCTCGCCGGTTCGGGCGTCGTGGGAAGGCCCGCGCTCTGGCTCGTGTTGGCGGACGAACAGGATCGCCAGCGGCTCGCGGCAGCCATCGAGCAGAGCGCTCAGCGCGGCAACAAAGACGACGTCGATCAGCGCCTGTGGGCGCTCCTGCAGGCGATTCATCCCGGCCGAGACCTCCGCTGGGACGCCCAGAAGCTGCGGGTCGTCGAGCTGTTCGAGGTGGGCTCCACGATCGAGCGCGATGAGGCTCGATGGCTCGACGAGGGCGCGAACACCGGCGAAATCGTCGTGAAGGCCGTCGATGGCAACGTGCATGTGCTGCTGTGGCGGTTCGTCGCGCAGGCGTGGCCGGGGCTCGCGTGGTGGGACGACCAATGACGGAGCTCGCATGATCCTCGGCCTCGACCACATCGCAGTCGCCGTGCCGGACCTCGAAGGCGCCGTCAAGCGCTGGGCGACTGACCTCGGGCTCACCCTCGACGGCACCGAAGACGTGACGCTGCAAAAGACGCGCACGGCGTTCATCGCGATCCCCGCGGGTTCCGCGCACGTCGAGCTCGTCACGCCGCTCGACGGCCAGGGTCCGATCGCAGCCGCGCTCGAAAAACGGGGTCCGGGACTGCATCACCTCTGCTTTCGCACCGACGACATCGACGCTGAGGTCGCGCGGCTCAAGGCCAAGGGTTGGTCGTTCACGAGCGAAGCCCCCACCCCCGGCGCGCACGGCACGCGCGTGATCTTCGTCCACCCCAAGTCCACAGGCGGCGTGTTGATCGAGCTCGCAGAGCACCCGGTGTCCACGCCATGAACGTGAAGGTCACCGCCACCGGCGAGACGACGTCGCTCGCCGACCGCAAGCGCCGCGCTGGACAGCGCCTGTTCGTCGGCTTCGAACACGCGCGCGTGGACGACGACGTGCGGCGAATCGCGCGCGAGCTCAAGCCCGCCGGCTGGGTCCTGTTCGCGCGCAACGTCGAAGAGCCCAAGCAGGTGCTCGAGCTCAACCGCGAGCTCGTCGACCTGTCCGACAAGGCGCGCCCCTCCATGATCGCCGTCGACCAGGAAGGTGGCCGCGTTCAGCGCATCCGCGAGCCTGCCACGCGCTGGCCTCCGATGCGGGTCGTGGGTCGAGCCTCGCCGGACCAGAAGCTCACCTCAGACGTGTCCCGCGCGATGGCCCGCGAGCTGCGCGCGATGGGCTTCCACGTCAACTTCGCTCCTGTCGCGGACGTCGACAGCAACCCGAAGAACCCGATCATCGGCGACCGCTCGTTCGATGACTCGCCTGATCGCGTGAGCAAGCACATCGTCGCGTTCCTCAAGGCGCACCAGGCCGAGGGCATCGCAGCTTGCGCCAAGCACTTCCCGGGGCACGGCGACACCACGCAGGACAGCCACCTGCACCTCCCGCTGATCGAGAAGGACGAGCCTGACTTGCGGCACGTCGAGCTCCCGCCGTTCGCCGCCGCGGTGAATGCCGGCGTCGCCTCGGTGATGACCGCTCACGTCGTGTTCGCCGCGTTCGACGAGGACCTCCCCGCGACGCTGTCGCCGCGGGTCACGAAGCGCCTGTTGCGCGACGAGCTCAAGTTCGACGGCGTCGTGTTCAGCGACGACCTCGAGATGAAGGCGGTCGCCGGCCGATGGCCGCCGGAGGAGATCGCAAAAATGGCCTCGGAAGCCGGCGTGGACACGTTCCTTTGCTGCCGCGACATCGGGCTTCAGCTCGCGATGTTCGAGGCGCTCGTGCGCCTGCAGGAAGAAGATCCCGCGTTCGACCGGCTGTGTACGACCTCGGAGAACCGCATGATGCGCATGCGCGAGCGGTTTCTGCTCGGCGAGCGGCAGCCGATCGGCCTCGACGTCGTCGGCTGCGGCCAACATCGCGATCTCGCAGCGCTCGTCGCCAACCGGGGTGCGCCGTGATCGCCCTCCTCGCCGCGGTCGCGTTCGCCCAGGATCCCGCGTGTGAGCGCATGGATCCACCTCCCGCAACGCTCGCGGTCGCCTGGGTCTCGCCCGTCCGTCAGGCCGTCGGCGCAGGCGCCTGGCTGCCCGTGGTGGCCGCCGCGGATCTTCGCGCGTTCGTCGCGAAGAGCGACCCGTCGCAAGGTCGGCTGCTCCAGGCGCTCGGCGCGCAAAAGAAGGACAAGCCGCCCCATCGCCGGTACAAAGTCACCATCTTCGAGGTCCGCGCAGACCTGATGTGCCGCCCCGTCGAAGGCGCCGACGAGGGCTTCGTCGTCGACGGCCTGCCGTCGTGTGGCCACCATGATCGCGCAACGAGCGGCAACTCCGGCTGCGGCTACACCACCGATCGCAAGGACGACTCGCGCGGGTTCGACCTGTACCGGGTGCCGTGGCGCGACGCAGCGGCGCGAGGCTTTTGCGTGCTGCCGCTCGATCGCTACCTCGAAGACGCGAGCAAGTCGTGAGCAACCCCGAACATGCAGCGAACGAGCTTCCCGATCCGGCCGAGGCACAACGGTTCCGAGGCATCGCCCGCATCATCGTGTTCATCGCGTGCTGCTGGTCGGCGGCCGCGTTCCTGCCGCGCCTCGGCGGCGCCGTGTGGATGCCGATCGAAGAGATCCGTGACCCGGTCACGTTCGCGCTCGGCCTGCTCGGCGCGCTGCTCGCGCTCACCGGCGGCGTCGCGAGGGCCACGGCCATCCTCCCGATCCGCTGGACGGCCGTAGCCGGGCTGCTGATCGTGCCAGTGCTCACCGTCGGGGGATCGCTGCTCTCGCCGCGCTCCTACGCGGTGACGTCGCAATCGGGACGCTACGACCTCGTGGTGGTGCACGGGAGCGACGCGAGCCGCGCCGAGGTGTGGACGTGCGGCGCCTTGCGCTGGTGCCGCCCGTGCAAGACGGTGGACCTCGGGGACGACACGGCGAACGAGGTGTCGCTCGGCTCCGACAAGGACGGCGCCTGGCTGGTGATCGGCAACGGCGAACGGCAGCCCGTCGGCGCCTGCAGCCCGTAGGGACGTCGGCGCGTCGCCGCGATAGAGCGGGGTCATGCAACACAACCCTGGCTTTCTTGCGATCGTAGAAGACGCGAAGACCCGAATCCGCGAGACCGACGTGGTGAACGTGCTCGCGCTCCGCGCGTCCGGAGCCGCGTTCTTCCTCGTCGACGTGCGCGAAGACAACGAGTGGGCGAAGGGCCACATGGCCGGGGCCGTCCACCTCGGGCGCGGCGTGCTCGAGCGGGACGTCGAGACCGTCATCCCGGACAAACACGCGAAGATCGTGCTCACCTGTGGGGGCGGCTTCCGCTCCGCCCTCGCGGCCGACAACCTCCAACGCATGGGGTACACGGACGTCACGAGCCTGGCGGGCGGCTGGCGCGCGTGGAACGAAGCGGGCGCCCCCGTCGAGCACGGATGAGCGAGAAGCCCCACCTCAAGGGGATCGCGTCGCGCTGGGCCCGACGCACGCTCGATACGGCGCGGGCCGGAGCGACCCTCGGCGTGGCGGCGTCCCGCGCGGTGGCCGACAAGGTGCTGGATCGCGAAGACACGGTCGACGGTGACGCCTTCGCAGACCGCCTGGACGAGCTCAAAGGCCTGTCGATGAAGCTCGGCCAGATGATGTCGTACCTCGACGGCGCCATCCCTCCGGCCGTGCAGACGTCGCTCAAGCGCTTGCAGCACCGCTCGCGCGCGATGGACTGGTCGGTCGTCGAAGGCATCCTGCGCGATCAGTACGGAGCGGACGCCGCGAACGTGTTCGACGCCCTCGAGCAGGAGCCGTTCGCTGCCGCCTCGATCGGGCAGGTCCACCGCGGGCGCATCGGCGACCGCGCCGTCGCGGTGAAGGTCCAGTACCCGGAGATCTCGAAGGCGATCACTGTCGACCTCGAGAACATCGGGAAGTTCGCCGGGCTTGCTTCGCTCGGCACCGCCGTCGCGAGCGGCCCGCTCATCGAAGAGCTGCGCGCGCGCCTGCGCGAAGAGTGCGACTACCTGCAGGAAGGCGCCCATCAGTCGCTGTTCCGGCGCCTGTACGCCCACGAGCCGGGCGTGATCGTCCCCGAGGTGTTCGAGGGCATGGTGCGCGAGCGGGTGCTCGTCACCGGGTTCGTCGGCGCCTGGTCGTTCGACGAGTTCGTGGAACACGGCACCCCCGAGGCAAAGAACGCCGCAGCGCTCGCGATCTGGCGGGTGGTGTGGAAGTCGATCTTCCAGTACGGGCTGTTCAACGGCGATCCCCACCCCGGGAACTACCGGTTCCGCCCGTCCGGGGAGGTCGCGCTGCTCGACTTCGGCTGCGTCCGCACGTTTGACGAGGCCTTCCTCACGCGCTGGCGTCGGTTCGCACACGCCGTACGGGAAGACGACTTCGCCACCTGGAAGGAGGTCTACCGCGAGTTCGGCTTCGTCGGGTCCTCGCGCTACGACTACGATTCGATGTGGACGTTCGTGCGGTACCTGTACGAGCCGATGCTCGCGCCGCGGTTCACGTTCACGCGCGAGCACGCGGCGCGCGCGATTCACCTCGCAAAGGCCGACAAGAACCTACTGAGGACCGCGATGCCGCCCGAGTGGTTGCTGCTGAACCGCCTTCAGTGGGGCCTGTTCTCGCTGCTCGCGAGGCTCGACGCCACCGGCGACTTCGGAGCGCCGTTCTGGGCCGCGATCGAGGGCACCATCGAGGTGGTGCCGCGCCCGGCGAGGCTCAGCGGACCGGCACGCTGATCGGCGCTCCGCGCGAGCCTTTGGACCACGCGCCCGCCTCCACGTAGAGCTCGAGTCCCGACGTAAAGCTCGGGTCGATCGTGAGCTTCGTCGTGTGCGAGCCGAGGGCCTTGGGCATCAGCTTGGACTGCCACGTGCCGCCCACGGGCCGGTACCACAACGTGACCTCCGTGCCGTCTTCCACGCACAACGTGGACTTCACGATCAGCTCGGACCCCACGGAGGCCGACGCCGGGGGCGTGAGTTTTACGCACTGCTCGACGGCGGCGGGCACCTGCGGCGGCGCCGGCACCACGACCGTGATTTGCGGATCGACCTTGACCGGATCCGGCGGGACCACCACCGTCTTGATCTCGGGTTTGGTGCCAGGCTTCGGTTCGACCTTGAGCTTCGGGTCGACCTTGGTTTGGGCCTTCGGGTCGACCGGCGGCGCGAGCGGCGGCGCGGTCGGGACGCCCGGATCGGGCGCGACCTTCGGCGGCGCCTTCGGCTCGACGGGGGGCACCGTCAGCGCAGGCACGTCTGGCGTGTCGGCCACTGCGACGCCCGAATTGTTACCTTTCATTGCGTACATGACGCCCGCGACCCCGACGAGCCCCACCCCGACAAGCACCAACGCGACGGCCAGGCCCGACCCGGCGACAAACGCCATCTTCGTGTAGCCGCCGACCCCCGCGGCCTGGTTCGCCTCGCTCGAGCCGGAGTTCGCCGGGTCGTACAGCGGGCGGTCCTTGATGCGCGGGCCCTCGCCGTCCATGGTGTCGGATTCGCTCGGCGCCATCGTCGGCGCGTGCACGCGGCCGTCGTCGCCCACCAGGGTCGCGCCAGCCCGAAGCTCGTCGCTCGGCACCATGGTGCCGCTCGTGCTCTTTCGCCGGATCGGCCCGCCAGGCTCCGTACCGACCATCTCACCGCGCGGCGGGGCCGCCGGAGGTGGGCCCGGATCCTTTGCGAGCGCGGGCGTCTCCGGTGGGTTTGGCGGCAGCGAAGCGCGCACGCTCCGCAGCGCCTCGGCGAACTCGATGATGGTGTTGTACCGGTTTTCGCGCTTGTATTCGGTGGCCTTTACCAGGACCGGGACGATGATCTCGTGGACGCCCGCGAGCATCTCGTCGTCGCGGTCCGACGCGAACAGGTCCATCGGCATCTTGTTCGTGAGCAGCGTGTAGAGCATCGCCGCCGTGGAGTACACGTCCGCGCGCGGATCCACCGTCTTCGCGTTCGTGCGCTGCTCAGGCGCCATGTAGCCCCAGGTGCCCATCACCGCGCCGGTGCGGGTCATGTTCTGGTCGGCCGTGTTCACCTGCGCGATGCCGAAGTCCGTCACCCGGCACGAGCCTTCGCGCGTGACCATCACGTTGTGGGGCTTGATGTCGCGGTGGACGACGCCCTTGGCGTGCGCGGCTGACAGGCCTTCACAGGTCTCGATCGTCACGTCGACCGCGAGCCGCGGGGGCATCGCGCCGTGGCGTTCGAGCCAGTCGACGAGCGAGCCGCCCTCGACGATCTCCATCACGATGTAGGCGAAGTCCGCGTCGTTGCCGACGTCGTAGATGCGTACGATGTGCTTGTGCTCCAGCAGCGCCATCGTCTGGGCTTCGCTCTCGAACCGCTGCCTCAAACGCGGCTTCTCCGACAGCTCCGACGAGAGGATCTTGATCGCCCGCCACACCTGCAACCGCTGGTCGAACGCACGGAAAACCGTCGCCATGCCGCCTTCGCCGAGCTGCTTGACGAGGAGGTAGCGGCCGCCGGCCAGGGAGTTTGGAAAGTTGCTCATCGACCCGGGGTTGGAGCGGGGATCACCACAAACACGCCCCAGCTTAGCACGGCGCGAGCCCGGTCCGCTCGTCAGATCCGGGACTGGAACTGCGGGATCGCGTAGTCCCGCTCGCCCTTCTCGACCGTGCGGATCCGATCGAGCCGAAACACGCGCTCTCCGTCGCGAAGGAAGCACCACGCCTGAATGTACGGGAGCTTCAAGCGCCAGATCCCGATCTCGCGCCGCACGCTCCCGTGGTTCTGACCGTCCGTCGAGTTGTACTCGATCCACACGGTCTGCAGATGGTCGAACGCGTCCTTCAGCGTGCGCGACTGCATCAGCCTGAGCGGCGAATTCGGCGCGAGCGCGTCGATCAGCGCCGCGAGCTCGCGCAACGTGACGACGCCCCGCGGGTCGAGCACCTCGAGCATGCGATGCCACACCGCGAACGTGATGCGCGCGTCGAGCAGCGCGCGATGGGCGCCCTCAGTCGGCACGCCGAGCTGCTCGGCGACGAGGTGGAGGTTGTTCTTGTTGAACGCGAACAACCGCCGCGACATGAGCAGCGTGTCCACCGCAGCGGCCGGCGCGAACGGCACACCGGCGGCCTCGAACTCCTTGAGCAGGAAGTCGAGATCGTGCGTGACGTTGTGCGAGACGATCACGGCATCGGCGCACAACTCGGCGACATCGGCCGCGAGCATCCTGAACCGCGGCGCGCGATCGAGCATCTCGTCGCTGATCCCGTGGACCTTACGGGCCGAGGTCGTCATCTTCACGCCGGGGTGCACGAGCGCCTGGTATTCGGCGAGCACCTCGGGGCCGTTCGCCCGGATCACCGCGACCTCACACACGCGGTCTTTTTGCGGATCCAGGCCCGTCATCTCGAGGTCGAGGAACGCCACCGGCGCCTCCCGCGCGAGGCGATCGAGCAACGAGCCGCTGGGTGAACGTTCGTCCATCATCGCAACGTACCTCAGCGGCGCGGCGGACGACGCTGAGGTGGCGCCGTCCAGGGATCTTCAGGCCAGGAGTGCTTCGGGTAGCGCGCGCGCAACTCCCGGCGCACCTCCGGCCAGGTGTTGTGCCAGAAGCTCGAGAGGTCGTCCGTCACCTGCTGCGGGCGCCGGTTCGGGGCGAGCAGGTGCAGCACCACCTTCACTCGCCCGTCTGCGACCCGCGGCGTGTCCGCCAGGCCGAACATCTCCTGGATCCGCACCGCGAGCACAGGCGCACGGCCGGGCCCGTACTGGAGCTCGATCGCCGAGCCGCTGGGGACCGAGACGCGCTCCGGAGCGAAGCGATCGATCGACTCGCGCACGCGCCACGGCAGCGCCTCGAGCAGCGCCGCGATCCAGTCCGCGCGGCGAAGCTCCGCAAACGATCGACGCCCTCGACAAAGCCCGGGCAACACGTCGCGCAACGCCGCCGAATCGAAGAGCGGCAGCGCGAGCTCAGGCATCGTCCCCACGAGCCAGCGCAGGCGCGCGAGCGTGTTCCGGAACGCGTCATCCTCTGGCAGGCACTCGTCGAGCCGCGCGGCGGCGTGCTCCGCGAGCACCTCGGCCGCCGCGTCGCCATCGGGTATTGCGGCGCTCTGCTCGGCAAGGACGAGGTCGCGGTACCGCCGGCGACGCACCGCCGAGACGCGCGCGTTGACCGCGTCGAACTCGACGTCTACGCGGTCTTCGCAAGCGAGCCACTCGGGAAGCACCGCCGACGCGACCCGCACGACGCCTTCGGAGAGCGCGCCCCGCCCGCCCGCGTCGACGTCGACCGCGACGAACAGCGGAGCGTCCACCGCGCTCCGGGCGTCGAGCTTCACGCCGCGCCCACCCGCGAGCAGCCCGCGACGCTCCTCTCCGGGCCGCATCCGCGCCACCCGATCCGGAAACCCCGCGAGCACGGCGCGCATCACGGCCTCGTCGTCGACGGATCTGCGGAGGTCGTGCCGACCGCCCATCGCCGCCAACAGCTGATCACGCGCCTTCAGCGCGATTGGCGACGGCTGCCGGAGCCGATCCAGCACGTCGGACTCGGACCGGTGCCTGGCAGGCCCGCGGATGACGTCGCGCTCGGAGAGCACCGCCGCCGCGAGGGCCGTATGGACGACGTCGCCGAGCCGCTGCCCCTCGAGCACCATGCGCGCGAGCCTCGGGTGGACCGGCAGCTTGTGCATCGCGCGCCCCAGCGGCGTCACCGCGCCGTCCCAGGCACCCAGGTCCCGCAGCAGCGCGACCGCGGCGACGAGCGCGTCCGCAGGCGGCGCCTCGTACCAGGGAAACAGGCTCGCGTCGGACTCGCCCCAACACGCGAGCTCGAGCACCGGCCCCGCGAGGTCGACGCGCGCGATCTCGGGTTCGAGGCGCTCGTCGAGCGCGGCGTGCTCCCGCTCGGTCCACATGCGCAGGCAGATCCCCGGCCGCTCGCGGCCCGCGCGCCCCATTCGCTGCTCCGCGTTCGCCTTCGCGATCCGCGACGTCTCCAGCCGATCAAGCCCCGTGGCCGCGTCGCGCCGCAACACCCGGTGCCAGCCCCCGTCGACCACCGCCGTGACGCCGGGAACGGTGAGGGACGTCTCCGCGACGTTGGTGGCGAGCACGATCTTCCGAGGCCCGTCAGGCGACAACACCGCGTCTTGATCGGCGGGGTCGAGGTCGCCGTACAGGTGTAGGACGCGGACGCCGCACGACGCGAGTCGCTCGGTGGTGCGGTGAATCTCGCGGACCCCGGGGAGGAACGCGAGCACGTGGCCGTCCGTCTCGGACAAGGCCGTGCGCACGCCGTCAGCGACCTGGTCCTCGACGGGTCGCGGGTCGGGAAACTTCGCGTAGCGCACCGCGACCGGGAACACGCGCCCGGTGCCCTCGAGCACCGGCCCGCCGACGAACGCGCCGACCGGACCCGGATCGATCGTGGCCGACATCACCACGACACGCAGGTCCGGCCGCGCCTCGCGCGCGCGCTGCACCATGGCGAGCGCGAGATCCGCCTGCAGGCTGCGCTCGTGGAACTCGTCGATCACGACCGTGCCCCATGCCGCAAGGAACGGGTCGTCCTGCAACATGCGCACGAGCAGGCCCTCGGTGACCACGAGGAGCTCGGTATTTTCCGAGGCCTTGCGGTCGAACCGGACGTGGTACCCGACCTCGGCGCCGAGCCTCACGCCGCGCTCCGACGCGATCCGCCTCGCCGCCGCCCGCGCAGCCACCCGCCGCGGCTCGAGCATCACCACCGGCCCGAAGCCCGCGTCCAGCAGCGCCCCGGGCACGCGCGTGGTCTTGCCCGCGCCCGTCTCGGCGCGCAACACCGCGGCCCCATACGTCCGGACTGCGTCGACGAGCGGCCCGAGGACGCGATCGATCGGGAGCGGCGTCAACTCTCTCCTTCGACGGCGTGCCAGCACTCCCAAGCTGCGACGAGGTTCACCACGCCGAACAGGAACAGCGTCACGACGCCGACGCCGAAGATCGCGGCGCCGCGCCGCACATCGCCGACGAGCACGTGGCCGAGGCCCGGAACGAACAGCGACACGAACGCGGCGAGCGCGCGACGGGGGTGCGGCCGCATGGCCAGCGGCAGGGACACGACGGCCGGGACGGGGGTGGCCGTGCGTGACGATCGCGGAGGAGCCGACGCGGAGCGCGCGGGCGGTGGTGATTCGGTGATCTCGGCGCCGTGGCGGCCCGTGATCACCGGGGTCGCCGCGGACTCGCTGCGCTCGCGACCAACGAAACGGCGCGTCTCATCGACGATCTCGCCCAGCGCATCCTCGGCATCGGCCCGCCCGCCCGACCACTCACCTTCCCAGCCGACCACGCGGTCCAACGGCGCACGAACGCGCTCGCCGGCGTCGCTCACCGCGGTGAACTCATCGTCATCGAGCTCGACCAGGCGATGCCATGACGGCTCCGAGCCCTGTCCGACGATGCGCACGCGCCAGCGCGCACCGTGCGCCGCGGGGTGCTCGCGCCGGAGCGCCGAGAGTCGGCCCAGCGTCGCGCGAGAGACTGCGCGATCACGGGCCACGTCGAGCGCCCAGGTCGGCGCTCGAAACCCTGCGAGGTCGACGTCGTCGAGGGGGCGTCCGCGGCGCCCATCCCAGCCGAGCACGGCGACCGACAACGCCTCCGCGCCGAGCCGATCCCGCGAGCGGGCGCCGAACGCGTCCGGCCGGCGATCGCGGACCCAACCCGCAGGAACCCAGCACACAGCCACGCCGCCGACGTCGATCGCGACGTCCTCGCCGGGCAACGTCTCCCCGCCGTCGATCAACACGTGCCCGAGCGCGTCGAGCAGATCGGCGACAAGGGGCGCACGGTCGGCCGAGACGTCGAACGCCTCGAGCTCGAACACGCCGCAGCGCAGCAGCCCCGACGTGTAAACGAACGCGCGGGCGCCATCGGGCGACGTGGCGGTCTTCACCGCGAACAGCGCGGAGGGGTCCGGAGGAACGGGGCTCGTTGCAGCTTCGCGCAGCCACTCCGCGGGCCGCGCGACGCCCGCGTCGAGGTCGAACACCCCGGACGCGTCGGGCGCGACGGCGTTCGCGAACCGGAGCAGCCTCGCGAACCCGGCCAGCAGCCCGGGCCCGATCGACGCCTCCACGACCAACGCCTCGCGCGCGGGTGTGGCGTTCACCCCGAGCGCGCCGCGATCAAAACCCGGAACCGCGTCGAGCGGCAACGGATGGAGCCGCATGCGCACCAGTCCGTCCGGACCGTGGGCGTCGACGTCGACCTCCCAGGCGGCCTCGGGCGCGCTGCGCGCCTGGGGCGACGACATCGAGGCGAGCGAGTAGCCGGCCAACGGCAGCCTCGCAGCGAGCTCCTCGGGGCCAGGCACGCCGAACGGGAACAGCACCGCCATGCGGGCGCGCGCGTACGGTCGCGACACCGCGTACAGCTGAAACTCGGGCGGGTACGCGTCGAGCGAGACCTCGTCCGGTCCGGTCGACTCGGACTGCCACGTGCGGCAACGCGGACACACCGTCGCCATGCCGAGGATCGACTCCCCACACGCGCGGCAGGGAACGCGCGGGTGCCCGGCAAGCCTCGGCAGGTCGAACTCGACGGGCGGGGCGTGCGCGAGCTCGCTGTGACACGTCGGACAGGTGCGGTGCCGGCGCCCGATCGGCGAGCCGCAAAGCGCGCAAAGCAGGAACTTCGAGCCGCCCGACTCGGTGGTGGAGGGGTCCGCGACGAAGCCGTCGGTCTGCCGGTCGAAGTCGCCCAACACGAGGCGGAGCGGCACGTAGTCGGACTGCACCTCGACGCGCAGGCCGCGATCGTGGGCCACCGCCGCGATCGCGAGCGGCCCCCACGCGAGGAAGCCGAGCGCGTCTTCGGCAGCGTCCGGCGCGCTCCATCGGCGCTTGTGGTCCTCCAGCGCACGAAACAGCGCCTGGTTGAGCTCGCGGCTGTCGCCCCGAACCAGCGCGCGCAGGCACATCAGCTCGGTCTCGACCTCGCTCGACGCGTTCGGCTCGGCCACGCGCCCCGTCGCCTTTCCGCGCCGGTCGTCGACCGCGCGCAGCGCTGCTGCGACCACGGCCTCGGCCTCCGGTCGCTGACGAAACGCCGCCGCGACCGCCCGGTCCCGCAGCATCGAGACCGCGTCGACGGAGCGCTGCGTCTGCAGCACCGCAGCCGGAACCGCGGCCAACGCCGCGAGGGCCTCGTCGTCGCGCAGGATCGCCGCGATCTCCATCGAGGACCGATGCCCGTCCGGGCCGACGCCAGGAAACGGTCCATTGGAGGCGAGCCTTACGGCCTTGTCTCCGATGACGAGCTCGCACCGGCCCGCGACCGCGAGGTCGAACAGCGCGAGCCCCGCATTGAGCGCCGTCTTTAACGACGCGTCGAGCTCCGGCGCGTCCGAGTCGCGCGCCCCGAGCGCACCCGCAAGGCGGCGAGCCGCGTGATGTACCGACGCGAGCAGGTCCGGCCGGTCCACGACGCCCGCCTGCAGCGCCGCCAGCACGGCGATCTGCTGATCACAGGTCACCCCGACGTCCGTGACGGGGTCGTGTCGGAGGACGATCATTCAGCCACCCACAAGGCAGGTACCGCGCCCCTCAGGCCCGGACCACCTTGCGCACGGCGATGACCGCGTCCCCGACCATGCCGAGCCCCATCGACTCGACCTCGTCACCGTCGACGCGGACGCGCTTGCCCACGAGGCCTTCGGGCACCGAACCGTCGAGCATGAACCGTCGGCCATCGTCCGTCGCGACCACCCACACCCCGGTGCCAAGATCGCGACGTTCAAGCTTGCCTTCAAGAGTCATTTCGCCTCCGTTTCGAGCTTCTCGGCGCCGACGAGCGCGAGCCCGAGGATCAAGCAGAGGACTCCGTTCCCGACCAGCCAGGCGACCTCCATGGTGCCCGGGAACCACCACGGGTTCAGCGTGCCCGTGGCCGCTCCGTGCACCAGGTGAGCCCCGACGCCGACCACAAAGCCCAACGCGAGGGGCCGAAGCGGCTTGAACGCGCCGAACGTGAACGCGACCATCGCCGGCAACAGCGCCGAGACCCACAACGGGAAGTTCACCCAGCGCGAGTCGAGCATCACCGCCGGCCAGAGGAGGAACGGGCGCGAAAGAAGCTCGAACACTGCGTTTTGCGGCAGAGGGAGCCAGTCGAGGAAGAACAGACCGCCCCCGACGAACCCAGCCGTGGACGCGGCGACCGCGCGGAACTGCGGCCGGATCGTCGCAGCGTTCGTGAGCATCAGCGCCATCACGGCCGCGAGCCCGAACCTCAAGAAGCCGAACTTGTCGATCACCGTACCGAGCGCCGTGTGAAGGTTGAGCTTTCCCCAGCCGAACTTCGGGTCCCAGGTTCCCGTTCCGTCCGACGAGTCGAGCAACGTGCGCTCGACCGCGTCGGCGTCCATGCCGGTCGAAAGCAGCACCGCCGCCGCGCCCGCGACGTGCGGCGTCGCCATCGACGTGCCCTGGAACTCCGCGACGGCGTGGCCACCCTTGCCATCGATCGTGTCCTGCCACACGCCGCCGCCGGGCTTGGTCTTGTCGCCACCGGGCGCCGAAACGTCCACGCCCTTGCCCCACGACGAGTAGGGCGCCAACGAGCCGTCCGGGCCCGTCGCCGACACGCCGATCGCCTCCTTCAGCGCGCCCGGGTACGACACGCCCTCGCGACCGCTGTTTCCGGCTGCCGCGACGACGATCACGCCCTTCTCACGCGCGCGTTTCACCGCCGTGTGGATGACGGCCGAGTACCCGCCGCCCAGGGACATGCTGATCACGTCGGCGCCGTTGTCGGCGGCCCAGTCGATGCCCGACGCGATCCAGGCCGACGACCCGAAGCCCGCGCCCGAAAGCACCTTGACCGGCAGGATGGTGGCCTCGGGAGCGACGCCCGCGACGCCTTTGCCGTTGTTCGTCGTCTGCGCGATCGTGCCCGCGCAGTGGGTGCCGTGGCCGTTATCGTCCGCCGACGTGCGGGCCCCCGGCACGAACGAGGCGCCTTCCAGGATCTTCGTGCCGTCGAGGTCGTCCACCTTGGTGACGCCAGTGTCGATCACCGCGACGACGACGCCGCGACCGCGGGGCGTGGACTTCCAGCCGTCCGGGGCGCCCATCGCGCGCAGGTGCCACTGCTTGTCGTACAACGGATCGTTCGGGAAGCCCGCCGCGAGGCCCGCCTCAGCCGAACCGGCGTCGCCCGACGCCGACATCAGCACCTCGGGCTCCACGTTCTCCACACGCGGATCACCCCGCAGGGCCGCGATGGCTGCGCTCAGGTCGGCGACCTGCCCCACGATCAGGCCCTCGTCGCGGGAGTATTCGCTCGCCCAGTCGAGGTCAGCGCCGAGCGTCTGCTCGATCGCGAGCAGATCGGCGTCATCCGCGCGCGAGTCGTCGTCCAACAGGTCCACCACGAGCGTGCCGGGGCCCGACCACGACGTCACCTCGGGCACGTCGGGCGAGATTTGCGCGACGGGTTTGGGCGCCATCGCGAGCACGACCACGACCACAGCGAGCAGCCCGAAGGTGACGCGCAGGGTTCGGGACATCGGACCTCCTTGGAGACATACGGGACTGACCGCCCGATGTTTCAACGGTTCACGTCATGTTGGCTTTCACACGAACGTACCCGATGACAACGTACCGTCGCCCGCTCAGGGCAGCAGGGCGCTGATCACCGGGTCGTCGATCAGGCGCCCCGCGACGACCTCCTTCAGGGGCGATGGCAGCCACGGCGGCGCATATCCGCGGCTCGTGGATTTCAGGTCCTCGCGCAACCCGGCGAGCGCCGCCGCGGCATCGGCGGAGGCGGGCCCGTCTTTCACGCGGAGGAGGATCGCCACGAACGCGTCGGGCGCTGCGTCGCGCAAAGCGGCCGCGATCGCCGCGTCCCGAGCGTCCAACTCCCGGCCCCGGGCCTCCGCGTTGGGGAGGTCGACCGGCGCGGCCACCCAGCGCGCGACGTCGGCTTCGGGGCGCGGCTCACCGGTGAGCACGTCGACCACGGCGTCGTAGGGGAGGTTTGACGCGGCGTCGAGGGCGACCGCCAGGCCACGCGACTTCCTCGCGCGCTTCAGGCTGCGATCGCCGGGATGGGCCACCCACGCGACGTCCAGCAGGCCGCGCGCGGTGGCGATCTCGCCGCCCCGCTCGATCGCGCTCGCGAGCGCAACGACGACGGACGGCGTCGGGTTCGCCGCCAACGCGTCAGCCCACAACCGCCTTCGATCCTCGACGACCGACGCATCTTCGGCCGCGAGCTCGACGAGCGCCAACCAGGGGTCTTCAATGCCGGGCGCCTCGGCGATCAGCGCGCCGAGCTCGGTCGCAGCCTCGGCCTGCTCGCCAACGTCGGCCCGCATGCGCGCATACTCGAGCCGCGCCGCTCGCGATTCGGGGGCGATGCCGAGGTTCCGCTTCGCGTCCGCGAGCGGGCTTGGGTCGCGCCACACCACGCCGGAAACGAGGCGGTCGCGCAACGACGCGAGGCGCGCCTCGGAGGCCGGCTCGACCTGCCAAACGACCTGCAGTGTGTACCGGCCTCGGACCGCGCCGAGCCACTCCACGCGGCCCTTCGGGACCGAAACCACCAGCCGACGTCCGGGCCAGCCGCCGACCTCGACCGCCTCAGGCGCGGCCACGACCGCGTCGTCCCCGAACGCGCGCTGAACGCCGGCGAGCCAGTCCTGTGCGAGAGCGTCGAGGTCCATCGGCGCCGTCCGCCGTCGCTCCTCGACGCTGAAGCACCGGTCCCCAGCGGGCGAGCAGAACGCTCCATCCCCAGCGAGCGTACGCCCGCGCTCCCAGCCCGCCGGCACCTGCCAATCCACCGAGCGATAGGTGACCGGATCCGGAGGCGGAACCTCGGGATCGCGCCGACGAAGCGCCTCCCAGGCAGCGACCTCGTCCGTCGACGTGCGCACCAGCCGAGGCCCGATCACCACCGGGAACGCGAGCGCGAGCGCGAGCATCGCGCCAGTCAGGCCCCGAACACCGGTGTTCCATCGGGGTCGTCGCGGCAGCGACTCGGGGTCGAGCACCAGCGCGAGCCCGCCACCCACGATCAGGCCGCCGAAGTGGGCCCAGTTGTCCGTCCCCTCGCTCTGCAGTCCCGTCCAGAAGATGCCGAGCACATACGGGATGAGCGCGAAGCCGTAGGTGCGACGACTGACCTCGGGAAGCAGCTCGGGCCGCGTCAGCCCGAACACGATGCACGCGGCGACGAGGCCCATGACCCCGCCGGACGCGCCGAGCGACGCATGCCAGGGCGACATCGTCTCGGACAACACGGCGCCGGCGACCACGGACGCCAGAAAGATGGCGACGAGGTTGGTCTTTCCGAGGGCGCTCTCGATGCTCCAGCCCGTGTACGCGAGCCACACCATGTTCAGCGCGATGTGGTCGAAGTCGACGTGCAACAACCCCATCGTGACGAGGCGCCAGGACTGGCCGTTCTCCAACACCATCGGCGCCCAGCACGACAGCGCAGACACGACAGGAGCCTGAACGCCCGGAATCCACAGCAGCCACCACAAGCGGAACTGCAGCCCGACCAGCAAGGCAGTAACCACCGGCGGACCGCCTCCCACGATCGCCCGCCGAAACGCCTCTTCATCGAGGTGACGCAACGACTGCCAGCTCTCGAGCGAGCTCGCCGCCACGAAACGATCGCCCGTAAGGGCCGGGATGCAGACCTGGGCGTCCGCCGGCACACGCCCCGCGCGAACCCGGTCCTCCCAGTCGTCCCACGGCACGGCGATCTCGTCGCCACCGATGCGGATGCGGACCAACGACACCCCGTCCCGTGAGACCGCAGGCTACCATGGGGCATGGACCGCGACACCCTCGACCGCGCAGCGGCGGCGCTGCCCGTATTTCCCCTCCCCCGCATCGTGTTGATGCCCAGGGATCTCCTGCCCTTACACGTGTTCGAGCCGCGCTACCAGGCGCTCGTGACCGAGGTGTTGGCCACCCACGGCCTGCTCGGTATGGCCACGCTCAAGCCTGGATTCGAAGCCGACTACGCAGGGTCGCCACCGATCTACGACGCGATCGCGATCGGCTCGATCGTTCGACACCTTCCGCTCCCGGACGGGCGAAGCAACGTCGTCGTGCAGTGGATCGCCCGCGGCACCGCCATCGAGGAGCTGCCCTCCAGCCCGTTCCGCAGGTTTCGCGTCGCGGTTCGCGCCGACGTCCATTCAAACGCGCCGCTGACCCTCCTGCGGTCGCTCGTCGTCCAGCTCGGCGCCTACGCTCCAGACGCGAGCCACGAGGCGCTTCGGCTCGCGGCGCTGCCGAGCGACGCCCTGGTCGACCACCTCGCCGCCCGGGTGCTCGAGACCCCTGGCGATCGCCTCGCGTACGTCGCCCAGGACGATCTCGAGATCCGCGCACACCAGCTGGAGGGCCGCCTGGCCGAGCTGATCGGCACGTCAGGCCGACCCGTCGCGGAAGCGTGATCGCGGGCACGAAGTTCGAGTAGTATGCCCGCCTTGGAGGACTCCTTGCCCGAGTACACCGTCGCCTCGTCACTCGGGGCAACCGAGGTCGAAGCCGAGAATTGGATGATCGCGCTCGGGATGGCCCTGCCCAAGCTCGGCGTGGACTTCACCCAAGCGTATCGGTGGACGTTCAACCCCGGCACCAACGGCGCCGTGTCGGTCGAAGAGCGCCAGTCGGGGTCCCGCTTCTTCGTAAAGCCGAAGATCGTCGTGAAGATGGTCGTCGCGCGCGGCGAGGTCGAGAGCGCCTCCCTGCCGCCCGAAGACGAGGCTCCGAGCCCCCCGGCCGAAGAGGAGGCGATGCCAGATCTTCCGCCTCCGATGCTTACGATGCCGCTCATGTCTACGCTCGCGCCGCCCCCGCCGCCGCCCGGCAGCATTGTTCGACGCAAGACGATGGAGACGGAGAGCATCGCGGAGCGCCTGTTCGACCTGTCCATGGAGATCTCCGACGCGACGCCCGAAGACGCCGCGACCCGGACGCTCGAGCTGTTGCAGGACCTCATGCCCTCGGAGGCTTCGTCGGTGGCGCGCGGCTCCCCGGCGGACTTCCACCTCACGATCGTCGCCGCAACAGGGCCGGTGGCAGACAAGATCCAGGGCCGCATCGTGCCGTTTGGCGAAGGGTACGTCGGCCTGTGCTTCGACGCGCGCGTCGCGATCCAGATGAACAACATCGGCGATGACACGCGTCACCACGTAAACCTCGACGAAGAGACCGGGTTCGTGACCCGCGGCGCGATGTGCGTCCCCATCCTCCGGGGCGACGACATCTACGGCGTGATCCAGATCTTGAACCCGGAGAACCCGTTCATCACCGAAGACATCGAGGTGGCCGCGCAGGTGGCCCAGGTGCTCGCCGAGCGCCTCTCATCGTCCACTGACATCACGTCGTTCTAGGCGGAGCCCGTCATGAAGTTCCTGGTAGAGGCTACCGAAGGTGGCAAGCAGGCCGATGTCGAGGCAGTCGATTGGATGATGGCGATGGCGCAGGCCACGCCAATCCTTGGCATCGAAGTGAGCGGCTGGATGTGTGTGAACCAGCCCGACGGACGCGTTCAGGTGTTCGATCCGATGACGGGCGCCTCCTGGATGGTCACCCGGCTCGCGACCGAGGCCCCCGCGATGGAGCGGGTCGCGCGCCCGTCACCAGGGGCGCCAACGTGGAAGCCCTCCACAAAGCCCGTCACCCAGCCGGTGGTGGCCTCAAACGCCCCGCCAGAATCCGTGATCGCCGAGGAAGAGCCGCCACGGAAGCTTCCGAAGCCCGCTCCAAAGCGCGCGCCCGAGCCGATGAAGCCGCCCGAGCCGGTGCGACCGCACCTCGGGGCCGTGACGCGGATGTGGGCGCCGTCGATGGCGACGAGCCTCGCGCCGCCGGAAGAGCCGCCCGAGCCCGCGCCCGAGGACCTCGCAGAGACGCTGTTCGACCTGTCGACCGACATCTACCAGGCCGCGAACGGCAACGCAGCGTGCCGCCTCGCGCTCGACATGGTGAACAAGCTCATCCCGTGTGAAGCCGGCAGCGTGCTGCGCGGCACCCGCGAGGACGGAAACCTCTCGTTCGTCGCTTGTACGGGGCCCGCCGCCGCCAAGCTGATCGGCCAGAAGATGTACATGGGCCAGGGCGTGGTCGGCGCGTCGTTCGACCTCGGCATCACCATCCAGGTATCCGACGCGTCCGCCGATACGCGGCACAACGCCACGTTCGACCAGAAGACCGGCTTCAAGACCAAGGGCCTGTTGTGCGTCCCCATCCGCCAGCAGGGCCAGGTGTACGGCGTGCTCGAGCTCGTGAACCCGACGAAGCGGTTCGAGCCGTGGCACGTCGAGGTCATGGAGACCGTGTCCCGCCAGTTGGCGGGGTTGCTCGCCGTCTCGCGTTGACCTCACGCCCGAAGACGCTGGGCCAGGTGTTCACCCCACCCTGGCTCGCGGAGCGTCTCACCACCTGCCTGAGCGACGTCGATGGCCGCGTCCTCGACCCTGCTTGCGGCGACGGCAGCCTGCTCGTGGCGCTGTGCAAGGCGCGCATCGCGAGCGGCTGGTCGCCCGCCAGGGCCGTCAAGGCGGTGGAAGGCTGGGACCGCGATCCCGTAGCCGCCCGCGCCTGCCGCGCCGCGCTGGACGCGCTCGGCGGTGGCGATCCCACAATCCACGTCGGCGACGCCCTCGCGCCCACGTCGCCGGACGGGCTCCCGTGCGACGAGCGCCGCTTCGCCGCGGTGATCATGAACCCGCCGTTCGTCGAGGCGAAGCGCATGGGCGACGAGCCCGGCCTTCGCGACCGCGTTCGCGCGTGGTTCCCGGACGCGCGCGGAGCGTTTGATCTGTACGTGTTGTTCCTTTGGCGGGCGATGGGGCTCGTCCTGGAGCAGGGCTCGGTCGCGGCGATCCTGCCTGGCAAGGTGCTACAGGCCCGCTATGCGACCGACTTGAGGCGGGCGTGGCTCGCCCCCCCCTGGCACCTGCGCGGCCTCATCGACCTCACCCGCTGCCTGCCGCGTCCCTTCCCCGGCACCAGCGTGTACCCGTGCATCGTCCACGTCGCGCGCGCGGACGGGCCGCTCGTCGCGTCGCGCTACCTCGAGCCCGCCTGCGAAGCGGTCGCCGACCACGTCGACGTGGCCGGGCTCCGCATGATCGGGGGCGAGCAACCGTTGTTCGTGCCGTTCCCGTCGTGGAGCGCGCTCGCGCCGCTGTTCGCGCTGCCTCGCCTGGGCTCCGCCGCACACTTCGTCGCGGCGTGTTCCTTCCACAAGAAGGGCCTGCGGGAGCAGTTCATCACCGCCGTTCGCCCGGACGGCGAGGCGTACCCGTACCTCGGCGGGGCCTCGTTCACGCACCAGCTCGAGATCGAGCCGTACCGGTTCCGCTGGGCGGGATCGTGGATCCGCGGCGACGCGTGGGAGGGCGCGCGCGCGCAAAAGAGCCCGCTCCCCGATCGCGAGGGTGTGTTCGCCCGACCGAAGCTGGTGCTCGCGCAGCACGCCACCCGGCCGATCGTAGCGATCGATCGCGAAGGGCGCTTCGTCACCAAGGACACCTACCCGATCGGCTGGCCCACGGACGCGCGTTGGTCGCTCGAAGCGCTGTGCGCGGTCCTCGGGAGCACGGTGTTCGCAGCCCTGTACAACACGCTGTTCCAGGGCGTCCTCGTCGGCGGCGACACGTACCACTACCTGCCAGCGTTCCTGCATCAGGTGCCGGTGCCCGCGGACCTGTCGGCCATTGATGCTGTCGCGGACGACGTTCGCAGCCTGCATGACGGGGAAGCCGCCCCGGACGCCGCCGTCGTCGAGCGTGTCGATCAGGCGGTCGCTCGGGCCTACGGCGTCTCAGAGGCCGATCGACGCTTGATGATCGACGTCCACCTCGGGCGTCCGGCCGCGCACGTCGCGGCGACTCACTGACCGAACTTCACCCGCAGGTACGCGACAAGGTCCGCGACCTGCTGGTCTCCGAACGACCGGAACGCCGGCATCCGACCTCGCCCGTCGCGGATGGTGGTGGCGATCTGCTCGTCGGTGAGCGCCGCCACCGGCCCCTGCAACGCCGGACCATCGCCGGTGCCGAGCCCCTGAACGCCGTGACAGGGCGAGCAGTAGGAGAGGTAGTTCGGCTCGCCCGCGAGCGGCTCGGTATCGACGTCCGTGTCGTTCGTGCCGGTGAACGGGCAATAGCAGTCGGTCCAGTCGCCGTCCGCGGTACAGGCCTGGTTGCCCGGATAACCCCCGTCGCAGAAGCAGACCGCGCTCGCAGCCGGCTCACACGGCGGCTCAGCGGCGCCACACCCGCTGGCGATCGCCAGGCACGTGATCAGCGCCCGTTTCAAAAGTCCCATCGACGCTCGATTTCGCCGTTCGCACGCAGGAATTCCACGCGGCGGCGCTGGTCGGACACCTCGGACAACAGCTCGACGACGCGATCATTGACCGACAGCAGCCGACCCGCCAGCGCGCGAGCGAGCGCGAAGCCCATCTTGAGCGCGGCGGGGTCACCTTCAGCGATCATTGCCTGAAAACCCGCGCGTTCCATCGCGAACACCCGCAGCGGCTCCAACGCGCGCGCCGTCGCCGTCCGCGGGGACTCGAGCAGCAGGCTGACCTCGCCGAGCACGCTCCCGGGGCCGAGCTCGACCAGCAGATGCTGCCCGCCCTGCCCGTCGCCCTTCAAGATCGCGACGCGACCCTCGAGGAGGATCACCAGCCGTGGTCCTACGCTCCCCTCCTCCATCACGGTCGCGCCAGCGGGCCAGCGCTCGACGCGGCCCTCCTGCGCGATGCGGTACACCTCGTCCCGCGCGAGATCGCGACACAGCGGCGTCCCCGACAGCACGTCTACGAGCGCGTCTTCGTCCCCGCCGGGCGTGGTGTGGTCGGGCGTCATCTCAGGTGCCTCCGTCGTTGGCAGTATCCGGCACCGGCGCCCGTTCGTCCATCCGATCCACGCGGCGGAGCGTCGGAAACACGCCCCACCACAACGCGACGACCCCGAGGGTGCCGATCCCGCCGAGCGCGACCGCCCACACCGGCCCGACGAGGTACGCGAGGGTTCCGCTCTCCCACTCACCGAGCTCGTTCGAAGCGCCGACGAACACGAGGTTGACCGCCGTGACCCGTCCCCGCATGGCCTCGGGCGTGTGGACCTGCAGGAGCGTGCCGCGGATCACGACGCTCACCATGTCTGCACCTCCCGCGACGATGAGGCTGACCACCGCCGCGAACACCGACGCGGACGTGCCGAACGTGATCGTCGCGACGCCGAACACCGCGACCGCGAGCAACATCACGCGCCCCGCGTGGCGTTCGATCGGCCAGCGAGCGAGCGCGAGGGCGACGAGGACCGCGCCGAGCGCCGGAGAAGCGCGCAGCGCGCCGAGCCCGATCGGACCGGCGTGCAGGACGTCGCGCGCGAACACGGGCAACAGCGCCGTGGCGCCGCCGAGCAACACCGCGCAAAGGTCCAGCGCCATGGCGCCGAGCAGGATCGGCGACCGCGCGACAAACCGCACGCCTTCGAGCAGATCCGACCACTGGGCGGCGCCCCGCGGAGGCGCCTTCGGCACGCGGATCGTGGCGGCGAGCAACGTCGCACAAACGCCGAAAAAGCCCGCCACCACATACACCCCGGTGGGTCCGATGCGGTCGTACATCAGCCCCCCGAGCGCGGGCCCCGCGACCGCGGCGAACTGCCATGCAGAGCCGCTCCACGCGACGGCCCTGGGCAGCGACTCCCCAGGCAGGAGGGACGCCACCATCGGGCGGGCCGACGGCATCTGGAACGCCCGCGCCGAGCCTGCGAGCGCGGCCGCCGCGAGGATCGGCACCACCCCGAGGTGGGCCGCGGCCCCCGCGGCGAGCAGGGCCGAGACGGCGATGCTGCCGGCGAGCGCACCGGTGAACACCCGCCCGCGATCGTACCGATCGGCCACCTGCCCGGCGGGGATCGCGAGCAGGGCCATGGGCAAGAACTGAGCGAGGCCCACCCAGCCAAGATCCAGCGGCCGGTTCGTGAGCTCGTAGACCTGCCAGCCGATGGCGACGACCTGCATCTGCACCGCGAGCGTACCGAGCACGTACGCGCCGAGGAACCGACGGAATCCAGGGTGTTGCAGGGGGTCGGACAAGCCAGGTAGGTTATCTGCCTGACCGCCTGTCGGCCCGGAGCTGCCCGTGATCGCTGCGATCGTCGCCTTGTTCGTCGCGCCCGCACTCGCGGCCACCCCAACCGTCGATCTCTCCGCGGACGACCTCGCGCGCCTCGCCGACCGGGAGGTCGTGATCCGCCAGGATCCAACGGACGCCGGCATGTACACGATCGGCGTCGTCGACGTGAACGCAGCCCCCTCGCGCGTGTTCGACGCGATCCTCGACCTCGAGGCGCGCGTCGGCGAGGTCGGCGGCCTGCGCGGGGTCGCTCGCTACCTGAACGAGCCGAACCTCATCGGAGCGCGGTGGGAGCTCTCCGTCGTCGGGAAGGCGATCTCGTTCACAACCCTGTATGAGATCGACCGCGCCGGGCTGACCGCGAACTACTACATGGACAAGTCGCAGACGAACGACATCGAGGATGTGAAGGGGACCTACGCCGTGCTGCCGAGCGGGTCCGGCGGCGCGCGGTTGTTCTACCGCAGCATCACCGACAGCGGCGTCTACGTGCCCGGCTGGATCAAGAACATGCTCGCGAACAGCTCGCTCGTCGAAGTCCTCGAGGGCATGCGGGCCCGCGCCGAGAAGTGAGCGTCAGACAGGCGAGTTGAGCGCAGACCTACACGCCGCGAGCGAGTCTGCGACGACGAGCACCGTCACCCACCGCTCGGCGACGTCGGGGTCGCTGGTGAACAACGCGCCGGAGGTGACCTGCGCGGGCTCGCCCGCCACGACCAGCGGCGCGCGCGACCGGATCGCCGCGGCCCACGCAGGAATGCCCGCGAAGCCGAGCTTTCGGAGCTGATCGTTCGACCGCTGCACCCACAGGCCCACCTTCCCGCGGCGTACGCGGCGATCCAACGCGAGCGCAAAGCGGCCCATCGTCACGCGCGGGTTCAGCTCGACGAGCGGCTTCAGGCGCGGACCGTCGGGGGTCTGGTACACGAGCGCGTCGATGCCCGCCGGTCCGACGTACCCGACGTTCGCCATCGCCTCGCCGAGGTGTCGCGCGATCGCATCGAGCCGATCGCCATGCTCGGCGAGCAGACGGCGCACCTCCTGCGGCGCCTCCGCGAGCCGCTGACCGAGCACCGCCCCCTCGTAGTGGCCTCGCGCGTCGGTGAGAAAACGCCCCCACGGCTCGCACCGGACGCCGTCGGCGTGGACATCGAACTGGAGCGAGAGGTCGAGGCGGCGATCGAGCCACGGCTCCACCACGACCGCGCCCTGCGCGTCGAGCACCCGTCGAACCCAGGCCTCCGACGCCGGCCCTCGCCAGCGCGTCATCGCCCGCCCGGCGGTGCCGAGCGGGGCCTTGCACACGTGGTCTTCGGTGGCCGCAGCGACCACCTCCTCCCACGATCGGCACACGACGCCCACCACCGCGGGGTCACAAAGGTCGGGGCGTTCGCGCAGCCGTTCCACCGACCAGGACTTCTCGTACAACGGCCGCCAGCGCGGATCCCACCCGTTGGTGGCAGGCGTGTGGGCCCACGGCGCGAGGCCGCCGATCTTCCGCCCGGTGACGCGTTCGACGCCTCCTTCCACGATCTCGGGGATCGTCACGCCCGCGCGCGCGAGCTCGCCCAGGAACGACGACGTCGGCGCCTTCGGCACGAGCACCACGTCCCCACGGGCCGCATTCAGGATCATCAGCGACGCGAAGTCGCGCGCGATCGCCGCCCCGACCGCGGTGGGTGGCTGGCCGAGCACCTCGGCTTCGGCTTCGGGATTGAATGAAAACACGCGCGGCGGACGCCCGACCGACGCACCGAACAGCCGGGTCGCCTCGATCGTCGCGGCGTCGAGGCCCGCCTCCACGCGGGGATCCCGAAAAAAGCGCGGCCCCTTCGCCCGCGCGGGCGTGAGCGGCGAGCGTAGCGCCGCGTTCCAGCACTCCCAACGACTCTTTCCGGGATCGCGCCAACGATCGAACCACGCGAGCCCATGGGCGACGTGGCGGATCTCGTCGGCCAACACGCCGTCCAAAACGACGGCCGAAGGCTCGTCCCCGACGCGGCGAAACGCCTCGGCGTACTGGCACGCGTAGTCCAGGTTCGCCTGCTCGAACGTAAGCGACAGGCCCGCGACCAGCTCGATCGGCGACGCCCCCTGCAACGCGTCCCACAGGTAGCGGTTGAGCGGCAGGTCGCCGAACTGCACGCCGACCACGTTCATGCAGGTGACGTAGCTGGCGAGGTGGCGTTGCTCGTCCGCGATGATCCCCACGAGACCGCGCCGAAACGCGGGCGGCGCCTCTGGGAACCGCACGAGCGCCCACGCCATCAGCTCGAGCGCGAGCAGCTCGTGGTTCGCGAAGAAGTGGAACACGCGCCCGCGCGCCTCGGCGTCGTGCAGGGCCCGCTCCCCGGGAAACTCGGCCCGCCGGGTCTCACCAGGCGCGGCGAACGCAAGCTCCACGGGTCGACCTGGGAGGTCCGGCACACCCGCGGGGGGTGGACCTCCCGCGACAGGCGGCACGAGCTTGGCCGCGAGCGAGTCGCCGGTGAACACGGCGTGTGCCCACGCGGTGTAATCGTCCGGGACCTTACTCTTCGTCGTCGGCATCCTCGTCCGCGGCGTCATCGTCTTCTTCGTCGTCGAGATCTTCGTCCACGGCGACGTCTTCGTCGTCACCGTCTTCTTCCGGCTCGTCCGCCGGCGGAACCCAGGTGGTGTCTTCGGCCACCGCCGACCACGTCGAGCCCGTCCATCGGAATTCGGTCGACTCGGGATACGTCTCGCCGCCAAACTTCGTGGCCTTGGACGGGAACGCCGTCGCGATCGTGCCGTCCGCCCGGACGCGGACAGGATCGCCACCCGCGAGCGTCAAGCCTGCATGGACGACCTTCGCCGCGAGCATGCCGCGCGCGATGTACTCGCCGCGTTCCTTCGCGATCGTGGCTCCCTTCTTCAGACCGATCACGCCGATCTTGACCGCCGCCTTGAGCTCGGCTTCGACGACGGCGCCGGTGGGGTCCATGTGAACCACGGATTTGGGCGGCAGTGGATAGCCGAGAATCGTGCCGGCCTCCGCCACCACGATCGTGGAACCTGCGGCGTAGGTGCGGTGGTTCGAGACGGTGAGGACGCTGCCTGCGACGGTGACGGTATCGGTCATGGGTACCCCTTTGCGAACACGACCTAACACACGCCCGCCACGTGTGAGGTTAAGCAGCGGCCCGGAGGCGCCATGGGCGGGATCCTGCTGCTGCAAGACGGACGGCAGTTCGTTGGAGAGGCGTTCGGCGCCACCACGACGCGCGTCGGAGAGGCCGTGTTCAACACGGCGATGAGCGGGTATCAGGAGGTCCTTACCGACCTCAGCTACACCGAACAGGTCGTATGCATGACCGCGTCTCACATCGGTAATACCGGCGTGAACGACGAGGATCCCGAGAGCAAGCGCGTCGCCGTCGCCGGCTTCATCGTCCGCTCCCTCACCCGCGCGCCGTCGTCGTGGCGAAGCCAGGGTGGCCTGCACCAGTACCTCGTCAAACACGGGGTCCCCGGCCTGCAAGGTGTCGACACACGCGCGCTCGTTCGCCATCTGCGCAGCCGCGGCGCGATGAAGTGCGCGATCTCCACCGACGGCACCCCCATCGAACAGCTCCAGAAGCGGATCGACGCCTGGCCCGGCATGGACGGCCGCGCGCTCGCCGTCGAGGTCGCCTGCAAGGAAGCCTATGTGTACGCGGATCCGCCGGCGCCCACCCTGCGGATCTCCGTCATCGACGGCGGCGTGAAGGCCAACATCCTGCGGCTGCTCGCCGAGGCCGGCTGCTACGTGCGCGTCCACCCGATCTCGGACTCGGCCGCCGCGTGGTCCCACGACGTCGACGCGGTGCTGGTCGGCAACGGCCCCGGTGATCCAGCCGCGCTCCCGGACGCGATCGCGAACCTGAAGCTGCTCGTCGGAAAGAAGCCGCTCGTCGGCATTTGCCTCGGCCACCAGCTGTTGGCGCTCGCGTTGGGCGCCACCACGTACAAGCTCAAATTCGGCCACCGCGGCGCCAATCAGCCCGTGCGGGACGAGCTGACCGGCAAGGTCGAAATCACGTCGCAGAACCACGGCTTCGCCGTCGAACGCGAGAGCCTGCTCGCCACCGGTGCGATCGTGAGCCACACGCACCTGAACGACCTGACGGTGAGCGGGTTCCTGCACCGCGAGAAGCGCGTCTACGCCGTACAGTACCACCCCGAGTCGTGCCCCGGTCCGCACGACAGCCGGAACATCCTCGTCGAGCAGTTCGTTCGCTTCGTGAAGACCGGACATCCGCAGCCGTGATCATCTCCCTGCTGGTCGCGTGCATCGCCGGCCCCGCGCCCGAGATCCGGCGCGAGCTTTGGCGTGGCGAGATCGACGGCGACAAGGTGTATGTCACCGCGCTCGTCGAAGACGACGTCACGGCCGGCTTCGACCCCGACGCACGACGGCGCTGGACGCTGCGCGTACAGGTGGACGCGCCCTGGGTGGTGTACGCGCTCCCGCCGCTCACAGCGTCGGAAGACATGACGGCACGGCCGACCGACCTCGCCGCGCTGCCGTTCGTCGCCTGCCCGGTCCCGCACGGGATCGTGTTCAGCGCGCAGGAACGCTGGTTCGGCGCGTGGCGGATCGGCGGCGGCACGATCGCGATGCCGCTGGACGAGGTGACGGGGACGTCCTGTCCCGACGTGAAGTTCGACGCGATGGCGGTGGCTCGTCAGGCGCAGGACCAGCGGTGGTGCCGGCTGCTCGATGACGCGGGGGACTTGAAGGCCAGCGCGTTGTGCGTCGTCACGGTCGATCTCCGCCCCGGCGGCGGCGCGTGGAACCCCGACCTGAAGGTGCGCTACCAGACGGACTCGCGGCATCGCGACGCGTTCGCGAACGCCGCCGTCGACGCGTTGCTCGTCCCAGGCGCCGCCATCACGGACATGCCCTCGATCCACCATGCCGAAGCCGCCCCCGCCGTGGCCCAGGCGCTCGCCGACCGCTGCGCTTCAACGCCGTGTGACCCCGCCGCGCTCGGTGCGGCCCAACGAATCGTCGAGCGCGAACAGAACCTACAGGACGGGCCTCGTGGCCTGACGGAGTCGCCATGATCCTCCCCGCCGGCAGCACCATCCTTGTCATTGGTTCGGGCCCGATCGTGATCGGCCAGGCCTGTGAGTTCGACTACTCGGGCACGCAGGCCTGCAAAGCGCTTAAAGCGCTCGGCTACCGCGTGGTGCTGATCAACAGCAACCCGGCCACGATCATGACCGACGAGGCCGTCGCGGACGCCACGTACGTCGAGCCGCTCACGCTTGAGTTCGCCGCCCAGGTCGTCGCGCGCGAAAAGCCCGACGCGCTTCTGCCAACCGTCGGTGGTCAGACAGGGCTGAACCTCGCCATGGAGCTGCACAAGGCCGGCGTGCTCGAGAAACACGGCGTGCGCATGATCGGCGCCGATCCCGCCGCGATCGACCTCGCGGAAGACCGCGCGCAGTTCCGCGACGCGATGCTCGAGATCGGCGTGATGTGCGCCGAGTCTGGCATCGCCACGTCGCTCGTGGAGGCCGAGGAGATCCTCGAGCGCATCGGCCTGCCGATGATCATCCGCCCGAGCTTCACCCTCGGCGGCACCGGCGGCGGCGTCGCGTGGAACATCGAAGACTTCCGGCGCATCGTCGTCGAGGGCCTCGACGCGTCGCCCACGCGGCAGATCCTCGTCGAGAAGAGCCTGCTCGGCTGGAAGGAATTCGAGCTCGAGATCATGCGCGACTGCAAGGACAACGCGATCATCGTGTGCTCGATCGAAAACTTCGATCCGATGGGCATCCACACCGGCGACAGCATCACCGTCGCTCCAGCGATGACGCTCACGGACCGCGAATACCAGCACCTTCGCGATCTCGCGCTCAAGATCATCCGCCGCGTCGGCGTCGAGACGGGCGGCAGCAACGTGCAGTTCGCGATCAACCCGGCCAACGGCGACGTCGTCGTGATCGAGCTCAACCCGCGCGTGTCGCGCTCGTCGGCGCTCGCGAGCAAGGCCACCGGGTTCCCGATCGCGAAGATCGCGGCCCAGCTGGCGGTTGGCCTCACGCTCGACCAGATCACGAACGACATCACCAAGGTCACGCCGGCCTGCTTCGAGCCCGCGCTCGACTACGTCGTCGTGAAGATCCCGCGCTGGAATTTCGAGAAGTTCGGCGCGGACGTGGACCGCACGCTCGGCAGCGCCATGCGCTCCGTCGGCGAGGTGATGGCGATCGGCCGCACGTTCCCCGAAGCGCTGAAGAAGGCGATCGCTTCGCTCGAAGGCGGGTGGCCGGACGTCTCGCAGTGGCCCGACGAGCGCGTCCGCGAGGCGATGGCGATCGCCACACCCGATCGGCTCTCCGCGCTGTTCGACGCGTTCCGCCGCGGCTGGGACGTGTCCGAGGTGCACGACCTCACGAGCATCGACAAGTGGTTCTTGGACCACGTGAGCGACCTCGTGAAGGCCGAGGAATCGCTCCAGGGGCGGTTCGTTGGCTCGGTGAGCAACGAGGAGCTCGAGCGCGCAAAGCGCATGGGGTTCGGAGACCTCGAGCTCGGCAAGCTGCTCGGCTGCGCGGAGACCGCGATCGCGGCGCGCCGCAAGACCGCTGGCATCGTGCCTGTCTACAAGCGCGTCGACACCTGCGCTGCCGAGTTCGAGTCGCACACGCCGTACCTGTACAGCACCTACGAGACCGAAGACGAGGCCGGCGAGGACACGCGCGACCGCATCGTCATCCTCGGATCCGGGCCGAACCGCATCGGCCAGGGCATCGAGTTCGACTACTGCTGCTGCCACGCCGCGTTCACGGTCAAGGAAATGGGCCTGTGCGCCGTGATGATCAACTGCAACCCGGAGACGGTGTCCACGGACTACGACACGTCCGACAAGCTGTTCTTCGAGCCGATCACCCGGGAACACGTCACGGCCATCCTCGAGCGCGAGAAGGCGCGCGGCGTCATCCTGCAGCTCGGCGGGCAGACCCCGCTCAAGCTCGCCCACGACGTCGGTCCCGTGCTCGGTACCTCAGCGGCGAGCATCGATCTTTGCGAAGACCGCGCCCAATTCGCGGACTTCCTGCGCGGCATGGACATCCCCCAGCCCGAGTCGGCCATCGCGTACAGCGAAGCCGAGGCGATGGAAGCGAGCAAGCGAATCGGCTTCCCGCTGCTGGTAAGGCCCTCGTACGTGCTCGGCGGGCGCGGCATGGCGATCTGCTACGATCGCGCCGACATGGAGCGCGTGCTGACCGACGCGCTGAGGTCGTCCGAAGCGCGCTCACTGCTGATCGATCGGTACCTCGAGCAGGCGATGGAGTACGACGTCGACGCGATCGCGGACGGCAAAGAAGTGCTGATCTGCGGCGTGATCGAGCACGTCGAGGAAGCCGGTGTGCACTCTGGCGACTCGGCCGGTGTGCTGCCGCCCGTCGTCCTCACGCCGCCGCTGCGCCGCAAGATGGAGGAGTACACCCGCCGCATCGCGCTCGCGTTGAACGTGGTCGGGTTCGTGAACATCCAGTTCGCCGTTCAGGAGGACATCATCTATGTCCTCGAGGTGAACCCGCGAGCGTCACGCACCGTCCCGTTCGTCGCGAAGGCCACCGGGCTGCCGCTCGTGCGCATCGCCACCCGCGTCATGCTCGGCGAGAAGCTCGCGGACCTCGGCCCGTTCAACCGCCGCGGCCGCGACCTGTTCTTCATCAAGGCGCCCGTGTTCCCGTGGCGCAAGTTCCCCGGTTCGGACGTGGTCCTCGGCCCCGAGATGCGCTCGACCGGCGAGGTCATGGGCGTGGGCTGGGGCTTCGGCGAGGCCTACGCGAAGGCCCTCACCGCCGCCGGCATGAAGCTCCCCGTCGCGGGCGGCGTGTTCCTGTCCCTGCGCGACGGCGACAAGCCCCAGGCGATCGGCATCGCCGGCTCGCTCGGGCACATGGGCTTCCGGCTGTACGCCACGCGCGGCACCGCGAAGTACCTGCGCGACCACGGCATCGACTGCGAGACCGTCGCGAAGGTTGGCGAAGGGCGCCCGGACGCGACCGACCACATCAAGAACGGCGCGATTCAGCTGATCATCAACACCCCACTCGGGCGGAAGGCGCAGTACGACGAGCGGTCCATGCGGCAGACGGGGCTGCGCTACGGGGTGCCGTGCATCACGACGCTGTCCGCCGCGAAGGCCGTCGTCAGCGCGATTCGCAGCCTGCGAGCGGGCGAGATGCGGGTGATCAAGCTGCAAGAGATCACCTGATCCAATTAGGGGTCAGGAATTGACGATTGCTGATTTCGCTCAAGTCGGGGTCAGGAATTGACGATTGCTGATTTCGTTGGCGCGGGACACTCGCGTCGGCGAACAGCTCGCGAGTGCCGCTCTGTTCGGCCTGGCCGCCATGCTTTCGGCGGAGTGTGGTCTCGATGGAAATGTGCAATCATCAATTCCTGACCCCATGTCGGTGATCCATTTCGGATCAGATGGTGTACCATCCTGGACCAGTTCGGCATGACACGCGTGTCACCGCTGGCAATGATCAAGGAACTTCCATGATCACCGTCGATGGCACACCCCCTGCAGAAGACCCAAGCGAAACCTAAGGAGGCCACCATGGAAGTCCGCTTCTGGGGCGTGCGAGGCAGCATCGCGGTGTCTGGCAACAAGTACACCGCGACCGGCGGGAACACGCCGTGCGTCGAGATCCTGCACGAAGGGGCGCGCCTCATCCTGGACGGCGGCACTGGCCTGCGCGGGCTCGGAGACTCGATCGGCTTCGTCCCCATCGAGGCGAACCTGCTGTTCACCCATGTCCACTGGGACCACATCCAGGGCGTGCCGTTCTTTACTCCGGCATTCAACCCGAACGTGAAGCTCACGTTCATCGGCACCCGGCGCGACTCGGGCTCGCTGCGCGACGCGCTGGCAACGCAGATGCGCCCGCCGACGTTCCCCATCACGCTCGACATGTTGCGCGCCAAGCTCGCGTTCCGCGAGATCGAACGCGACTCTCCGTTCCAGGTCGGGCCGTTCACGGTCACGCCGAAGGACCTGAACCACCCCGACGGGGTGCTCGCCTACCGCATCGAGTCGGGAGGCCGCAGCGTGGTGTTTGCCACCGACGTGGAGCACGGCGACAAGCTGGACGAGCGTCTTGTCGAGCTCTCTGACGGCGCCGACCTGCTGATTCACGACGCGCAGTACACGGTCCCCGAGTACCGGGGCGAGAAGGGCCCGTCCCGCCGCGGTTGGGGCCACTCCGCCTGGAACGACGCGGTCGAGGTCGGACGCCGCGCGGGTGTCGGGCGCCTCGCGCTGTACCACCACGATCCGCTACGCGACGACCTCGGTGTGGCCGAAATCGAGGCCCAGGCCCGCGCCATCCTCCCGCACGCCTTCGCGGCCCGGGAAGGGCTCTCGGTAGGTGTCTGAGCGGGCCCATTCCCTGCCCCCCGGCTTTCCCGAGCTCGAAGCGCTCGCGAGCCGGGAGGTCGACCTCGACGCCGTCCTGCAGCGGATCATCGACCAGACGGTGAAGGCGCTGCACGCCGATCGCGGCACGATCTACCTCGTCGACCACGCGCGTGGTGAGCTCGTCAGCCGCGTGGCGCACCTTCCCGAGATCGCCGAGATCCGGCTGCGACTCGGTGAGGGCGTCGCCGGCTGGGTCGCCGAGACCGGCTGCCTGCTGAACGTGCCGCGAGGGACGACGGATCCGCGGTTCACTCCGCGAATCGACAAGGTCACCGGGTACCAGACGACGAGCCTGCTCGCCGCGCCGATCATGGCGGACGACTTGACGTTCGGCGTCCTGCAGGTGCTGAACAAAGCCGACGGCGGGCCGTTCGACGCCGACGACGAGCGCAGGCTGCTCGAGTACGCCGACCGCGCCAGCCGGGTGCTCGAAAAGACGAGCCTGCGCAGCCAGCTGCGGCCAGGAACCCGCCTCCCACTCGCGTTCCGGTTCAACCACATCGTGGGCGAATCCCCCGCGATGCACGGCGTGTACGAGCGCACCGCCCGCGCCGCCCGGACGGTTGCCACCGTGCTCGTGCGCGGCGAGTCGGGCACCGGCAAGGAGCTGATCGCGCGCGCCATCCACCACAACAGCGCCCGCAAGGACGCCGCGTTCGTGAAGGTCGACTGCGGCGCCCTGCCCGAGAACCTGATCGAGAACGAGCTGTTCGGCCACGAGCGCGGCGCGTTCACGGGCGCGGACCAGAAGAGCGACGGCAAGGTCCAGGTGGCCGATGGCGGCACGTTGTTCCTCGACGAGGTCGGCGAATTGCCGCTCACCGTGCAGACCAAGCTGCTGCGTCTGGTGCAGGAGCGCACGTACTTCCGCCTCGGCGGCAACGCGCCGCAGACCGCCGACGTACGCTTCGTGTGCGCCACCCACCGCGATCTCGAGGCCGAGGTCGCTGCGGGGCGGTTCCGCCAGGACCTCTACTACCGGCTCCGCGTCGTGGAGATCTTCCTTCCGCCGCTGCGCGACCGCGGGGCGCCCGACCTCGATCGCCTCGTCGATCACTTCGTATTCGAGTGCTCGCGCAAACACGGCCTCAGCGACAAGACGCTCGCGACGGACGCCCGCGCCCGGCTGCACACGCACCGCTGGCCCGGCAACGTGCGCGAATTGGAGCACGTGATCGAGAGCGCGGTCGTGATGGCGCCAACCGACGCCGTGACCGCCGATCTGCTGCCGATCGGTGCTCCAACCGAGGCCTCACCCACCGACGACGCCTCGTTCCGCACCGAGGTTCGCACGCTCGAGGACGTGGAGCGCGACTACGTCGCGTTCGTGCTCAAGGTCTGCGGCGGGAACCGCAGCGAGGCGGCCCGTCGGCTCGGGATCGGCCGGAACACCCTGCTGCGAAAGATCGGCGAGGGCTGACCTGTCGGCTTTGCCCCGTGGCACACTCGCGCCATGTTCGTCGCCCTGATCGCGTCCGCCTGGGCAGCCCCCACCATCGCCATCACCGACCTCGCCAACCGCACGGGCGATCCAGCGTTGGACGGTGCGGGCGCCGGCGTGGCCGGCATGCTCGCGTCGAGGTTCGCGGAGAGCGGCGCCGTGCGCGTGATCGAGCGCGACACGCTCGAAGCCCTGCTCGACGAGCAGCGACTCACCGTGTCGAAGCTGACGGAACCCGAGACCGCCGCACGCACGGGACGCCTGCTGGGCGCGCAGTACCTCGTCGTCGGCGAGCTGTTCTCCGTGCAGTTGCCCACGATCTCCGTCACCGTGCGCGTCGTAGACACGAACACCGGCGAGGTGGTCGCGTCCAAGGACGTCGTCGGCGAGGTCGGCGAGCGCGGCGAGCGGTTCTTCGTGCTCGTCGACGAGCTCTCCGAGGACATCCTCGCCGCGGTCAAGGTGCAGATCGACCCCGCCCAGCGCGCGCGCATGTCGTCGGTGGAGCAGCGCGAGTGGGCCGCGGTCGTTCGCTATGGAGACGATTTGACGCGGATCTCCACCGACAATCCGCTCGCACTGTACCGCCAGAGCGACCACGACTTCTCCCGCGACGAAGAGTGGAAGAAGCGCTGGATGGTGTACCAGCAGGACGGCAAGGCCCTGCCGATGCCCCAGTTCGCCCGGCGGATCGGAGACGACCCGTCGGCCGAGCTGTTCTACGACCACGTGAAGGTGCTGCACCGCCACCTCGTGCGCAACGACGTGCTCACGTTCGGCTACGGCGTCCTCGGCATCGGGCTGGTCGTCGCGGGACAGAACCTCGGCAACGGGGACGGCGACCCGAACACGCCCACCGCGACTCAGGTGCTCGGCGGCACGCTGATCACCGTGATGCCGTTCCACCTGATCTTCAACTCGGGCGCCCACGCCGTGCAGATGCAGACCGCGCGCTACCCCGGCGCGTATTACTCCCCCGAGGAAGCGGACCGTTGGATTCACGCCTACAACCGCTCCCTGCCCTAGCGTTCGCAGCGCTCGTCGCGTCGTCGCTCGCCTGCGGCGTGGGCTACAAGCCGGCGATGTCGGCGGAGCAGCTCGCGGCGTCGCGGCACCCCGGAACGGCTCTGGTGGCCTACCTTCAGCAGACCTCGGCCGACCCCGCCGTCTGCGACACGCATCGCCGCGACGGCCCCGCGATCGAGTACGTCACCGGCGCCGTCGTCCACAAGCTCGGGAAGGCCTTCGTGGACGGCGAGATCACGCCAGCGCGGTGGAAGGCGTGTAGCCTGCGACTGTGGTCCAGCGCCGACGACGCGCTCGCCGGGGAGCTCGCGAGCGAGCTGCTCGATCAACTGTCGAACCACGCCCTTGCCAGCGACCTCGGCGCCGATCGGCACGTCCGGGAGCGCCTGCGGGCCGTGCTCGACCTGACCGTTCAACGCACCGCGACGTCCGCGCTGCCGCTCGACCGGGCCCGTTCGATCGCGAAGAAGGCGCGCGAACGGCTCGCCACCGTCGAACCCGAAGCCCGTGAACTGCTCGCCGACGTGGTGAAGCGCCTTGATCTGGAGGGCGGACTCGAGGACGGCGTGCCCGTCGATTCCGCGCGGATCGCCGCGACCGATGATGAGGCCCGCCTCGCGACCTGGGCCACCCGCCTCCCCTCCGAACCGCTTCGCACCCAAGCGGGCGAGCGCCTGCTCGCGCTGCGCGTCTCGGTCCTGCCCGCTTCATGGCGCGAGTCCGCCGCCACGGCCGTCCGCGACCACGGGTTCTTCGCGGTGCCCGCGGACGCCGCCGTGGTGAACGCGCGCTGGGAGCCTCGCTCCGACGACACCGTGATGCTGAGGGTGCTGCAGAACCCCGCCCGCGGCGTGGTCCGGCTGCTCCCGGCCGCACGCGACGGGACGCGCTCGGGGGATCCCACCGTCGATCTCCACGGTCCGTTGCGCATCTCCGTGCACGGCCTCGACGCGCCGATCACCGTGTGCCCCGGTGAGGATCGCTGGGATCCCACGCCCTGCATGCCCGCCGATCGCCTGCACCTCACCCACGCGATCGCGGCGCTCACCCCGACGGGCCGAATCGTGTTCCCCGACGAGCTCGCGCTCGACGACGTGTTGCGGCTCGGGTCGGACGGCGATCGCCTCGCCGCTCAGCTGCTCGTGGACGACGTCGTGATCGACGTGGACCTCCCGATCGAGTTCGACTCGGTGCCCGGACACCGAGTCGCAGGCCGATTCACGCTCAAAGTCGACGTATGGGAGCTGTCGCACGAGCGCCTGCTGATCGAGTACGACGCGCTCCTCCGCACCAACCGCCAGGTCGTGCCGGAGTCCGACACGAGCTTCGTCCTTCGCGCGGCCATCGACAAGAACGGCAATGCAGCTTCGATCGCTGCTCGAATTCGCTGTACGAACTGCGATGACGTTCGCAAGGCACTCGACCACATGTTGATCAGCGACGGAGGCTCCGTCGACGTGAGAGAGGTCAAGGACTGAAACGGCTACAGCGCGAACGACGCCCCGAGGCGCACGGCGAGCCCGATCCCCGGCACGCCGAACGTGATCAACTCGGGCGCTGCGACCAGCGTGAGGTCGAAGCCCTCGCTCGCGGTAAGCCTCGCGCCGACCTCGTGTCCCATCCCGGCCACCCACCCCGCTGGGAGGCCCCTCCGTCCCACGAACGGTGAACGCGTCCCACGCCGCGCTACCGGTACGGGCGGGTGGATTTGGACGACCAGGTCGAGATCGTGCGGGTCGTCAAGAGCCTGATG
>CANNIZ010000030.1 GCA_947505245.1 Pseudomonadota bacterium | reverse complement strand
TTGGAGCTCGCGACGGTGGAGGTGCTTCGGGAGCCGTCGTCGTCGTTGTCGACGTAGCAGACCTCGGTGGTGTCGCAGTTCTGGTCGATCTCGTCGCCCGGGAGCTCGACGGCTGTTGGGTAGATGGCGGCGTTGTTGTCGACGGCGCCGGCGGAGCAGTCGAGCGGATCGGTGGCCTTTCCCTCCTTCGTGTCTGCGCAGGAGAGGTTGGTGCTCGCGACGGTGGAGGTGCTTCGGGAGCCGTCGTCGTCGTTGTCGACGTAGCAAACCTCGGTGGTGTCGCAGTTCTGGTCGATCTCGTCGCCGGGCAGTTCGACGGCGCCCGGGTTGAACGCCTTGTTCGTATCGACGGTGCCAACGCCGCAGTCCAGCGGCTCGGCGGGCAGCGCCTCGGTCGCGTCGGTGCAGTCGAGATCGACGCTCAGGACGGTGTTGGTCGCGTGGCGATAATTGTCGTCGTCGGAGTCTGCGTAGCAGGTGTCGCCCTTGTCGCAATTCTGATCGATGCCGTCGCCGATCGTCTCCGGAGCGCCTGTGTAGATGGTGATGCTGAAGTCGTTGCAGTCGCTCGCGTCTGGATCGGGGTCGTTGTCGTCGTTCAGGTCGATGCAGTCGGGTTCGCTGTCCACATCAAAGTTGGCGAAGGTGTCGACGAGGCTTCCGTTGCAATTGCTGTCGACCGCGTCGCACGACTCGGGTGCGCCCGGATAGATCAGCTTGTTTGAGTCGTTGCAGTCCGTCCCGAGGCAGAACTTGCTGATGGCCGCGTAGCCGTCACCGTCGGCGTCGCAACCGGAGTCCAAATAGTAGCCCAGTGAGCCGACGGGGAGCGCTGTGTCCCAGATCCGGACATTGTCGATCTTGCCGGTGACGTACTGCTGGGCGGTATCGAATCGAGCGCCGATCACGAGCCCCTCTACCAGGGCCGGGTTGGCGGTGACCACCCCCGTGGTGGCGACGGTTGAGGTCAGCACGCCATCGAGGTAGAACCGCTGCGAAGTGCCGTCGAACGTGAAGGCGAGGTGGTGCCATACGTTTGGGCTGGGCGCACCAGTGGGCGGGTTCATGTCGACCGGCGCGAGGCCATCCGCCCACGTGTTGGCCAGCGGCGCACCCCAATGACCGAGCACGAGGTTTGACATGTCGGAAAGGCTGACGTAATGGACGTTTTGGGAATAGTCCGCGACGTTTATCCAGCATTCAATGGTGAATTTGGAATAGTTGAACCCATTGGGCGGGTTCGAGATCGCGTAGTCGCCGGCGCCGTCGAGTTGGAGCGCACTGCCGAATGCACCTGGCCCGTACGTCGCGTTTCCGAAAAGCGTAGCGTTGACACCGTTTCCCGAAGTGTCTGCCCCGCTGCCGTCGAACTTGTATTCGACGAGCTTGGCGGCGGACGCGGGGCCCGCATATAGCGCCATGACACCGATTCCAAAAACGCGCATGCGGCACCCCTCCTAAGATCGACAAAATCAAGAATAGCACAGACAGGCACGAGGATACAGCGTCTTGCACGCGCGTTTGTGTTTTCCGACTAGGACGTTGGAATGCGGTTGAGAAGGGTGTGCGTGCAGCAATTGTTCGACTCGGCCGTGAACGGAACCGTCACGCAGCCGCAAGCCTCCCGGGGCGGAGAGATCAAGGACCTCGCGCAAGGAAGCCGCGTTACGGGGTTCGGGGAGGGCTGAATGGCCACTGTCGACGTCCACGCCGAGATCGAGCGCCTCCGCCGCGAAAGAAACGCGGTCATCCTTGCGCACTACTACCAGGACGGCGAGATCCAGGACCTCGCCGACTTCATCGGCGACTCGTTGCAGCTCGCCAAGGCCGCGCGGGACACCAAGGCCGACGTGATCGCGTTCTGCGGTGTGCACTTCATGGCCGAGACGGCGAAGATCTTCAACCCCGACAAGATCGTTGTCCTGCCTGACCTTTCGGCCGGATGCTCGCTGGCGGACGGCTGCCCGGCGCCCGACCTGAAGCGGTGGAAGGACGCTCACCCCGATCACCTCGTGGTGAGCTACATCAACTGCACCGCGGACACGAAGGCGCTGTCGGACATCATCTGCACGTCGAGCAACGCGAAGCGCGTCGTCGAGAGCCTGCCGAAGGACCGCCCGGTGCTGTTCGCGCCCGACCGCAACCTTGGCGCCTGGCTGATCAAGCAGACTGGCCGCAAGATGGACCTGTGGCCGGGCTCGTGCATCGTGCACGAGACGTTCTCCGAGCGGAAGCTCGCGGACCTCGTCGCCCGGCACCCCGACGCGAAGGTGCTCGCCCACCCCGAGTGCGAGCCTCCCGTGCTCGCGCTTTCGCACCACATCGCGAGCACGTCGGGCCTGCTCGACTACGCGGCAAAGCACACGGAGGTGATGCGGTTCATCGTCGCCACCGAGCCCGGCATCATCCATCAGATGCGGAAGGCGCGCCCCGACGCGGAGTTCATCCCGCTGCCGGGCCAGGACGACTCGTGCAATTGCAACGAGTGCCCGTTCATGCGCAAGAACACGCTCGACAAGCTCGCCGCCTGTCTGCGCGATCTGCAGCCCCGCATCGAGATGCCCGAGGCGACGCGGCTCGCGGCCCTCAAGCCCCTCGAACGGATGATGGCGTTGGGCTAGGCTGTCGAAGTAGGAGAAAGTCGTGGCCAAGGCCAAGAAGGGTATCAGCACCAAGGTCCAGGCGGCGGTCGCGGGCTGCGTCTCGACCGTTGCGGCCGCCGTCGGCACGCTGCTCATGGTCCTCCTCGGGATCGGCATCATGGCGAAGGACACCATCGCCAACTACATGCCGGACACGTTCGCGGGGACGCCGGTCGCGTGGATCTTCGCGCCTCCCCAGGCGGACTCACCGATCAAGACCACGGATACCTACGGCTGCGAGATGAACTGGAACCGCGACGTGACGGGCACGCGTATCGAATACCGGGTCACCTGCAACGGAAAGACGAAGGTGGAGTTCCGCAACGTGAAGGTGGAGGTGATCTCGCCGAGCGAGGCGGAATTGTCGACCATCATCTTCGAAGCCGAGACCCCGCCGATCGACAGCCGCCAGTACCCGGGCCCCGACAAGTGCAAGGACAAGGACGAGGAGGGGTGGCCGATCGAAGTCGCTTGCTACGCGCTGGACGACGAAGAGGGCTTCGAAGAGTCGGGCACCCTGAAGGTGGATTCGCCGCTGCACCCGAACATGGGAAAGTTCCGGATGGTGCGCTTCACCGCCGACGTGCGGTACCCGGACGACACCGAGAAGCCGGACAAGACCGACAAGTACATGCTTCGAATCGCGTCGACCGAAGGCGAATGACCCCATGACGATCGACTGGGCCCACTTGGGGGAGTGGCTCCACCTCGCTGTCCGCTGGTTCCACTTCATGATGGGCGTCGCGTGGATTGGCGCGTCGTTCTACTTCGTGTGGCTGAACAACGCGCTGCTGCCGCCAAACCCGCCACAACCGGGCGTCGAAGGCGAGGTGTGGGCCCTGCACGGCGGCGGCTACTACAACATCCGCAAGTTCCATCCGTCGATGGCGACGTTGCCTTCGCCCCTGCACTGGTTCCAATGGGAGGCGTACCTCACGTTCCTGTCGGGTCTTGCGCTGATCACGCTCACGTATTGGGCGCGACCGTCGCTCAAGATGGTGCGCGAGGGCGGTCCGGGTCCGCTCGCCGCCGTCGGCATCGGGGTTGGAACGCTCGTCGGCGGGTGGATCGTCTACGATCTCCTCTGTCGCTCGCCCCTCGCGAAGAAGCCGACGCTGCTCGCCGGCGTCGGCCTCGGCCTCATCACCGCCGTCGCGTTTGGCCTGACCCAGGTGTTGTCCGGCCAGGCAGCGTTCATGCACGTCGGCGCGATGATCGGCACGATCATGGTGGGCAACGTGGCGATGGTGATCATCCCCGGCCAGAGGCAGATGGTGGCCGAGACGCTCGCTGGCCGGCCCGCCGACCCCAACCGGGGCAAGAACGCCGGGCTTCGCTCCCTTCACAACAACTACCTGACGCTGCCGGTGTTGTTCGTGATGATCAGCAACCACTTCCCGATGACCTTCGGGCACCATTGGAACTGGCTGATCCTCGCGGCGATCTCGGTGATCGGCATGGTGGTCCGCCACCACGTCAACCGCGACGACCAGGGGCGTCCGCTCCACTGGCTCGCGCCCCTCGCTGCGCTGGGCATGCTGGCGCTGGCGCTGGTCACGCAGCCACCGCCACGCGCGCCAGGTCTCGCCGCCGCGGCCGATCCCTCCGACGTCTACAAGATCATCGCGGCGCGGTGTACGCCGTGCCACTCGGCGCTCCCGTCACAGGCTGGCTTTGCGGCTCCTCCGAAAGGCGTTCTGCTCGAGACGGTTCAGCAGATCGAGCAGCACAAGGCCGACATCCGGCGCGTCGCCGTCGACACCGACTTCATGCCGCTCGGCAACCTGACGCATATCACCGATGAAGAGCGCAACGCGCTCGACGACTGGTCGCTGTAACGACCGTCGTTATTTCCACGCGGGCTGGTACCAGCCGCCGTCGTCGGTGACCACGGTCTGAACACGTCCATCGGCCGTCGAGATCACGATCTGCGACTTCCCGTTCCGTGTGCTGCTGAACATCAGGTAGTTCCCGTCGGGTGACCACACGGGATCTTCGTTGTCGCCGGCATCCTGGGTGATGCGCAGCAGGCCGGTGCCGTCCGTCCGCACGACGAACACGTCGAAGTGCGCATCCCGACCGACGAACGCGAGGTACTGACCGTCGGGCGACCACGCGGGAGAGCCGTTCATGTAGCCCTTCATCGTCACCCGGTTCACGTCCCCAGACGCGAGATCCTGGATGAAGACCTGCGAACCGCCCGATCGTTCCGAGGCGAACGCGAGCTTCGTCCCGTCCGGCGACCAGCATGGCTCGACGTCGATGCCCTTCACGTTCGTGACGCGCCGCTCCGAGAGGCCGGTGTTCGCGTCAAGCACGTAGATGTCGCTGTCTGCGCCGTTGCTGCGCGAGAGCGCGACGCGCTTACCGTCGGGCGAGAACGAGGCCCCGGAGTCCACGCCCGGCCGGGCCGAGAGCGCGGTCACGGAGCCCGAGCCCACGACCTTCAGGTACACGTCGGCGTTGTCCTGCTTGTACGAGGTGTACGCGATGCGGTCGCCCGAGGGGGACCAGGCAGGTGAGAGGTTGATGGAGTGGTTGGCGGTGATGGGCTGCACGCCCTTGCCGTCGATATCCATCACATAGATCTCTTTGTTCCCCGTTCGGGTGCCGACGACTGCGATCTGGGACGCAAAGAAGCTGTGCTCGTGGGTGAGCGCGTACACGATCTCATCCGCGATCTTGTGACCGAGGCGCCGCGCCTCGCGGTTGTCGCGAACCTTGAACCCCTTCTTCGCGAGCAGGGCGTTGCCGTTGACGTCGTACACGAACACGTCGGCCTGAAGGAAATCCGCGCCTCCGATCACGCGAATCTTCGCGAGCGCGGTGGCCTTGAGCAGCGTCCAATCGGACATCTGGAACGTGCCGGGCTCGATGCCGCCGTCCTTCTCGACGTAGCCGACGAGCGGCAGCAGGTTGAAGTACCCGGTGGTGACGAGGTCCTTGTGAACCACGTCCCACACCTCCTGCACAACCGCGTCGTCCGCGTTGAGATCGACCGGCATCGGCAGCGCGATCGGGAAGCTCGCGGACCCTGGCGTCACCACGCCGACCAGCGGCGGAGGCTCGGCGGCGGGGTCCTGCGCCTGGGCGACCGGGAGCACCATCCACATCGACAACAGGAGGGATTGAATCATCGTTCGGGCTCAAATGTCATTGCGAGACCTGACTTTGCGCGTGCCTGGTACTTTTCGGGCGGGATCGGCAAGGTTGCGACGCTGGCGGTAGCGCTCATGGCAGCCGCGTCGAAGCTCGCATTGCCGCTGCCAGCGACCACGTCGTAGTCCGCGATCGCACCCGTCGCGACGTCCATCTTGATCAGGACCGTGCATTTGAGGCCGGGATTTGCGTCGGTGATGGCTTTGAGGGGGTGGAAGTTCTGGCGCAGCAGCTTCGTGACGCCGGCCATGTACTTCGCGTATTCAGGGTCAGTTGCGAGGCCGGTGCCGCCGAGGTCGATCCGCTCGGTGGCGTCCGAGTTCGGGTCGGTGGCCTGCCGGTCCCGCGGACCTTCAGGGGAGTCGATGTCGGCGAGTGCGTCGTCCATCATCATTCGTCGCATCGCTTCCTCGCGCTTCTTCGACGCGGCGTCGCGCTCGTCCTTCGAACGCTCGTCTTTTGCAGCTGCCTTCTTTGTCGGGTCTTCGAAGGTGAGGTCGCTCGTCCCCGGGTCAGGGGGCGCCGCAGCCTTGGTGGGAGCGGCAGAGGTCTCGGGCTTCGGGGCGGGCGCGCCGGCGCGCGGCGTGTGCATCGCCCGGTCGGGCAGGCGGTCCCCGTGTGGAAGCACCATCATCGACACCTCCATCGCGGGGGGAGGCACGAACGTATCGGTCTTGGGCTTCCATACAACGCCGATACAAAGCGCCGTCGCGAGTACCAGCGTGTGCAGGACCACCGACGCGACGATCCCGAACACGAGCGGGTCACTCTTTGGCCGCACCAGGGAAGGCGGCGCAGAGAGCTGCTTGTCGTCCAGCGCATCGAGGAACTTGTTGCTCATGGCGTTTCTTCTACGACCCCTGGCTCGAACACCAGACCGACGCGCGGGATGCCCGCTTTCTTCGCGACAGCCAACAGGAACGCGACCTCGGAGTAGGGGACGGTGCCGTCAGCCCGCAAGAATACCGCCTCTCCTTCGTGTTGTTTCGCGATCGTGGGGAGCTTCTCGAGGATCTCGGATTGGGTGAGCTTCACGTGGCTCTCGCCCTGATCGATGAAGTAGTTCAGGTCTTTGTCGATCGAAAGCACGAATTGTTTTCCCGGGGGCGTCGAGGTGGACGGCGCGTCCACCCTGGGGAGATCGATATCGACCCCGGCGTTCATCATCGGTGCCGTGACCATGAAGATGATCAGCAGCACCAACATCACGTCGACGAGCGGCGTGACGTTGATTTCGCCCATCGGACCACCGGAAGCACCGGACGACATCCCCATGGACGCTCCCTACTTCAGATGGCGTTTGACGATGTTCAGGAAGTCCGCCGAGAAGTTGTCCATCTCGGTGTTCAACACCCGAATCGACGACTGGAAATAGTTGAACGCCATGACAGCGGGGATCGCGGCGACGAGGCCCACCGCGGTGGCGATGAGCGCGTGGGCGATGTCCGGTCCGACGACCTGAATCGTCGCGGCCTCCGCCTGTCCGAGCTTCTGAAATGCGCGCAGGATGCCCCAAACGGTGCCGAACAGGCCGATGAACGGGGCTGTCGAGCCGGTGGTGGCGAGAAACGTGATGTACCGCTCGAGCCCCGTCGATTCGACCGAGGTGGCGCGGCGCAGCGTGCGACCGAGATTGTCCGCCGCCTCGGCTCCCTGGCCTCCGGCCGTGATCTTCGCGAGCTCCTGGTAGCCGGCCTTGAAAACTTCGGCGACGGGGCTCGACTTGAACCGCCCGGACTGCTCATAGACGGCGTCCAGGCGCTTGCTCGCCCAGAACACGTCGAGGAACGCGGCCGACTGGCGCGACGCGATCGAGAGCCGGAAGAACTTCTGGACGATAATTCCCCAGCATACGACCGACATGAACACGAGCAGGATCAGGTCGAGTTGCACGATCAGATCGGCGTCGACGATGAGCGACAACACGCTTGGCTGTTCGACCGTCTTGCCGACGGTGGCGTCGTAGACCTCTATGAACGGCGGCACTGAGGACTCCAGGGCGGGGACGGCGGCGGGAGGAGAGGGGCCCCCGCAGCATAACATCACCCGAAGCCAGGGAGGGTCACCCGAATGCCACGATTCAGCGAAGGACCGCGATCGAATGTTCGGCGGCCGCGATGAACGCGCCCGGCATGACGCCGATGAGGAGCGTAGCGAGGCCAGCGAGGGCGATAACGACCGCCACGCTCGGGTGCGGCTTCTCGTCTGCGATCATGGGCTCTTTCATGTACATCCACACGATGACGCGGAGGTAGTAGTAGAGCGAAACGAGGGAGGCCATCACGCCGATGACGGCGATGGTGACGTGTCCGCGCTCGATCGCACCCGCGAACAGGTAGAACTTCCCGAGGAAGCCGGCTGTGGGTGGAATGCCGCCCAACGACAACAGGAACAAGCCCATCATCGCAGCGGCCCAGGGCCGCCGATCGGCCATGCCCGCGAGGTCCGAGAGGGTCTCCGCGTCCTGCCACTCGGAGGTGCCGTCCTTTCCGGGCAGTTCGTGGCCCATGTAGATCAAGAACGAGAACGCTCCGAGCGTCATGAACGTGTAGGTGAGCAGGTAGAACAGCGCGCTGGCAGCGGCCTCGGGAACGAACGTTTCGTCCGTGCTTCGCATCGTAGCGAGCGCGACGAGTGCGTAGCCGGTGTGGGCGACGCTCGAGAACGCGAGCATGCGCTTCACGCTCGTCTGCTGAAGCGCCATCAGGTTGCCGACCACCATCGTCGCGACGGCCATCCACCATAGCAGGTCGGCCCACAGGTCCGAGCGCATGGGGGCAGCGATCAGGAGGACGCGAATCAACGCACCGACGCCAGCCGCCTTGACGGTGACCGACATGAACGCGGTCGTGCTGGTCGGGGCGCCCTCGTAGACGTCCGGGACCCACATGTGAAACGGCACCGCGCCGATCTTGAACGCGAAGCCGACCATGACCATGCCAAGGCCGACACGCGCCATCGACGAGTCGAGGCCGAGCGCCAGGGCCTCGCGGATGCCGGAAAGCGCGAACGTCCCGGTCGCGCCGTACAGGAAGGCGACGCCCATCAGGAAGAAGCAGGTCGCGAAGGCGCCGCTCACCAGGTATTTGACGGAGGCTTCATTCGAGCGCGGGTTCTTGCGCGTGATGCCGGTGAGCACGTACAAGGCCAGCGAGAGGACCTCGAGGTTCACGAAGATCGTCATGAAGTCGTTGCTGGCGACGAGCATCATCATCGCGGACGCCGCGATCATGATGAGCCCGTAGTATTCGCCAAACCCGATGTTTCGCCGCGTCGTATCAGCATCGGACGAGATCAGCACCAACCCCGTCGCCGCGAGGATCGCGAGCGAAAGGAAACAGGCCATGTCGTCCAGGACGAGCATGTTACCGAACGCGTGAATCGCGGTGCGCTGGTAATAGAGCTGCGATCCGAGCGCGGCCATCGCAGCGATCACGCCGCCACCACACAACATCGCGTGGGCGATTCGCGTCTTGCTGGGCACGAACGTGTCCAGACCAACCGCGAGCAGACCCGCGATCATGACGAGCAACGCTGGCTGCATGGCCGCGAGCTCGTAGATGGTAAACGTCACGGCGTCACCTCGACGACCTTAACTGCATGAAGGGACTTCACGACGTTGGCGACGGGGGCCTCAGTCATTCGAAGGAGCGGGCCCGGCATCACGCCGAGCAGGACCGCGAGCGCCACGAGTGGCAGCAGGGTCACCAGTTCGCGGGGACTTACATCGGGCAGGTCCTTCCACCTCGGGTTTTCCGGGCCGAAGAACACGTGCCGGTACATGGTGAGCATGTAGACCGCGCCGAGCACGACCCCCATCGCAGCGAAGATTGAAGCGATCGGGTGGGTCTGGAACGTACCCAGGAGCACGAGGAACTCGCCGACAAAGCCGTTCAATCCGGGGAGGCCGATCGAGGACAATGTGATGATCATGAACAGCGTCGCGTAGATGGGCATCGTCTTGGCGAGCCCGCCGAAGTCAGCGAGTCCGCGGATGTGCGTGCGGTCGTAGATCACGCCGACGAGGAGGAACAGCGCACCCGTCGAGATGCCGTGGTTGATCATCTGTGCGACGCCGCCTTGGGCCCCTTCCTGCGTTCCCGAGAAGATCCCGAGCATGACGAAGCCGAGGTGGGCGACCGACGAATAGGCGATGAGCTTCTTCATGTCCGTCTGGGCCATCGACATCAGCGAGCCGTAGACGATGCCGATTGCGGCGAGCATCAGGATGATCGGCGTACACGCGACGGCTGCGGTCGGGAAGAACGGGATGGCGAACCGAAGGAAGCCGTAGGTGCCCATCTTGAGGAGCACGCCGGCCAGGATGACCGAACCGGCGGTGGGGGCCTCGACGTGGGCGTCGGGCAACCACGTGTGGAACGGGAACATCGGGACCTTGATTGCAAACGAAAGTCCGAAGGCACCGAACAGCCACATCTGGACCTGGAACGGGATGTTCTGGGGCAGGAACGCCTGCAGGGCCTGCACGTCGAACGTTCCGGCGTGCAGCCAGCAATAGAGAATCGCCAGGAACATCAGCAAGCTGCCGGCCATGGTGTACAGCACGAACTTGATCGCGGCGTACTCCCGTCGCGGGCCACCCCAGATGCCGATCAGCAGCGCCATCGGGATGAGCATCAACTCCCAATAGACATAGAACAGGAACAGGTCCGACGCCCCAAACACGCCGATCATGCCCGCTTCGAGGAACAACAACGATAGGAAGAAGCCCTTTGGCTGCTTCACCACCGAGTTCCACGAGCAAAGGATTGCGATGGGGGAGAGCAGCGTCGTGAGCAGGATCATCGCGAGCGCGATGCCGTCGATGCCAAGCTTGTAGTGGATGTTGAGCTGGTCAACCCACACATGGTCTTCGACGAATACGAGCTCGGCGCCAACCGGCTGGAAGCGCGTCCACATGACGATCGACACGACGAACGCGACCAGCGAGGTCACGAGCGCGGCGCCTTTGATCACCTTGTCGTCGCTGCGAGGAACGAGGGTGAGCAGCAAACCGCCAATCGCAGGAATGGCGGTGAGCAAAGAAAGGAAAGGGAAATCAGCCATGGAGCACGAGCCAGAGCACGACGACGATGACGCCGACGAGCGTGGAGGTGGTCGCCGCGCTGACCGCGCCGACCTGTGTGTGTCGAAGCGCAGCGCTGAACCCCGAGACGGAGAGGGCCGAGCCTTCGACGATGCCGGAGTCGATGACGATGCGGTCGACGACGCCCCAAAGGAGCTTCGCCAACCAACCGATCGGATTTACGATGAACGCCTCATAGAACTCGTCGACGAAGAATTTGTGAGAAGCCATGCCGTAGACGCGGGCGCCGCTGCCCTTCGTCCAGCGGTCGAGCGCCTCGCGGCGGCTCTCGCTGAGGTACAGGAACAGTCCGGCGCCGATTCCCAGCACCACCACCGCCGTGGACGAGCCCATGGCGACGTAGTGGGCGGTGTGCTCGAGGGCCTCGTTGACTTCGACGGCCGGCGGCGACCAGACGTGGTGCGTGAAGGTATCGAGCCACGTCCCCAACCCGAGCACTCCGGCGAGCGCAGAGAGCGCGGCGAGGAACGCGAGGACGGCCATCATCGTCCAGTGCACCTCGTGCAGGTGACGATGCTCGTCCGCTGGCTTGCCGAAGAACGTGAGGACGACAAGGCGGGTGGTGTAGAACGCCGTCAGACCGGCCGTAAACACGAGCATGCCGAAGATCACCATCCATTCTGGCGAGGCACCCGGCGAGGCCGCCTGGTAGTAGACCGCCGCGAGGATGGCGTCCTTCGAATAGAAGCCAGCGAACGGAGGGACGCCGGCCAGCGCGAGCGAGCCGATGATGAACAGGATGGAGACGCCCTTCAGGTCCTTCCACAATCCGCCCATCTTGCGGATGTCCTGCTCGTGGTGCATCGCGACGATTACGGCGCCTGCACCAAGGAACAGCAGTGCTTTGAAGAAGGCGTGCGTGACGACATGGAACAGGCCCGTGTGAAAGAAGCCCGTGGCCATTCCAGCGAACATGAAGCCGAGCTGCGACACCGTCGAGTAGGCGAGCACCTTCTTGATGTCGTTCTGAGCGATAGCGATCAAGCCTGAGAGCAGCGCCGTGCAGGCCGCGACCAGCGCGATGACGCCCATGACGGCGGGGAGGAGCACGAACAGGAAGTCCATGCGGCCGAGCAGGTAGATACCCGCGGTGACCATCGTGGCGGCGTGAATCAGCGCCGAAACGGGGGTCGGACCAGCCATCGCGTCGGGCAACCACACGTAGAGGGGAATCTGGGCGCTCTTGCCGGTAGCGCCGCCAAAGAGGCAGAGGCCGGCGATCATCAGCGCCACCATGATCGGCATCCCGGTCATGGGGCCGCTCACCACCATCGCGTTGAGGTCCAGCGCGGCGACGGCTTGTTCCATGCCGTGCCATTCGAGCGTACCCGTGAGGGAATACAGCGTGAAGGCGCCGATCAGGAATGCGAAGTCACCGATGCGATTGACGATGAAGGCCTTTCGCCCAGCGTCGACGTTCGCGAAGTCCTGGTACCAGAAGCCGATGAGCAGGTAGCTGCAAAGACCGACGCCTTCCCACCCGACGAACAGGAGGAGGAGGTTGTCGCCCATGACGAGCATGAGCATCGCGGCCAGGAACAGGTTCAGGTACGCCATGAAGCGCGAGAATGAAGGGTCCGCGTGCATATAGCCGTACGAATACAGATGAATCGCGGTGCCGATGCCGGTGACGTTCATCAGCATGATGGCGGTCAGCGCGTCGACCTGGAGCCCGAAGGGAACATTTAGCGTCCCCGTGGAAATCCAGGAGAACATGGCCTGGTGGAGCCCTTCAGGGTGCGTCGCCAGGGCTTGCAGGGCCTGAACCGAGAGCAGGAACGCGATGAACGGACCGGTGCAAGCGATGACCGCAACCAGCCACTTCGGCAGTTGGTTGCCGAGGAGTCCGTTCACCAGGAAGCCGACCAGCGGCAGGAGGGGAATCAGATACAGGGAGGATTCGATTTCCATCAGCCGCTCATCATCTGAAGGTCGTTGATGTCGACGGTCTGTCGCGTACGGAACAACGCGATGACGATTGCGAGCCCGACCGCTACCTCGGCCGCGGCGACGGCCATGACCATCAAGACGAACACATGGCCGCCCGGGGCCATTTGCACACCGTGAGGTACGAGCGAGAGCGCGACGAACACGATGTTGACGCCGTTCAGCATCAACTCGAGCGACATCAAAATGATCAGGACATTTCGACGCGCGAGCACGCCGTAGGCCCCGATCGAGAATAGCGCTGCTGCGAACAGCAGGTAATAGCTGATCATGAGGTCGCCTCGACGTTGGACAGCCGCTTCTTTGCGAGTACGAGCGCGCCGAACATCGCGACGATGATCAACAGCGAGATCAACTCGAACGGAAGTGCGTAGACGTTGAACAGGAGCAAGCCGACTTCTTCGACGCTGCCCCACGTCGCGTTGGGGGCCTTCGCGGGGATTGCGAGCGACGGGTCCGAAAGGATGGCCCAAGACATCATGCCGAACATCGCAGCACACAATACTGCGATCGGCGCGCGCGTCTCGATGGGGTACTCCGCACCGAGCTCTTCCGGCTTCAGGTTGAGCAGCATGATCACGAACAGGAACAGGACCATGATCGCGCCGGTGTAGACCACGACGTGAATCGCCGCCAGGAACGGCGCAGACAGGGAGAGGAAGGTCACTGCGACGGCCAGGAAGCCGACCAGGAGGAACACGGCGCTGTAAACCGGGTTCCGTTGGGTGACCATATTCACAGCCGAAGCAAGCGCTACGGCCGAAGCGATCAAGAAGATAGGGTCCATTAGTTCTTCAACAACCTTTCTTTGTCGTAGATCTTCTCTTTCCGCGTCGTCGCAATCTGGGTAAACGTCTCGGTCAGCTCGATCGCGTCGCACGGACAGGCTTCTTCGCACATGCCGCAGTAGATGCACTTCAACATGTCGATCTCGAACTTTGCGGGCACCTTGTCGCGGTCTGGCCAAGGGGCGGGCTCAGCGACAATCGTGATGCACTCGGCCGGGCAAGCGGTGGCGCACATGAAGCACGCGACGCACTTGGGGCGCCCCTGCTCGTCCTTCTTCAGGCGGTGCTCTCCGCGGTAGCCCTTGCGTGGCTTGTACTGCTGCTCCGGGTACCGCAGGGTAACCGCGGGCCGGAACATCCACTCGAGCGTCTTTGCCATGCCCGCCGCGATGGACGGCAGGTAGGCTGCGATCGACGCGCGAGCGAGCCAGCTCAGGCCCGGTGGCGCGTGCGCGACCAGGGCGTGTGCGTCCTTGTGCGCATCGGCGTGGGGATTATGTGCGTCCATCAGGGCTTCTCCAAGAACACGCCGATCACGGCCATGTAGCCGATGTTGACGAGGGCGAGGGGGAGAAAGGTTTTCCAGCCGAGGCTCATCACCTGGTCGTAACGGAATCGCGGGAGAGTCCAACGCAGCTGAATGTACAGGAACAAAATGATGCAGATCTTGGTGAAGAAGACCCCAATCGAGATCACCCCTGCGAGGAAGGAGTGGTCGGCTGGATCGGTCAGGTAGGGGAACGACCACCCGCCGAGGAACAGGGTGACGATCAGCGACGCGGAAAGGATCATCGAGCAGTATTCGCTGAACATGTACATGGCGAAGCCCATGCCCGAATACTCGGTGTGGTACCCGCCAACGAGCTCAGCCTCACATTCGGCCATGTCGAACGGCAGGCGATTGTTCTCGGCCATCGCGCAGGTGAACAACAGTACGAAGCCGATGAGGCCCGAGGGGAGGCCCCACCAGGTCGCTCCGCCGAAGATGTTCCAGCCATACTCGGCCTGGTGGAGGACGATCTTGCTGAGGTCGACGGACGCCGACTTGAGGGGGTCAGCGGACGCCGACATCATGACGACGAGGAGCATCGTCAATCCGAACGTGAGCTCGTAGCTGATGAGCTGCGCCGACGCGCGCAACGAGCCCATGAGCGAGAACTTGTTGTTCGAGGCCCAGCCGCCGAGCGTGATGCCGTAGACACCTACCGAGAGCACGGACATGATGAACAACAGGCCGATGTCCAGGTTGACGACCTGGAGCTTCTCCTCACCGATCTGGTTCCCGAACGGGATGACGCAGTAGCCGAACACAGGCGCGATGAACACGATCAATGGACCGCCCAGGAACAACACCTTGTCGACGCCATCGGGGACGATGACCTCCTTCATCATCAGCTTCAGGATGTCAGCGATCGGCTGAAACGTGCCCCACGGACCGACGCGATTCGGACCCACGCGACCTTGAATCCACGCGCTGATCTTTCGATCGCCCATGATGCAAACAGGGCCGAGCGAGAAGATGATGCCGAGCGCGACGCCAATCTTTGCGAAGAACCAGAGCCAGGTCATTTTTGCACCGTGTTGGCAGGGACGTCTGTGGCGATGGCGGGCAGGGCCGAGCCCATATTGCCGACCTTGCCGTAGTCCATTCCGGGGAACGCCTCGCGGAACACGCCTTCCGCGGACACAACGGTCTTTCGAGCGCCGAGGTGCACGAGCACCTCTTGAAGCCATGACGCGTCGGACACAGCCGCCCCGGGGGCGTCATGGAGGCGGCGGAGCCGTTGAACCCGACCGTCCCGATTCACGATGGTGCCGTCCTTCTCCGCCCACGCGGCGCTCGGGATGACGACCGCTGCACGGGTGGAGAGGTCGCTCTCGAGAACGTCCGCGACGGCGAGCCAGCTCACCTTCTTTGTTGCGTCGCGGATGTCTTCGGGCCAAGCGAGGTTCGGGATTGCATTGATCACGACGAGGTGCGTGAGATCGCCGCTGTGAATGCCGGCTGTCACGTCTTCGAACCCGAGATTCTTTCCGAACAGCGTTGCGGCACCGCGCCGATTCGCGGTCTTGTCCGTCTCGATCGCGAAGCCGCTCTTGCTGACCCAGCGCGTTCCCTGGTCGAGCGACACGAAGCCGATTCGGCCGTTAACGGCCGTAGCGAGCTGCTTTGCGAGGAACATCTCCTCGAGCGTAGCGGACGTGGAAAGGATGATCCCAACGCGGCCAGCGGCCGAACGGAGTTGGTCCGCGACGTCCTTCGCTCCGCCCCGGGCGGTTCGCAGGCGGGCGGGCGACTTGAGCCACTCGATGTCGAGTCGGCCCGCGTCGCACATCCAGAACCCGTTTACGTCATCGTTGCGGCGAGGTTGAAGCCGCTTGACCTCGCCTTTGTGCATGGTCGCGGTCACGTTGCAGCCGCGCGAGCAGCTCGTGCAGGTCGTTTCGATTCGCTCGGTGAACCAGACGCGCGCCTGGAACAGGAAGCTCTTGTCGATAAGCGCGCCGACCGGGCAGATATCGACGACATTCAGCGACATTGGATTGTCGAGCGGGACGTCGGGGTGGACATCCGCCATGCCGTGATCGCCGCGGTTGACGAGCGACAATTCTCCCGTGCCGACGACGTCGTCCGTGAAACGAATGCAGCGCGTGCACGAGATGCACCGGTTGCCCCAGATCCGCACCGTGGGCCCGAGGTCCTTGGTCTCCTTGATGACCTTGTCTTCGTGGAACCGCGAAAGACCGTGCCGGTACTTGTAGGTGTGGTCCTGCAGCATGCACTCGCCGGCCTTGTCGCAGATCGGACAATCCAGCGGGTGGTTGATGAGGAGGAACTCCATCACGGTCTTGCGGGCCGCCTCGATCTCGGGGCCCTTGGTGGTGACCTCGAGGTTGTCCGTGCACGGATACATGCAACTGACTTCGAGCTTGCGCGAGTTGTTCACCTTGACCAGGCACATCCGACAATTGCCGTGCGGCTTGAGGCCCGGATGCCAACAGAAGTGCGGCACGTGGGTGCCGTGCTCTTCGAGCACATCGAGCAACTTTCGGCCGGGAGCGACTTCGAGTTCCTGACCGTCGACCTTGATCTTAGGCATGCTGGTGACCCGCCTGGTGGCCCGACTTGTTGTGCTTGGGGGGCTTGTGATGCTGAAGCGGGCATGCGTGGCCCGCCGCGTGGGCTTCGAATTCGGAACGCCACTTCTTCACGATGCTGCGCGCCGGCATGGCAGCGGCGTCTGCGAGGACGCAAATCGTGCGTCCGACCATGCTCCATGCGACCTCGTCGAGCATGTCGATCTCGGAGGCGTCGCCGCCGCCCTTCTCGAACCGCCCGGCCATCTTCGCGATCCAGCCGGTGCCTTCGCGGCAAGGGGTGCACTGACCACACGATTCGTGGGCGTAGAATCGGAGGATGTTCCAGCATACGTCGACCATGCAGGTCGTCTCGTCCATGACGACGATCGCACCCGAGCCGAGCATGGAGCCAGCGGCCTGCAGCGACTCGAAGTCGAGACGGATCAGCTTGTCGCCGTCGGCGAGGACCTCGTCCGCGGTGAGGAAGGGCGACGACGACCCGCCAGGGCACACCGCCTTGAGCTTCTTGCCGTTCGGAATTCCGCCTGCGATGTCGTAGATCAGCTCTTTGAGCGGCACGCCGAGCGGGAGCTCGTAATTGCCCGGCCGCAACACGTGGCCCGAGATGCTGAACAGCTTGGTCCCGGGGCTCTTTGCCGTGCCAAAGGAGCGGAACCAATCGGCTCCGTTCTTCAAGATGTACGGCAGCGTGAACAGCGTCTCGACGTTGTTCACGATGGTGGGACAGCCCCAGGCGCCTTCGACGGCAGGGAAGGGGGGTTTGATCTTAGGGTGCCCGCGCCCGCCCTCGAGCGAGCTGATGAGGCCCGTCTCTTCGCCGCAGATGTAGGCGCCAGCGCCGCGGTGGACGGTGACGTGGATCTCCATCTGCGAGCCCATCACGCCCTTGCCGAGCAGCCCGGCCGCGTACGCCTCATCCACCGCCTTCTGCAGCATCTTCGCGCCGAACGCGAATTCGCCGCGGATGTAGATGTACGAATGTTGCGCTTTGATCGCGTACGCCGCGAGGATGATGCCCTCGATCAGGCCGTGTGGATCGCGATCGATGAGCAGCTTGTCCTTGAACGTTCCGGGCTCGGACTCGTCTGCGTTGATGACGAGGTACCGGGGCTTGTCGTTCTTGGCGAGGAACTTCCACTTCTGTCCGGTGGAGAATCCGGCGCCGCCGCGTCCGCGGAGGCCGGACGCGAACACGATCTCGATGACTTCGTCGGGCGTCTTGGCGCCGTGGATGATCGAGCGCGCGGTCTCGTAACCGCCGCGGTTGCGGTAATGCGCGAGCGTGTCCGAGCCGTCTTCAAGCGCGTGCTTGATCATGACCGGCGCGTACTTGTTCGGCGGCAGGTGGTACTTCTGCGGCGGCGGATGGAACTCGTCCTTCGCGTTGCGCATTTCGTCGACGAGCTTGTCGCAACCGGCCGGCGTGACCGCGTCGACGAAGTCGTCGTTGATCTGCATACACGGACCCTGGTCACAATTCCCCAGGCATTCGACCTTCTTCAGCGTAAACATGCGGTCAGGCGTGGTGCCGTCCTTTCCGATGCCGAGCTTCTGTGAGAGGTGGTCGAACACCTGCTCGCTGCCTTTCAGGGCGCAGGTGAGCGTGGAGCAGACCTGGATGGAATACTTGCCATCAGACGGGCGCCGGTAGTGCGTATAGAACGTGAATACGCCATACACCTTGCTGGGCGATACGCCGACCAGCTTCGCGACATGAATCATGCCGGGCTCGTCTACGCAGCCATACTCCCGTTCGAGCAGGCGGAGGGCCGGCAGGAGCGCAGCTTCGCGACGCGGATACCTCGCCGCGATGGCCTCGAGTTCGGCCTTCACCGCGGGCGTGAATTCCCGTGTTGCAGGGGTGTGGGGCTGACGGTGATGATGGTTGATTTCGATCATGCGTGGGTCCTCACCGGTCCAATTCGCCGGCGATGATGTTCAGGCTCGACAGGCCAGAGACGACGTCGCTGATGGTGCCGCCTTTGCACATCTCGGGGAACGCCTGGTAGTTGTAGAAGCTCGGCGGCCGCACGCGCCAGCGCCACGGCTTTTGGGTGCCGTCGGACACGAGGTAGTAGCCAAGCTCGCCGTTGGGGGCCTCGGTGCCCAGATAGACCTCGCCGGGCGAGGGCTGCACGCCGTGGCCGTACATGTAGTTCTTGAAGTGGTAGATGAGGCCTTCCATCCCACCCTGCGGATTGTTCTTCTCGTTCTTGTGCGGGATTACGACCTCGGGATCGCCGATGTTGATCGGGCCCTCGGGCAGCATCTCGATCGCTTGTTCGACGATCTTCATGCTCTCGTACAGCTCACGCACGCGCACCCGGTACCGGGCCCACACGTCGCCTTCCTGCTCGGTGACGAGCTCGAAGTCGTACTTCTCGTAGCCGAGGTACGGGCGGTTCTTGCGAAGGTCGTAAGGGACGCCCGCCGCCCTCAGGAGGGGACCCGTCAGGCCGTAGCTGATGGCGTCTGCCTTTCCGATCTTGTTGATGCCCTTGCACCGGTCCATGAAGATCCGGTTCGTGTTGAGCATGTTCTCCATCTCACGGACCGTCTTCCGGCCTGTGATCAGGAACGCCTTCACCTGATCCTTGAAGTCGTGCGGCACGTCGCGCATCAAGCCGCCGACGCGCGTGTAGCTCGTGGTGAGCCGCGCCCCGGTGACATTCTCGAAGATGTCGTACAGACGCTCGCGTTCGATGAACGCCCACAACATCATCGAAAACGCGCCGAGATCCATCGCTTGCAGGCCGACACAGACGATGTGATCCGCGATGCGGGACAGCTCGTAAAGGATGACGCGGATCGCCGCGCAACGAGGCGTGACCTCGATGCCCATCATCTTCTCGATCGCGCAGGAGAGGCCGATGTTGTTGCACAGCGGCGACAGGTAGTTCATACGGTCGCTGACGACGACCGTCTGGTTGTAGGTGCGCGCTTCGCTGATCTTTTCGAACCCGCTGTGCAGGAACCCGATCTCGAGGTCCATGTGCTTGATCACCTCGCCGTCGACTTCCATGATCGAGCGAAGGGTGCCGTGCGTGGCGGGGTGCTGCGGACCAAAGTTTACGATCATGCGCTTGCCGCCGAGGTCGCCCTCGGTCTGTTCTTCGATCTCCATCGGGAGGCGCGTGGGGCGGTCGATTGCCATGGGGACTACCTCGAATACTTCGGAAAATTGAAACGCTCGCCGTTGCCCTTGAGCGGGTAGTCCTTGCGGAGCGGGTGACCTGGGTAGTCAGTTGGCATCAAAATGCGACGCAGATCTTTGTTGCCCTTGAACGTGATGCCGAACATGTCCCAGGTCTCGCGCTCGCCCCAAGGCGCCGACTTCCAGAGGTCCGACGCGGTGTCGACCGTCGGGTCGCCCTCCGGCACCCAGGTCTTCACGCGGAAGTATTCGTTGCTTGCGAGGCTGTAGAGCTGGTACACGACGCAAAACCGCTCGGGAGCCCCTTGGTTCAGGTAGTCCACTGCGGTGAGGTCCATGAGCATGTCGTAGCCGAGCGTGTCTCGTAGCAATTGCAGCGCTTCGATGACGCGTTCGCGCTTGACGAACACCCAATGTTGGCCCGCGTGGACCCCCTGGCCGACGACGTCGTCCGGGAAGCGCGCGATGACCGCGGCGATGGATTCTTCCTGCGTGGCCATCAGTGCCTCTTCGACATTTTTTCGTTTGCGACCATTTCCTGGATCTTGATCACCGCGTCGATCAGGCCCTCGGGCCTGGGCGGGCAGCCAGGGATGTACACGTCGACCGGGATGAAGTTGTCGACGCCTTGCACCATCGTGTAGGTGTCGAAGATCCCGCCGCACGATGCGCACGCACCCATCGAGATGCAGTACTTGGGCTCCGGCATCTGCTCCCAGATCTTGGCGAGCACCGGCATCATCTTGATGGAGATGCGCCCGCTCACGATCATGAGATCGGCTTGACGCGGCGAGAAGCGGATCGCTTCGCTGCCAAATCGCGAGAGGTCGTACCGCGACGTGAGCGTGGCCATCATCTCGATGGCGCAGCACGCAACGCCAAACGGCATCGGCCACAAGCTGTTCTTGCGACCCCATTTGACGAGCTCATCGACGCGCGTGGTCAGCGCGCCTTCAGGCATCCAGCTCTCTAGTCCCATTCCAGACCTCCCCGTCGCCAAAGGTATGCGAGCCCGAAGCCGAGCACCGCGAAGAAGATTCCGATCTCGACCAGCCCTGGAACGCCGAGCTGCTTGTAGAGCACAGCCCACGGGATCAAGAACACGGTTTCGATGTCGAACAGGATGAACATGATCGCGATCAGGTAGAACCTGACCGAGAACCGCTCACGGCTCCCCGCCATCTGCGGGACGCCGCACTCGTAGGCCTCCTGCTTCAGCGCGCGTGGCCGGCTCGGCGCCAGGAAGAAGTAGCCTGTGTAGCTCATACCGAGGCCGAGGCAGGTGACGATGAGCAGGTAGATAGCGACTTGGGCCCATACCATTGGCCTTCCAGGAGTCGGGGGGATGCCTCCCTATCGAACGCCCGGTGTTGTGTCAACGAAGGTCCCGCGCCGCGGACGTTCTCCTGTGAGCGGCTCCGGAGGCTCAACATCGGAGGCATCATCAGGTAGCAGTGGCGCGCGGCGCATGACTCGATAAGCGGTGGCGTATGGACACCTCGATCATCATTGCGCTCGTACTCACGCTCCTATCGTCGCTCGTCTGCTGCGGCGGTAGCGTGCTGTTCTTCCTCCTCGTCCTCGGCATCATCTTGCTGCGCCGTCGCAAGAAGAAGGTGACCGTGAAGGCGGCCATGAAGGCCGGCGCTGAGTCGGTCAGCCAAGTGTTCGTCCGCGGAAAGGGCGGGCAACTGGATGACGACGACGACGACGACGACGACAAATAGGGCGTGCTAGCGCTCGCCGTCGCGGCCGCGGTTGCGTACGAGACGGATCAGTTGACGGATCGCGATCGTCCGCTGGCGGACGCCGTGCTCCCCGCCAACGCGCGAATGGACGTGGAGCTCGCGGCCGCCGCCGCGGAGACGAACCGAATTGTCGGCTGCGAGGCGGACGTCAATTTCCAGCGTCACGTGCTGGCGACCCAGGTGGCGATCCTCACGGGGCGCCGCGAGGCGGTTCCTCGTCGTGGCCTCGCACGGCAATTCGGGTTCGGGCGATACGGCGCCTGGCTCGAGGAGAGCCCCGAAATTGAACGACGCGAGTTCGATGATCGTTCGGACGTGTTCGGCGGCGTGACGATGAACGACTCGGTCATCCTCCGCCTCGCGGGCCCGTGCTCCACGATTCTTCTCGCGGGAGTGTTGATTGGAACGGATAAACTCGACCACTTTTTGGACACCGGGTACCACTACACGCAGCGCGTCGATGCAGACGCAGCACTTCGTTTCGGCACCCGGACCGAGCGCACCTACTACGGCCTGTGGACGTCGAAGGCGTTCAGCTACGCCGACCTCGCCGCAAACTCAGGCGGGTACAGGTTCTACGAGGGCCTGCTCGGACCCGACAGCGTGATGCAGCGCGACGACCAGGGTTGTGTCGTGCAGGCGAGGCCGTTTGACTGGTCCTCCTGGGTCACGCCCGAGTGGGACGAAGTGCTCAATCCGTCCGTCTACACCTCGCGCGTCGGGCGCTCGATCGGCACACACATCCGGGCGAGCGCCGATCGGTACTGCGCGGCGTGGCAGGCCCTCGAGGGGGTCGCGTACCAGGACCACCTGGCGGCGCTGACGATCCCCGCCTACGTCCAGGGTCGGTCGCCCCCGCGGTCCGACCCGTTCGACCTTCAGGACGTGTGTGGCTCGCGATAGCGGGATATCTCGCGAGAATGCCTACCATCGTCGTGACCGAGATCGCTGAGCCCGCAGCCACCACCATCCACCGTGTCGTCGAGGTGTGTGTGGCGACCTCCCCATGGTGGGGCACGATGAGCGTCAACCTCGGCGTCGATGAGTCGGGAACGGGGCCCACCGCCTACGCAAGCGCGGACAACGGCCTGCTCGAGACCGACAGCGAGCATTTCTTCGCGGCACCGACCGACTGTGTCCAGACCGGGCTCGTCGCCGCGTTCAAAGGCGCGCCGCTGCTCGCCTGGGTCACCGAGCAACGGACCGCGACGGCCGAGGTGTCGATCGCGCGCGACCCGGCCGACGCCGCGAAGATCCACCTGCAGGGGGCGCCACCGGAGATCACGCGACGCCTTCTTGATCGCGCCGAACGGTGTGGGGCTGCGAACCTGAACCTTGACACCTGGCTCGACGTGGAGGTGATCGTCGGCCGAAACGGCTTTGAGACGCCGACCGGGGTGATCGACCTGCCCGGCGACTCTGAGTTCGTGAAGTGTTTCGGTATGAACTACCTGATGGATCTCAAGTCCGAAGCCGGTCCTGCGCAGTACACGCTCACGCTGTCGAGCGGCACACCCCCGGCACGACCTGCGCCCAGCTTTGGGAGCGTGCTCGCGTGGACGTCCGGCGGGCGCGCGGTTCACGTCGCGTTCGACCCCGATCCAACGACGTGCGCGGACATCGGACTCGTGCACCTCCCGAGCAAGGGCGCGGTCGTCGAGATCGCCCCGGCGCTTCGGCGCGATGGGACGGAGAGCTGGCGCGTGGTCCACTGGTGGTTCGCGAACACGAGCAACAACGGAGACGAGGGGCCGGTCTCGATCACGGGTGATGCGACCTCGTCGCTCGCGATCGCGTTTCCACCCGGTTTCACCCTGACGTCGGACGGCGTGAACCTCGCTCTCCCAGGCACGGTCACGGCGACTGGCTGCGGCCAGATCCCGGCGCTCCCGGCGGCTCCCGAGGTCGCGGGCGCGTCCCTGGTCGTTGCGGGACAACCGGTTCCGGTTCGGGGCGCGATCCTGCTTGAGCGTTTCGGAGATGCGCTGTTGGTGGTGGGGGACGCGCCGATCGCGTGCTCGACCTACGCCTTCGACAGCGACCTGCACTACGAGATCGCTTTGCCGAAGGGCGGCCAGGGGTTCGCGGCGCTGTCCGGGTGGCGCGCCCCGAGCACACCTACGACCACGTACCAGAAGGTCGACGGTGTAGCGCTGAAGGTAGGAAAGACCACGAACGGCAGCGCGCCCGTCGTGGTCGCATCCAACCTCGACCTCGTGGGGTACACGGTGGCCTTGGCGGGCAGTTTCCCCGCATTGGACTGCCGAAAATAGTGAAACACCGCCCTCCCTTGCGGGAGAGCGGTGGTCCGAGGGTTCGTAAGCCGAGTCCTGTTCCCCGCGCGGTCGCCCGCTTTGGGGTGGAGACCATTCCTCTACGACCAGCGTTACCGCTGGCCTCTAGCAACCAACCCGGGAGCCTTGGACGAGCCGCCCGCTCCCTGTTCGGTCTTGCTCCGGGTGTGGGCTTGCCTGGCCGCCTCCGTCACCGAAGACGCCGGTGCGCTCTTGCCGCACCCTTTCGCCCTTGCCCAAGCCGCCCTCCTCCCCGTGCCATGCCCGAGGGTTTGCCCGGGGGAGTCTGCGGATCCGCACCTTGCGATGCGGATGGCGGTCTGCTCTCTGTTGCGCTTTCCTCCGGGTCACCCCGACCGGCCGTTAACCGGCACCCTGCTCTGCGGAGCTCGGACTTTCCTCCCGCTCTGCCTTGCGGCATCGCCGGCGGTCTCCTGAACTCCTCGGACGCGGTGGAGTAACGCGGTTCAGCGCGCGGGGAGGCCGAGGGTAGTGAGGTTCGATTCGTCGCCGGGCCCATGTTGTTCCCAGTACTTCGAGCGGATCGAGCCGGTGAGTTGGGCGATCTCGCCATCGCTTCCTCGCCAGCCGATGATGCGATGCGGGGCTGCGGCTTCGACGTCCCAGGTGGTCGTGCCGTCCGGTCGTGTCAACATGTACGACGCGACCGCGAACGTACCGGCCGGTACGGTGACGTCGTGAACGCCGGCGTCCCGCGTGAGCGTGGCGTCGCTCCAATGCGCGGCCTCATGGGACAGTCGTGTACTCGCCAGCGTAGGAAGCACGCGCGTCGACAGGGACGCCCCCGGGGCGACGAGTTCGCCCGTGAGGCCCCGGACGGCGATCGGCAGGGCGTCCGCGAACAAGCCGTCCTCGAGGGCCTCGGTCTCGTCGAGGTCGGCCTCGCCGTCGAAGTAGCTGTGCCGCGTGTGGTGTGCGCTGTTCCCATTGACGACGAGCTGGTCGTAGAGGTTTCCGCACCACTCCTGAGACGCGAACGAGACCTTGGTTGGCACGCCGATCGGTGCGCGTCCGTCGAGCGGAACGAACGTGCTCGTGAGCAGATCGTAGTCGTAGATGCCGGTCTGGAAGTGGCGGATCTCGTTCAGCTTCATCACGGGAAACTCGTCCCGATGGCCCCCATCGGACTTCACCCTCTGGGCCTCGGTGAACGTCTCGGTGACGAAGATCAGCACGGCGTACCCCTCCCGGGACGCGCCGTAGCGCGGCGTGACGAGTTGGTAGCCAGAGAGTTCGGCCTGACCGTCGCCCCAGTGTTCCCAGAACCCGTCAGGGAGCGGCGACAGCGTCGTGGCGTCGCCACCGCCGGCTGCCACGGTGCAGCCGGCGAGCAGCCAGATCGCGATCAGAACGGGACCTTGGCTTCCGTGACGACCTTGTCGAGGAACGCGTCGAGCGTCATCGAGGCGCCGTCGCCCTGCTTGCGGAACTCTTCGTCCGTCATGCCGCGCGGGCGCACGGAGACGGTACCGGCTGCGGCTTCTTTCTCGCCGAGCATCACGATGTACGGCATCTTCTGGCCCGTGGCCTCGCGGATCTTGTAGCCGGCGCGGTTGTCGGAATCGTCCAACTCGGCGCGGATCCCTCGCGCCTTCATCGCGGCGAGCACGGTGCGTCCGTACTCGACGCTCTTTTCCGAGACGGTGACGATGCGCACCTGCTCGGGTGACAGCCACACCGGGAAGTTGCCGGCGTAGTGCTCGATCAACACGCCGATGAACCGCTCGAAGGAGCCGAGTACGGCGCGGTGGATCACGACGGGCACGTGTTCGGTGTTGTCGGCGCCCACGTAGGTGAGCTCGAACCGCAGCGGCAGCTGGAAGTCCAGCTGAATCGTGGCGCACTGGAACGCGCGTCCGAGCGCGTCGAACACGTCGAAGTCGATCTTCGGGCCGTAGAACGCGCCGTCGCCAGCGTTGAGCTTGTACTTGATGCCGCGCGAGGTGAGCGCCTCGGAGAGCGCGTTCTCCGCACGATCCCACAGGTCATCGTCGCCGAGCTTGTCGACCGGGCGAGTTGAAAGCTTGACCTCGTAGGTCATGTCGAACGCCGGGTAGATGCGGTCCACGAGGTCGAGCAGCTTGCCGACCTCGGAGCCGATCTGGTCCTCCATCACGAACAGATGCGCGTCGTCCTGGCTGAACTGGCGCAGGCGGGTGAGGCCAGAGAGCGCGCCCGAAAGCTCGTTCCGGTGGAGCACGCCCTGATCGTGAATCCGGATCGGCAGGTCCCGGTAGCTCCGCTTCTTGCTGCGGTAGATGAGCATGTGCGACGGGCAGTTCATCGCCTTGAGGGCGAGGTGCCGCTGCTCCTTCTCTTCCTCCTTGTCCTCGTGCGGCTTGCTCGCGTCGTGGTGGTACTCGGGGAAGTGGAACATGTTGCCGATGTAGTGCTGCCAGTGGCCGCTGGTCTCCCAGAGCTTCTGGTCGAACACGAGCGGGGTGCGCACCGCGACGTAGCCCTCGCTCATCAGCAGCTCGCGCATGCGGGACGCGAGGATGTTGTACAGCGTCTCGCCTTTGGGCAGCCAGAACGCGGCGCCCGGCGCCCAGTCGTGGAACATGAACAGCTCGAGTTCGCGGCCGAGCTTGCGATGGTCCCGCTTCTTGGCCTCTTCCAGCCGGAACATGTGCTTGTCGAGCTCTTCCTTCGTCGCGAAGACGGTGCCGTAGATGCGCTGCAGCTGCGGGTTGTTCGCGTCGCCACGCCAGTACGCTCCCGAGACCTTGGTGAGCTTGAAGTGCTTGGCCTGGCCGGTCCGCATCACGTGCGGGCCTTTGCAGAGGTCGACGAACTCGGTGCCGTCTTTGGCCTTGTTCTTGTACACGCCGACGGTCTCGGCTCCGAAACCATCGATCAGCTCGAGCTTGAAGGTCTGGCCGCGCTCACCGAACCACGCCTTCGCGGTGGCGACGTCCCACTCTTCGCGGACGAAGTCCTGGTTCTCTTTCACGATGCGTCGCATCTGCTCGTCCAACGCGACGAGGTCTTCGTCGCCGACGGGACGGCCGATGTCGATGTCGTAGTAGAAGCCATCTTCGATCGGCGGGCCGATCGCGAGGCGCGCCTTCGGGTGCAGGCTCATGATGGCCTGCGCGAGGATGTGGGCCGTCGAGTGCCGCAGGCTGTGCAAGCGGTACGCCGCTTCGTCACCACCAAACGCATCGCGACCTTTTTCGTGGTCCTCCATCAGGCACCCTCCAGGGCCCGACTAACCGGCGGGGAGGGGACGCACCCTACGTGAGCAAAGCTACGCAAGCGAAGCGCGCCGCGAGCCGGACGCGAGCAAAGTTACTGTAGCGTCGCCGTGACGGGTACGTTCTGCGTCGTGCAGCCAAGGCAGACACCGACGAAGGTCGCGGTGAACGTGCCGTCCATGACGTCCTGATCGAATTGCCCGGTGAGGCCGTACGTCTCGGTGCATCCGCCGGCGATCGAGGTCTGCACGGAGAACGTCCCCGCGTCGTCCCGCGTGCCCTGCATCGTGCCGGGTTGTGCGCTGCTGTTGGTGCCGATGGAGATGGAGGAGCCGCCGTCGACGACGTTTAGCGTGGAGAAGTTCACGTTCACGAGCGTCATCCCGCAGGTGTACGAGACCGCCTGTCCGAGCACCCACGTGCCAGAAAAGTCGGTCTCGCAGGCGCCGGTCAACAACCCGTCGGGCGTGCCCTGCTCGTCGCAGTCCTGGTCGATGCCGTCGCACGGGATCTCGACCTTGCCAGGATTCACGTCCGCGGTCGCGTCGTCGCAGTCGAGCGACTCGGCGGGGTAGGTGGCGACGCAATCGGGGTTCGCCCCGTCGAGGTAGCCGTCGCCGTCCCCATCGAAGGGCGCATCGACCGTCTCCTCACCCTGCTGCAGCGCGCCATCGCAGGTGGCGGACTGTTGGAACGACGTGTCGTTGTTGCAGGCGATCAAAAGGAACAACGGCCACGTGCGCATGGGGTCTCCGCAGAGCCCACCAGCTTATCTCGCGCTGTTTCGGTATGCTTGCGAGATGTGGCCGTTCCTGCTCGCATGTGCAGATCCGACGATTCACCCGCAAGACGCGGTGCTGCGCTGGAACGACGCCGTCGCGAAGGGCACCCACAACAGCTACCACGTGCAGTCGGACGGCGTGACGATGGAAGAGCTCGCCTACACACACGCTCCGCTCGAGGTTCAACTCGACGAGCAGGGCGTGCGGCACTTCGAGCTCGACATCGACCGCGCGGACGGCGTCACGTTCCGGGTGCGCCACATCGCCGTGATCGACGAAGGCTCGCACTGCCCGACGCTCGCCGAATGCCTGACGACGATCGACGCCTGGTCTGCCGCTCATCCCGGTCATGGGCCGATCATGGCGCTGCTCGAGGTCAAGGAGGTGATCGACGCCGAGGAAGCATCGGCGTGGCTCGACGCGCTCGATCAGGTCGTCCTCTCGTCCGTCGCGCAAGAGCGGCTGCTGACCCCGGACCGGGTCCAGGGCGACGCGGCGGACCTTCAGGCGGCGATCGAACGAGGCTGGCCCACGCTCGGCGAGGTGCGCGGGAAGGTGATGATCGTGTTGTACGACCGGGCGCTGCGCGACGCCTACACGCGGGGGGAGACGTCGCTGGCGGGCCGCCCGATGTTCCCGATGTCCGAAGGGGAGGCGTCGCGGTGGTCCGCGTTCGACGTGCTCGACGACCCGACCGATGCGGCGATCGCGACGCAAGCCTCGGCCGGTCGAATGATCCGCTCGCGCGCGGACGGCTGGCCCGACCCCGATCCGGAGGGTGGCGCCGCGGCGATCGCGTCGGGCGCCCACTGGGTCAGCACGGACTTCCCGGTGCCGTCCAACGGCGTGGACTACGAGCTCCAGCTCGGTGGGGAGGGCGCCTACCTGTGCAACCCGATCACCGCGCCCGCGTCGTGTACGTCGCTCGACCTCGAGGACCCCGAACGGCTCGTCCGCTAACCGATCGCCTCGAAGTCCGGCGCGGTCGGGTGCCTCGTGGATGGATTCGGGTGGCCGGGCCGCAGGATGTGAACGGTGCCCATCCCGGCCATCGCGGCGGCGTCGAGCTCGGCTTCCACGTCGGAGAGGAACCAGACGTCCGAGGGGTCTACACCGATCGCTCGCGCGATCGCGGCGTAGCTGGCCGGCTCGCGCTTCGGTCCCGTCACGGTGTCGAAGTAGCCCGAGAGAAGCGACGTGAGGTCGCCGGCGATGGTGTGCTGGAACAGCAGGAGTTGGGCTCCGATCGAGCCCGAACTGTAGATGTACACGTGGCTTCCGGTCGCGACCCAGCGCAGCATCGCGGGGAGCACGTCCTCGTACACGTGGGAGCGAAGGCTTCCGTCCCGATACGACTCCTCCCAGATTCGTCCCTGGAGCTGCTTGAGCACCGTCTCCTTGCGATCATCGAGGATCCACTCCCGCAGCGTTGCGACGAGGTCGGCGTCGCCGACCTTTGTTTTGGCCGCGAGTACGTCTGGATCGTCCGGGTGGGCGGCGACAAAAGCCTCGAGCCCGTCGTAGGACACCGGGAACAGCACGTCATGCACGAACGCGACGTCGGTGGTGGTGCCTTCGATGTCGAGCAGGATGACTCGCACGGATCAGCTCCGCGTCTGGCGCGGCGGGGCACCGATGAGGGTGGGGACTTCGTCGTCCTCTGCGGGAGCCGCGACGTCGAACTCTGGGAAGCGGGACGCGATCGTGTCGCCCGTGTACGTTGCCACCCAACCGCTGGCGTCGGTGAAGAACCGGATGCACGTGAAGGTGGGCTCGCGGCCCATGTCGAACCAGTGATGTGTTCCCGCGGGCACGTTCACGAGGTCGCCCTTCTCGGCGCGCAGGGAGAACACAGCCCCCCGCTGTGAATCGTGAACAGTCCAGAGCCGTGCACGAAGAACCTCGCCTCGTCTTCCGAGTGCGTGTGTTCCTCGAGAAACTTCGACCGGAGCTCGCCCTTTTTCGGGTTGTCTGGCATGACTGCGATGACGTCGCAGGTGGCGAACCCGCGCTCGGCTTTGAGGCGTTCGATTTCGGTCGCGTACGCTGAGATTACTGTTTCAGCGCTGTCATTCGCGGACACCGGCTGCGCGGCTGCCCAACGCTCGAACTTGACGTTCGCGATCGCGAGGACGCGAGCGATCGCCTCCGGGTCGCGGTGCTCGACGAAGCGCTTCGGGTCGGTGGCATCAACGTAGTGGCGCAACATGGTCATCAGATTCCCCTCAGCGACAGGAGCGATAGCTCGGCGTTCAACAGGTAGTCGAGGGCGTCGAGGTGACGCACGGCTTCTGGAAGATCGCGGCCCCAGGCGTACAGCCCGTGCCCGGCGAGGACGTAGCCTGGCACGTCGCGGCGCAGGTGCGGCGCGATCCGCAGCGCGAGCGCGTCGATGTCCTGGTCGTTTGCGAACACAGGCAGGTCGACCCGGACGTGATGGCTGGTGACGCCGCGGAGCGCTTTCGCCATCTCCCAGCCGGTGAATCCGATGGCTCCGGCCGACTCGTACACCCGGCCGAGCACGGCGGCGGCGTGTCCGTGGACGTGCAGGACGGCGCCGATCTCCGCGTCCCAGGCATAGAGTTGTGCGTGGAGGCCGGCCTCGGCTGAGGGCGTTGGCGAGCCAGGCTGCGCTGCGCCTGCCGCGTTCACCACGAGGAAGTCGTCGGGCCCGAGCGCGCCCTTGTCACGACCGGACGCGGTGACGAGGAACCCGTTCGGGAGCCGCACGGACAGGTTCCCGCTCGTGGCGCGCAACAGCCCGCGCGCGGCGAGGTCCCTGCCGATCGTTGAGAGCGCGTGTGCAGCCTCGACGTTCAAGCGTCACCGCCGAGCGGGAAGAAGTCCATCGCGAGATCCGGCGCGACCCCGATCCAACCATCCCCTTCGTCCAACGGCAGCAACCGCTCGACGACCCGCGCGACGGCCGGCCGACCCGAGGCGCCTTCCGGAAAGTCCAGCAAAAACCAGCGTTCGACCCGCGCGCCATCGCGTTCGGCGACGATTTGCACGCCCTTCTGTGCTGGCTCGCTTCCCTCCCAGAGCGCCAACAGCACCACGGCGATGCCCTCGGCCGCGGGCTCGCGAAGGGCGATCGACCGTACCGCGTCGTCGAGGTCTCCGGCGTCGTTGAGGACCCACATCTCACCGTGGTGGCCGACCTGCTTGACGATGACGGTCCCCGCGACGGAGCCCTTGAGCATGTCCTCGACGGCCACCCGCACCGTGAGGTCGGCCTGGCCGCGCGCATCAGCGGGGAGGGCGAGCGCCTGGGGCAGTTCAAAGAACGCGGCCCGAATGTCCGGCTGCGCTCGGCGCGGTTGAAGCACGCTGGCCGGTTTGGCGTCGGGTGGAACGTCGAAGAGGTCGCGTAGCAGGTCGATGTTGGCGCCAAACTCGAGATCCGTTGGTGCCCACTCGCCGGGCTCGCCGATGCCCGAACGTTCTTCCGTGACGTACGGCAGCGCGAACCATGCGACCGCGTCATCGTCGAGCGCGCCGAGCAGCGCGTAGCTGTGCCGCTCTCCCTCGTGGGTCTCGGCGTGCAATTGGACAAGGACGAACGTGTGCTGGACCCCCGCGAGGGTGCGCACCAGGGCGAGCGTGGCGCCGAGATGGGCGTCGGGTTCGGTGGTCGCCACCCGATGGAGATCGAGCGTATCGACGTAGCCATCCCCGACGAGGTACACGCGCGGATGCGGCTCGCCGCGCAGGCGCAGCTCGGTGCGGATCTCGTCCATCAGGGCGATTCGGACGTCTTCGGCGTCGTTGACGTCAGCGGAGAACGAATGGCGCTGGAGCGGAACAGACATCGCAAACCCTTGGGTGTTCGAAGCGCGTGGGTAGCATTTGCGCCGCCGGAGATCGAGCGGTGCTGACTACCGGTGCAATGGCGGGGCCATCGCCGGCGTGCTGGACTCCACCTCGAACGCCTGCGACGGCGTAAGCCCGAGCTCCAGACGCAGCGCCTCGTTCTGCACGTCGACCAGGTCTTCCGCGCTCGCGATGTCGATGTAGGACATCGTGTAGTCGTTCTCCAGGCGCGCCGCGTGGGCGGTCGGCACGCTCCCACCGATCAATCCGACGACCGCGACCATGAGCCCCGTCGCCCCAATCTTTTCGAACGAATTCTTCTTTGCGTCGTCTTCCGTGGAGTTCACCGCGATGGCGGAGAAGATCACGGTGCCGACACCAGCGACCGCTGCTCCATAGTAGGCGCGGCCAAGCCAGCGCTTCATGGTGACGCGAGCCACGAGGTCGCGGCGCTCCTGGTCCTGGCCCGAAAGTTCAAGATAATAGGGCACATTTACGCGCTCGCTTCCTTCATAGACCGCCCACGAACGTGTCGTGCCGGTCGCGTCCTGGTGCGGGATCGCGCCGCCGCCGGAGTAGGGCATCGGAGACCACGCGCGCGTGCTCACGCCCGTCGTGTTGAACTCGGTGCGGACGGAGAAGTGCCGTGCGCGGTAGTCCCGGAGCAGCGCGAGCTGGTCGGCCGTGAGCTCGCTGCCTTCGGTCGCGCGGACGTCTTCGACCGGCTCAGCGGCGAACGCCAAAGACACCAACAGCGGAAGCACGGTCATGCAAGGATGATTCAACCGATTCGCCGCCGAGGCAAGGGCACAGGTGTTTGGAAATCCAAAAAATGATCCACCGGCCGTAGCGTTGGCGCCGATCGATCACCTACACTTGACCCATGAGTAGCCTTCCACCAGCGGAGGGATCGTCCGGTGCGCCCCCCACTGCGTTAGGACGGTACCGCGTTGAAGCGCCGCTTGGATCCGGCGGGATGGCGGTCGTTTATCGCGCCTGGGATCCGCTGCTGAACGTGTTTCGCGCGATCAAGGTCCTCCACGGGGAGGCCGCGGCCCACCCGATGCTTCGCCAGCGATTCATCACGGAGGCGAGCACGTTGACGCGGCTCGTGCATCCAAACGTGCTGCGCATCTACGACGTCGGTGAGGAAGGCACGCGCTGCTGGTACGCGATGGACCTCGTCGAAGAGGGCGCGTTGCAGCGAAAGATCGAGCTCGGCGGGCCGATGAGCGCAGCGGACGCCCTCAAGGTCGTGTTTCAGATCCTTCAGGCGCTGGGCGCGGCCCATCGCTGCGGCATCATTCACCGCGACGTCAAGCCCGCGAACGTGTTGCTGCGCGCGGACGGCACCGTGCTCCTTGGCGACTTTGGCAGCGCGCGTCAGGCGATCAACGCCGAGCTTACACGGACCGGTGATGTGCTCGGCACCATCGGCTATATGGCGCCCGAGCAGCGCGCCGATTCGAAGAGCGCGGGCCCGGTGGCCGACATCTACGCCGTCGGCGCCACGCTGTTCGGCCTCGTCACCGGCAGGGCGCCGCTCGGCCTGTTCGAAGGCGAGATCGACAGCGGTCCGCTCGCCAAGCTGCACCCGGACGTTCGCGAGATCATCCGCAACGCGACGCGGTATCGGCCCGAACACCGCTACCCGTCCGCCCGTCACATGGCGCTCGACGTCGCAAAGTCCCACGACCGCATCACCGGGCTTCAAGGTGCTGACTCTGCCCGACAGCGCTGGATGGCGCGCTTCGACCTGCTGATCGAAGCGTCCACACCGGCCTCGCAGCCCCCGTCGTCGGCTACGCCCACGGAACCATCGCTTCGAAACGCCTATGAGGTGCCGCGAGCGCCCGAGCGGACGTATTCCGCGCGAGGTGCGCAGGTCCGCGAGGCGCTTCCCAACGTGTCGAGTACGCCGCCACCAGCGGCCCGCGCCGAGAGCGGAGCACTGGTCCGCCTTTGGACGGCGCTCCGCGACGCGATCGATCGGTGGCTCGCGGCCCCAAAACAGCTGGCTAAGGTCGAGACCAGCCTGCTCGGGGCCTGGGACGGCAAGGTGGCCGAGCTTCTGCCGCTGCGGATCGAGATCGACAAGCACGTCGGCGCTGCGATCGAGGGTTGGGCGGTCACGACGGGTCTTCGCGGCCAGGTCGTGACCCGGGTTGAAGGCCGCTTTGACGCGTCCGCCTCGACCTTCGAGGTCGAGGAGAAGAGCGAGAGGTCCGACCGCGGTCGTTACGTCGGTGCGCTCACCGACGGCAGGCTCGACGGCGAGTTTCACCCCGTCGATCGAAGCGCACGGTCCTTGCCGTTCTCGTTGGGCCGCAGCAAACGCTGAAGGTGCGCGCGAGCCGTCGGCGCGGTTTCACACGGGCTGGCCCTTTGCGGGCTGCTGAGGTAACGTAGGTCGTGAAGGCTGAAAACGCCAAAAATGCGACCCCGTTGACCCATCTCGCGGGCGGGCGCTACGAACTGCTCTCCGTCCTCGGCGAAGGTGGCATGGCCACCGTTTGGAAGGCGCGAGACGCGCAAACGGGCCAGGACATCGGCGTAAAGATCCTCCACGCGGAGATCGCCGAGCGTCGAAGTTACCGATCGCGCTTCCTCGCAGAGGCCCGCACCATGCGTCGGATGCGGCACCCGTCCGTGTTGCGCGTGTGGGACCTCGGGGAAGACCAGGGGCGCCCTTGGTTCACGATGGAGATCGTCGACGGCGGCGCATTGATCGACCGGCTTGAGAAGACCGGCAAGGTTCCGCCGCTCGAGGCCCTCGATGTCACGTTCCAGGTGCTTCAGGGGCTGCAGGTCGCGCACCTCGCCTCCGTCGTCCACCGCGACGTCAAGCCCGACAACGTCCTGCTCAACAAGGACGGCTCGGTCCGGCTCTCGGACTTCGGCATCGCGCGAATTCGGAACGAGCGCGTCGATCACCGCACGCGCACCGGCGTGGCGATGGGCACCGTCGGCTACATGTCGCCGGAACAGCGCGAGAGCGCGCGCGACGTCGGCCCGGGCGCCGACATCTATGCGATCGGCGCGACGTTGTATGCCACGGTGACCGGGTGTGAACCCCCCGATCTGTTCGCCGCGCACCTCGACCCGAAGCTGCTCGACCCGGTTCCGCCGTCGATCCGCGAGGTCGTACGCCAGGCCACAGCCTACCGGCCCGAGAATCGCTACCTCAGCGCGCGCGCGATGGCCGAAGACGTCGCGAAAGCGCGCGACGCGATCGCCCGGGGTCAGGGCCTCCCCGAGGTCGGTGGCGAATGGCTTGCGCGCTTCGACCGGCTGATGGCCGAGTCGAGCGCCCCGGACGTCGAGCCGGAGCCGCCAAAGGCGCCGTCCGAAGAAGAACTCCCGGCTGAGAAAGGCGACGAGACGAGCGAGGAGGCTCCCGCCCCTGGCGCGATGAGCCTGGACCGCCAATCGCGGGGTCCGCTGATGCAGCCCGTGTTGCCCCAGCCCACGCCAGCCCCCGTCGAAGCGCCTGGGGCCGCGCCGGAGGCTTCAGGGGTTCCGTGGGGGCTCGTGGTCGTGGTCGCGGTCGTTATCGTTGTGGTCATCGGGTTCGCAGGTGCCATGGCCTTTGGGGGCTAGGTGGACCCGCTGTTCGATGGCGTGCCGCAGTCGCTCAAGGCGGGGCGGTACGAGCTCGTCGAGGTGATCGGCACCGGAGGCGCCGCTGAGGTCTGGCGCGCACGTGACCGCACCTCAAACACCGACGTCGCGATCAAGGTGCTCAGCCCGGCTTCCGGCAAGGCCTCGGACTTTGCGTCCCGGTTTCTCGCCGAGGCGAAGGCGATGTTCTCGTTCAAACATGCACGAATCGTGCGCGTGCTGGATGTCGGGAAAGAGGGTTCCTGGCTGTGGTTCGCGATGGACCTCCACCCGGCTGGCACCCTGAAAGACAGGCTCGCGAAGGGCCCCATCCCGGTCGACGAGGCGCTCAAGCTCGTGTTCCAGGTGCTCGAAGCGCTCGCGGCGGCCCACACCCGTGGCATCATCCACCGCGACATCAAGCCAGGGAACGTCCTGATCGACCGCAACGGCGACGCCGTGCTCGCGGACTTCGGCGTCGCCCGGCACAAGCCCGAAGACGTGCCGCATCGAACCCAGGTCGGAGCGTTCTTCGGGTCGTTTGGCTATGCGGCGCCGGAGCAGAAGAGAGACGCCCGCAGCGCGACAGCTGCAGCGGACGTCTACAGCGTGGGCGCGACGCTGTTTGTCGCAACCTCGGGCGGGGATCCCGGTGACCTCGTGCTGCTCGATCGCACCGAGAAGATCCTCGCAGGGGTTCCACGCCCGCTCCGCGGCATCATCGCCAAGGCCTGCGCGGCCGACCCGACGGCGCGGTACCCGGACGCGCGCGCGATGGCGGAGGCGATCGCGGCCGCCCGGGAGGTGATGGGCTGCCCGCAGACGGCCGCAGTACAGCTCGCCGAGCTCGATCGGCTGCTGTTGCCCGCGGTGGAGCCGAAGGGCTGCCTCGCTCGCCTGTTCGGGCGTTAATACCGCGGGATGGAAGGGTCGATCTCGGCCGACCAGGCGAGGATGCCGCCGTCGAGGTTGAACAGCCGGGTGAAACCGAGCCCGGCGAGCACCTCGCAGGCCCGCGCAGATCGCATGCCGGAGCGGCAGTGGACCACGATGTCGCGGTCGCGCGGCAGCTCGGAGGCGATGTTCGCGACGGTCTCGTGCGGCTCGAGCCGATCGGCGAACGTGAGCCGGGCGATCTCGGCCTCGTTTGGCTTGCGAACATCGAGCACATAGGGCTGCCAGCCACCGTCGAGCTTCTTCTTTAGGTCGGCGACGCTTAACGGCTGGAACGGTGCGGGCATGGAGCTCTCCACGGGCATGAGGTGATCGTTTTGCGGTGCGCCGCAGAAGTCTACGTAGTCGATGAGTTCGGTGATCGGCGGGGCGTCGGGATCGCGGCGGAGCTTCAGCTCCCGAAATCGCATATTCGCGGCATCGTACAGCAGCAATCGACCCGAGAGCGTCGTGCCGAGGCCGAGCAGCACCTTGATCGTCTCGGTCGCCTGAATCGCACCGATCACGCCGGGCAGCACGCCGAGTACGCCACCTTCCGCGCACGAAGGCACCAGGCCCGGGGGCGGAGGCTTCGGGTGCAGGTCGCGGTAGTTCGGCCCGCCCTGGTAGTTGAACACGGTCGCCTGGCCTTCGAACTTGAAGATCGAGCCGTACACGTTGGGCTTCCCGAGCAGCACACACGCGTCGTTCACGAGGTACCGCGTCGGAAAATTGTCGGTCCCGTCGACGATCACGTCGTACTCGGCGAATATCCGCAGGGCGTTTCCGCTCGTGAGGGGCTCGTCGAACACGTCCACCGTCACGTGGGGGTTCACGTCCAACACGCGGTCGCGCGCTGAGTGAACCTTCTTGCGGCCTAAGGACGCCGTTCCGTGAATGACCTGCCGCTGCAGGTTCGACGCGTCGACGACGTCGAAGTCGACGATCCCGATGCGACCCACACCGGCGGCAGCCAGATAGAGCAGCAGGGGCGAGCCGAGCCCACCCGCGCCAACGCACAACACGCTCGAGGCCTTGAGGCGCTCCTGCCCGGCCACCCCGACCTCGTCGAGGATCAAGTGCCGGGAGTACCGCTCGATCTCGCTGTTGGAGAGCTTCGTCATGGTCGGACGGGATAACCTCAACGCTGGAGTGCGCATGCGCCTTCTACTCGGCGTGACGGGCGGCATCGCCGCTTACAAGGCAGTTGAGCTCACGAGCCGGATCGTGAAGCGCGGAGGGGAGGTGCGCGTCGTGATGACGCCGTCGGCGACGCGGTTCGTCGGGGCGCTCACGTTCGAGTCGCTGTCGGGTCACCCCGTGATGACCGACATCCTCGAGACCGGAGGCTCAGCGGATGGGGCGTCGTCCGTGCGCCACATCGCGTGGGCGAAGTGGGCGACGCACGCGGCCATCGCCCCTCTGACAGCATCCACGCTCGGCCGCCTCGCGTGTGGCATCGCCGACGACGCGCTTGTAACGACGTGGCTCGCGATCCCGCCTGGCATCCCGAACCTGCTGTGCCCAGCGATGAACACGCAGATGTGGGACCACCCGATCGTCCAGCGAAACCTTAAGTGGCTGGAAGAAGTTGGCCGCTACACGGTGGTTTCGCCAACAGCAAAACGGCTCGCGTGCGGCGACGTCGGGGTCGGCGGGCTCGCTGAGGTCGACGACATCGTCTCGGCGTTGGACGGAGCGACGTCCGGTGGGTGAGTCGTGATCGAAGTCCTCGCCGACGACATCGTCGAAGAGCACATCCACGGGCAACAGTTCGCGCCGTTGCGCGTGATGTCGGTGCGCATTCCCGGCACCGTGGACGACCCGCCGCTCGCGGTCGAGCGGACCGTGCTGCCTGACATGCGAACCGGTCCCCCGATCATCCTCGTTCACGGCTTCGCGCAGAACCGGTACACGTGGCGTGTCTCGCAGCGGTCGCTGTCCGGACGCCTCGCGCTCGAAGGGTTCGATGTGTGGAACCTGGAGCTTCGCGGCCACGGAAACTCGCGTGCTTACGGGGCCGGCAACGCGACCGCGTTCGAGCAGTACGTTCGCGACCTCGTACGGACCGTCGCCGTCGCCAGAGAGGAGTCCGGCGGTCGCGCGCCGTTCGTGATGGGGCACTCGCTCGGCGGCGGCGTCGCGGTCGCTGCTTCCACGCTGGTCCCGCTCGCGGGCGTCGTCCACGTGGCGGGCGTGTACGTGTTCGCGACCGGCAACCCGTTCCTCCGCTTGCTCGCGGGCGTCACCCAGGAGGCTCGCCCGTTGCTCACAACGTCGCGAATTCGCATGTCCACGGGTTGGGCAGGCCGGCTCGTGTCGCGGTTGTACGGCTTCACGGACGCCACCGGGTACGCGTTCCCGGTGTCGGGCTGGGCGCCCGGTTCGGTCGAGCGTGACCTCCTCGACGAGCGGCTCACCAAAGGGTTCGATTGGACGAGCGTGGAGGTGTGGCTCGAGATGGCCGAGTGGGCGCGCGGTCGAGAGTTTCCGTATGCTCCTGCGTTTCGGACGACGGATGTGCCGCTGCTCGTGATCGCGGGCGACGCGGACACGTTGTTGATGCCGAAAGACGCGAAGCGCTGCTTCGACGAGTCCGGTTCCACCGACAAGCACTACCTCCTGTTCGAGCCGTTCGAGCACCAGGTCCACTGGGGGCACCTCGATCTCCTGCTCGGAAAGCGGGCCCCCGAGTTCGTGTGGCCTCGGATCGTCCGCTTCCTGGCCGATCGCGCGGGCTAGTCGCTCCCGGGTTACAGGTAGAAATGGCTGATCCTGTCGTCGCTGTCGTCGGACGTCCCAACGTGGGCAAGTCCACCCTTTTCAACCGTCTGGTGGGCAAACGTCGCTCCGCTGTACATGATCGCGCGGGTGTCACCCGCGACCGGCTGTACGAGCGCACCGAACAGCTCGGGAGGACGTTCCTCGCGATCGATACGGGCGGCTTCGAGCCGGACGTCGAGGCCGGCGCGCGCAAGGACCTTCCCGCCGCCATCCTCACCGCCATCCGGACCCAGGTCCTGATCGCCCTCGAAGAAGCTGACGTGATCGTGTTCGTGGTCGACGGGCGCGCCGGGTACACGTCGGCCGACGCGGACGTCGCCGATCTGCTGCGTCGCACGCACAAGCCGATCATCCTCGTCGTGAACAAGATCGACGGGGAGCGCCACGAAGAGCTCCTCGCCGACTTCTGGCAGATCGGCATCGACCCGATGCTCGCGGTCTCGTCGGAACATGGCCGCAATTTCTACGAGCTCGTAGAAGCCATCGTCGAGCGCCTGCCGCCCGCCGTGGACTCGGAGCCCCTCGGGGCCGACGAGACGTCCGAGATCGACGCCCTCGCCGAAGAAGGTGAAGACGACATCGACCCGGACCAGGTCATCGGCCTCCACGACGAGGTATCGGCGATACACGTCGCCGTTATTGGGCGTCCAAACATCGGAAAGTCCACACTGTTAAACCAACTTCTCGGGGAAGAACGGCACGTCGTCCATGACATGCCCGGCACCACGATGGACCCTGTCGACTCCGAGTTGACGGTCGACGGTCAGAAGTTCGTTCTCGTTGATACGGCCGGCATCCGCCGCAAGTCGCGCATCACCGACGCGCTGGAGCGGTTCGTGTCGCTGCGGGCGATTCAAGCGATCGAGCGCGCCCACGTGACGATCCTGGTCATGGACGCGACCGAAGGCATCACCGAGCAGGACGCGAAGCTCGCCGACCTCGTCAACGAACGCGGTCGCGCGCTGATCCTCGTGTTCAATAAGTGGGATCTCACCAAGAACATGGAGGATGTGGACAGCCACAAGATGGAGGATCAAATCGCTGAGTTCCTCCCTCACGCGATCTGGGCGCCGCACCTGTTCGTGTCGGCCAAGACCGGCAAGGGTGTTCACCGCGTGCTGCCGACGGTCCTTCGCGTGTTCGAGCAGTTCAACAAGCACATCGGTACCCCCGAGGTGAACCGCTTCCTGGAGCGGGTCCTCGCCACGCACACGGTCCCGCAGCGTCACCATCACCCGGTGCGCCTTTACTATGCGGCGCAAGTGCGCGTTCGTCCTCCGTCATTCGTGTTTTTCGCAAACACGCCTGAAGGCGTCATCCAAAGTTACAGGTCGTTCCTGTCGAATCGCCTCAGGCAGGAGTATGGCCTCGAGGGTACGCCGATTCGTCTGTACTTCCGAAAGCGGCGTGGCATCGACGAAGAAGAAGCTCCCGAGCGCTGATCATGGGACGGGTCCATCGACTCGACTCGGGCGTCATCGACCGCATCGCCGCCGGTGAGGTGGTCGAGCGCCCTGCGTCGGTGGTGAAGGAGCTCGTCGAAAACGCCGTCGACGCCGGCGCGACCCGCATCGTCGTCGAGCTGTCGGGCGGTGGTGCCGACCGAATTCGCGTCACGGACGACGGCTGCGGCATGGACCGCGACGACGCGACGCTGTGCATCGAACGCCACGCGACGAGCAAGATCCGCAGCGACGCTGATCTCCTCGGCGTGACGACCCTCGGGTTCCGCGGCGAGGCCCTGCCGTCCATCGCGAGCGTCAGCCGGTTCCAGCTCACCACCCGCCGCGCGGAGGACGCCGTGGGGACGCGCGTGTTCAGCGAGGGCGGCGCCGGCTGGGGCTCCGAGGACGCGGGCGGGCCACCAGGGACCACGATCACCGTCGACGACCTGTTCTTCAACGTCCCGGCGCGCCGGAAGTTCCTCCGCACCACAGGGACGGAGCTCGCTCACTGCCAGGACGTGGTCCTGCGCGTGGCGCTCTCGAGACCCGAAATCGACGTTCGCGTCTCACATGAAGGTCGGGAAGTTTTGCGCGCTCCGAAGGCCGCAACTCTCGCCGCGCGCGTCGCACAACTGCTTCGCGAACGGGGGGCTGGGCTTACCCCCGTGTCGTTCACCGCGGAAGGCGTCACGGTCGAGGGCCTCGTCGGCGGTCCGGGCGCCACCTCGCCGGATGCTGGCAGCGCGTGGATGTTCGTGAACGACCGCTTCGTCCGCGACGCGGTGGTGCGGCGCGGCCTGGCCGAGGGGTTCGACGGCCTGCTGCCGCGCGGTCGGCACCCGGTCGCGGTGCTGAACCTGCGGGTCGCGCCCGACGCGCTCGACGTCAACGTTCATCCAGCGAAGATCGAGGTTCGCTTCCGCGACCCGGGCGCGGTGACGCGCACGCTGGCGGCCGCGATCCGTTCGGCGTTTGGCGGTCGGACCGAGATCATCAGCCGTGGCGGGCCGTTGTTTGTGGCGGAGGGGCGGCCGCCGCTGCCGCTCAGGCCCGCTGCTGTACCGGTGCCGCCACACCCTGACGACGATCCGTCGTTTGTCGAACGGGCGAGGACCTTCCCGGCGTTTGACGCGATCGAGCCAATAACACCTGCGATTCGGTCGGAAACGGCTGTAGAGACGCCGGCTATCGCGGCGTCAGCCGAAACCTGGCGCGACCTCAGGCCGCTCGGCCAGCACGATGGATGGCTGGTTTGCGCGGGTCGCGACGCGTTCTGGTTCGTGGACGCCCCGGGCGCGGCGCTGCGCATGGCCCGGCTGTCCCTCCCCGAAGTGCTGACCCACCGTCGCCTGGACGCGGTGGTGGTTTGCGCGGTGCCGGGGGGCCGAGGGGAAGCCGTCGCCGCGCTCGGAACCCAGGCCGGCGTCGGGCTCGTGCTCGACGCGCTCGACTCTGGCCGCGTGGTGGTGTCGGCCGTTCCCGCCATGATCACCGAGACGTCGTTGAACGCGTTCGCGGAGGCTGCCGTCGCAGAGCTCTGCGCCGTGCACGACCTCGAGGTCGCGCGCGACTCGCTGCGCGACCTGATCGCGGGCTTCATCCCTTGGACATCGGACACGGAAGTCGGGTGGCGCTCGCTGCTGGCGACGCTCGAGGAGCGCGGCGTGACGTTGGGGCCGCCGCTCGCCACGGCGTTTGGAGTCGACGAGGTCGCGAGGCGGGCGCGATGAAGCCGGTGCTCGTGATCGCCGGACCTACCGGCGCCGGAAAGACCGCGGCTGCGGTCGCCGTGGCAGAGGCGTTCAGTGCGGTCGTCGTGTCGGCGGACGCGATGCAGGTGTACCGGGGCATGGACATCGGCACGAACAAGGCAACCGCCGAAGAGCAGTCCCGCGCAGTACATTTCGGAATCGACGTCGTGGACGTCGACCAGCCGTTCGACGCCGCGGACTTCGTTCAGCTGGCGGATCGGGTCGCTTCGGACCACGAGCACGTCGTCCTTTGCGGCGGCACCAGCCTCTACCTTCGCTCGTTCACCCGGGGCCTCGTCGCGACGCCCGCGATGGACGCGTCGCTGCGAGCGGAGCTCGAGGCGCTGCCCGATCCCCACGCTGAGCTCGCGCGCGTCGATCCGGTACTCGCCGCCCGTCTGCATCCGAACGACACCCTGCGGATCGTGCGCGGTCTCGAGGTGTTTCGGGCGACCGGGACGCGACTCTCGGACCTCCAGAGCGCGCACGGGCTCGAGCCAGACCGCGTGCCGACCGTCGGCCTTTGGCTCGATCGCACTGACCTTGACGAGCGAATCGACGCGCGCGTGCTCGACATGGTCGAGCGCGGCTACGTCGACGAGGTGAGCGGCCTGCTCGAGCGCGGCTACGCACGCACCCTGAAGCCGATGTCGTCGCTCGGCTACCGTCACCTGTGTGACCACCTGCTCGACGGGCTGCCGCTCGACCAAGCGATTCTGCGCACCCAACGGGACACGCGCAGGTTCGCTCGAAAGCAGCGCACGTGGATGCGCGGTCTCGGCTACGTGCCTACCGCGAGCATCGACGAAGTCCTGGCAGCGGCTGCGAGACTGTTCAAACCCGGATAGCAGGGACCCTTGCAAAGGTTCGCGCATGGACATCGTCCTCGACTTCGAACGCCCCATCCTCGAGCTCCGCAAGCGCATCGACCAATTGCGCGACTTGCAGGAGAAGAACGGGGTCAACCTCGCGGCATCGATCGACCAGCTGGAGACGCAGGCCCATCGTCTTGAAGAGCGCATCTTCGGCGCTCTTTCGCCGTGGCAACGCACGCTGCTTTCGCGTCACCCGAACCGTCCGTACACGCTCGACTACGTCGAGATGCTGTTCACCGAGTGGATGGAGCTCCACGGAGACCGCCTCGGCCACGACGATCAAGCGATCGTCTGCGGCACGGCCCGCCTTCGCGGCCGCCCGTGCCTCGTGATCGGGCACCAGAAGGGCCGAAACACAAAAGAGAGCTTGAAGCGAAACTTCGGCATGGCGCGCCCCGACGGGTACCGCAAGGCGATGCGGCTCATGCACATGGCCGACACGATGGGCCTGCCGATCATCACGTTCATCGACACGCCGGGCGCCTACCCGGGTCTGGACGCTGAGGAGCGCGGTCAGGCCGAGGCGATCGCGCGCAACATCATGGAGATGAGCGAGCTCGGGGTCCCCATCATCACGGTCGTCATCGGGGAAGGGGGCTCGGGAGGTGCGCTCGCCGTCGGCGTGGCGAACCGTGTCGTCATGCTCGAGAACAGCGTGTACTCGGTGATCAGCCCGGAGGGTTGCGCCGCCATCCTTTGGCGCGACCGGGCCGAAGGGCCGCGGGCCGCCGAGGCGCTGAAGATCACCGCGCAGGACTGCCTCGACCTCGGCGTCATCGACGAGATCGTCCCCGAGCCGCACGGCGGCGCGCACCGCCGGCGCGATCTCGCTGTCGCGGGCGTAGGTGACACGCTGTGGAAGCACCTGGTCGACCTCTCCGGGCTGTCGCGCGACGAGCTCGTCCGCGACCGTTACGCGCGGTTCCGCAAGCTCGGCCAGTTCGAGGAGCGCGCCTCGTGAACGAATGGTCCCTGGCGCCTGACGGCGCGTTGCGTGGCCGTCTGCGGGTGCCGGGAGACAAGTCGATCTCGCATCGCGCGATCCTGTTCAACGCGCTCGCGCGCGGCCCCGCACGGGTACGCAACCTGCTCGCGTCCGATGACCCGAAGGCGACGATGGACGCGGTCCGCGCCATGGGCGCCGTCGTCGAGCCCGACGGAGACGCGCTGATCGTTCGGCCGCCTGCGCGACTGACCGAACCGAAGGACGTCATCGACTGCGGCAACAGCGGCACCACGATCCGGCTCCTCGCGGGCGTCTGTGCGGCTCAGCCGTTTCACAGCGTCCTTACCGGGGACGGCTCGCTGCGACGGCGGCCGATGAAGCGCGTCGTGGAGCCGTTGCGGCGCATGGGCGCGCGCATCGACGGTCGCGCCGACGGTGCGCAGGCTCCGATCTCGATCCGCGGCGGCTCGCTGCACATGGTGCAGCACGATCTTCCAGTTCCCAGCGCGCAGGTGAAGTCGGCCTGCCTGCTCGCGGGCCTCCAAACCGGCGTCGCCATCCGAGAGCCCCGCCTCTCGCGCGATCACACCGAGCGCATGCTCGCGAAGATGGGGGTCACCCTGCGTCGCGCGCCCGACGGCTGGCTCGTGGCGCTCCCCGTTGAACACCTCGACCCCGTCGATGTCGACGTGCCGGGAGACATCTCCGCCGCGGCGTTCTGGCTGGTCGCTGGTGCCATCGTTCCCGGTAGCGAGATCTACCTCGAGAACGTCGGCATCAACCCGACGCGCGCCGGCGTGCTCGACGCGCTCGACCGCATGGGTGCGTCGGTCCAGGTGTTCAAGAAGGAGGGAGGGGCCGAGCCCGTGGCCGACCTGCTCGTGCGGTTCGGTCCGCTCATCGGGACGCGCATCGACGGCGACCTCGCGCTGCGCTGCATCGACGAGCTCCCGATCCTCGCGGTCGCGGCTGCCTTCGCCGAGGGCGAGACCGTGATCGCCGACGCCGCCGAGCTTCGCGTGAAGGAGTCCGACCGCATCGCGCAGATGGCCGCCGGCCTGCGCACGCTCGGCATCGAGGTCGAGGAGCGGCCTGACGGCATGGTGATCCAAGGGGGCCGACCGGCCGGACCGGGCATTTGCGACGCGACCGGCGATCACCGAATCGCGATGTCCTTCGCCGTGGCCGCGCGCGCGACGCCTGGCGGCGTGACGATCCGGGGTGCGGACGCGGTCTCGTCGAGCTATCCCGGCTTTCGAACCGACCTGGAATCCCTTCGTGCCTGACACCGTTCCAAGACTCACGATCGCGGTAGACGGCCCTGGCTCGTCGGGAAAGGGAACCGTCGCACGAAGCGTGGCTCGAATGCTTCATTTTCAGTACGTCGACACGGGAGCGATGTACCGCGCCGTGGCGCTCGTCTCGAAGCAACGCGGCGTGTCCTGGTCTGACGCTGACGCTGTCGCGAACGTCGCCTCGGGCCTCAGATTCGAGTTCGCGTGGGACACCGACTTCCTTCACGTGATCGTCGACGGCGTCGATGTCACCGCGCAGATCCGCGCCGACGACATCGGGCGCGGCGCCTCGGACGTGTCCGTGCACCCGGCGGTTCGAAGCGCCCTCCTCGACCTGCAGCGCGATCTCGGACACCGCGGCGGCGTCGTCATGGACGGCCGCGACATCGGTACGGTCGTGCTCCCGGACGCGGGCCTGAAGATCTTCCTCGACGCCGATCTCGACGAGCGCGCGCGACGGCGTCACGAGGAGCTGCTCCGCCGCGGCGAGATGGTGCATTTCGACGATATCAAGGACGCGCTCGAAGCCCGCGACAAGCAGGACCGCGAGCGACCCACAGCGCCGCTTGTCGCTGCGGTCGACGCCATCCACGTCGACACGTCCAAGCTGACGATCCGCGAGGCCATCGATCTGGTGCTCGAACTCGCACGATCGCGCGGTGCGTGAACTTCTTGGCCTTCGCTCGCGTTCCGTTCGCTGCGCGTTGAACTTCTTGGCCTTCGCTCGCGTTCCGCTCGCTGCGCGCTCACTCGCGTTGACACGGTGAGGACGCGCGCGATACGTGCGCCATCCCCGGGGTAAGCCTGGGGATCCGTCGTCGCGTGACGCGACGCGGCACCTGGCGGGATCTGCGCGATCCCACGGCGCTCGGGACGCCCCAGGTGAAGTCACTCCCGTTTTCGCGCCCGGCGGCCTCGCCGCCGGTAACCAAAGAGTAAAAGCCAGATGACCCAAGATCCGAACCTGTTGAACCTCCCCCTCAATCAGATCAGCGACGAGCAGTTCAAGTCCTTCTTCGATGAATTGATGGGCCAGAAGGGCATTAAGGAACAGTCCGTCGTCCAGGGGCGAGTGATCAACATCTCGGATGAGTGGGTCACGGTCGACATCCAGTACAAAGCCGAAGGCATGATCGCGACGAGCGAGTTCAAGACGCCCGAAGGCGAGATCACGCTCAAGCTGAACGACATCGTCGACGTCTACCTCGACACGCTCGACGAAGAAGACGGCGTCCTGTTCCTGTCGAAGGAAAAGGCCGACCTGATGAAGGCCTGGGAAGAGATCTCCAAGGCGGTCGAGAAGGACGAAGTGGTCAAGGGCCAGATCGTCGCGCGCGTCAAGGGCGGCCTCGCGGTCGACATCGGCGTCAAGGCGTTCCTCCCCGGTTCGCAGGTCGATCTGCGCCAGGTCAAGAACCTCGACAAGCTCATCGGTGAGACGTACGAGTTCAAGATCATCAAGTTCAACAAGAAGCGCGGAAACATCGTGCTCTCCCGCCGCGTCCTGCTCGAGCAGGAGCGCGAGAGCAAGCGCGACGAGACGATTCAGCGCCTGCGCGAGGGCGCCATCCTCACCGGCATCGTCAAGAACATCACCGATTACGGTGCGTTCATCGATCTCGGCGGCATCGACGGCCTCCTGCACATCACGGACATGAGCTACGGCCGCCTCAACTCGCCGCACGACATGTTCGAAGTCGGCCAGTCGGTCGAGGTCAAGGTCCTCAAGTTCGACGCGGACACGCAGCGCGTCAGCCTCGGCTACAAGCAGATCCGCCCCGATCCCTGGGAAGAGGTCGAGTACAAGTACCCGGTCGGCGCGATCGTGCGCGGCAAGGTCGTCTCGATCCCCGATTACGGCGCGTTCATCGAGCTGGAAGACGGCATCGAAGGCCTGGTCCACATCAGCGAGATGACGTGGAACAAGCGCATCAAGCACCCGTCCAAGCTCGTCGAAGTCGGCAAGGTCATCGAAGCGAAGGTCCTCGACATCGACGTCGAGAACAAGCGCATCAGCCTCGGCATGAAGCAGCTCGAGCAGAACCCGTGGGACGTGGTCGAGCAGCAGTACCCGGTCGGCAGCATCGTGAAGGGCACGGTCCGCAACATCACGGACTTCGGCATCTTCGTGGGCATCGACGAGGGTATCGACGGTCTCGTGCACATCTCCGACCTGTCCTGGTCGCAGCGCGTCCGCCACCCGTCGGACCGCTTCAAGAAGGGCGATCCGGTCGAAGCCCGCGTGCTCTCGATCGACAAGGAGAACGAGCGGTTCTCCCTCGGCATCAAGCAGCTCGGTGAGGACCCCTGGTACACCGTCCACAGCCGCTTCTTCCTCGGCCAGGTCGTGGAAGGCGCAGCCGTCCACATGGCAGACTTCGGCGTGTTCGTCGAGATCGAAGAGGGTGTCGAAGGCCTCGTGCACATCTCCGAGCTCGCCCACGGCGAGAGCGGCGACTGGCAGAAGGAGTACGCGCCCGGTGAAGACGGCGTGCCCAAGAAGATCCGCTGCGAGATCCTCCACATCGACGCGCACGACCGCAAGATGTCGCTGTCCGAGAAGGGCGCCACCGAGCGCGCCGCGGGCGACGTGGAAGACTACCGCCGCCGCTCCGGCGAGGCCGGCGCGCGCCTCGGCGACGTGATGGGCGACGTCGCGAAGAAGCTCAAGAAGTAATGTCTGGGCGCGTCGGAGGTGACTCCGACGTTTCCGTTTCTCGCAGAGACGCGGAGATTGGGCAGGGCGCGCAGAGAGGCTGATCCTCTGCGAACTCTGCCCTTTCTCTTGTTCCTCTGCGAGAAACGAGCCCCGCTGGTAGAATCGCACCGTTCCCGGAGTCCCTGATGACCGCACGAGGCTGGCTCGCCATCGTCGCGCTCGTATTCGCCGCCCTCGCGACGTTCATGGGGTGGCTGTTCTACGTGCAGAACGCCGCACGCAAGGTCACCCTCTCGCTGGAGTTGCCCGGAGCGATCGCGAAGTGGCAGTTCTCCGAGCCCATCCCCGTGTTGTGGCTCGTCGGCGGGGCGTTCCTGGTCGGATTCCTGCTCGCGACGATCGTGTTCGGAGGTCGCGCGTTGGCGTCTTCCAGCCGGGTTCGTCGCCTGGAACGTGAGCTCGCGTTCACGACGGCGTCACGTCAGACGTCGACGAGTACGTCCAGCAGCGGTACGCAGGGCGACGGGTGGAAGTGAACCTCGGGCGGGTCGCCGCCGTGCGCGCGTTGATCGAGGTCGAAAAGGGGTCTCACGTCGAGGACGCGCTCGCCCAGTTCGCGCCGCCAGGGGGCCCCGATCGCGGCCTCGCGTGGTTCGTCGCGCTCGGCGTCCTGCGCCGGCGCTCGCACGTGGACGCGGCGTTGCGCCCGCACCTCGAGCGGCCCGTTGGGAACCTCGACCCCGCCGTGCGCGCAGTGCTCCGCATGGGCGCGTTCGAGAAGCTGTTCGCCCGTACGCCACCGCACGCGGTGGTGAACGAAGCCGTGAACGTCGCGCAGCGAGTCGGCGCCGGGCGCGCGAAGGGGCTCGTGAACGCGGTCCTGCGGCGCGTGGTGGAGCCGACGGACCTGTCGCGCGCGGAGGCGCTGGATCACCCCCAGTGGCTGCTCGACCGCTGGACGAGCCGCTACGGCCAGCCTGCGACCGACGCGTGGTGTGCGCGCAACAACGAACAGGCGCCGCTCGCCATCGCCTGCAAGGGCTCGGTAGAAGACGTCACGGCGGCGATGACTGCCGCAGGACACCTCGTCCGTCCCGGCACCGCGGGCGGGGTCGAGGTCGCCGGCTCCTTGTGGGTGGACGCCGTGCACGGCGCGGTGAGCGCGCTGCCAGGCTTCGCCGAGGGCGCGTGGTGGGTCCAGGACCCGGCCTCCGCCGCGGTCACCGAGTTTGTCGAAGGTGGCCCCGTGCTCGACGCGTGCGCCGCGCCAGGGGGAAAGACACTTCGGCTGCTGTCGCGGGGGCTCGCGGTCACAGCCGTCGATCGCGACCAGGATCGCGTCGATCTGCTCGTGAGCGGCGTCGCCCGCGTCCACGGTCCGGTCGAGGCGTACGCGCACGACTGGGAGGCCGGACGGCACCCGACGCTCGGCAGCTTCTCCACGGTGCTCGTGGACGCGCCTTGTACGGGCCTCGGAACGCTTCGCCGACACCCGGAGATCCGCTGGCGTCGTAAACCCAATGACGTCGTCGCGGCCGCCAGGCGTCAGCGCGCCGTGCTCGAGGGCGTGTTCCCGCATCTTGCACCCGACGGAGCCTTGATCTACGCGGTGTGCAGCCCCGAGCCCGAAGAGGGCAGCGCGCTCGTGAAGGCGTTCGCCGAGGCCCACGGGCTCGCGATCGAGGCCGAACGCTCCACCGCGCCCCCAGCAGGCGACGAGGACGCCTTCTACGCCGCCCGGCTGCGCAGGCACGGCGGCTAGCCATGGCCGAACCGGGATCCGCGGCGAACACGCCGATGTTCCACCAGTTCCGCGAGCTCAAGGCCGCGAACCCGGACGCGATCCTGTTCTTTCGGATGGGCGACTTCTACGAGACGTTCTTCGAAGACGCCGTGATCGCCGCGCGCGAACTCGAGCTCACGCTCACCTCGCGGAACAGCAGCGATCCGACGCCGATTCCGATGGCCGGCGTGCCGTACCACGCTGTCACGCCGTACCTGCAGCGGCTCGTCGAGGCCGGCTACCGCGTCGCCATCGCTGAGCAGATCGAAGACCCGAAGCTCGCGAAGGGGCTCGTCAAGCGTGCCGTCGTGCGCGTCGTCACGCCGGGGGTCGCGTTCGACCCGACCGCGGGGGACGCGCGGGAAGCGACCCGACTCGTGGCGATCGCCCCAGGCGTTGATCAGCTTGGCGTCGCGTTCCTGGACGTGAGCACCGGTGACCTGCGGGTCGCGCGGGTGGCCGATGACGCGGCGGCGGCGGCCGAGATCTACCGCCTGGAGCCGCGGGAGGCGCTGTTCGCGCCTGATCTCGACCTCCCGTTGTGCCGCGAGGCCCTGCGCCGCGTGCGCGCGGTGACGAGCCGCTCAGACGCGGGCTGGTGGCGGCCCGAGGCGGCTTTCGCGCTCGTCCGCGACA
>CANNIZ010000029.1 GCA_947505245.1 Pseudomonadota bacterium | reverse complement strand
TGCCGCGTGGTGATCCTCGGCTGCCTCGACTCCGACCTTAACGACTGCGAGTTGCACGACGCGATCACGTTGCCCAACGACAACGGCTTCGTCGTGATCGGTGGCGCTACGACGCCCGCGCAGGTGTTTCTCGGCCTGTTGAATCCCTCCTGAGAGGTCACCGTGATCCGCTTCGTTCCAGTCCTGTTTCTTGTGGCGTGTGCGGGCGGATCGTCCGACTCGGACGTGGAGATCACCGACTACGTGCTGAATCCCGCGGACTTCCCCGCGCCGGCGGGCGGCGAGCAATGGTTCGGTCCCGAGGTCGTCGCTGAGCCGTACACCGAGGTGCAGTACTGCATGTTCGGGACGTATGCGGGCCCGGACGTTGGGATGGACGCGTTCGAGAGCTACCAGGGGGAGGGCGGCCATCACCTGATCCTGCTCGGCACGTCAGCAGGGACGGATCGCTTCGCGGACGGCGAGGTGATCGACTGCACCGCGACGGGCGACATCCCGATGACGGACTTCGAGCCGCTGATCAACGCCGAGCCGCTGGATGCGGGCCGCTCCTCGATCACGTTGCCCGAGGGCTACGCCGTGAAGCTGCGCACGGGCCAGCGCTACGTCGTGCAGGCGCACTACGTGAATACGACCGCTGAGCGACGCCGCTACAAGGACATCATGACCATCGGCATGGTGCCGGAGGAGCAGGTCACAACCTGGGCCGCCGCGTTCGCGCTCACGGTGATCGACTTCACGTTGCCGCCAGGCCCGTCGTCGGTCAACTTCGATTGCAGCTTCGCGGACGACTACCAGATGCTGTACCTGACGGGGCACCTGCACGAATACGGCACGTCCTTCCGGCTCGATCACAAGGTCGGTGACGCCACGACCGAGCTGTACGAGATCCCGGTGTGGGACGTGAACTACCGCGACGCGCCGCCGCTGCAGAAGTACGGCCCGGGTGAGCTCACGATCGACGCCGGGACGACGCTCACGACGACGTGCGACTGGGAAAACACCGAGGACCATGACCTTGAGTTCCCGGCCGAGATGTGCGCGACGTACGGCATGTTGTACCCGTCGCTCGTGCCCGTGGTCTGCAACCCGTGGTGATCCTCGCCTGGCTCGTCGCGTGTGGTCACCCGGCCACCCTCACCGAGGTGCAGGACACGGTGTTTACGCCGTCGTGTGCGTTCTCGTCGTGCCACGGCGGCAACGCGGGCGGGCTCTCGCTCGAGGCCGGGGATTCGTACGCGGCGCTGGTCGGTGTGTCTGCGACGGGCATCGACGCGCTCACGAACCCGGACGTCGACGTGAGCGGGGAGATCCTGGTGATCGCCGGTGACCCCGACAATTCCTACCTGATCAAGAAGCTCACCATCGGCGCGACGGGGATCAAGGGGTCGCCGATGCCGGACGGGACGTCTGGCTCGGACGGCGACCGCGTGGACCTGATCGCGTCGTGGATCGAGAACGGGGCGCTCGACGACTGACGAGCGTCAGTTGGGGGTGAACCGGCGCGTGCTGCGATCGACGCGCTCGACGGGCGCTGCCTGGCTGGGAAGGGACAGTCGCACCGTGCGCTCGCTCGCGAGCTCGTGCGGCAACAGCCCGTCGGGCTCGAACGTTGCGCGGAGGTGGTCCGTCCAGCCGAGCAGCGTTCCCTCGGAGCCGAGGTCGACGCCTTCCAGTTGGGCGGCGGTGGGCGCGAACGACGTGATCTGATCGACGCGCACACAGGTTTGATCGCCGCAGGGGATGTCGACCTCGATCGTCTCGACCGAGCGCTCTGCGTGTTCGACGACGCGATCGGTGTGGCCTGCGGGGAACGTGCGCCCGTTCCAGGCTTGCACAAGATCGGTCCATTGGCGGCGCGCGCCTGACGTCACCATCGTCGCGTCGGCGCCGCTCGGCACGTCGGCGGACGCCATTTCGACGAACAGGCCGTGCTTGTCGACGTGGTAGGGTGCCCACGCGCCGAGCGCAAAGCCGGCGAGCGCAGCGGCCGGGTGCACGCCGTCGTCGATGACAACGGCGTTGTTGGCTTCGACGCGAAGCCCGCCTCGCTCGCGCGTGGCGACGAGATCATAGGCGCCGAGCGTCTTTTGCGCCTGCACGACGACGTCGTTCTGCTTCACGACGCGCTCGAGCACGACCTCCACGCGCCAGGAGGACCACCGCGACGCGCGAAAGCGAGCCTGCGGGGCGTCTGCGGCGAGCGCGGATGACGCGAGGAGCAGAGCGAAGATGGCCGCGGGTCGGTTCATGCCGCTATCCTACGAGGGTGGACGTCTTCGTGAGCGCCGCATTCGCTGGCCCGGACGCGTGGGATACCGCTCGTGCCGTGGAGGTGCGCACGAACGCGACGGATACGTTGCTCGGCGTCGCGAGCGACCCGCGACCCGATGCGCTGCGCATCGAGCCCGGACCGCTGCACGAGCGGTTGCCGGACCTGGAGCCCGACCGGTGGGAGTTTCGCGTCGAGGGCGGAGGTGCGTTCGACTTCGGTGGTCCGGGCCCCGCGCTGTCGGTGGTGCCCCGCGCGGACGCCTACGCGTGGCGCGGCGCGTTTGCGGCCCACCTCGCGCCGCGGGTGGGGGCGGAAATGGGTCCGCTGGCGTCCGTGGTCGACGTCGTCGGATCGGTGGGGATCCGCACCCCGGGCTTCTATGCGCGGGTGGGCCGGGAGCCGCTGCAGCAGGGGCCGGCCCGGTACGGCGGCCTGCTGGTGAGCCCGAGCGCGCCCACGTTGCCGGGGTTCGCGGTCGGCGGGGACGGGCGGATTCCCGGTAAGGCCGACGTCCTCGGTCGATTCGGGCTGTCACTCGCGGGCGGCTGGCTGCCAGGTGTGCGCCGGGACGTGCAACACCCGCTGTGGCTGGTGCTGGACGCGCGGTGGGCGCCGGTGCCGTGGGTGGAGGCGGGCCTCGCGCGCAACGCGGTGTTCGGCGGCTCAGATGGCGGGGTGCCGCGGCCGATCAACTGGGGTCAGGTGATCCTGCCGACGAACCCGCACGCGGAGGACGACCCGGACCAGTCGGGTGCCGACACCGACGAGCGCGCCGCGTGGGACGTGCGGATCACGCCGCCGCTCGGGAAGTGGGGGGTCCCGTTCTTCGACTATGCGGAGCTGTTCATCCAGCACGGCGGGGAGGACGTGATCGCGCGCCGCTTGGGGCCGATCCCGTGGCCGTCACTGGGCGGCTCGGCGAACGTGTACGGCGCGGAGATCGCGGCGAAGTCGTGGTACGTGGGCGGCGAGTGGGCGGTGATCGAGGATGATTTGTACCGCTGGTACGTGGGCCATCGCGTGTACCACGACGGCTGGACGTTGAACGGGCAGTCGCTCGGGCACCCGTCGGGCGGCGATCAGCGCACCACGATCGTGCGCCTGGGTCGGGCAACGCTCGAGCAGCCCGCGTTTGAGGCCCGGTGGCTGCACGTTCATCGGGTGCTCGTCGCGGATCGGGTGGACGACACGGTGTTCGTGTTCCCGACCGCCGAGGTGCGCGACGAGTTTGGCGTACACGGTGCGTTCTGGCTCGACGGGGGCGGCGCCGTCGAGGTCGACGCGGCTGCGGGCCCGGTCACCGGGCGCGACTTCGTTGCTGGCGCCGACGCGATCGCGTGGCGACTCGGCGCGAGCGTTCGGGTGCGGGTGAAGTGAGGTCGGAAGCTTTTCATTAGTCGTGTAAATGAATATCATTCACGGTATGAATGATTATCTGAAAGGCGTCGACCGGGCGCTCGGGGGGCTGGTGAACCGCGCGCTGGCGAGCCAGCCGGTGGTGGTGCTGACCGGCGCGCGTCAGACGGGGAAGAGCACGCTGGTAAGGCACCTCGCGAAGCCGCGTCGCTACGTGACGCTTGACGACGTGGAGGTGTTGGAGCGCGCTGAGCGCGAGCCCGACGCGTTGCTCGAGGGAAAGGAGCCGTTGACGATCGACGAGGTTCAGCGCGCACCGGCGCTCCTGCTCGCGATCAAGCGCGCCGTGGACGAGCGTCGAACGCCCGGTCGTTTCGTGCTCACGGGCTCAGCGGATCTCGCGCTGATGAAAGGCGTGTCCGAGTCCCTCGCGGGTCGGGTCGCGCACTTCTCCTTGTGGCCGCTCACCCGGCGGGAGCGGCTCGGGCGGGGCGCCGTGGGCCGCTGGAGCGCGCTGTTTGCGGCGCCGGAGCACACCTGGCCCGACGTCCTGGCTGACGATGACGCTCCGAACGAGGTGTGGGAGGACCTCGTACGCATCGGTGGCTACCCGACGCCGCGCCTGCACCTCGCCGACGCCGAGGCGCGGGCGCTGTGGTTCGCCGGCTATACGCAGACGTACCTCGAGCGCGATCTGCGCCAGCTGTCCGAGGTCGCGTCGATCGTGGACTTCCGACGATTGATGCGTGCCGTTTGTTTGCGTATCGGGAACGTCGCGAACCAGACCGAGCTCGGGCGCGACGTCGGCATGCCGCAGCCGACCGTTCGTCGGCACCTCGATCTGCTCGAGCTGTCCTACCAGCTCGTGCGCCTGCCTGCGTATGCGGTGAACCGCACGAAGCGGCTCATCAAGTCGCCGAAGCTCTACTGGGCGGACACGGGGCTCGCGATGTACCTGGCCGGGGAGACCACCCCGCGCGGGGCGCACCTCGAGAACCTCGTGTTGGGCGACCTGCTCGCGTGGCGCGGGACGATCGCCGACGGGCCGGCGCTGATGTATTGGCGCACGACGACCGGCGACGAGGTCGACTTCGTGATCGAGCACGAAGGCCGCGTGTTCCCCGTCGAGGTGAAGGCCACCGCGCGGCCCCGGCTCGACGATGTCCGCTCGCTTGTCACGTTTCGGGAGGAGTACGGGCGCCGCTGCGGCCCGGGGCTACTCCTCCACACCGGCGATGAGCTTGGCTGGCTCGCGAACGGCGTCCTGGCGTGCCCGATCTGGCGCGTCCTGTAGTCCCGTTCGATCAGGCGCGGCGGCGGCGGACGAGGCCGAGGGCGGCCATGGCGAGCAGCGGGAACAGCCCGCCGGGGCCGCTGGCCGGGTTCGTCGCGCAGAACCACTTGTTCGGCACGTCGAGCGGGCAGTCGTCGAGGTCGTCCCAGTCGCGGCGACCGTCGCAGTCGTCGTCGATGCCGTTGCCGCACGCGTCGTCGCCGGCGTCGGCCTCTGAGCGGCCCTCGCCGGGGAACGCGTCAGGATTCGCGTCGTCGCAGTCCCCGGTGCACTCGGTGAACCCGTCGCCGTCGGCGTCGAACTCGCCGTCGTCGATGAGGCCGTTGCAGTCGTCGTCCAGGCCGTTGTTGCAGACCTCGGCGTGGTCGGGGTTGCGCTCACGGTCGGTGTCGTCGCAGTCGCCCGTGCAGGCCGTGAACCCGTCGAGGTCCTGGTCGAGGTCGTCTTCGATCGTGCCGTTGCAATTCGTGTCCTTGCCGTCGCAGATCTCCTCGGCGTCTTTGTGGATGAGGGCATCGTTGTCGTCGCAGTCGGACCCGTCGCACGCGATGTAGCCGTCGTGGTCGAGGTCGGGCCCGTCGTCGGGGGCGCCGGTGCAGTCTTCGTCGATGCCGTTGTCGCAAAGCTCGATCTCGAAGGTGTTGATGAACGGGTTCGTGTCGTCGCAATCCCCGGTGCACGCGGTCACGCCGTCGCGGTCGGCGTCGAAGCCTTCGTCAACGGAGCCGTCGCAGTCGTCATCGATGCCGTTGCAAACCTCGGCGGTGCCGGGCGAGATGCCGCCGTTGTCGTCGTCGCAATCACCCGTGCACGACGACCAGCCGTCGAGGTCGAGATCGACGTCCTCTTCGGTGGAGTCGCAGTTGTTGTCTTCGGGCGTGTTGCAGTCTTCCGGCAGGCCCGGGCGAACGAACGCGGTGGTGTCGTCGCAATCGCAGCGGGGCGGCGGCTCCGGCGAGCACGGCGTGTCGCACGCGATGAACCCGTCGCCGTCGCGATCGGCCGTCTCGTCGGTGCGGCCGTTGCAGTTGTCGTCGATGTTGTTGCAAACCTCGGGGACGCCGGGCCGAACGGAAGCGTCGTTGTCGCGGCAATCGCCGCCGCAGGTGGTGGAGCCGTCGTTGTCGAGATCGGAGTCGACGTCGATCGTGCCGTCGCAGTCGTTGTCGATCCCATCCGCGCAGTCTTCGGCCGCGAACGCGTGGGCGCGGCGATCGCGGTCGTCGCAGTCGCCTTCGCCGTCGAGATCGCACGGACGCCACGTGTCGCCGTCGCGATCGAGCTCGTCGACCGGAACGAAGCCGTTGCAGTCGCCGTCGAGGCCGTCACACAGCTCGGTGGCGCCGGGGTGGACGTCTGCGAGGTGATCGTTGCAGTCGCCTTGCGCTGCGGTGTAGCCGTCGTCGTCGAGGTCTTCGGTTGACGACTCGTCGGTGGTCCCGTCGCAGTCGTCGTCGATGTGGTTGTCGGGCACCTCGTAGGCGCCGGGGTGCATGTTCGCCGCGCCGTCGTTGCAGTCGTTGGGAAGCGAGCCGTCGTCGCACCCAAAGGGGCTCTCGCAGAAACCGTCGCCGTCGTCGTCGTGGCGGTCGCCCTCGTCGACGAAACCGTCGCAGTCGTCGTCGCGCCCGTTCGTTACGGTCTCGATCGAGTGCGGGTGCGTGTTGGGGTTCGTGTCGTCGCAGTCGGCGAGGTACGACGCGACACAGCCGGCGAGCCAGCCGTCGCCGTCGTCGTCGCGGACGAGGCCGTCGTCGCGCACGGCGTCGCAGTCGTCGTCGAGCCCGTTGCAGAGCTCGGGCGCGCCCTGGTACACGAACGGTGCGAAATCATCGCAATCGTCGCCGGGCGTGCAGCCGAACAGGTCGGTGTGGCCGTCGCCGTCGAGGTCGTCCGACAGGCCCTCGTCCGCGAAGCCGTCGCAGTTGTCGTCGCCGCCGTCGCACACCTCGATGGCGCCGGGCTTGATGAACGCGTTCGTGTCGTCGCAGTCGCCGGGATCGACGTCCGGATCGGCGCACACCGGCGCCGGGCAGAAGCCGTCGCCGTCGACGTCTTCGTCGGCGCAGCTCACGTTCGGGTCAAAGTCGTTGCAGTCGCCCGCGATGCTGGCGGTGCCAGCCGGTTGGGCGCAGGCCACGATCGCGCCTTGGGCGACGCCGACGCCGTCGCCGTCGCCGTCGGGGTACCAGGTGCCGAGCGGGACGCCGTCGTCCACCTGTCCGTCGCAGTCCTGGTCGAGGCCATCGCAATACTCGATCTCGCCGGGGTGGACCGCGGGGTTGAGGTCGTCGCAATCCAGGTCGCCGGTGGCGACTTCGTTGTTGGCGTTGACCGGGAAGCACTGCAGGCGAAGGAAAGCGCCGCCGACGCTGTCGCTGTCGAGGTCGGCGTAGACCTTGATGGACGGAGGGCCTTCGGTTTCGTCTTCATCGTCGCAGTCCAGGCCGTTCGCGACGGTTCCGGGCACGGGCGACGCGAGGTTCGGGCAGGTGGCGAAGATCACCGAGCCGCCTCCGAAGCCGTCAGCGTCGGTGTCCCCGTACCAGGCCACGTGTGGCGTGGCGTCCGGGCACCCGACGGTCGGGGCGGGGTCGAAATCATCGGTGAGTCCGTCTTCGTCGGTGTCCGCGCGCAGCGGATCGGTGCCGTTGTCGACCTCGTCGCCGTCGATCACGCCGTCGAAATCAGAGTCATCGTTCAGCGGGTCCGACCGCCAGAAGAACACCTCGTCGCCGTCGATCACGCCGTCAAAGTCGGAGTCGGCCTCGTACGGGAGCGTGCCCCACACGGCGGCTTCGAGCCCGTCGACGAGCCCGTCGCCGTCCGAGTCGGGGTCCGCAGGATCGGTCTCGTCGCCGGATCCGGGGACGCCGGCTGCGCCGACGACCTCATCGGGGTCGTTTACGAAGTCGCCGTCGGAGTCCGCGTCGACGTCGCTCGTGCCGTAGCCGCGTTCCTGATCGATGCAAAGTCCGTCGAGGTCGTCGTCGACGATCGCCACGCCGCCGTTGTGGAGCGGAACCTCACCGTCGAACAACTGGAACACCCAGCGGTGGCGCACCCCGTCGGTGTAGGCGCTCACGTCGACCGTGTCAGCGCCCGTGAGGTCGCCGTGCGCGACCACGACCCCGTCGCCATAAATGCGCCAGGACGCGGCCTCGGAGACCTTGACCGTCCAGTTTCGGTGATCGCTCACGAATGGCGCGTTCGCGTACATGTTTCCGGAGCCGCCGGAGGGGCCCGTTTCGAGCGGCGGAGGTTTGCCTGCGAACCCGTCGAGGCGAACCCAGCCTTCGCCACCCTCGCGTCCATGTTGGGCCTCGGGGCCGCCTGGACCCCCTTTTCCTCCGTGCACGAACAGGCCGGCACCGGCCTTCAGCGGCCGCCCCGCGAGCACGATCGCGCCGCCCGCCCCGCCGCCGCCCGACAGGCCGTCCATCACCACGGTGTATTGGGGCGATTGGGGGAGGCCCTTGCCGGGCTCCCCGCCCTCGCCCCCGTTGGCGAACATCTTGCCTTCAACGTCGAGCGTGCCGTTCGCGATGAACGCGATCGCGCCTCCACCACCGCCGCCTGGGCCACCGATCCAGGTCGGGTCGGCGGGCGGACAGTAGCCGATGTTCGGCACGCAGATCGGGCCGCTTCCGGCGCCGCCGCCACCGCCACCGGCGAGGGCCGCGAGATCGTAGGTGCCGGCAGGACCGCGGGGTGTGTCACAGGGGCCGTTCGAGGAGCCGACCCCGCCGCAGGCGGGCTGCGTCGTGAGGGTCTTGAAGCTGATGACGCCGCGGCAGTCGTCGTGGAAACCTACGGTCTGGATCGCTCCTGGCGCGGACGCGGGACGGTACGAGCCGCTGCCCGCCGCCGCCCCGGCGATGGTGAACTCGCGAAACAGCTTGTCCGCGCAGCTTCCCGTCAAAGACTCGGGGGCGACGCTCGGGGACGCGCCCCCCGTACCGGACATGATGCCGTCGCCACCGGGCCCATCCGCCGGCCCGCTGTACCCGAGGCCTTTCGTGGCGCCGCCCGCGTAGCCTCGCCCGCCGCCGCCGCCGCCGCCGATCATCCTGGGGGTGGGGAGCGGAAGGAGTTCAAATTCGAGGTAGGGCGAGCCTCCTGCGCCGCCGCCGCCGCCAGGCCCGCCGTTCGCGCCGGTCGGTTTGGACTTTTCCGTGCTGGCGCCGTTGACGTCGACCACGCCGAGCAGCGAGCCGTCGCCGTCGACCAGCACGGTGACGGGCAGGACGCCGTTCGCGGGGGTTCCGCCTTTCGAATCGGTGGCGAGGAACACGAGCCGGTCGGACGGGTTCAGGTTCACCTTCGTCCACACCACCACGCCGCTCGGGCTGCGCGCCTCGGCGCCGATCGTGATCACGCCGTCGCGGACGCCGTCGCCGTCAGTGGGGTCGCCGTCTTGCGGCATGGGCACGGGCTTGACGATCTCGAACGGTGAGCTGAAGCCGATCCCGCTGACGACGCACTCCCCGAGCGGTGCGTCCTTCGCGATGTGGACGCTCACGAGCATGGTGTGGCCGTCCTGCGCGGTGTACGTCGGCCCCTGGACGAGCCCGTTACACGCGAACCGCACCTCGGGAGGCAGCGCCTCGGGCAGATCGGCGACGAAGGGGATCAGGAGATCCATGCCCGGCGCGCCCTGATCGATCGCCATGTGCGCCCCGGCGAGGGCGGTTCCGGGCAATCCGATCAGCGAGGCGACGGTGACGATACGGCGCATGGAGGCTCCCCTGAACGATGGAGCATGCCATGAAGGCTGCGCGTTTGCCTCGCACTTGAGTATTGTGCGGTCGGGGGCCGGATGGCTGGCGCGAGCGACACCACATCGTCGACGGTCGAGCGGCGCTACGTCGTGCGCTCCCTCATTGGTGAGGGCGGGTTCGGCAAGGTGTACCGCGCCGAGCTCACCACCACGCAGGGCTTTCGCAAGGACGTAGCGGTCAAGCTGCTGCACAAGGCAAACGTGCCGGAGGCGATGCTCGGACGCTTCCGCGACGAGGCGCGCATCCTCGGGCTCGTGCGCGATCGCGCGGTCGTGAGCGTCGATCCACCCACGCTGCTCGACGGGCAGTGGGCCGTGGTCATGGACTACGTGGACGGCGCGAGCGCCCAGCGGCTGCTGAAGGCGTCGGGACCGATGCCGCCGACGGTCGCCCTCGAGATCGTCCAGGAGGTCGCGCGCGCGCTCGATTCGGTGTGGCGCCAGCCCGGTCCCGATGGTCGCCCGCTCGAGCTGCTGCACCGCGATCTGAAGCCCGGAAACCTGCAGATCACGCCGAACGGCGAGGTTCGCATCCTCGATTTTGGCATCGCGCGCGCCACGTTCGACGAGCGCGAGGCGCACACGGTGGACGGCGTCGGGGGCACGGTCGGGTACATGGCGCCGGAGCGGTTTGACGGCGTCGAGCTCCCCGCGGGGGACGTGTTCTCGTTGGGGCGCGTGCTGCACGTGTTCGTCACCTGCGAAAAGCCGATGGTCGGGGGCGGCTACAAGCCGAACGAGGCGATCAAGGTCGAACCTTCGGTGGAGCGCGACGCGACGATCAGCCTGGCCGCGCAGGTCGCGGGCTTCGACGCCTCCGAGCGCCCATCGATGCGGGAGGTCGAAGAGCTCTGCCGGAAGCTTCGCGCGTCGATGCAGGGCCCCTCGCTGCGCGACTGGGCCGAGATCGTGGTGCCGCGCACGAGCGAGGTGCAGGCGGACGAGCTGGTGGGTCGGACGCTGTCGGACGTGATGGTGCAGAACCTTTCGGAGCGTCCGACGGAGGCTCCGCCGCCGAGCAGCTTCACGCGCACGGTGTCGTCGCCGACGGCGTTGGTCGTTGGTGGCGCTGGTCTGCTCGGCACGAGCGTGCTCGCGCTCGCAGCCGCGGGCATCATCGCGATCGTGGCGGTCGTGGGCCTCGGGCTCGGACGGGCCCCGTCGGAGCCCGCGGTGGTGGAGGTTCCCGCAGTTATCGCGCTGCCGCCGTCGCCTCAGCCGGTCGCCGCTGTGGAGCCCGTCGTCGCTGTCCCTCCGGTCGCTGCCGCGGAACCGCCGCCCGCGGAGCCGACTGCAGTCGCGTCCGTCGCGGCGCCGTCGAAGGTCGCCGTGGTCGCGAAGGTCTCTGCCGTCGAAGCGCCGCCGGTCGTCGCGCCGCCCCCGGTTGTCGAGGCCGTCGTCGCGGCGCCGGTCGAGGTGCAGCCGACGGCGCCCGACCCGGTGTCCACGTTCGCCATCACGCTGGGCTCGATCCCCGCCGGAGCCGAGGTCCTGATCGACGGTAAGAGCGTCGGGAAGACGCCGCTCATCGGCGTGATCGTCGCGGCCGGTGAGCACAAGGTCGAGATGCGCAGCGGGAACGCGTCGATCGTACGCACGATCAAGGCAGAATACCGGGGCCCGGCCCGCTACATGTGGAAGGGAGGGGACACGTGGCAGGTCTTGAACTGATCCTGATCGCCGCTGCGAGCGCGGCGTGTGATCCGGCTGCGCCGATCGAGCGGGCCGAGCGCGCGGTTCAGAACCTCGACCTGGGGGGCGCGCGCGCCGAACTGGATCGGGCTGTCGGCGAGTTCGCGTGCGGCGAGGCCGCGGACCCCGCGCTGCTTGGCCGGATGTGGCTCGCTGAGGGCGTGTTGAACAGCACGCTCGGCGACCCCGAGGGCGCGCGGCTGTCGATCGCGGCGGCCCATCGCACGGCGCCGGGGCTTGATCCCGCGCCGTTTGGCGAGGCGATCGTGCAGCTTTGGGCCGAGACGGCCACGGTGCCCGGAGCGACCGCGTCGATCGAGACCTCGCCGGTGCTCACGCGGACCGAGATCGCGGCGATCGACGGGGTCGTCGGCCCGCTGCCCGCGAAGGTACCGCCGGGGCTTCACCTCGTGCAGGTCGGCGAACGGCCCGGCGGCATGTATTTCGCAGGCGTGTCCGTCGCGCAGGACGGCGTGACCGTCACGGTCGAGCCGTTCAAGATGGAGCAGGCGGGCCAGACGCGCAGCGTTGCGAGCCTTCACCTCGCGGCCGGACTCGACTCCACGTTGGGGTCTTCGCTCACCACCGCGGTGGACGGGACCCCGATGAAGGAGCCTGTCGTCAAGCTCGTGGTTCCGATCGAGTTCGGGTTCGACGACGCGTACCCGACGTGGTGGTGGCGCGCCTATGGCCTGGTCGGGCCGGTGGTCGGCGGCGAGCTTTTGTACGCCGGCGCGGGCCAGCCGGAGTCGACGACGACGACGTTCGGCGCGGCCGTCGGCGCGGGCGCCATGCTCGGCGATGCGCGGCTCGGCGGCGAGATCGCGGCGGTGATCCCGGGGCGCCTGAAGCTGCGCGCGGTGGGGACGCTGCCGCTCGGTCGCAGCGGCGTGATCGGCGAGGCCCGCGCGGGCGTGAACGTCGCGACGGGAGGACGCGTCGAGGCCGACGTGGCGGTCGCGCTGGCGTGGCGGATGGGGCTTTAGCCGCGCGAGCCTGGGTGGCGTCCACTGGTGGGTCGGATACATTGGCGCGGCTGGCCTTTGCCGGAACCATGGAGTCTGCCATGTATCGACGTTTTTCGCGGTCCCTGTTGGTCGCCGCCCTGATGGCGGGCTGCTCGAACAAGCTCGGCGGCGTCGATCCCCGCCACCCGCCCGGTGACACCGACACCGACGTCGTTGTCGACACGTCGGACACCGAGGACACCACCCCCGACCCGGTCGACGCGGATCACGACGGCTACGACAGCGAAGACGACTGCAACGACCTCGATCCGAACATCCACCCGGGCGCGTCCGAGCGGTGCAACGGCGAGGACGACAACTGCGACGGCGTGATCGACCCCGACGAGACCGATCGCGACGAAGACGGCGTGATCGAGTGCGAAGAGAGCTGCCCGCCGTCCGACGCCCCGCACACCACGGCCACGTTGCCCGACTGCGAGTTCGTCCCGGCCCCGTCGGGCACGCCGTTCAACGCGCGCGTCGAGTGGTCCATGGGCAACGCGATGACGGACCCCGCCACGGGAGACGGCGTCCCGGCGTACACGTTCGCGGAGTTCACGGGCTACAACAGCGTGTTCCAGGCTCCCGTTATCGGCCAGGCCAACGACGACGACGGCGACGGGCGCGTCGACGGCGACGACGTGCCGGACATCGCGGTGGTGATGAGCGACGCCGTCGAGCACGACTACGGCGTGCTGCGGCTGATCAAGGGCGACGGCACGGAGGTCGAGGCGTCTACGTTGTGGCAGTCGTACAGCAACAAGAACGGCACCGCCAACTACGCGCCCTACCACTACGCGGGCGTCGCGATCGGCGACATTGACAGCGACCCGGACACCGAGATCGTCACGCTCGTGTCGCGCGACACGGACGGCGCATGTTTCCCCGCGATCTACGAGGTGGACGAGACCGCCACCGGCGTCACGCTCCGGCTCGAAGACGTGTGGGGTGGCGCGGCCTATTCGTGTATGGCGCACGCGCCCGCGCTGGCCGACCTCGAAGGCAACGGCGACATCGAGCTGATCTTCGGTCGCGCGGTTTTCGCTGGCGAGACGTTCGCGCAGAAGTGGTACGGCGCGGGTGGACGCGGCTGGTACGGGCGCGGCGACTATGCCGCCGGGTACTGGAACTCGGGCTACCACTCGTTCGCGTACGACGTGAATGGCAACGGTACGGATCTCGAGGTCGTCGCAGGCAAGACGGTGTACACGTCCACGGGTGGCACGTTCTGCGAACTCGGCAGCTACAGCGGCACCACGTGGGTTCCCGCGACGGACGGCTACCCGGCGGTTGCCGACATCGCGCGGTTCTCCGGCGACACGCTCGGTGAGCCCGAGATCGTCGTCACCGGCAACGAGTGGGTGCGCGTTTACCACGGCAGCAAGCGGTACGACCCGAACGGGCTCGCTCGCTGCACGCTGATCGACGAATTGCCGAACGACCCTCGCACCGACCCCACGCTGCCGTCGGGCCTGCCGACGCCACCTTCCTGCAACCTCGCCTCGTTGTCGTTCGGTGGCCCGCCCACGATCGCGGACTTCGACGGCGACGGCAAGCGCGAGATCGGCGTCGCCGGCGCGTGCTGGTACAGCGTGTTCGACCTGGACGCGCCGACGACGACGGGCCTCACGCGCTACGCGATGGCGATGACGCGCGACTGGTCGAGCGCGTCGACCGGGTCGACGGTGTTCGACTTCAACGGCGACGGCAGCGACGAGATCGTGTTCAGCGACGAGCAGGCCGTGTACGTGTGGGGCCTGAAGACCGCGCCGAACCTGACCCCGTGGAACCGACTGGCCGAGCTGATGCGGGAGAGCAGCCACAAGTCGTGGACGATCCACGAGTACCCGCTCGTCGCTGACGTCGACAACGACGGGAAGGCCGAGATCATCGCGGTGAACAGTCACCTGCCGCCCGACCACGAGGACGCCTACGGGATTTACGTGCTCGGCGCGGCGGACGACGACTGGGTGAGCGCCCGCAAGGTGTGGAACCAGCACGCGTACTCGATCAACAACGTCGACGAGGACGGCGGGCTGCAATTCTGCGACCCGAACTACGCGCCGTACGACAGCAACGACTACAACAGCTTCCGCACCCAGGCTCCCGGCGAGTTCGGAGCGTTGCAGGCGAGCAACGCGTTCCCGGTCGTAGAGCCGCCGTGCCAGGATGGCTGCGGCGACGTCACCGTCCGCGTCCACGTCGGCAACGAGAGCGCGCACGTCACGCTCGATCGCACGCTCGTCGTCGCTCTGTACGGCGAACACGGCATCATTCGCACGTTCCTCGAGAGCCGTCAGGTCGGCGCCGACGTTCCCCCGGGCACGATCAGCGGTCCGGTGGAATTCAGCGTCCCCGGCAGCGTTTGGAGCGACTACGATCATTTGATCGCGATCGTCGACGATCCCGGCGTGACGGGCCTTCCAAACGGTGCGGCGGCCGAGTGCGACGAGTCCGACAACGAACAGGTCGTCCCGCTCGACAACTTCTGCCCGTAGCGTCTCGCCGGGCTGTACAATCGCCCGGGGGTGCCCATGCGCGTTGATCCGGTCCTCCACTTGCGCGTCGTCCTGCTCGCGGCCCTGGGTGCTTGCACCGCGGGGGACACGAGCTTCGAGACCGACACCGTCGAACCCGGTGACACTGACACTGACACCGACACCGACACCGACACCGACACCGACACCGACACCGACACCGACGCGGACTGCGCCGGTACGGCGGTCCTGCTTCCAGACGGCTCCACGCCGTCCGGCTACGAGGCGTGTCCGGACGGCACGATCCACCGCGCGGCAGCCGTGGATGTGGACCCCACGAACTCGGCGGCCGTGTGCGCCGGCACCGAAGACACGCTCTCTTGCGCGACCGATGGCGACTGCACCGCCGGCGCGCACGGCAAGTGCATCCACGGCAACGACGCCTATTTCCAAACGACCTATTGCTCGTGCGCGTATTCGTGCGCCTCGGACGCGGAGTGCAACGACCACGAGGTGTGCCTGCCGACGGGCATCGTCGCGAGCGGCTTCACCGCGTCCGCGTGTGTACCCGCGACCTGCACGACCGACGCGGACTGCGCGTCGAACGAGTGCGCGTTGTCGTCGTTCAACGACGGTTGCAGCTGGGACGTCGAGCTCGCATGTCGTTCAGATCTCGACGTGTGCCGCACCGACGAAGACTGCGCGAGCGTGGGTGGCGAGTGTGCGCTGTACCTGCTCGACCACTTCACGTGTGAGACGCCGTCGTGCGCGATCGGGCGGCTGCTCGTCGTGGACGGGTCCGTCTCCGCAGCGCCGCTCACGCCGCGGGCGGATTGGGCGCCCGACTGCGAGGCTGCGCTTCCCCTCGACGAGGCCGACCGGCGCGCGCTCGCCGAGCACTGGTCGCAGATCGCGGCGATGGAGCACGCCAGCGTCGGGAGCTTCGCGCGCGTGACGCTGCAGCTCCTCGCGGTGGGCGTGCCGCCCGAGCTGCTCGCGGACACGCAGAAAGCCGCGCTCGATGAGGTTCGCCACGCCGAATTCGCCTATGCGCTCGCGTCGCGGTACCGCGGCGAACGCGTAGGTCCGGGGCCGCTCGCGATCGGTGCGATGCCCGCGAGCGACCTCGCGTCGGTGGTGACGGCGCTGGTCGAAGAGGCCGTCGTCAACGAGACGATCGGCGCGGCGGAGGCGGCGGCGATGTCCGAGTCGTGCGCTGACCCGATCGTCGCGGACGTGCTCCGCCGCATCGCCGACGACGAGTCCCGCCACGCGGCCCTCGCCTGGCGCACGCTGCGCTGGTTGCTATCGCGCGACTCCGCTCTCGCCGCCGTCGCGCACACCGCCGCCGAGCGGGCGATCACGCGGCTCCTCGCGACCGAACCCGGATCCGACGTCGACCTTCCGCGGTTCGGCGTGTGGGGTCAAACGCGAAAGGCCGCGCTGCGAGCCCGCGTCATCCGCGAGGTCGTTCGCCCGTGCCTCGCTGTGCTGCCAGAATCACACATGGCGGCCTGAGTCCGCGTAGACTCCCGGGCAACCCGCCAGGAGCCTTCATGCCTTCGAACATCAAGCGTGTCGCACTCAACACCGGGGGCGGCGACGCCCCGGGCCTGAACGCCGTGATCCGCGCGGCTGTGATCGCCGCTTGTCAACGCGGCTGGGAGGTGGTCGGCATCCGGGAGGGCTACAACGGCCTGCTCGAGCCGCAGCGCTACGCGGAAGGCGGCGTGTTTCCGCTCACACGCGCCACGGTGCGCGGAATCACACACCTCGGCGGGACGATCCTCGGCACGACGAACAAGGGCAACCCGCTGAAGTTCCCGGTAAAGAACCCGGACGGCACCTACCGAGAGGTGGACCGCAGCGACGAATTGATCGCCGCGTTCAAGACGAACGGGATCGACGCGCTGATCGCGATCGGCGGCGACGGCTCGCTCGGCATCGCGTCGGCGCTTGCGCAGAAGGGACTTCCGGTCGTAGGCGTTCCAAAGACGATCGACAATGACCTCGACAAGACCGTCGTCACCTTCGGGTTCGACTCGGCCGTGTCGTTCGCCACCACCTGCATCGACCGGCTCAACTCCACCGCTGAGGCGCATCAGCGCGTGATGGTCGTCGAGGTGATGGGTCGCCACGCGGGGTGGATCGCCCTGAACGCGGGCGTCGCGGCCACCGCTGACGTCGTCCTCATCCCCGAGATCCCGTACGACATCGAGAAGGTCGCGCAGAAGATCCGCGAGCGCGAGGGCCGCGGCTCCCACTTCTCGATCGTGGTGGTCGCCGAAGGCGCGTTCCCCAAAGGCGGCAGCACCTCGATCGTCGGGAAGGAGATCGGTCGCGCGGACCTGATCGGCGGCGCCGGCGACCACGTCGCCAAGCAGATCCAGGCGATCACGGGCAAGGAGACGCGCTGTGTCGTGCTCGGCCACCTGCTCCGCGGCGGCACGCCCACCACCTTCGATCGGCTGCTGTCGCTGCGGTTCGGCGCCGCGGCCGTGCGCGCGCTCGACGAGGGATACTCGGACGTGATGGTGGCGCTGGATCCACCGAGGGTGCGCTACGTGCCGCTGTCGGAGGCCACGGGGCGCATGAAGGTGGTCGACGTCACGTGCGACACGATGTTGACCGCGCGCGACCTCGGGACGTCTTTCGGTGACTGACGCAGAGCTGCTCGCGCAGCCGCTCACGCTCCCCTGTGGTCTCGTGCTGAAGAACCGTCTCGCGAAGTCAGCGATGAGCGAGCGCCTCGGCACGCCCGACAACCACGCCACGTCGGGGCTCGCGACCCTGTACGGCCGGTGGGCCGACGGCGGCCTCGGGCTGTGCATCACCGGCAACGTGATGATCGACCGCAAGGCGCTCGGCGAGCCGTGCAACGTCGCGCTCGAGGACGACTCCGGCATGGCCGCGCTCGACGCGTGGGCGAGGGCTGGGAGCCGCAACAGCACGTCGTTGTGGATGCAGCTGAACCATCCGGGACGGCAGGTGCCGCGTGGGCTGAACGTGGCGTCCGTTTCGCCGTCGCCCGTGCCGTTCGCGCCCGCGTTGGCGAGCGTGTTCGCGACGCCGCGTGAGCTGACCGAACCCGAGATCGAGGACCTCATCGCGCGCTTCGGCCGCTCGGCGGGCTTCGCGAAGCAGGCCGGGTTCGCGGGCGTCCAGATCCACGGCGCGCACGGGTACCTGGTGAGCCAGTTCCTGTCGCCGCACACGAACCATCGGACGGACGCGTGGGGCGGCGACGCCGAGCGCCGAGCGCGGTTCGTGGTGCGCGTCTACGAGGCGATGCGCGCCGCCGTCGGGCCCGCCTTCCCGCTCGGCATCAAGCTCAACTCGGCAGACTTCCAGCGCGGCGGGTTCACGGAGGAGGAGTCGCTCGACGTGATCGATCGGCTCGACGGGCTGGCGATCGACCTCATCGAGGTCTCGGGCGGCACCTACGAAGCACCTGCGATGGCGGGGATCCGCGCGGACAGCACGCGAAAGCGCGAGGCGTATTTCCTCGACTTCGCCGACAGGGTGCGCGCGCGCACGAAGGTGCCGCTCATGGTGACCGGCGGCTTCCGCTCGGCGAAGGGCATGGCGGAGGCGCTCCGGAGCGGGGCGTTGGATCTGGTCGGCCTCGCGCGGCCGCTCGCGATCGACCCGAACTTCCCGAATCGTCTGTTGGCCGGCGAGGACGTCACGAGCCCAGTCTCACCGCGGCGGACGGGCATCAAGGCCATCGACCGCGCGGCCGTGCTCGAGGTCAGCTGGTACGAGCGCCAGCTCGGGTTGATGGCGGCGGGACATGAGCCGCAGCCCGACGAGAACCTGCTGCTCGCCGCGGCGAAGATCGCGGTGGGTAGCGGCTGGGACCTGTTCCGGTCGCGGCGAACGCGGGCGTAGGCGGCTCAGGGGCCCCCGGGTGTCAGCAGCGCCGCGAGGGTGCGAAAGGTCTCGTCCCCACGCTCGACTCCCGCGGCGAGGTTCTGGTCGCACACCTCGTCGGTGGAACCGCGCAACGGCACGTTCGGCGCGAATCGCTCGCGGAGCGTGAGGAAGGACGTCACCGGGGCGTCGTGGTGCATGGGACCGAACGTCGCGTATTGGGGTGCCCACGCCTTGCCCCACCCTCGCCACAGCGTCACGGCGTCCGGGTCGCCGAAATCGCCAAGGAGTACGACCGACATCGAGCCGTGGTCCGCCTCGGTGCACACGAGGTCGAGCGCGCGAAGCTCGGACCAGTCGCGATGGACGACGCCGGGGCGATTCCAGGTGACGCGTTCGACCCCGGCCTCGGTCACGAGGGTGTAGGCGCGGTCATCGAGGCCCACCAGCGCACAAAGGGGCAGACCCGCAACGATCAGCAGCGCGAGCGACAGGCGACGGCCAACGTCGTTCATGGAGACCAGGAGCGGCGCTTCGGGGTTGAGCCGGTACCCGCCCCGCACAAAGAAACGCAGGACGCTGAGGTCGCTGCTCCCGGGCGCGAGGATCGAAACGGACTGGATGATCTGGCTCGCCGTCAGCCGTCTCTCGACCTCTGGAAATCGCCGAATGATCACGTAGAACAGGTACGTGAAGGCGATTGCGCAGACGGGGATCAGCAGAAAGTGGCTGATCGGCCCCACGACGTCCTCGGCGGTCTTGAATGGCCCGCCGAGCCCGTCGAGCCATTGGGCTCCGGGCTGGCAGCTGATCAGGTCCAAGGACCCGCGCCGCAGCTCACAGAGCGCGTCGTTTCGGACGTACCTCAGCACCCGGCCTCCGATCAGCATCGCAAGGGCGGTCGCGAACACCACGCCGAGCACAGTGAACTGAGCGGCGGGGACGTCGCGGCCGCGCGCGAGGATCTCGGTGGCGTCCGGGTCGCGGACGCCGAGGTCGGCCAGCGCAGTTCGAAGGGGGGTGTCCGACATGGCGGGGCAGCTCCGCGGCTAGAGCAGGGGTCAGGAATTGACGATTGCTGATTAACCGTTCAGTGACCGCGCGACGTCACTTCTTGCGTGCACACTCAGGGCCTCTCTACGGGTCCCGATCAAGCTTGAACGCCGGCAGAAATGAGCAATCATCAATTCCTGACCCCTCTACAGCGGCGCGAGCTCCGCCGAGAAGTGCCGCAAGAACGGCGGCTCCTTGACGATGCGGTAGCCGCGCAGGTCCTTCGCGCGCGCGACGACGCGCTCAGCGACCTCGATCGTGTAGTCGATGTGGGCCTGCGTGTACGTTCGGCGCGGCACTGCCAGCCGCACGAGCTCGAGCCGGGCGCCGGGGAACATGAACGAGCCGACCTCGACACCGCGGATGCCGCCCTCGAGGTACAGCGCGCACGCGAGCGCCTGGCCGGGCAACGCGGACTTGGGGATGTGCGAGAGGAACCGCCCCGCGTCGAGGTAGACGGCGTGGCCGCCGGGCGGGTGGACGACGGGGATGCCGGCCTTCTCGATGCCTTCGGCGAAATACGCGATGCTGCGCGCACGGTAGCGAAGGTAGCCCTCGTCGAGGGCCTCCTCGAGCCCCACGGCCATCGCTTCGAGATCGCGTCCGGCGAGCCCGCCGTAGGTCGGGAAGCCCTCGCCGAGGATGAGCTCGTTGCGGAACTTGTCGGCCCACACCGGGTCGCGCGTGGCGAGGATGCCGCCGATGTGCACGATGCCGTCTTTCTTCGCGGACATCGTGAACCCGTCGGCCATGTCGAACATTCGGCGCGCGATGTCGGGCAGCGACCACGAGTCGAAACCCGGCTCACGGGCGTGGATGAACCACGCGTTCTCGGCGAACCGCGCAGCGTCCAGGAACATCGGCACACCGCGCTGGTGGCAGCGGTCGCTCACGGCGGCGAGGTTCGCCATGCTCACGGGCTGCCCACCCGCGGCGTTGTTCGTCATCGTGATCATCACGAGCGCTACACGATCACCGTACTCTTCGAACGCGCGATCGAGCGCGTCGAGGTCCATGTCGCCTTTGAACGGCGAGGTGTCTTCGGGGTCGCGGGCGGAGGCCACGGGCAGGTCGATCGCGAGGGCGCCGGACTGCTCGACGTTTGCGCGCGTGGTGTCGAAGTGCGTGTTGTTCAGCACGACCTTGCCGGGTCCGAGCACGGTGCGCGCGAGGATGCGCTCAGCGGCCCGCCCCTGATGGACGGGGAACACGTGCTTGACGCCGGTGAGGCGGTGCACGACAGCCTCGAACCGGCGGAACGAGCGGCTGCCGGCGTAGCTCTCGTCGCCGAGCATGAGCGCGGCCCATTGATCGGCGCTCATCGCGCCGGTGCCCGAGTCGGTGAGCAGGTCGATGGTGACCTCTTCGGCGAACAGCTTGAACAGGTTGTGGCCGGCGCGATCGAGAGCGGCGCGACGGGCGTCTTCCGTGAGGAACGGGATCTCCTCGACGGCTTTGATGCGGAAAGGCTCGATGATCGTGCGGTACGGCCAGGGCGACATGGGAACTCCAGGGAGGCAGAAGTCAGCGAAGTTGAACCGCGACGGTGGCGAGCGCGAGGCCCCACGCGAGCTCGGACATGCCGAGGCGACGGGCGTCGCGCACACCCTGCACGACGCCGGTCGACGCGACGCGACCGAAGTACGCGAGCGGGAGCAATCCAACGAGCGGGTACCCGAACGCGACCGCGGTGATCGCCGTGCCTGCCACGGCGATCGCGGCGATCACCGGTCCGCGCGCCCACAACACGCGGTTCGGCAGGAACGGCGCGAGGCTGCGGTTGATCCACCAAAGGCCGAGCAGCTGCCAGGTGAGCACCACCGCGAGGATCACCGCCAGATGGCGAGCATCTCCGCCGCCGCCGACCCCGATGAGCCAGGCGAATCCGCAAAGGAAAGCGATGCCAACCGCCTCGGCCGTGGGCTCCTGGTGGACCTTTCCGCGAGTTGCGGCGGCTACAGCGGCGGCGACGCCGCCCGCGATGACCAGCGCGCCTCCCAGCACGACGGGGAGGGGAGCGAGCAGAACGGCGGGGACAGCGAGCACCGTCGCGCCGAGCGATGCCGCGAGCGCTGCGCCGACCGCGCCCTCACTGCCGCGCAGCCACCTGCCGACTGCGTTCCAGGCGCCGAAGCCCGCCACGGTGCAGAGGGCGACGAGCGCGGTAGTGCGGGAAGGCACCGCCAGCAGCACCGCGAACAGCGGGAGCCCGATCCAGCCCCACAGGGCGTGTTCGCGTGGCACCAAGTCCCGGACGCCCAATCGACCCCCTGGGAAGAACCATTAGCCGCGACCGCATCGCGCCGCCCGGGGGCGCGTCCAACTGCGGCATCAGAACTTTTGCGGCATCTCGGCGAGGCGGGCGACCGCCTCTGCTCGGGTGCGCGCACCGAGCTTCTCGCGTGCGTGCTCCACGTGGGTGCGCACGGTCGCCGCGCTGATGCCGAGGCGCTGTCCGATTGCGGCGCTATTGAGTCCCTCGGCAACGAGCCCGAGCACCTCCTGCTCGCGCGGTGTGAGCAGGTTTCGCATCGTCGTGGCGCGAGCCTCCGGGAAGCCCTGAACCACGACCGATCGTCCCATCGGCGTACACACAAAGCGCCAGTGACCGTCGCGGACGTTCACCACGTGATCACGCGCCCGGGCGCCCGCCATGAGGCGCTGTGGGCAGGTCGCGGTGCAGACGGCGGCGCCGCGGTCATCGCTCCCGCGCACCACGTCGCAACAATGACGACCCGCGAAGGCGCCAAGCAACTCTGAGGCCGCTTCGTTCGCCGCCACGACCTCACCCGAGGCGTCTACCGTGAGGAGCATGGGTTGTGTAGGCATTGGAACTCCCTGTCCGTGCTCCATCGTAATGCGAATGACGGATGTTCGGAGCACGTGCCATACCTTGTGGCAGGGGGTCCGCGAGCTTCGACACTCGCGAAGGCTATTTTGCCTGCAGCATCTCGCCGATCCGCGCGACCGCTTCGGCCCGCGTGCGGGCGCCAAGCTTGCTGCGGGCGTGTTCAACGTGGGTGCGCACGGTAGCGGGCCGAATGCCAAGGCGCCGCGCGATCTCTGTGCTGTTGCAGCCGAGCGCCACGAGCTCGAGAACCTGACGTTCGCGCGGCGTCAACGTGTTCGCCACGGCCGAAGGGCGCGACTCGGGAAGCAGCTGCACGACCACGCTCGTGCCCATTGGCGTACAAATGAGTCGCCACGGGCGGTCGCGGACGGTGGCGAAGCGATCGCGGGCGAGCCCGTCTGCGGCGCCCAACAATGCTCCAGCGCACGAGACCGTACAAACGGGATTGCCGCTCGCATCGCGGGCGCGCACCAGATCGCAGCACCGGCGGCTGCGAACCTCGCCGAGGATCTCGGTCGCTGGGCGGTTCAGCTCGGTGATTTGACCGGCTTCATCACACATTACCAACGGCAGAGCGGACATTTGACGTCCTCCAAACACACGACGTTGACGCCTAACGTAACCGATTCTACAACGATTTCAGCGAATATAAAAGTCTATTGATGCAGATCTGGGCCGTTGCATCACCTGTACCCAACACGCTATCCCCCCTGCGTGACCCCGATGCTGCTACCACAAACGTCCGAGTACGCCCTCCGAGCAATGGCGTGCCTTGCTGCCTTGGGCCCGGGCGAAGCGCTCCGCGCGAAGGACCTCGCCGAGCTTACGAGCATCCCGCTTCCATACCTTTCCAAGGTGCTTCGCAAGCTGGTGCTCGAGGGGTTGCTCGACTCGCAAAATGGCCACCACGGCGGATTTTCGTTGAGTCGACCCGCCAAGAAGATCACGTACGCGGACATCCTGCGTGCGACCGAATTCGACGTCGTCGCCGACCATCGCTGCGCGTTTGGCTGGGAGCGATGCAACGCGGAACGGCCCTGCGCGCTGCACGGCACGTATGGCAAGCTGAAGGACGGCTTTCAGGAATGGGCGCGGAAGACGACGCTCGCGGACGCGGACCTGCGCTTGCTTCGGCGGGATATCGCCGGACGACCTGCACCGGAATGATGCAGTGATCGCCGCGCTGCTCATGCTCGCGGTGACCTGGGCGGCGGACGTCGGTGTACCTCTCCCGCTGACCCTACTCACGAACGATCAGGGCGTGGCAGCAGTGCTCGCGCCGGGACCCGTCCGCGTCGTGAACCTGTGGGCTTCCTGGTGTGGCCCTTGCCGCGCAGAACTGCCACTGTTCGACGCCCTTGCCACGCGCCTCGGGACGGACGCGGAGGTCGTGCTGGTGTCGGTGGATACGTCCCGTCCTCGCGCGGTCGCCCTCGCGAAGCGCCTCGATCTCCACGCCCGCGTGCTGTTCGACGGCGAGTCGTTCGCCGCGCAGATCAATCCCGAAGCGATGCCAAGTACGCTCCTTGTCGGCTCTGACGGCGTCGTTCGCCGCGTGGTCGCTGGTGAGATGAACGTGGACGACGTCGCGGCGCTCGAGGGCGAGGTTCGCGCGCTGATCGTAGATGACAAACCCCGGCAATCCGTCGACTCTCCGTTGAAGTAAATCAATAGATTTAGTAGTCTGTTGAATATGATGACATCGTCCCTTGGTACGAACTCAGGCCCACCCGAGAGTGGAGCGCCGCTCGCCGAACTGCTTGACCACGTCTTGGAGCGCTACCACGCTTCACTGAAGCAGGCGTTGCCTCGGGGGCACGTTCTCGCGGAGCGAGCTGCGGTCGAGCCAGGTGCAGATCGGCCGCTCTTGACGACCATCGTCGGGCCTGAGCATGGTCGCCACTCCTTGCAACATCAATAGATACTGATATCTAGTGATATGGAGGTACGACCCATGATGACCGTCGGTGAGATCTCAACCACACGTCCCCTCGCGATCAAGGTGTTTCAGCGGCACGGCATCCAGTTCTGTTGCAGCGGTGGCACCACACTCGCCGAGGCTTGCGCCGCGCGCGGCGTCGACGAGAACTCACTGCTTCAGGAGATCGCTGCCGAAGAGGCGCGGTCGGTCACCACCGAGCGCCGCTGGGACCAGGCTCCGCTCAACGAACTGATCGACCACCTCCAGGTCCAGTACCACGCGCCAATGCGAGAGGATCTCGCCCGCATCGAGGTGATGGCCGCCCGCGTGGTCCAAGTGCACGGGCACAAGGACGACGACCTCGCGCTGCTGCTGGACGTCGTCATCGCGCTCCGCAACGACCTCGAACCGCACCTGACGAGGCAGGAGCAGGTCCTGTTCCCGCAGATCCTGCGCGGCGACGGAGCTGCAGCCGGCGCGCCCATCGCGGCGATGCGCCACGAACACGAGCAGGTCGCGATCCTGCTCGCCCGCGCCCGCGAGTTGACCAACGAGTACCAGATTCCTGCGGGCGCCTGCCGGACCTGGAGCGCGCTGTGGGCCGGGCTCGAGACGCTCGACCGGGAGCTCGTCGAGCACATCGCGCTCGAAAACAACGTGCTGTTCCCGCGCGCGCTCGCGAGCTGAACGAGGGGTCAGGAATTGACGATTGCTGATTTCGCGCAGGGCGGAATCAGCAATCATCAATTCCTGACCCCTAATTTAGAACTGAATCGTCCGCTCAGCGGTCCCGAGCCCCTGCAGGTCGGTGCGGTCCGCATAGAACTCGCGCCAAAGACGCAGGTACGCCTGCCGCAGCCCGTCCGGCGTGAAGTGCTTGGGCTGGAACACGACGTTCGCGTCGTTGTAGCGGCTCCATTCGCGCGTGAGGATGCGGCCTTCCGCCAACAAACGATGCCACGACGGCGTGTTGGGGTACGGCGTGAAGATCGCGAACTCAGCCTTCTTGATGCCCGAACGCCGCGCGAACTCGAGCATCCGATCGACCGTCCCTTCGTCGTCATCGTCGTTGCCGATGAGGAACGAGGTGTACGGCTCGATGCCCGCGTCGAGCGACTTCTTGATCGCGAGCTCCGCCTTCGCGAGCGCCTGCGGCTCGTCCTTGCAGAACGCCTTGGTGGTGATCGGGTCGAAGCCGCCGACGAGGTAGAACATCGTCACGCCGGCCTTCCGGGCGCGTGCCAGCATGGACGGCTGCAGCGCGACGAGCATCGGCATCGAAATGCCGACGTAGCTCACGGACATCGTGCGACCGGTCGACGCGAGGTAGTCGAACAGCTGGCCGAGCCGCGTGCGGCCGGAGCCTGGAAACCAGCTCGTGTCTTCGGTCAGGCACGCCCGCTTTCCGGCCGCCGCGAGCTGGTCGAGCTGACCGAGCACGTGCTCGAACGGGTAGGTGCGAATGCTCTCGTGCATCACCTTCGGCAACGCACATGCGACGCAGGTCATCGGGCAGCCACGCGACAGCTGCAGGGGGTAGTCGTCAGGCAGGAACCCCGGCCGCTCCGAGCCGAAGTACAGATCGACGCGCGGCAGCTTCGCCTTCGCGAGATCGGCGGGCACACCGACGTAGCGCGGCTTGAGCTCTCCTTTCTGGAAATCCTCGAGCAGGCGGGGCCAGATCTCCTCGCCCTCGTGCTGCACCACGGTGGTGACATGAGGCTGCACCTCGTCCGGCATCATCGACGGGAAGATGCCGCCGGCGATCACGGTCTTGCCTTGCGACTTGAAGTAGTCGCCGAGCTCGAGCGCGCGGGACGCGGCCGGCGTGAAGAACGACATCGCGACGATGTCCGCGTCCGTCGGCCGGTCCGCGGGCTCCAGCCGATCGTCCCGGTACTCGACCTCCCAGCCGGCTGGCGTCGCCGCGGCGATGCTCGCGATGCCGAGCGAGGGCGAGCCCAGGTACTCGTTCATCGGAACGAACGTCAGCAGCTCGGGGTTGTGCTCCGCGTGGCGGGAGAAGCGCGGGTAGACAAACAGGACCTTCACTGGGCCTCCAGCAGACGTTTGCAGATGGTGTCGATCGGTCCGAGCGCGAGCGGGCCGCCCACCAGGACCGCCGCGCGCTCCTGGGCGAGCGCGTTGAAGTGCTCGATGGTGTCGGCAGGAGCGCCGCTCCCGGCGAGCGCCGCAGCCGTCTCGGCGAGGGTGACGAGCCCGCCGAGCCGCCACAATTCGCGCGGCTGGGTGGCCAGGCGCACGCCATAGGCGGCCTTCAGCGCGATGGCCTGGTCGCGCACGACCTCCCCGAGCGGGCCCGTTGCCACCGCGGGGATCATGCCGGCGTACATCAGCCCGAGGCGGACGCGAAGCACGTCGTTCGCCCCTTCGAAGATGCGCGTGATGCGCGCGTCGCGCTGCAGGATCGCGACCCCGGTCTCTTCGACGAAGCCGGACCCGCCGTGCAACTGAACCGCGAGGTCCGTGATCTCCCACGCCGACTCGCTGCAGAAGATCTTCGCCGCGAGCGACAAGCGGTGCAGCTTCATCTCCTCGTCGAGCGCGCGCGTCGTCACGTCGACGAGCGCCTCCATCGCAGCGCGCAGCACCTCCATCGTCGCGAGCTGTTCGCGCACGACCTCGAGTGACGCGAGCGCCTTGCCGAACTGCCGGCGGTTCATCGTGTGCCGCACGGCCTTGTCGATCGCCCCGGTGGCCGAGCCCACGCAGCCCGCCGCCATCAAGGTGCGGCCGACGCACAACACGTGCGAGAGCTGATCGGAGCCCTTCGTCGGGGCGCCTAGCGCGCGCGACGACGGCACGCGGACGCCGTCGAGGAACAGCGACGTCGTGGACGAGCCGCGGAGGCCGAGCTTCTCCTCCTCGGCGCCGACGACGATCCCGTCGCCCTTTTCGAACACCATCAGCTGAAGTCCGCGGCGAGCTTCTGGCGTGGACGACGCCACCGACAACGTGAACACGTCGGCGAGGGCGCCGTTGGTCACATAGATCTTCTGGCCGTTGAGGACGTAGTCATCGCCCTCGGGCACGGCGCGCGTGCGAATCGCCGTCAGGTCGCTGCCGGCTTCGGACTCGGTGGTCGCGAACGCGGCGAGGCGCTTTCCCGAAGCGAGATCGGGCAGCCAGCGCTCCTTCTGAGCGTCTGTTCCGTAGGCGACGAGCCCGCGCGTCCCGAGGCCCCCGTGCAGACCCACCGTGGTCGCGACGGACCGGTCCACCTTCGCGATGGCGGCGATCACCTTTGCAACCCGAGGCAGCTCGAGCCCGATGCCGCCCCACTGTTCGGGGATGGTCAGACCAAACAGCCCCATCTCGGCGAGGCCCTCGATCACCGCGCGCGGAATGCGCTTGTCGTGGTCGATCGCCCGCGCGTCGATCTGGTCCTTCGCGAACCGCTCGACTGCGTCGACGATCGGATCGTCAGCCACGGGTGCGCTCGCGCACGAGCTCGATCACCTGACCGACGGTCTCGATCTGCATCGCGTCTTCGAGCTCGATCTCGATCTGGAGCTGCTCGGCCAGCATGGACACGAGCTCCATCGCCGCCACCGAGTCAAGGCCGAGGTCGGCGCGCAGGTTGTCGGTGGGCTTGATGTCGGCCCGGGGGATGGTGGTGAGCTGCCCAAGGAGATTCAGGACCTGCTCGGCGGGCTCGATCGGGACGGTGTTCATGTGGGCTCCAGGACGAGGGGACGGGGGACGAGGCGCATGCGCTGCGCCCAAGCATCAAAGCGATCAAGGGTGACGGACAGCGGGGTGTAGGCGTCGATCAGCGCGAGCGACGCGCTCGCGTCGAGGTTCACGCCGTGGATCACGAGATCGACGATCTCGCGCGAAAGTTCGGGGCGCCCACCCTCCGTGGCGGCGCGGTGCTCCGACGCGTCTGCGAGCGCGATCGCATCCGCTGCCGAAATCGGCGCGGACGGCGGAGCGACCTTGTACCGCAGCGCCACCGCGTCGAGCAGGGCGTGCAGCGCGTGACTCCCGCCGGACAGCAGCACGCGCTTCGGCGGACGCTCGACCTCCGCGAGGGCGATCAGCCCACGGGCGACGTCCTCCGGATCGACAATCGAGACGATGCCGTCCGGGTGCTTGGGGTCCATGCCGCGCGCCAGCGCCACCAACAGCGCGCTCGTGCCGACGCGCAGGTCCCACGCGCCGATACACGCGGCCGGACAGGCCACCAGGACCTCGGTTCGGCTCTCGTTCAGCGCGCGCGCTTCGAGCAGCCACTTCAGGTCGTGGTAGGTGCCGAACCCGGGAGGGGCGTCGAACACGTCGCCTTCGTTCGAGGCGCGGCCAGCCGCCGGCGCGACCGTCGCCGTGCTGGAGACGTAGATGACGCGCTTCACGCCGGTGGCGGCCGCCGCGTCGAGCACGTTCTCAAGCTGGCGGAGGCCCAGGCGGATGGCGCCTTGCCGATCGAACGAGAACTTCGGGTAGTGGCCCGCGAGGTGGAACACCACGTCGTGACCGGTCATCGCAGCCCGAAGCTCCTCGGGCGAGTCGAGGTCGGTCATCGCGAACGGGACCTTGAGCCCGCGCAGCGTGAGCACGTTGGTGCGCGGCCTGCGACCGCACGTCGGCGTGATGCCCTTCGCCACCAGGGCGCGGACGAGGTTGGCGCCGAGGAAGCCGGCGGAACCGAGGACGAGGGCGTTCACGACACCACCTCCGCTGCGAAGCGTTGCGCCACTGCGCGACGACGCACCTTGCCGCTCGTGGTGCGCTCGAGCGCGCCAGGGGCCACGATGAACACGAAGTCTGCGCGCACGCCGAGGTCGTCCGCGAGGCGCCCGCGCACGCGCTTCTCGAGGTCGACATCGGGGACGCCGCGCACCTCGCACACCACGACGAGCCGCTCGCGATCGCCGTCTTGCTGCGAGAACGCTGCGACGCCGTTCGGCGGCGCGTCGACGAGCCTCGCGACGATGCGTTCGATGTCGTACGGGTGGAACTTCCGCCCGCTCTGGATCACGAGGTCCTTCTCGCGACCGGTCACGTAAAGGCGTCCACCTTCGATCACGCCGAGGTCGCCCGTCTTGAGCCAGCCATCGTCGAAGGTCGCAGCGGTCGATTCTTCGTCCCGGAAGTACCCGGTCATCAGCGAGGGGCCGCGCACGAGGATCTCGCCTTCACCTTCACCGGCGATGCGCACGGACATGTCGGGCAGCGGCGTTCCCACCGAGGGGACGTGGCGACCTTCGCAGAGGTGATCGGGCTCATCTCCGGCGGAGAACGCGACGCCGAGCGTGTTCTCGGCGAGGCCGTAGACGGGCCGTATGCCGGGGAAGCCGACCGGACCGAAACGTTGCGCGAACGCATCGAGCGTCGCCCGGTGGACCGGCTCGGCGCCCGACAGTGGCCACCGCCAGCAGGAGAGGTCAAGACCTTCCGCGCTCACCCGCCGCGCGACGAGGTCCCACGCGAAGTCTGGCGCGGCGGCGAGCGTGCCGCGTGCCTCGTGAACGCGGTCGAGCCAGCGCCGTGGATGGAGCAGGAACTCGCCCGGCGACATGAGATGTAGCGGGAACCCGTGCACCAGCGGGCACAGCAGCGCGCCAACCAGGCCCATGTCGTGAAACAGCGGCAGCCAGGAAACGCCGACGTCCGACGGCCCGACGCCCATCGCGCGGCCCATCGACCACGCCGAAGCGATCGCTGCACGATGCGAGATCACGGCGCCGCGCGGGCGACCGAGACTGCCCGACGTGAACTGGATGAACGCGGGCGCAGAAGGCGACACGTCTGCCGTGGTCACCAGCGGCTCAGTGTCGGGCGCGTCGACCACCGGAACGGACCACGGCGTTCCGAGGCCGGGCGGGGTGACGAGCGCTTTGGCGTCCGACTTCTCGACGAGCGGCGTCAGCGCCGCAAGCGCGTGGGCGACGTTGGTGCCGGCGGGCCACGCGAGGGGCACCGCGACCGCGCCGAGGCGAAGGGCACCGAAGAACGCACCGACGAACTGCCGATCGTTGGGCAACAACAGGAGGACGCGGTCGCCGCGGCCGACCCCTGCACGCTGCAGCGCTCGCGACCAGCACGCGGCGAGATGCACCCACTCCGGCCCGGTGAGCGAGAACCGCTCCTTCCCGCGATGGATGACCAACACGGACTCGTGCTGCTCGGTGAGGGCCTCGAACGCATCCACCAGCGTGGAGAACGGCGGCGCGTCGAGCGATGGGCCTACGAGCGTGTTCAACCGGACCTCCGAGCCAGCCACCCTAAGGTGGGGTCGGCGGTCTGGCGTCGGACGGTTGACGGAGGGGGGCCTTACTCGGGATTACGCCCGATGGGTCAGGTGGGCTTTCGGACGAGCACGCCACAGGTGCCGACGGCCACGGCGGCGGCACCCCGGAGGTTGTCCATCACGGCCCAAAGGCGAAGCCCGTGCGCGTCGGCACGAATGCGGCCGACATGGGCGAACGGGTGCCCGTCGACCCGCCGTGGCCGCGGAAGCGCGCGCGCCCCCGTCGGAACCTGCACGCCGCCCTCGGCGAGCACCCGCGCGACGTGCTCCGGATCGGCGGTGACGGCGATACGAATCGTTGCAGCGATCCCTGAGAACAGAGGCACGCCGACCTCGGTGACGGAAACGTCGACGCCCGGAAGCAGGCGGCCGATCTCGTCGACCGCGCGCGCCTCGCCTTCGGTCAGACCGTCCGGTCGGACCGCGTCCGCCGCGGGCAGGAGGTCAAACGCGAGACCGTGTTCGAACACCTTGCGCGGCGCCGTCCCGTTGTTGAACAGGGCGATGACCTGCCGCGAAAGCTCATCGACGCCGTCACGTCCCTGCGTGGACGCCGGCAGCATCACGGTCGCCTCGACCGGACCGAGCAGTCCGGCGCGCGCGAGCGGCGCCAACACCGACGCGAGCAGCGTGGCCGTCGCGTGCGGGATCGCGAGCACCCCGCGCAGCGGCAGGTCCTTCAGGACGAGCGGGTTCACCCACGGCACCACGAGCGGTACGTCGCCGTCCACGAGCAGCGCGCCGGAGCAGTCGACGACCTTGGTTCCGCAGCCCACCGCGCGGTCCGCCGCCGCGCGAGCGACGTCGGGCGGAACGGCGAGGATCACGGCGTCCAGCCCCTCGAAGTCGGCGTCCGCGAGGTCGTCCACGGGCAGGTGCGAGTCCCCGTAGTCCACCGTCGGGATCGTGGACTTGGCGCTCGCGTACGCCTTTACCGTGTCAGGCCGCCAGGGCGACTTGTCGAGCACCGCGAGGATCTCTTTTCCGAGCGCGCCCGTCGCGCCGACCACACCAATCGAGAACTTGCTACCGGCCAAACCCACCTACCCTTCGCCGCGAAAGAACTTGTCGAGCATGGCGATCATGCCCTCGTGGTCTTTCGTTCCGCACATCTCGCGGATGGAATGCATCGACAACATCGGACAGCCGATGTCGGCGGTGTGGACACCGAGCGCAGCGCCGACGATCGGCCCCACGGTGGTGCCACAGGCGAGGTCGCTGCGGTTCGCGAACCACTGCGGCTTCACGCCGGCCTTCTCGCAAAGGCGGAGCACGAACGCGGACGTTTCGCCTTCGGTCCCGTACCGCTGGGACGCGTTCTGCTTGATGACGAGGCCCTTGTTGAGCTCGGGCATGTGCTGGCTGTCGTGTTTGTCGGCGTAGCCGGGGTGCACGGCGTGGGCCATGTCGGCCGAAAGATGCCAGCTGTTCGCGAGCGCGCGGACGAGGCCGCCCGGCGCCTGTTCGGCCTGGTCGACGACGTGCTGGAGCACGGTCTCGAGCAGGCGACCCTGCGCGCCCTGAGCCGACAGCGAGCCGACCTCCTCGTGGTCGTGGAGGGCGATCACCGACGTCACCGCGCAGGGACGCCCATCGAACCCGGAGTCCAGCGACGCGATCATGCCCTGGACGAGCGCGTACGACGACGCGAGGTTGTCGAGGCGGCCGGAGAATACGAACTCGCCGTTCAGCCCGCCGCGGACGGGGGCCGCGAGGTCGTACAGCGCGAGGTCCCACGTCAACACGTCGGCCGGCGTCGCGCCGGTCTCGCTCGCGAGCAGGTCGCGGAGCGGATCGGCAGCGTCCACGTCCAGCGAGAACACCGCGGGCATGTGCGTCTGCGCGTTGAGCTTGACGCCTTCGTCGTTGACGCCGCGGTTCAGGTGGATCGCGAGGTTCGGGATGCGGGCGACCGGGCGCGCAATGTTGACGAGCACCGTGCGCTGGCCCGCGTCCTTGTCGCGCAGCACGACGCGACCGGCGAGACCGAGGTCGCGGTCCATCCAGGTCGAGAGCAGCACGCCGCCGTACACTTCCACTCCCAGCCGCACGTAGCCGTTGCCCTTGATGATCGGCTGCGGCTTCAGGCGCAGGCCCGGCGAGTCCGTGTGCGCCGAAGCGATGCGGAAGCCGAACGCGGCGACCGGCTCCATTCCGACCTGGAAGGCGATGATCGTGCCACCCGAGCGTACGTAGCCGCGGGTGCCGGCGATGAGCGGCCGCGGCTCCCACGACAGGTCGATCGCGTCAAAACCGTGCGTCGCGAGCACCTCGGCGACGGTGTCGACCGCGTGCCAAGGCGTCGGCGAGCGGCCGAGAAAGGAGAGGAGATCGTTCACGGAGTTGGCGCCGCCGGTGGCGGGGGACGGAGTCGAGGCGTCGGACACGGGCGCTCCTGGCTAGGACGCCACCCTATCCCACGCGCTTGCGCGAGCGTAGGGAACTGGCACATGCTCGCCCCCGAGGTGCCCCATGTTTCCCCGCCCCGAGCCAGCCGTCGTCGAGATCCCGGGCAAGAACGACGTCGTGTTTACGGCCCCCCACGGCTACGCCGAGTTCACCATGGCCTCGCCGTTCGTCGACTCCGACGCCGCTGTGCAGCAGGAGCTCGAAGCGCGTGTCGCCGAGTGGCACGACGAGGGCAGCCGGGAGGCCCTGGACGCCGCTGCGAGGGCCAGCGGTCGCGTGGGCATCCGTCCGCTCCTCCCGCGCGGCCTGATGGACCTGAACCGCGGCTGGAAGGGTCGCGTCGAAGCGAAAGAGACGCTGTTCGGCAAGGGCGCGCTCGACGGCTGGGCGAGGGAACACCTCGCGCCCGGCGCGGAGCCCGCCCTCGAAGCGTGGTACCGGGCGGCCCTTGGCGAGGTGCGGCGGGTGAGCGAAGGCGCGCGCGGGCTCGTCGAATTGCACAGCTACGGCGATCTCGGCTCCACGTACGACAAGCAGGCCGGCGGAAGGCCCGTGCGGCGGTCGCAGGCCGCCGTGATCCCGGCGACGCCCTGGGCGTCCGCGTACCCGGTCGGTCTCGCGCGCTTTGTCCCTGGCGATCTCCGCGGAGCCGACTGGGCGCTCGAGCGGCGCGCCGGCGACGCCCTCGCTGACATCGGCATCCGCGTGGGCCCGCACCCGTACCCGGCTCAGGGGCCGTGGACGCTGTCGATCCGGTTCCTCGCGGCGAAGTGGTTTCGGTGGCTCGGCGACACCGGTCGGGTCGGTAAAGACGCGGCGGACGCGCTTATCGAGCGCGCATGGACCGACGAGCAAGCCGACGATCCGGCGGGCACGGAGTCGCTCCTGAAAGACATGGGCGCGTGGACGCACGACCCGGGCGACCTGGGGATGCGGTTCCGCGAAGAGACGGGCGTGTTCACGCTCGTCGCCGAATTGCGTATCGATCTTGTACACAAGGCCGAAGACTTCGGTCGGGCGGTGGCCCACGCTGTGACGCGCTGAACGCGACCTCAGACCGGTTCACTCGCGCTTAGGCAGGTCAAAAGCGCCACCCGAAGCTCCTCGCGGGTGAACGGCTTGGCGAGGAACCCGCTCACGCCCATCGGGCTTGCCGGCCCCTCCTCCGTATACCCGCTGATGAACAACACCGGCAGCTTGTGACCGTCGAGAAACAGCTCCTGCACCAGCTGACGACCGTCGCCGTCGGGCATCGAGACGTCGGTCACGAGGATGACGAAGTTGTGGTCCTTCAGCAGCCGATCGCGAGCCTCGCGACCCGATCCCACGCCCACCACGTCGTACCCGAGGCTGTGCAACATCTGGGTGGTGCCTGCGCGGACGAGCGAGTGGTCCTCGGCGAGCAGCACCCGCCCGTGCCGTTCGCCGTCAGGCTCTTTGGCCCCGACGGTCCCGCACTCGGCGCGGGCCTCCGGAAAACGCACGGTGAACGTCGCGCCGTCCCCAAGCGTCGTGGCCACGTCGATCGTGGCCCCGTGCCGCCGCACGATGTCCGCGACCGTCGCGAGGCCAAGCCCCGTGCCCTGCGGCTTCGTCGTGAAGAACGGCTGAAACATCCGTCCCTGCGTCGCAGCGTCCATGCCGACGCCATCGTCGCGGACCTGCAACAGGACGACACCGTCCCCTGGCGCTTCCACGACGATCTCGATCGTGCCTCCATCGGGCATGGCGTCGCGTGCGTTGACGAGCAGGTTGAACACGATCTGATCGATGCTTCCGCGATCAGCGTCGACGTACACGGGCGAGGGCGGCACCACGACGTCCAACACGTAGCTGTCGCCCACCAGCCGGCGCATCATCGCGAACATGTCGCCCACGTGAGCTGCGAGGTCGAGCCGCCCAATCGTGATCACCTGCTTCCCGCTGAATGCCATCAATTGGCGCGTTAGGAGTCGGGCGCTTTCGGCGGCGTGGTCGAGGTCGTCCACGAGCGAGGCGCGTCGGGCGGCGCTCATCTCGCTTCGCAGCACGTCAGAGGTGCCCATGATCACGGTGAGCAGGTTGTTGTAGTCGTGGGCGACGCCGCTCGCCAGGCGCCCCAACACCTCGAATTGCTGCGCCCGTTGCGCGCGATCGGTCGCGACCTCGCGCTCGAACAACGTGCCGATGAGGCTCGCGAGCGTGCCGAGGAATTGCTCCTCGGCGCGCGTAAACGTGCGTGGCCCGTCGGTTGCGACGCCGAGGAAGCCCCGCCCGTTCGACCTCCCGCGCACCGGCACGAGGAGCCCGCCTCCGACGGGGCCCGCGCCCAGCCGCTCGATGAGCGCACGCAGATCAGCGACATCGAGGCGAAGCGCGCAAACCGGAACCTCGGCGAGCGGCGTCCCTGCCACAGCGATGGAAGTCCCCACCGCGTCGCGCCCGTGAAGTCCGACCAGCGACGCCTCGCCCTCAGCGCTGACCTCGACGAGGAACACGAATTCGACCGACAACAACGACGCCGCGACGCTCGCAGCCTCCTGGCAGAACGTCTTCGCGTCCGGCACGAGCAACGCCCGCTCGGCGAGCTGCGCGAGCGCCGCGCCGTGAAGCCCCCGCGTCTCGTTTTCCCACTGGGTCTTCTGCTGCCGCGCGAACGCCTGGGAGGCCGCCGTGAGGGCCCCGTCGAGGTCGCGAATCGAGAGGTTGTGCAGCACGGCGGCGAGGAGGAATGTGATCGTGACCGAGATCCACGCGTTCAGCAGCGTGACCGGGACGAGGGGCGCGGGCAGCAAGCCCGCAAGCTCGGCCCACGCGATCGCACCCGCCGCCAGGGCCGAGAGCACCGCGAAGAACGCCGCTGGGCGCGGGCCGAGCGCTGCTCCGGCCACCATCACCACGATGACGTAGGCGGCCGCGTTGTTCGCAGGGAGGCCACCAAACGCCACCGTCGCCGCCGTGACGAACAGCCAGATGATGCTGCTGATCATCCAACCTGCGACGTCGAACCAACCCCTTTGCACAAACGCAACGACACCGAGCAACAGCAGCGTCAGCGGCAGGTACACGGCGAGGTTCGGTCCGAGCGTGTTGTTCGGGCCGAGCATGGACAGCGCGAAGACGACCGGAATCGACGCCAGCAGGAACCGTACGATCCGAAGCTGCAGGGTCGCCCGACGCAAATGCCTCTCGTCGCCGAGGGGCGGCGGAACCATCAGCCACGCCCAGGCCCGCTTCAGCGCAACCATCGTCGAACCTCAGGCCCTACCTTACTACGGTTCGACCCTGCCTCGTTGGCCTGCAGCTTTCAGCGCTTCTTCTTGCGACCGAGCGCGACGATGTGCTCGAAGTGGGCCTGCGACACGGGATGCACCGACAGCCGCGAGCCCTTGCGCGCGACCTCGAGGCCCTGCAACGCGGCGTCTTCCTTCAATGCCGCGAGCGAAACCGTCGACGGGAATTTCTCGACGAAGGCGAGGTCGATCGTCGACCAGCGTGGTTCGTCCGGCTTGCTCGCCGGGTCCTCGTACGCGTGGCCGGCGATGAACTGGCACGGGTCCGGGTACGCCTCGCGCGCGACCTTTGCGACGCCGACTACGCCCGAAGGCTCGGCGTTGCTGTGGTAGAACAGGACGAGGTCGCCCTTCTTTGCCGACCGCAGCGTGTTGCGCGCCAGGTAGTTGCGCACACCCTCCCACGCCGTCTTGCCGTCTCGGGCGAGATCGTCGATCGAGTACACGCCCGGCTCGGACTTGGCGAGGAAACAGCCCAGGCTGGGCGCGGCGCGCGACTTCCTCACGCGGGCTTCGTGTCGATCATCTTCTGGAGTTCACCGGACTGGTACATCTCGTACGCGATGTCGGACCCGCCGACGAACGCGCCGTCGATGTAGAGCTGCGGAATGGTGGGCCAGTTCGAGTACGTCTTGATCGCGTCGCGGAATTCGGGCTGCCCGATCACGTCGACGGAGGCGAACGGAACGCCGAGCGCCTTCACGATCATCGCCACGCGCTGCGAAAAGCCACACTGCGGCTGATCCGGCGTTCCCTTCATGAACACGACGACGCGGTTCTTCTCGATCAGGTCCTTGATTGCGGCATTGGTGTCGGACATCGGATTCATCCTTTGTGAGGCCAGTTTTCTGGGGAGTAAGTCTTGAGTTGCAGCGCGTGGATATCACTGCGCATGTGGTCGCCCAGCGCGCCGTACACCAGCTGGTGTTGGCGCACGAGGTTGAGCCCTGCGAAGGCCGACGACGTGACCTCCGCCGAGAAGTGTTCCCCGTCGTTCGCGTCATCGCGCACGAGCGCCGTACACGCCGGGAGCTTCTCTTCGAGGATCGTTCGAATCCGTTCAGCCTGGAACACAGGACCTCCAGTAGCAAAGACGCTCTCGCTATCCACCCCGGCGCGCGGGTCAAGCGTTCCGACCGATCTCGGCTCGCCCGGTGCTATGCTTGGCAACCATGTCCGCTCTCGTCCCCACGCTGCGCTCCCTCGTCGATCACGCCGACGCCTTGTACGAAGCTGGCCGCCTCGCCGTCGCGCGCTCGGCGTACGAAGACCTGCTCGAACGCGCGCAGGAGAAGGGCGATCGCGGCTCCGAGGTGATCGCGCGATGCATGTTGGCGCGCTGCCACCTGCGTCGCAAGGACCTCGACGCGGCACGCGACGCGATGCACCACGCCCGGCGCGGTATGCCCTACGCGGAGCGGCCTGACGTCGCCCGCCGGTACCAGGCCGCCAACGCGCGCTTGCTCGTGGCCGAAGCCGAGGCGCCGCAGGATCGCGACGATCCGTACGGCGAAGCGTCGTACGGCCGCGACCCCGTCGGATCGGCAGCGGGCGCCACCGAAGGCCTCCGGGACTACCTCGACTGGGCGCGCGAAAACGGCGCCTGGGAAGAGGCGATCGACGCGTGCTGCCTGCTCGCGACGACTTCGCGCACGAACGAGGACAAGGCGAGCTGGCTGCACATGGCGGCCGACCTCGCCGCGGAACACGAGCTCGATGCGCTCGGCGGCAAGGTGTTTCACGATCTCGCGGTCGTGCTCGAGTTGCTCGAGCGCCACGAAGACGCCCTGGAGGCCTGGGAGAACGCCGCGCGCCGTCACGCGCACACGGGCACCGTCAGGCAGCAGGTGTCGGCCGCTTGGGCAGCAGGCTCGATCGCGATCCGCCTCGAGGACTTTGCGCTCGCGCAGACCCGGCTCGAGCGGGCCGCACACGACGCGGAGCCCACAGACGACTGCGGAGATCTCCTCGCGCTCGCGCTCGCGGATCTCGCCATCGTGCACGAGCTCACGGGCGACGTGGTCGAAGCCCGGCGCTCGCTGATCCGCGCGCTCGCCCTCGCACGCGAGAACGATCTGGTCTCAGCGTGGCCGGAGCGGTGGCGCACCATGGGCGAACAGGCGCGCAGGCTCGAGGTCGAATAGCGCTACGCGTCCGTTGTACGGCTAGTTTCCGAGCGCGCGGAGCGCCGCGATTCGCGAGCCCAGCCGCTGGGAGACGACGTGAACCTGGTGCACGGCGGCGCGGGAGAACCGCGCGCCTTCCGGCAGGTTGAGCAATTCGATCGCGCCCAGGACGACGCCATCGTGGAGGATCGGGAACGCTGCCAGGGCGCGCGTCTCACCTTCGACGGCCTCGTCCACACCGGGAAAATGGCGTACGTCGTCCCTGGCTGACTGGAGGATGACGATGCGCCGCTTGGCCATGGCGTACCCGGCGATGCCTTGACCGGCGGGCACCGTGAGCATCTTCACCTCATCCGATTTTGGACCGAACGAGGCGGAAAATTCGAGCACGTCTCCGCTTAACAGGAGCACTGCACCGCTCTCGCAGCCAACCATCTGCCGCGCAGAGTCCATCGCGGCCTCACACGCGCCGTCGATGGTGTTCGCTTCGGCGATAAGGACGCTGCGGTCGGCTTCACCGGTGACCTCGATCGGCTCGCTGCCGAAGTCGTCATCGGTGACGTCATCCTCTTCGGCAACCTCGACGCCGAGTGGCTGCACGACGAAGCTGTTGCCGTTCGAGATGTCGCGAACGATGACCGTTCCGTTCTGAAGCACCTCACAGGCGAGGCGCTCGATCCCGTCGGCCTCGTCCAAGCGCTCGAGCCCCAGGCCCAACGCGACGAGCCACGAATTCGCTTCGACCTGTACAGGCGCCTGCCCGCGCGCCCCAATGGACCACCGACGCATCTGCGCCCATCCTCCATTGGCATGATAGTCGATTGCGCGATGGAACTCTCGGCCGCCGATGTGATCTCAAGGTTTCGGCGCTGGGTAGCCGTCGCGCTCGGCGTCACGGTGCTCGGCTTCGCCGCGTACGCGCTGTTCACCGGGTACCACGAGACCGCGGCCGAACTTGAAGGCTTCCGATGGGGTCTTTACGTACCCGTGCTGCTGCTCACGCTCGTTAACTACGGGTCGCGCTACGCGAAGTGGGCGTGGCTGTTGAAGAAGGTCGATATCGACGTCCCCCACGAGACGAACGCGTGGGTGTTCTTGTGCGGCATCGCGATGGTCATCAGCCCCGGAAAAGTCGGAGAGGTCCTCAAACCGTGGCTGATCCGCGCTCTCGTCGGCGCGCCGTACGAGCGCACGGTGCCAGCCCTCATCGCTGAGCGTGGAACGGACGGTCTCGCCGTGCTGATCCTCGCTGCGATGGGCGTTTCGACGTACATGGCGGACGGCGTCAAGCTCGTCGCCGGCACCGGCATCGCGTCTGCCCTGTTCCTGGCGCTCGTCGCGTCGCAGACCGCGTCGATGGCGCTCATCGGGCTGGTACGCCGTGTCGGGTTCGCCGCCATCGCCGATCGCCTGACCGACACCTACCGCGCGCTCCGGGTGTGCCTTTCACCTGGCTCGCTGTTCGCGCTCACCGGCGTCTCGCTCGTCGCCTGGTGGGCCGAATGTTTGGGCTACTGGCTCGTGTTTCGCGGGCTCGACGTCAAGGCGTCGATCGGGGCCTGCACGTTCCTTTACTCGTTCGCCACGGTGTTCGGCGGCCCCTCGCCAGGCGGGCTCGGCATGGCGGACGGCGTGTTGATCGGTGGCGCGCTCACCGCGGTGCCCGATCTCACGCACGGCCAGGCGTTGGCCGCGGCGCTGCTGATCCGCATCGCGACGCTGTGGTTCGGGGTCCTGCTCGGGGCGTTCGCGTTGTTCCGCATCGAGCACGTGATCGCGCAATTCAAAGCCAGGCAGGTCGCCACATGAACCTCACGTTCGACAATCGGTTCGTTCGGCGCCTCCCAGCGGATCCGGATCTCGCGAACGTCCCGCGTCAGGTCGCGCGCGCCGCCTACACGCGCGTCGGCCCCACGCCGGTGCGGTCGCCGCGCACGCTGGCCGTCGCCGACGAGGTGGCCGAGTCGCTCGGGCTCACGGCTGGGCACACCGCGTCCCAGCGCTTTGCCGACGTCTTTGGCGGAAACGACCTCCTCCCCGGCATGGAGCCGTTCGCCGCCTGCTACGGCGGCCACCAGTTCGGAAACTGGGCAGGCCAGCTCGGGGACGGGCGCGCGATCACGCTCGGAGAGGTCGTCGCGCCGACGGGCCGCTTCGAGCTGCAGCTCAAGGGCGCCGGGACGACGCCGTACTCCCGCGGCGGCGACGGTCGCGCGGTGCTGCGCTCGTCGGTGCGCGAGTTCCTCTGCAGCGAGGCCATGCACCACCTCGGCATCCCCACCACCCGCGCCCTCTCGCTCGTCGCCACCGGCGATCCCGTGCTGCGCGACATGTTCTATGACGGGCACCCCGCGGACGAACCCGGCGCCGTCGTCTGCCGCGTCGCGCCCACGTTCATCCGGTTCGGGAACTTCGAGATCTTCGCGGCGCGCAACGACCCCACCTCCCTCGGCAAGCTCGCGGACTTCGTGCTCGAGGCCTATTTCCCGCACCTCGGCGCGCGTACGCCCGCGTCGATGCTCGCGTTGTTCCGCGAGGTCGGTGAACGTACCCTCGCCACCGTCACCGCGTGGATGCGCGTCGGCTTCGTCCACGGCGTCATGAACACCGACAACATGTCGATCCTCGGCCTCACGATCGACTACGGCCCGTACGGTTGGCTCGAGCCGTATGACCCCGCTTGGACGCCCAACACCACCGACGAAGGCCGTGGCCGCTACCGCTACGGCACCCAGCCGCAGGTCGCGTTGTGGAACCTCGCGCGCCTCGCAGAGGCCCTGTTCCCGCTGATCGGCGACCCCGCGCCGCTCGAAGCGTCGCTGCAAGAGCTGCACGACGGCCTTCGCGCACGCGACCTCGCGATGATGGCCTCAAAGCTCGGCCTTGCGACCCCCGACGCGGCGCTGATCGACGCCCTCCGCGAGGTGCTCGCGCGGGCCGAGGTCGATTGGACGTTGTTCTTTCGCGCCCTCGCCGAGGTGCCTCTCGACGCCGGCGCGCCCACCTCGATCCCATCGTCCCTCGCGGACGCCTGGTACCAGCCTCTCGCTGAAGCCGACCGCGCCGCGGTGCTCGCGTGGCTGGCCGGGTACGCGGCCCGCGCGCGCTTGGACGGCGTCGACGACGCCTCCCGCTGCGAGCGCATGAACGCCGTCAACCCGTTGTACGTGCTGCGCAATTGGCTCGCCCAGGAAGCCATCGACCGCGCCACTCAGGGCGACGTGTCTGGAATTGCCGAGCTCCTCGACGTCCTCAGGCACCCGTACACGCCGCAGCCGGGCAGGGGATCGTACGCCGTGCGGCGCCCTGAATGGGCCCGGCACCGGGCGGGATGCTCGATGTTGTCCTGTAGCTCCTAGCGCTGCCCACGCAGGGCCTGTTCGACGAACGGCAGGCGATCGTTGCCGAAGTACATCTCCTCCCCGACGAAGAACGTGGGCGCGCCGAACGCGCCGCGCGCCACGGCCTCGTCGGTGTTCGCTCGCAAGCGGTCCTTGGTGGACTGCTCGTTCGCCCGCGCGACCGCGTCGGCGCCGACCAGGTCGGTGAGCACCGCGAGGTCGTTCACATCCTTCTGATCGACCCAGTAGGCGCGAAACACGGTGTGGGTGATCGCTGCGATCTGGTCTTCCGGAGTTCCCGCGATGACGCGCATCGGCAGCAGCGAATTCCAGATCGGAAACAGCGTGTTCATCGGCACGCCGTAGTACCGGCTCCACCGCAACAAATCGTTCGCCATGTACCGCGCGCGCGGCATCAGCTCGGCTGGAGGCCGGTTCCCGGTGGCCTTCATCACGCCGCCGAGCAGGAAAGGGCGCCACACGAGCTTCGCCTTGCAGTCGGCCGCGATCGCCTCGATCTGCGTGGTGGCAAGGTACGTGTACGGGCTCGCGACGTCGTAGAAGAATTCGAGGGTCATGTCCGAGGCGTATCGCGGTTAGACTCGGCGCGGACATGGCCACCGAATCCCGAATCGAGTTCCAGTTCCACGACTGCCTGGGTAAGGGCGGCTTCGGCGAAGTGTACCTTGCCACCGTGAAGAAGGCGGGGTTGACGCGGCAGATGGCCGTGAAGGTGCTGAAGGAGGGGCTCGACGACCAGGACGACGCGGTGATGCGGCTGCGCGACGAGGGACGGATCCTCGGCATGCTCAACCACCCGGCCATCCTCGGCGCCACGGACATGTGCCGCATCCAGGGCCGCATCGCGCTGGTGATGGAGTACGTCGAGGGCATGGACCTCACCAAGGCGTGCCGCCCCGACCGGCTCATGCCGCAGAAGTGCGTGCTGCAGGCGATGGGCGAGATCGCCGACGCGCTGCATGCGGCCTGGAGCACGGTCTCGCCCGAGACGGGCAACCCGCTCCGCCTGATCCATCGCGACGTGAAGCCCGAGAACATGCGCCTCACCATCCACGGCCAGGTGAAGCTGCTGGACTTCGGCATCGCGCGCAGCCAGGAGATGAGCCGGCAGGCCAAGACCAAGCTCGGCGAGCTGCCGTTCACGCCGGGGTACGCGGCCCCCGAGTGCTTCCGACGCGGCGAACAGGGCGCCGAGAGCGATGTGTACGCGCTCGGCTCCAGCATGTACCGGCTGCTGGTCGGCGAGCGCTTGTTCGAGGACATGGACGTCGGGGAGCAATTCGCGACGGCCGCGATGGACGACGTGTACAACCCCTGGGTCATCGAGCGGCTCGCGAAGGTGCACGCCGAGGACCCGCGGACGATGGCCCTGCTGCACCGCATGTTGTCGTATGAGAAGGCGGACCGGCCCACCGCCAAGGATGTCGCCGACCGCTGCGAAGAGATCGCGGGCGACATGGTGGGGCCGACGTTGCAGAAGTGGGTGCGCGGCATCCAGTTCCCGGCCATAAAGCCAATCAAAGACGCCGCGCTCGCTGGCAAGACGCTGTTCGAAGATCCCCCGCAAGCGCAGAAGTCGCCCGGCCGCGGTGGGACGGCGCCGCCAAGCCGTCAGAAGGCCGAGGCGACGATGAACCTCGCGACGCCCTCTCCGGCCCCGCACCGACCCGGCCCGCTCCCCGCAAAACCGCCCGAGTTTCCGGCGAGCAACATCCCGAAGGGTCGGAGCATCACGCCGATCTCCTCGCCCGTTGCGGCCGCGCCCACTCCGAAGCCGGCGACGCCGCGAAAGTCCGCGTCTCCTTCGCTTCCACCGCAGCCTGCCTCGTCGTCCGCGAGCATGGCGTTCGCTGGCGTCGGTTTGCTGGTGGTGCTCGGACTTGGAGTCCTCCTGGTGGTCGTAGGCGTCGTGCTGATCGCCCTCGTGGTGTACGGATGATCGCGCTGTCTCTGCTGCTCGCGTGCTCGCCCGAAGGCCGGTTCCCGAAGGACTTCCAGTGGGGCTCCGCCACCGCGGGGTTCCAGGTCGATCCGGGCTGCCCGACGTGGTCGCAGGCAGACTGCGAGGATCCCCACTCGGACTGGTACCAATGGGTGACCGATCCCGACCTCATCGCCGAGTCCTCGCTGCACCTGTCCGGCGAGCCGCTTTCGGGTGGTCCCGGCATGTGGGAGACGTTCGAAGACGACGTCACGCTCATGAAGAGCGACAACCTGAACGCGCTGCGCATGGGCCTCGAGTGGTCGCGCGTGTTCCCGGACGCCGCTGCGGAGGACGCCACCACGGTGGACGAGTTGTACGCCCACGCCGATCCAGACGCGTTGGCGCGGTACCACGAGTTCTTCGCTGCGATGAACGAAGCCGGGATCAAGCCGCTCGTCACGGTGAACCACTACACGCTCCCGCTGTGGGTACACGACGGCAAGGACTGTCACTACAACGCGGAGACCTGCGCGAACGACGGCTGGGTCGATCGCGAGCGGATGTTGCGGCTGATCGGCCTGTGGGCCGGGTTCTGTGGGCGCGAGTTTGGCGGCGAGGTCGACACGTGGGCGACGCTCAACGAGCCGATCGCGGTGGTCCTCGCGGGCTACCTGACGCCGGGACCCGACCGCACGAACCCGCCCGGGCTATCGTTCGACGCGGTGCGCGCCAGGGTGGTGCTGCAGAACCAGGTGCTCGGGCACGGAGTGATGGCGACCGCGCTGCGCGCGGAAGACACGGTGGACGTTGATGGTGATGGCAACGCCACGTTCGTTGGCATCGTGATGAACATGGCGGATATGGTGCCGGCCGACCCCGCACGCGCCGAGGACGTCGCGGGCGTCGAGCACGTCGACCACCTGTACCACCGCCTGTTCCTGGACGGCGCGGTCAACGGCTCGTGGGACGAGGACGTCGACGGCACGTTCGAGACGACCAAGCCGGAGCTCGCAGGCACGTTGGACTGGATCGGCGTCAACTACTACGCGGTGGTCACGGTGACGGGCCTCGGAACGACGTTGCCCGGAATGGGCGACATCCCGGTGGCGGACTTCTACCCCGAGATCGGCTGGATCCCGACGCCGGAAGGCCTCGGCCACGTGCTCGATCGCGCAGGTGAGTACGGCCTGCCGGTGATCATCACGGAGAACGGCTGGTCGAACCCCGCGGACGAAGGCGCGCGCGCCGATCTGCTCGACGAGTCGCTGCGCACCGTACACGGCCGCATCGCCGCTGGCGCCGACATCCGCGGGTACTACCCGTGGTCGTGGGTGGACAACTACGAGTGGAACCACGGGATGACGGCGTTCAGCTTCGGGCTGTACGGCCTGGAGCCCGGCACGAAGGCGCGCGTCGAGCGGCCGATCGCGGCGCGCTACCGCACCATCGCCGGCGACAACGGGTTCAAGGACTAACGAGCCTTCGGCGGGGTTGGGCAGACCTGGCAGGCCGCGGGGAGGTCGGCGAACGGCTCACCCACGCGGGCCTGAGCGGCGGGGGGGCCGCCGTAGCGCGACAGACCGAGCTTGCGAAGGTGCGCGGACTCCGCGGGCGGCAGGTCGATGACGCCGCCGAGGTCGCGCGCGGACTTCAGGATCAGCGCCGTGTGCTCCATCGTCTCGAGCTTGCAGAACGCCGACAGCAGCGAGTCGCCGAGCGCGACTGCGCCGTGGTGATCGAGCAGCACCGCGTCGTGGTTTTCGGCGGCCGCGCCGACGAGATCGGCGAGGGAGGTGGTCCCGGTGGTCTCGTACGGCAGCGTCGGGATCACACCCATCGTGAGCACGACCTCCGGCAGCACACACTGCGCCATGGACAGTCCCGCGACCGTGAACGCGATGCACATCGGCGGGTGCGCGTGGATCACGGCCTGCACGTCCGGCCGCGCCTTGTAGCAGGCGAGGTGCATGCTGAGCTCCGACGTCGGCGTACCATTTCCGCGTACCTTCTTTCCGCCGAGCGTGACGATGAGCAGGTCCTCGTCGGTGAGGAGGCCCTTGTGGCAGCTGGCGCGCGTACACAGGATCAGGTCGTCGTCGATCCGCGCGGAGAGGTTCCCGTCGAACCCGACGAGGAGGCCGCGCTCGTAGCACAGGCGCGCGAACTGGACGAGCTCGCGGCGGAGCTGGTGTTCGGGCTTTCGCAGGCCCCGGATCGCGGTCATTTGTTCTCCAGGGCGGCCGCGGCGGCCTGCCCGACGAGGTGCCCGAAGGCGTAGATCGAAAGCTGCGGCGGCACACCCGTGGACGTCGGGAACAGGCTCCCGTCCGCCACCCAAAGGTTCGGTAGCTGATGGTAAAGGCCCGTCGCGTCACACGACGACCGCTTCGGATCGCCGCCCATACAAAGCCCGCCCATCGGATGCACCGCTGCGAGCGGCGGATCGAGCGGCCCGAGCGCGACGTTCGCGAGCGCCTTCGCTTGATCGTGCGCGGTGATGATGCGCGGACGGGACGTCGGGATCAGCACCTCCGTGGCACCGGCCGCGAGAAGGATGCGGGCGGCGCCCATCATCCCCTTCGCCATCATGCGCAGATCCGCCTCGTTGCTCTGGTACTGGATGATCGGCCGCGCGTCCCGCGTCGCCTCGATCCGCCCGACGCTGGTGTCGTGCAGCATCGGCGTCATCGCGGCGATGTGCCGGAAGCTCGCCATCCGCTTCGTCGCTGAGGCACCAATTCCCGGCAACATCGAGCCCACGCCGACGGGGTGGCCGAACACGGGCACGAGCCACACGCGGCGATCCGGGTCCGTCGGGTGCAGGAACTCCGTACACTCCCAGCTCTGCGGGATGCCCTTCCAGCCGTCGACGGGGTCGGGGAACACGCCTCCGACGGTGGCGCCGGGGTGCAGGTGCAGGCCGCGGCCCGCCTGGCGCCAGGGGTCGGGGAGGCCGCTCGCGAGCACGATCGCGGAGCTGCCGGTCGCCGAGGCGGAGAGCACGACGCCCCGCGCGCGCACGGAGAATTCGCCGGTCGGGCCCTCACCGACGACGCCGGTGGCGCGGCCGAGCGCGGTGGTGACGCGGGTGACGCGGTGGCCGGGGAGCACGCGGGCGCCGTGTAGTTCGGCGTCCGGCAGGAACACGCGCGCGCTGTTCATCTTCGCGTCGTAGGCGCAGCCGAGCTCGCAGAATCCGCTGCCGATGCAGCCCTTGCGGTTGTGTTTGAGCGGGCCGTGTTTCCAGCCGAGCGCCTCGGCGCCCACACGAAGGAGGCGGTTGTTGCGCGTCACGCGATCCCACGGGACCTCGGAGACCTCGATGCGCTGCTCGACCACGGCGTAATGGGGGGCCAGCGCCATGCGCAGGCCGGGAAGGCCGTGTTCGCGCTCCCACACGTCGAGCAGCTCGTCGTCCACGCGCTTGCACAGGTTCAGGTTGTGAACGGTGGACCCGCCGACCCCTTTTCCCTGCAGCACCTGAATCGATCGATCCGCCGTGGTGCGCGAAGCTGCGTCCTGGAACAGGCGCGGGAACATGTCCTCCTCGCGCTGGGTGAACGTCTTCGGGTCGTGTTTGTCGCCCATCTCGAGCACGACGACGTCGAGCCCCGCGCGCGCCAATTCGGACGCAGCCGGGCCGCCACCCGCTCCGCTGCCGACGACGACGACGTCGCAGTCGATGTGAACACTCATGGCGCGCTCCGACCGACGAGCGGCCCATCGTAGGCGAGGGCCGTCCACGTGCGCGGGTGCTGCCAGTACGCGACGGCGCACACCTGCTTCAGCCCGTTCGCGAGCAGACGCTGCGGGAACACGCCGTCGAGCAGGCCCTCGAGGAACACGGTCCGTCCATCGCGATCGAGGACCGTAAACCGGCTGCCCGTCGTCGCCGCCGCGCCAACCTCGATTGCGCGAAGCAGACCGCGGGCCTCGAACCGCGTGCGCGTCGGGAGGTTTGCGATGTACCTCCGGAACGCGGCGGCCGCGTCGACCTCGGCGCCGGTCGGCATCCCCTCGAGCGGCGGGAAGATCGCGTCGATCGCTGCGAGCAGCACAGCGTCCTCGTCCACCAACGCGAACGGCACCGCGCCGATCGCGGTCAACGCACCAGCGCCCAAAGCCCCGAACAGGAATGTGCGTCGGTTCAAGCCGCCCTCCCCGACGGGGTAACCCGATCGCGCGGTTTCCTGCGCCCCCAGCCGCGGGTCACACGTCCCAGGTGCCCGTCGCACGTGGCGACCAATGTTGCAATGCAACACTTGACGCGAACGCGCCGTCGATTACACTCTCCCGACAATGCTGCGTTGCAGCACAACCCCGAAAGGAGGACGCGATGGACGTGAACGGAGCGGTGGCGGTCGTCACCGGTGGCGGCAGCGGGATCGGCGAGGCGGTCGCCAAGTCGTTGGCGGCGAAGGGCGCGAAGGTCGTGATCGGCGACCTCAACCGGGCGGCGCTCGAGCGGGTCGCTGGCGAGATCATCGCCGCGGGCGGCGAAGTCGAAATTGCGACGTGCAACGTCACGTCCGACGAGGAGGTCGCGAACCTGATGGACACGGCGATCGAGCGGTTCGGCCGGCTCAACGTCGCGGTCGCGTGTGCGGGCATCATCAAAGACGGCTTCATGCTCAACGTCGACAAGGAGACCGGCAAGGTCAAGAAGGCGATGACGACCGACCAGTTCCGGGCGGTGATCGACGTGAACCTCGTCGGCGCGTTCATCACGATCCGCGAGGCGGCGCTGCGGATGGTCAACAACGGCTGGGAAGGCGTGCTGATCCCGATCTCGTCCGTCAACAAGAGCGGCCAGGTCGGCCAGATGAACTACTCGTCGGCGAAGGCGGCCCTCGCCCTGTGGCCGAAGATCATCGTCGGCGAGCTCCAGGCGAAGGGCGTCCACAACGTCCGCTGCGTCGCGATCGCGCCCGGCTACGTCGGGACCCCGATGGTCAAGGGAATGAACCAGGATGCGCTCGCGCGACTGCTCGACGGCGTCCACATCGGGCGGCTGATCGAGCCGGCGGAGATCGCAAATGCCATCGTGTTCGCCGTCCAGAACGACGCGATGGACGCCACCTGTCTCGAGATCACCGGCGGCCTGATCGCGAACGGTCTCGCAAAATAACCCTTCCATCCTAGAGGTTTCCCATGAGCCAGGTCAGCATCGTCGGGGCGTACAACACAAAGTTCGGGGCGTTCATCGACGTCAAGGACATGATCTCGTTCAAGAAGAAGACCGACACCCGGTCGTTCTACGACCTGATCGTGGAGGCGGGACGGGGTGCAATCGCCGACTCCGGTCTCGAGGCGAAGGACATCGACGCGGTGTGGATCGGCACCTGCTCCCCAGGGAGGTTCGTCGGGCAGGAGCACATCGGCCCGCTCGCGGTCGCGATCGACCCCGCGCTGCGGTTCAAGCCGATGACCCGCACAGAGGCGGCGTGCGCGTCATCGTCGGTGGCGATCTACGACGCGGTGTACGCGATCGAGTCCGGACGCTACCGGAACGTGCTCGTGATCGGCGTCGAGAAGATGACGCTGCTCGACACGCCCGCGATGACCGCGGCGCTCGCGACGTGCTCGTTCGTGCCGGAGGAGGCCGCGCGTGGCGCGACGTTCCCGGCTTTGTTCGCCGAGCTCGCGAAGGCCTACATCGCGCGGTACGGCTACTCCGAGGCCGAGATCCGCAACCAGTTCGCCCACGTCGCCGCGCTTTGCTACCGGAACGCGGCGAAGAACCCGCTCGCACACGTGCAGAACGGCCCGCAGACCGCCGAGGCGATCCTCGGGATGCCGGACACCGGCAAGGGCGCGAACGTGATGGTCGCAGCGCCGCTTCGGCTGCACGACTGCTCGCTGGTTACCGACGGCGCCGCCGCGGTCGTGCTCACGTCGACGGCGAACGCGCGAAAGACCCGCGAGAAGGTCGTGGAGATCGCCGGCATCGGCCACGCGGTCGATTACCTGCCGCTGTCGAAGCGCGACGACAAGCACAGGCTCGCCGCCGGAAAGCACGCGGTCGAGAGCGCGTACGCCGAGGCGAAGATTACGGTCGCCGACCTCGATCTCGCAGAGGTGCACGACTGCTTCACGATCAACCAGCTGCTCTGCACCGAGGCGCTCGGCCTCGCGGACGACGGGCGCGCCGGACACGACTACGTCGCGGGGCGGTTCGGCCCCGACGACATCGTCCCGATCAACCTCTCCGGTGGGTTGAAGGCCAAGGGCCACCCGGTCGGCGCGACGGGCGCCTCGATGCACGCCCTCGTCTACAAGCAGCTCGTTGGCGAGCCGATCGGCCTCGCGCCGTCGAACAAGGCGCCGACCGTCGGTGTCACGTTCAACGTCGGCGGTTCGGGCGTCACCAACTGCGTGACGGTGCTTCGCCGCGTCAAGTGATCGGAATCGTATCGCTCCATGGCCCGCGATGCCGCAGCACCAACGTGACTCTGCGGGTGCGCCCAGAAGCGCCCCCAGCGGCCGGTCGGCTAGACTAGGCTAGCCACCGCGCCGCCCCGGGCGCGCGAACCCTGGAGGCCCGTTGACCCGCCGCCGCTCGAGCCAGCTCAACGTGCGCCTGCGCCCCGCCCTGGCTGACGCCTTCGACGCCTCCCTCGCCGATCTTCCATGGTCCAAAGTGTTCATCGTCGAGCGCCTGATCGAGGCGTTCACCAAGATGGACCGCACCCAGCGCGATCGCCTGCTCCTCTCTGGACGCGTCGACGCACCGGAATTCGTCGACCATGCGTGGCGCGTGATCGGCGAGGAGGCGCTGCGAATGGACGCGGCGCCGCTGTTCGAGGTCCTCTACCTGCTCACGAACGCCGCGGTCTACGGCGGCACGGGGCCGATCTGGG